>JAKVJW010000004.1 GCA_022486815.1 Prevotella sp. | reverse complement strand
AATATACTTTTTAGTAAAATTTATCTCATTAGCACTTTCTGTATAGATATATTTTGCTATATTTGCAATATCGAAATGACAATTTGAAAAGTCATTGTCTTTTTGGGTATGAATAGTAACAATTTTTCCTATATAAAGAATATACAAAACAAGAATTATTAAATACAAACTATGGATTTATTAAATCAGATCGTTGCACGTGCTAAAGCGGACAAGCAGCGTATTGTGCTCCCGGAAGCAGAAGAGGAGCGTACTTTAAAGGCTGCCGACAAGGCTTTGGCCGATAATCTGGCAGACTTGATTCTCATCGGTAATCCTGAGCATATTAAGAGTTTAGCTAAAGAATGGGGATTGGAGAATATTTCTAAGGCTCAAATCGTAGACCCACTTAACAATCCCAAATCTGAGGAGTATGCTTCTCAACTGGCTGAACTTCGTAAGAAAAAGGGTATGACGATTGAACAGGCCCGTGATTTAATATTGCATAATAATCTCTATCTCGGTTGTATGATCATCAAGACAGAAGGTGCTGATGGACAGATCTCCGGTGCTCTGAGTACAACAGGTGATACCCTTCGTCCAGCTTTGCAGATTATCAAATGTGCTCCAGGCATTACTTGTGTTTCCGGTGCAATGATGATGGTTACCAGTCAGAAGCAATATGGTGAGAATGGTGTTGTTCTGATGAGTGATGTTGCTGTGACGCCTAATCCTACTGCTGACCAACTCGCTCAGATTGCCTATACTACTGCCCAGACTGCTACTTGTGTCGCAGGTTTCAAAGAGTCACGCATTGCGATGTTGAGTTTTTCTACCAAGGGTAGTGCCAGGGATGCCAAGGATAAGAAAACAGGCAAGAGTGTTTATATTATTGATAAGGTGGTGGATGCTACAAGAATTGCAAAGGAGAAATATCCAGATTTGCAGATTGATGGAGAATTGCAAACTGATGCAGCCCTTGATCCATTAGTAGGCGCTCGCAAGGCTCCAGGCAGCAAGATTGCGGGTAAGGCTAACATCCTTATCGTTCCTAATCTTGATGTCGGTAATATCGGTTGTAAACTTGTTCAGCGCTTGGGTGGCGCCATCTCTATCGGTCCGATCCTGCAGGGTATTGCACGTCCTGTAAATGATCTTTCTCGTGGTTGTTCAGTAGATGATATTTATTATATGATTGCCGTTACTTCCTGCCAGGCTCAGAACGCAAAGAGAAATGCCTGAGTTGAAAATATAGGGATAAAAACTAATGAAAAGATAGACGATGAAGATATTAGTATTAAATTGTGGAAGTTCTTCCATTAAGTACAAGTTGTACAATATGGATGATGAGTCTGTTTTGGCTCAGGGAGGCGTCGAGCGTATCGGCATGGATGGTGCTTTTATCAAAGTGAAATTGCCTGACGGTACGAAAAAAACGATCATGCATGATATGCCGGATCATAAAGAAGGTGTCAATATGGTGTTTGAGGCCCTTCTTGATCCTAAGATAGGAGCTGTTAAGAGTCTGGACGAAATTGACGCTGTCGGTCATCGTATCGTGCAAGGTGGTGACCTGTTTGAGAAGAGTTGTATTGTTACCAAGCAAGTTGAAGCTGGTATAGAAAGTCTTTGTGACCTTGCTCCTGTTCATAATGCTGGCCATTTGAAAGGTATTCGTGCTGTCGATGTTTTGATGCCGAATACTCCACAAGTTACGGTATTTGATAATGCTTTTCATAGTACTATGCCTGACTATGCTTACTTGTATGCAGTTCCTTATGATCTCTATACCAAATATCATGTACGTCGTTATGGCTTTCACGGAACGAGTCATCGTTATGTGTCTCATCGTGCCTGTGAAGTATTAGGCGTAGACATTAAGGATCAGAAGATCATTTCCTGTCATATTGGCAATGGAGCTTCTGTCGCAGCCATCAAAGGTGGGAAGGTGATTGATACTTCCATGGGACTTACTCCTTTGGCTGGTTTGATGATGGGTAGCCGCAGTGGTGATATAGATCCGTCAGCAGTAACCTATCTTATGGATAAACTTCATAAGAAACCTCAGGAAATGGCCGATTATTTGAATAAGGAGTGTGGCGTACTTGGTATCTCCGGTGTA
Source organism: Prevotella sp. (assembly GCA_022486815.1). Classification (GTDB taxonomy): domain Bacteria; phylum Bacteroidota; class Bacteroidia; order Bacteroidales; family Bacteroidaceae; genus Prevotella. The sequence goes on along the minus strand of JAKVJW010000004.1, from coordinate 136,580 downwards.
TCTTCAGATATGCGTGATGTTGATGCTGCTGCACATAAGGGAAACAAACGCGCCCAGTTGGCCTTGAAAATGTATGCTTACCGGATCAAAAAGTATATCGGAGCATATACAGCTGCAATGGGAGGTGTCGATACGATTATCTTCACAGCAGGTGTCGGTGAGAACCAGACGGATATGCGTCAGGGAGCTTGTGAAGGTCTGGAGTATCTTGGCGTCAAATTTGACGAAAAGAGAAATGAGGAAATGGTACTTGGAAAAGAAGGACCGATTTCTGCTCCTGATTCCAAGGTGAAAGTCCTGGTTATTCCTACTGATGAGGAAATCGTTATTGCGCGAGATACTGTAGAACTGGTCAAGAATAGACAGAAGAATTGATTGGTTGTGGCTTCCTTGTCTTCCAAAGGTTACAAAGGGAAGAATACAGAAGTTAGTAACTTATATTTCTTAGGGCTTGGTTTCTTATAAGAAACTGAGCCTTTGTTTTACTTTTTTATTCAGTTCAGAGAAGATTTGACCATAAATGTTTTTAATGTTTGGGTAAATCATTTTTAGACCAGATGCGGGTTGGACCAAGAAATCAGATTAAAATTTAGAAAATATGAAGCGAACGAAGATTGTAACATTTGGAGAAATTATGCTGAGGCTTTCTAAACCAGGCTATTTAAGATTGACACAGGGACATTGTTTTGAAGGTCATTATGGAGGTAGCGAGGCAAATGTGGCAGTATCGCTTGCTATGCTTGGAGATGATGCGGAATATGTCACGCGGGTTCCTCAGAGCCCGATAGGAGATGCCGCTTTGATGTATCTACGCCAGTTTGGACTTGATTTGAGTCATGTTGTGCGGGGTGGCGATCGTTTGGGTACGTATTATTTTGAGAGAGGGGTTGCGATGCGCAATTCAATGGTCGTTTATGATCGGAAAGGTTCTTCTTTTTATTCCTTAAAACGTGGAATGATTCCTTGGAATGAAATTCTCCTTGATGCGGCTTATTTCCATTGCTCTGGTATTACTTGTGCCATCAGCAGGGATGCGATGGATACAACCTTTGATGCGTTGAAGAAAGCAAATGAACTGGGAGTTCATATTACTGCAGACATTAATTATCGGAATAATCTTTGGAAATTTGGTTTGGATCCCCATGATGTGCTTTTTCGGATGTTGCAGTATAGTGAACTGATCTTCGGCGATCAGGATGAATGGGAAGTAGCAAGTGGCGTACAGAAAATCCCATTCATGGCTGAGGACAGTTATTTCAAGATTGACCGTGATGCTTATCTGGAGTATTTTCATAAGATGCACAAATTCTTCCCGCTTTGCAAGAAAATGGTCCTTGCATTGCGAAATCAACTGAGTAGCCGTCATCATATCTTTACCGGGTTACTTTATGACGTAGAGAAAGACAAACTTTATACTTCTCGTATTTATGATATTCAGCCCATTGTTGATCCTATGGGAGTTGGGGATGCTTTTGTTGCTGCTTATATACATGCTTATGCTGACGGTTTTGGGGATAATCAGCAGAATTTGGATTTTGCTCTTTCTGCTAGTGCACTGAAGAATACAATTTCCGGCGATCAGAATTTGGTAAGTAAGGAAGAGATTATTGATAATATGACAAATTCTGGAGGGAGAATTCAGCGGTAAAGAATTCTTCCGGCTAATATGCTTTCATAATGATCATGCTTTCTCGTGTCTTCCTGAGGATCTGAGAAAGTTCTTCATTTGTTTTCTTATAGGAATCCGGTAGAAATTTGTATGTGTTTTCGGATATAAAGTTCTACTGGATATTTTTGTACGCCCCCATTTTTTTCTCAAGTTTTTATACTTAGCTGATATGAGAAGTCTGTCTTTATCTTATAAATATTAACTTATTTTGTTATTTAATTACCGGATAGTAATAAGAAATATAAAAAAAATTGTAAATTTGCCAAAGAATCACCTTTAAACTGTACATATATGAAAAAGAATCAAAAAGACTTTTCTATATATATCATCATGTTGGTCGTTTTTGGGCTTCTTATTTTTATAGGATTGAAGAGTGGTGCTTCTTTACATCCTTCGGCTGACATTTTACATCCTGAGACCTCATCTTTCGTCTTGTTCTTTCATACAATGAAGGAAAATCTGGGAACCTCTTTGATGGTATTGCTTATACAGATTATTATTATCCTGTTTGCTTGCAGGTTGTTTTCTTTTCTTTTTAATAAAATAGGACAACCTAGTGTCATTGGAGAGATTATGGCTGGAATTATTCTTGGCCCGTCCTTTTTTGGTTATTTCTTTCCTGATACATTTAACCTCGTTTTTTCAAAGGATTCACTTGTTTATATCAAGTTGCTCAGTCATATTGGACTGATACTGTTTATGTTCGTTATTGGGTTGGAAGTGGATTTTAAGGTTCTGAAAAACAAGATTAATGAGACTTTGGTAATTAGTCATGCTGGAATTCTGGCCCCTTTTCTTTTAGGCATTGTAGCTTCCTTTTTTGTTTATAAAGAGTATGCCTCTGCGCATACGGGATTTGTTCCTTTTGCCCTGTTTATCGGTATATCTATGAGTATTACCGCTTTTCCTGTCTTGGCCAGAATCGTGCAGGAAAAAGGATTTATGGATACTCCTTTAGGTGCATTGACTATTGCTTCGGCTGCTAATGATGATGTTACGGCATGGTGTCTGTTGGCTGTTGTGATAGCCATTGCAAAAGCAGGAACGGTTATCAGTTCATTATATGCTGTGGTTTGTACGGTTTTGTATATCCTTTTTATGTTTCTTGCCGTTCGACCGTTTTTCAAGAAGATTGGGACTTATTATATCAACCGTGAGACAATCAATAAGAATTTTATTAGTTTTGCTTTCCTGACTTTGATCTTGTCTGCGGCCCTTACACAGTTGATCGGTATTCATGCGTTGTTTGGAGCTTTTGTGGCAGGGGTCGTGATGCCTCCGGAACTTAACTTCAGGCGTATAATGATAGATAAGATAGAGGATGTGGCTTTAGTCTTCTTCTTGCCGTTATTTTTTGCCTATACTGGATTGAATACGAATGTGTTACTTATAAACAGCTGGTCCATGGTTCTCGTATGTGTCCTGTTTATTGCCTTTGCCGTATTGGGGAAATTTGGTGGTTGTGCTGTATCGGCAAAGTTAGTAGGGGAATCCTGGCATGATAGTCTTATTATAGGAATACTTATGAATACAAGAGGACTTATGGAACTGGTTGCCTTGAATATCGGCTATGAAATGGGTATATTGTCCAAATCTGTTTTTGCGGTTCTAGTTATCATGGCTCTTGTCACAACTTTTATGACTACTCCTGCATTGAATCTGATGACCAGATTTTATTCCAAAGAAAAACAAATACCTCAGGAAAAGCATGAAAAACTTATGTTTAGTTTTGCGGATTCCTATAGTGGCCTTAATTTTCTTTCAATTATCCAGTTGATTTTCGGTCATGGTCTTTCTAAGAAGAAGATTATAGCATCTCATTTTATTCAAGATGCAGATCTTAATATGATAACTGCAGAACATTATTTTCATAATAGTTTTACTCCTCTTATGACAGAATCACAAAAAAGACAGATACCGATAACTAAATACTATAGGCTGACAGAGAATATTACAAATGAGATCATTAATACGGTAAAAGAAGAGGGTGTTGACTATTTGTTTATTGGTTCTGCATCTGGACGGATTGGAAAACAGAATGGGCATCAAGGGAAAAAGATAAACTTATTCCGTTGGTCTTTGAGGCATATAGAAGAAAAGTCATTATCCCTTTCCGGTATTGTAATTACGGATAAGACCAGGGAAATATTGAATAGAGTTAATTGTATGGTCTTTGTGGCAGTTGGGGCACATAGAATTGACTCTATACAGAATGTCTCGATCATTGTTGATAAGGAGGAAGATGTACAACTTTTGGATTATGCAGAGAATATTCTACCGTTGGTCCGTTCTCTGCATGTTTATCTTTCCGTGTCGGTAGCTGATTTGGAAAAAGTCAATAAAATTAATCAGAAACTTCTGGAAAATCCTCGAAAAGTAAGTGTTCAGCAATATCAGGAGTTGACAGGATTACAGATGGGGAAATATAAAAAGCATCTTATTATTTCGTCTTGTACGATATATAAATTTGTCTTGAAGTTGTATAAGAACATGAAGAAGCAGTCTCTCTGCTTGTTCGTAAGATATAGAAGAGAAGAAATAGAGGATAAAAATTGATAGAATGGACAGACTGTGCTCTTCTTGAAGGAAATTTATTCCCTTAAGTTATGTTGCGAAAAATATCAATCATGAGTAAAAGTATCGATAGAATCTTGTAATTCTAGGAGAATTCGCTACTTAAAGAGATAGAGATTAGAAAAGAAAATCCTTGTAGTTTCCTTTTTTAATACTGAATGGTGTCAGGTTTTGATATAAAAAATTGGTATATATTATTATTAGTGATGCTGGTAGTAGGTAATTCCAATATTACATTTTGTGTTTTTATAGTTCCCAACCAGTCTCTTATCACTTTGATTGTAGGGACGTTAATTGTTGTCAAAGCTGTTCCTGAAGCCCAACCCCAGAAACAGTTGATATATAAGTAATACCAATTACCACTCAGGGTGGTTGTATGATTATAATCATAAGGAGCGCCAGTTACATATTCATTTTTATAAACGCAGACGGCGGCATAGGGATTGATCATTTTGACCTCTCCAGTCAGAACTCCTCTATCATTAATGTTACTTGTAAAAGTCAATTTGCTTTTTCCATATAAATATAGTGTTGGAGAACTTTCCGGCATTTGCTTAAGGGCATCAGGCCAAATGTACCAATCTATTAAATTTTGAGGATAATTTGTTACATATACTCTATAGCTAACTTCGTGGTTAGGAGCTTGTATTGTAACATTATTACTTCCTGTATGTACCTCGGCAGTATATTCCTTAATAATCCATCCTTCATTGTTAATATCTGAGGCTACAATATATGCCGTGAATTTTTTTGGCACTTCAGGAACAAAATCGGGAATGTTAATACCGTCAACAACAGCTCTTGTTGCAGAAATAGGCTTCTTGATAAATTCCTTGGCACTGCTGCTGTAATCAAAAGAAGTACTGCCACCGGATATGTTAAGTGTAGAGTCTCCTCCAATTTGTAAGTTGACCGTGACATATTTAGCCGTAGGTGGAGTGTCGTCAGCGCAGGATGCAAAAACGAGTGCACCGGCGATAATATATAAGAAAATGATTCTTTTCATTGCTTCTTTAATTATCTTTAACGAGGTGACCTTGCCAATCGACATGATAATGAGTAGTAGTTGGCTTTACTCCGTTGAAAGCATCTACAGAGATGATCAGACCTCCCTTTTCATTTACAGTGTATTGGTAGATATTGTCAGCCGTAATATTCTCACTGAATATGTATTCTTTTCCATCCGTAATATCAGAGAATCCTTTTACCATAATGTCGAGGTTTGTCAGAACGGTACCACTGGATGGTGCTTTGATGTACATATAATACCAAGTGCCTTCTTTGTTGAGTTTGTAATCGGTGTCTTGCGATATTGTGGTATTCTGGTCTGCTTTATGCTTTACACTTTCTACATGGCTGTTTGCTACACACACCGCAGCATAATGATTAGTTAGTGTTACTGTGGCATTGGCTGTTGAAGTGGTAGAGCTGAAGTCTGCATCGTTTTTCCCATAGAGGTAGAGCGTAGTGCTGTTCTGTGGCAGACTGGTTTCAATGGCTTCGATAGCGTTTTCTTGATTGCTGTGATTATCAGCGTCAGGGGCTGTTGCTGGATCATAGTTGGTCACATAGATATGGTACTTGATTGCAGGTACAGATATATTATTATTGCCATTGCTTACAGTCACTTTTCTTACGATAGCACCTTTGGCGTATTCATTGGTCGCTTCTGCGGCTACGAAATAGGCTGTAAATTGAGAAGGGAGTTCTGCTCTGAAGTTTGCAGGAGTGGAAACGGCTGCGCGTGTACTTGCTTTTGTCTCTGAGTTATTAGAGAAAGTGTTGTTTTCTTCCGATACCTCAATACCAGCATTGAGGTTTAAACTTATTTCCTTTATGTTAGAAGAACTTACTGAATTTTCTGTCTCTGGGGTAAATTCAGAATCTTTTGAGCAAGAACTCATGATCATAATTAGGGTCATGACTGTTGCTAGACGAAGAATTAATTTTTTCATGTAAGACCTGATTGAATCTTTAAATTCTATTACCTTTTTCTGGTATTTTTATTTGCACTTTTGTGCTTCTTTACTTTAAAATTCTTAGACTTTTTGTGCGTTGTTTAGCCCTTTTCTGTGGTCTCATACAACTCGTTCTCCTGAAAACTTTTGCAAAGATATACAGATTTCTTGAAAAATAGTTGTAATTACTTCAAAAAGTTCTTATAATTAATCTATTTTAACCTATATCATGAGAACTTCGAATTCTATTAATACTTATAAGGCTAACAGTATTTTTAGTATTGTAATATGATAATACAATAAATAGCAGTTCTTACTCCTTCTTATTATGAAATTCAGGGTAAGGGCTGCTATTATGATGATAAATATAATCGTCGTCCTATTTATCCGGTTTCAATCTTTTCTGTTATTTTTCAGTCCTAAAGGTTGATATCCGAGCTATAAGTATTTGTAAATCCATTTACAGTGATATTTAATGATCCTCCTACTGTGGATACATTTCTTGAGAGGGTATACTCATAGATGTGATTGGGCAAGATGTTCTTTGTAAGGGTATAGTTAGTGGTAATGTTCCTTTCTATCTTTACAGGTATCTTAGTGTTCGTTTCTGAATTACGTATATAGAGATAATACCAGTTTCCATTTTCGCAGTAGGTACTGCTATCTTTATATACAGGCGAACTTGATACACAACTGTTTTTGCAGATTGCCACTGTTGCATATGGATTAGATAATGTCACATCCAGAGTGATTCCATCACTTTCCAAATCTTTTTCGCTGCTACCAAAATAGTATAGTGTGGAAGAACTTTCCGGTAAGGAAGTTTCTGGTTTGGAATTGTCCCGAATCTTGTCAAGATCAAAATTGGTTACATAGATTTTGTATTTCATGGCAGGTAATGTAATGGCATTATCTCCATCACTTACTTTTACAGCTTTGACCATTTTCCCTGTTTGATATTGTCCTTTGTCTTCAGCAGCTACGAAATAGGCATTAAAGGTCTTAGGGAGAGTAGGAGTAAAGGTGTTGGCAGAAGTAGTAGTACTGGTTCGTGTAGAAATGACATTAGTATTAGTTTTGTCGAAAGAACTGCTATGTTCTGTTATGTCCAATCCTGTTCGCAGTTGTATAGTTACTTTGTTATTATTTGAACAATTCCCCATCAAATCTGTAACCGCATCTTCTCCGGAACAGGAGAAACTTGCCAAAATCGGAAGTACGATAAAAGTTAACATAAATTTTTTCATAGAACCTCCTATTTCAATATTGGGTTATTCTTTTATATATACGTAAAGTTATCGATTTTTTGTGGAAAATCCTTTCTAATGTAGTAATAAATTTCGCTGAATTTAACACAACGCAACTATTATTATATTAAAATTACCTTTCGTATGGTAATAGTAAAGCTTTCACCTTATTATATATAAGGATTCACTTCGAAAGAATATGTCGAAATGTTAAATATAACGTTCTCAGTAATCCAAGTTTATAAGGAATTTATATAATCTAGAACTTGGAAGAGGAAATAGAAAGTGGTAGGATAAGTTATTAGATTTATAGGAGATGGTTTGGGTAGTTATTCAAAGACATTAATGACACTGCTTGAAGTTCCTGAAAAGCCATTTGCTATAATATTGATTCCTGCATTCACATCACTGGATCCTGAGTGAAAAGTATAAGTATATACATTGTTTGCTACAATTTGCTTATCTAGTATATATTTCTTGTTTGTATACTCTGGAACGCCAATAAGTTTTACTTCTGTATTTGTAGAGATGCTTTTTTTTCCATCCAAAGGGCAGAGAATATAAAGATAGTACCATGTGTTTGTAGAATCAGTCTTATAATAATAAAGTGTTTCTTCTTCAATATCAGCCTTTATAAATTCTGGTACTGGGTTATTCATCACGGGAGAAGCTTCTCTGATACATACGGCTGCGTAGGGGTTGCTAATAGTGATTTCTACCATTTGGGATCTGGAGAAATCTATATCATCACTTCTTCCAAATAGGTACAATTCTTGAGAGGCATTAGGCAGGTCGTAAATAGATACATTGAAGTAACTATATAGCGTTTCCTTGATCTTATGATAGTTGGTTACGTATATTTTGCATTTTATGGCAGGTACCGAATCAACGGCAGTATAGTTGGTCTGTCGGACTCCATTTATTACTGTCGTTTTCTTGTTTTTCAGGACTACTGTATCGACAATTTCACCTTGAACATATTGCCCTTTTGATTCGTCCGCTATGAAATATGCGGTTAAAGAATCAGGCATGGAAGTAATCTCTGGAGGAACATCGACGACATTACTATTGTTATTGCATGTATTAGCAGCACGGGTGGTCATGCTGTTGAGCGTATGCTCACTTTCTGATGCTGTTATATTGGTAATGGCACCTATGTTTATTTGCACGTTTTCAACTTTAGTATTGACAATTATTTCATGCTTTTTTGAACTGCTGGAACAGGAATTCAGAATCGTTAGTGATATAAATATTATGAATCCAAAATATACTCTTTTCATTTTCTTGTCTTTATATATGAAAGATGGTGACATTTGTCAGACGATTTATTTATTAATAATATTGGTGATGGTATGTTTTCTCTTCATGTTTTTCTCTGAAAACATGAGAATGATTTGTAGTCCTTATACCTGGACGCTTTTTGAATTATGCTTTTCTATCCTCTTGTCAGAGTACCATTCTGTAAAGTTATCCATTCGAATGTTATGAAAATTTTGTGGTCATTTCTAGATGTGTTTTAATCCAACTTTATGGAAATTATGAAGTTAGTTCTTCCATTTCTGTATAATATACGAAAGACTATTTGAAAACCTTGCACAATCTTTTTTTATTTGTAATGCAAATCTATCTATTAATTACTAATGATGCTCCAATTAATAATTTGTAAACAACAAATTGACTGTGATATGTTGTTAGAGGTGTAAAATCAATTGTTTCCTTTTTGCATCTTGATAGTCTACTATTTATAAGTTTCTGACTTGTGCTTTTACGTGATTGTTTCCTGTGAGCGGATAAGATGTTATTATGGATTTCCTATTCATAATAAAGACTCTTTGGATTTGCTCCCTTCCTTTTTATCTTAATTCCAATCTACATAAATGTATGAAGTTGGATATTGTATCATTTGATTCGCAAAATTACGACAATAAATTCTTATTATTAAATATTATGGCTTAAAATACATTATTTTATTATCTGTTAACATTATGGGCGTTATTTATGCTGGTAACATGCTGTGTTATAATAGATTGAGAATCTGAAATTTTAGCTAAGAATCGTTATTAGAGATACCTGTTTATTAGAGTAAGTTTAAAAGTGGAAATTTTGTTAAAGATAAGAGTTATAAGACTTGTTTGTTTCTTCCTTTGTAGGGTTGAATATTCTTCTTTATGAATCGTATATTTGCTTTTAAGCTATCAACAGGCTTCTATAGTCAGAAATACAGGTGCTGTTCCTGTTTCTGATTAAGTAAATATAATACGTGTTAGTTAGAAATATAAGGTGGTCATTTTTTTTCTAAACTATTGAGAAAAGAGGCCACCTTTAATTTCTTGGTTCGTGATTTATGTTTAAGATTTTAATTTTCCATAAATTTCTTGGCTGCTCTGAGTTGATGTCTCATCACACTTAAGAATTCCTGGCTTTCCTGTAGTACATTAAGATAAAGCAAATTAATCTGCATCTGGCTATTATCTCCTTCCTGTATACGATAGAGATGTTTTTTTCGAAGAATAGACAGTTCATCCTTACATCCATCCGCTTCTGCCAGAATCTCTCGGTAGTTTTCATAGCTGCCTGTAGAAATCTCGGCTTCTGTATTCTTCATCAAATTGTTGATGCGCTGTTTCATGGGTTGAAATTCTTGTACATAACTTGCAGGCAGCGGGCTAAAACTATTATCTACATGTTCCTTAATAGGATCCAGCATGCGTTTGAGGCTATATAGAAATTGCTGATTAGCATTGGCACCTAGATGAAACCATGTATTCCGTTCAACGGCAATATCCAAAGGACTTTTCTTTAATCCGAGCATCTCCTGCCGTCGATATTTCTTCAAATTATTTTGCTCTACTTTCAGCTCTTTGTTAGCGTGCCGGAGGCTTTTCACATCTTCTTCTGCTAATCCGTTCAGAATCTGATTATATTCTTTTAGCGCAAACTCATTCTCAAAGCTTTGTGTACGACTGACATGCTTTTTTAATATATCCCACACTAGTTCTGGATCTCTTATACGCATCATTAAACGGAATGAATCATCTTCTTCGTCTTGTTTCTTTTCTTTTTCTGTATATTTATGATTAGAACGAATCAGAAGAAATATGATGAGGCCCATAAATAGTAGTTGGATTGGGAATCCCCCAAAGTACATGATAAGACAGACCAGACCACAAGTTATGAAGGCTATTCCAGCTGTCATGAACCATCCACCGATTACGCTTAAGACTCCTGTTACTCGAAATACGGCACTTTCACGGCTCCATGCTCTGTCTGCCAAAGAAGATCCCATGGCTACCATAAAGGTGATATAAGTAGTGGAAAGTGGCAATTTATGATTAGTGCCGATGGTAATCAGCATGGCACTCAATACCAGATTAATGGATGCTCTGACCAGATCAAAGGCAGCTTTATCATCTGCAAGTATTACTTCATTTTTATTGAAACGGGAATTGATCCAGTTGTTGAATCTATTGGGCAGAATTCTGGTTAAGGCGTTTCCTGTATTTTGTGTAAAGCGTACCAGTGCACGCGCAGCTTTAGAACTGCCGAACATTTCATCTCCCTCATCCTGACGGGATAGATCTACAGAAGTCTTGATTACTTTTTGTGCTTTTTTTGAAGTTCCAATTGCTATAATCATAATGATGCCGGCAAGCAAGAGATAAGCAGGTGGAGTCTTTGCACTTGTCATTAAAGAATTCATCATGAAGGCTGTAGGTGCCAAACCGTGTGCATGAGACATATAGTCTTGGAAAGAACTGAGGCCTGCAAGAGGCACACCAATAAAGTTGACAAGGTCATTTCCGGCGAAAGCCATAGCCAGTGCGAAAGTCCCCATCAAAATAATAAATTTGAAGATATTTATGTGCAAGAGATAGAATATCTCCATGATAATCGTGGATACGATAAAAGTGTATATCAGTAACCTGTTCGCATTTACGTTAATGTAGTTTCTGGAGGCATCAGAGATATATGGGCTTGAACCTAAACCTTTGAGGAAAATGAAATAGGCCAATGTGGTAAATGCGATACCTCCGAATATAGCGATAAAATATTTTGCGTATTTTCTATAACTGAAGGTGAAGAAAACTCGTGTAATCCACATTACGATGATTCCAAAGAAAAATGCGATAGCGACAGAAACAAAAATAGCGATAATAACGTTTAATGCTTGACTGGAATTGAGTAGAATACTATAGGAAAGAGAACTGTTATGAGCCATTTTTATTGTAGCCAGAGCGAAAGTACCTCCCAGCAAGTCGAATACGATGGATACAGTGGTGGAAGTAGGCAGTCCAAAAGAGTTGAATGCATCAAGGACCATGATATCAGTTACCATTACAGCAAGAAAGATAATCATCACATCGCTGAATGAGAATTGATTAGGCATCATAATTCCATGCCTGGCAACATCCATCATTCCTGATGACATGATTGCTCCAAGAATAACACCAAATGATGCGATGATCAAGATTGTCCGGAATTTGACAACTCGTGCACCTACGGCAGGTTGCAGGAAATTGACTGCATCATTGCTTACACCTACAAACAGGTCGAATATAGACAGACACAGCAGAAAAACTAGAATACATAAATATATGGTAATCATAATGCCTCTTGATTTTTATTTTTGCAAAAGTAAGTCACGTATATTACAAGATGTTTAAGTAAGGGTTACAATCCTGTTACAAAAGTGTAAAATGAGAGATATGGATAAAGTTTGTGATTTCTCTTTTTCTTTAAAATTAAAGGATATAAAAAAGGCGAATCTGTATGCCATAGATTCGCCTTTTTTGATGTTCTTAAATTATCTTTTGGGTAAGTTTATTTCTTTTGTAGAAAAGTATCTACTTTTTCTGCAATATCACGGCCACTGGCAATAGCACGTACGACCAAAGAAGCGCCGCTGGCTGCATCTCCAGCAACAAAGATATTCGACGGAAATTCTGGTTGCTGGGGCTTAAGGAAGCCCATAGCCAGCAAGACCATTTGGGCCTTGATTACCTCGGGCTCACCGGCTGGTACCATCAGCGGGCGTCCGCCTTTTGGATTAGGCTCCCATTTGATCGGTTGAATCTTAACTCCAGTAAGTTTGCCGTTTTTGCCGATGAATTCCAGAGTGTTGATATTCCAGCGGCGTGTACAACCTTCTTCATGGCTTGAAGTAATCTTCAAGGTCCTTGGCCAATTTGGCCATGGATTCTGAGGATCTTCAGGGCCAACAGGCGGTTTCGGCATTATCTCTATCTGAGTTACGCTTTTAGCACCTTGTCTGTGAACAGTACCAATACAGTCAGATCCTGTATCACCGCCTCCGATGACGAGTACGTCTTTTCCTTTAGCTGTAATAAGCTCTTTTTTATCGAATTCTTTTCCGGCAAGTACACAATTCTGCTGAGAAAGTAATTGTAAAGCAAAGTAGACACCATCTAGATCTCTTCCTGGTGCTTTTAAGTCACGGGCTACAGGTGTACCTGTAGCTATAACGTATGCATCATATCCTTTTGGAAGTTTTGTGGCATCTATTTTCTGATTATATTTAAACACAATTCCTTCCTGCTCAAGAATGTTGATTCTACGGTCAATGATATCCTTGTTTAATTTGAAGTTTGGAATTCCGAAACGTAACAAACCTCCATTATTCTCTCGTGCCTCCAATACTACTACCTGATAGCCATCTTGATTTAAACGGCATGCAGCTGATAAACCAGCTGGCCCCGCTCCGACTATACATACACTCTTTCCATTACGTATAGGAATATTAGGCTTGATATAATTTTCTTCGAAAGCATGTTCCACAATGGCACATTCATTTTCTCGGTTGGTGGTCGGCTCATGCAGCATCAAGTTCAGGACACATGCTTTTTCGCATAGTCCGGGGCAGACTCTGCCAGTAAATTCCGGAAAATCATTGGTTGAGGTCATAATCTCATAGGCCAATTGCCAGTCACCTTTGTATACGGCATCGTTCCACTCTGGAATCTTGTTGTGTAAAGGACAAGCCCAGTTACAGAAAGGAACTCCACAATCCATGCAACGAGATGCCTGTAACTGACGGTCATTGGTGTTTAGAGTTTGTTCTACTTCTCCGAAATCATGGATTCTGTCGTGAACAGGCCTGTATCCGGCTTCTTTTCTTGATATAGTTAAAAATGCTTTTGGATTTCCCATTTTCTTTTTCCTTTCATTCCCAATCTATTCTTTACCTTAAGTTAGCGCAGGATAGAGTAAGGGGAGATTAATAATCACGTTGCATATCAGCAATTTTCTGTTGTAGTTTTTTTACTTGTTCCTCTTGTAGTACTCTTTTGTATTCAATTGGTACTACCTGAATGAATTCTTCTACGAAGTGATTCCAATTATCCAGCATGGTGCGGGCAAGTTTGGATCCTGTATAGAGATAGTGCTGTCGGATTAACTCATGGAGTTCTTTGCGGTAACTTGTTTCTTCAACTAGATTAATCTCTACCATATCCATATTGCAGAAATAATCAAAATTATGATTTTTGTCCCATACGTAAGCGACACCACCACTCATACCGGCAGCAAAATTACGTCCTGTATTTCCTAAAACGACAACTCGTCCTCCTGTCATATATTCGCAGCAATGGTCTCCTGCGCCCTCAATAACCGCAATGGCACCGGAGTTACGTACAGCGAAGCGTTCTCCGACTTGACCATTAATGTATAGTTCTCCGCTTGTGGCTCCATAGAGACCGGTATTACCCGCAATCACATTGTCATCGGCATTATAATTGGAGCGGATGGGAGGGGCAATCGCTATTCTTCCTCCACTTAAGCCCTTTCCAAAGTAGTCATTTGTTTCACCTTCAAGTCTGAAGTCAATGCCCTTAACCAGAAATGCTCCGAAGCTTTGTCCGGCAGATCCTTTGAATTTTACATTTATCGTCTTTTCAGGAAGTCCTTCTTCTCCGTATTTCTTTGCTATTATACCGCTTAGCATTGTACCTACAGCACGATCTGTATTACGAATGGTGAAGTCAAGATTGACTTCTTCCTGATTCTCAATGGCTTTTTGTGAACCGCTGATTAACTGTTGGTCCAGAATATTGTTCAGATCATTATCCTGCTTCTTGGTGCAGTACAGACTTGTGTCTCCATTTTCCTTGTGGAGCATTCGTCTGAAATCAAGAGTTTCATATTTGGAATCAGTAATCTTCTTTTGAGAAAGCAGTTCTGTATGTCCTACGATTTCATTAAGGGTCTTATAACCCATTTGTGCTAGATATTCGCGGACTTGCCTAGCCAGAAATTTAAAATAGTTGATGACATAATGATAATCCCCGCGGAAATGTGCGCGCAATTTCGGATCTTGTGTTGCCACACCCATTGGACATGTGTTCTTGTTGCATTTACGCATCATTACACAACCGAGTGTAATCAATGGCGCTGTACCAAAACTGAATTCTTCTGCGCCGAGGAGTGCCATGATAATTACATCACGTGCAGTCTTCAATTGGCCTTCTATCTGTAGGCATGCCAAGGAACGTAACCCGTTTTTGACTAGTGTCTGTTGTGTTTCTGATAACCCGATTTCAGGAGAGATTCCTGCCCACCGTCTGCTGGAAGCAGGTGTGGCACCAGTGCCACCTTCTGAACCTGAAATAGTTACTAAGTCTGCCTTGGCCTTTACGACACCGGCAGCAATTGTTCCAACACCACTTTCTGCAGCAAGTTTGACGCTGATGATAGCTCTTGGATTTACATTCTTTAGATCAAAAATCAATTGTTTCAGATCTTCAATAGAGTAGATGTCGTGATGGGGCGGTGGCGAAATTAAAGAAATACCCGGAATAGAATGACGTGTGCGACCAATGATTTGGTCTACCTTAAATCCTGGTAATTGACCGCCTTCTCCAGGTTTTGCTCCTTGGGCGATTTTGATTTGTATTTCTTCGGCGTTTATCAGATATTCCGTTGTTACACCAAATCTTCCGCTGGCTATCTGCTTGGTCTTATTAGCTAGACTAATACCGTCTATAGTATGATGAAAGCGATAACTATCCTCTCCGCCTTCTCCGGTATTGCTTCGCGTACCTAATGCATTCATAGCAAGTGCCAATGCTTCATGGGCTTCTTTTGAAAGAGCTCCGAAACTCATTGCGGCAGTTACAAAGTGCTTGACAATATGATCTTCTGATTCAACTTGATCAATTGAAATAGGCTTCCGGTCACTCTTTACTTCCAGAAAGTCACGGAGAAATATTGGCTTTGATTTATGATCTACTAAATCTTCAAATTTCTTGAATAACTGGTAATCGCCAGTACGTGTGGAAAGTTGCAGGGTCGCGATGGTCTCTGGGTTCCAGGCATGTTGGATTCCGTCCTTACGGTAATGTTGTTCACCAAGGTTTGGCAGGAATTCGTATTTTTCTTTCTTGTCAAAAGCTTTATCGTGGAGTGCTATTGCATCTTTGGCAATCTGTTTCAACCCCACACCACCGATAGTGCTGATATCTGTACCAAAATAGGTTTTCAGTAAGTTCTCTGACAGCCCTACTGCTTCAAAAATCTGTGCTCCACGATAGCTGCGTATAGTCGAGATACCCATTTTAGCCATAATCTTCAATAATCCTTTCTTTATGGCTTCGATATAGTCTTTTTCAGCAGTTGCATAATTCTCTTGAATTTTCCCGCGTTTAACCAGATCATCCAGAATAGCATAGGTTAGGTAAGGACAAAGTGCAGAAGCACCGTAACTTAGCAATAGTGCAGCATGGGTTACCTCTCGGATTTCTGCACTTTCTATGATCAAGGCGGTCTGTACACGTTTTCCTGCTTCTATCAGATAGTGGTGGACAGCACTAGTGGCCAGCAATGATGGGATTGCAACATGGTTTTCATCAGCATTACGGTCACTTAAAATGATATAGTTATAGCCGTCTTCTACACTTTTTTCTGCCTTTTGGCAAAGATCGTCTAATGCCTCTCGAAGTCCCTCTTCTCCTTTTGAACGTTTGAAAAGCATTGCAAGTTTGATGGTTTTGAATCCTTTGTATCTGATATTGCAGAGGATATCAAGTTGCCCATTCGTCAGAATCGGGTAAGGCAGACGGACCATCTTGCAGTTGGATGCATCAGGGTTTAATATTCCGGTGCCCACACGACCGATATATTCGGTGAGGCTCATGACTAGTTTCTCACGAATAGGATCGATAGCCGGGTTGGTTACCTGAGCAAATTGCTGCCTGAAATAGTTGAAGAAAATCTGAGGCTTGTCGGACAACACTGCTAATGGTGTGTCATTTCCCATTGAAGCTGTAGGCTCTTTTGCTTCTGTAGCCATTGGTATAATGGTTTCATTGACATCTTCTGCACCGAATCCGAATTCAATCTCTTTTCGGATCAAATGATCTATGTTATTAGGAACTTTCCTGCCACTATGGATATTCTCCAATTGAATCCGGTTCTCTTTTAGCCATTCCCGATAGGGGTGCTCTGCGGCCAACTGCTCTTTGATCTCATCATCATAGTAAATTTTTCCTTCTTTTGTATCCACCAAAAGAATTTTACCAGGCTTTAAGCGCCCCTTCTTTACTACTTCACTCGGATCAAAGTCCATCACACCTACTTCTGAGGATACTACCATAGTGTCATTTTTCGTAATGACATAGCGGGCAGGACGGAGTCCGTTGCGGTCAAGCATTCCTCCTGCGTATCTACCATCACTGAACATTAATGCTGCGGGACCATCCCAAGGCTCCATCAGGATAGAGTAATATTCATAGAAGGCTTTTAGATCATCAGAGATGGGATTCTTGTCATTGAAACTCTCAGGAATCAGAACTGCCATAGCATGCGGTAGTGACAATCCGCTCATCACAAAAAACTCAAGTGCATTATCCAAACTGGCAGAATCACTCATCCCAGATTGTAGAATAGGAGAAATATCCTTAATATCGCCGAGAACTTTAGAAGAAAGAACTGATTCGCGAGCTTTCATCCAACTTCGGTTACCGCGGATTGTATTGATCTCTCCGTTATGGCAAAGAAAACGGAAAGGCTGGGCCAGACTCCATGTAGGGAAGGTATTCGTGCTGAATCGACTATGTACTAATGCCAGACCACTGGTAAAGTAATTATTGGTTAGATCTGGATAGTACTGGCGTAACTGAAGACTCGATAGCATACCCTTATATATAATAGTCTTGCTTGATAAGGAACAAATATAGAAGTCCTTGTCAGGTACTCGACGTTCTATCTTTTTTCGGATGATGTATAACATCCTTTCGAAAGAATCGAGTTTATCATCTGTTACGCCTGTAATAAAGACTTGTTTGATATCAGGCTCACTTGCTGTGGCAGCCTCACCAAGGCAATCTGAGTTGGTGGGTACATTCCTCAGGTGCATTAATGACAGACCTTCACGCTCAATTTCCTCAATCATGATGGCGAGGATTTCCTGTTGGCGTTTTTCCTCTTTAGGGAAAAAAACTAATCCTGTACCATATTTACCTTTTTCCGGGACTGGAATACCTTGAAGAAGAATGAACTCATGAGGGATTTGGAGCAGAATCCCGGCACCATCACCAGTTTTTCCATCAGCACCTTCTGCACCACGGTGACGAAGATTCTCCAAGACCTTCAGGGCGTTGTCGACCAACTCATGACTTTTATTCCCATGGATATTTACTACCATGCCTACACCACAAGCATCATGCTCATTGGCGGCATCATACAATCCATCTCTCTTTACTTGTTGCATATAATTCGGGTTTTGCTAATTTCTCTATCAAATCGGATACAAAAGTACAAATAAACTTCCGGATTGCAATGTGAAATTAATGAAATATGTTTTATTTTCCTGAATATTTTACATCTTGCATCATATTTTAATAAATATGAGAGTTTTTGTTTTTAAATTCATAAAAAAAAGTAAATATGGTGTGTGTCGACTGGATTCTGTGGAATTTGTCTCGTAAGATAGGTATGAGAACTTGTACCTATTAGATAAACCAATCACAAAATAATATCGAAGAGCATATTTTTATGGTAAGATGCATTTCATCAACAATAGCATGTAGGTCGTCAAAAAAAGTTTATCGTTCTTATCTGTTTTTTTATTTTTGCATAAATAAATAAAGTTATGAGAAATATATTAGGACTTCTTATGGTAATTATTTCATTTTTTTGCCTCTCAATGCAGAATGCTCCTCATAATTGTATTATAGAAGGTAAAGTAAAAGATGAGAGTCTTGTGCCTATAGAAGGAGTAACTGTTTTACTTTTATCTCAAGAGGACTCCTCTTTTATTAAAGTTGTTTTGAGTGACAAGGACGGAAAATTCCTGATGGATGGAATTCAACCAGGTAAGTATATTCTTCAAGTTACGATGATCGGCTATAAGAAAGAAAAGATGGACATTTCATTAACTGATGGTCAGACTTTGTCTTTAAAAACATTTAATCTGAAGGTAGAAGATTATAGTATAGGTAACATTGTGGTTATAGCTCAAAAGCCTGCAATTAAGGTGGCAGCTGATAGATTCGTTGTAGATTTATCTCATTTTATCCTTAATGCTGGTGGAAATGCTTATACTGTGATGCAGAGTCTTCCTGGGGTTTTTATTGACAGCAAAGGTTCTGTTTCTTTGAACGGAAGGGAACAAACAAAAGTGATGGTTGATGGTAAAGATTTATATCTGACTGGCGATGAACTTGTGAACTATTTGAAGTCGATGCAGACATCTTCAATTGATAAAATAGAGATGATTACTAATCCGTCAGCAAAGTATGATGCTGGAGGAAGTTCTGGCATCATAAACATAAGAACCAAACAGTTAATGCACAAAGCTTCTGAAATTTCTGTAAATTCAAATTATGAACAAGGCAAATATGGGAGAGCAAATAACAGTATTTCGTTTAATAGCGAAATAGGGAGATTTAATTTTTATGGGATGTGCGGTTATTATCTGGGGAAAAACTTCAATAAATTGAAAATCAATAGAAATTATGATTATTTAATGTGTAATCATATTATTCTTAATCAGAATTCGTATCGATTAAGAAACGATCATAGTCTGTATTATAACGGCAGTATAAATTATGATAGATCAGCTAATACATCTATTGAATGGTATATTACTGGTAATTCGTCAAAACACAATATTAGTGGTAATATGGGTTCTTGTTTTTCTACATTTAATATCGTAGATTCTGCACTTACTTCTTCAACAAATAATGTAAATAGGACAAATAATTTAAGAACAGGTATCAACTTAAGATGTGGCTTAGATAATATTGGCAAAGAGTTGGACCTGTCAATGGGCTATCTATATTACTCGGTAAAGGAGAATCAGCTTCACAACGATTTATTTTATATTTCTGGTGATGCTATTCCATCTATGTCTTATTCAAAGGATTTAAAAGATGGAAAGATAAATGTATTTACTGCTCAATCAGACCTTATTTGTCCAGTGTCAAAAAAGTTGTTGTTTGAAAGTGGTGTAAAAACGACTTTCGCCAGAGTTGATAATACGTCTGACTATTTTGATAGACAAGATGCCAAATGGGTATCTAATACAGGATTGAGTAGTTCCTTTCAATATAATGAAAACATAAATTCAGTTTATCTCAATAGTAAAACTTCAATTAATAAATTTAAGATTGAAGCTGGACTACGTGTCGAAAACACGAATATCAAAGAATATCAGTATGGTTTATCAACTCTCAGCAACTTGAAATATAAAAAGTTATATACAAATATTTTCCCTAATATAAATGTTAGCTACAATATTTCAAGCAATCATTTGATTAATTTCATATTCAATCGGAGAATAGACAGACCTAATTATCAAGATATGAATCCTTTTATTTATATCTTCGATGCCTATACATACGAACAGGGAAATACTGCATTAAAACCTCAATTCTCTAACAATTTCGATATGTCATATATTTATCGTAACAATTATCTTTTAGATTTCTATTATAATCATATAGATAAAGCTATCGTCAAAAGCTATGAAATAGCAAAGGGTAGTAAACGGGTTTATATTATGCCCGATAACATGTCTGACAATAACTCATTTGGAGTGAGGATGCAAGTTGGTCACATCAATATTAGTAAAATATTAAATACAAGTATGAGTCTGATATTAGTCCGGAAAGATTATAAATGGATGGATGGTAATGTTTCCTTAACTAATAAGGGCACATCCCTTATGTTTAATATCCATAATCGGATAAATATAACTAATGACTTATCAGCTGAATTATCTGGCTTTTATAATAGTAAAATGCCTGTTGGGCAAATTACCCTTTTGCCAATGTGGAGATTCTCTGCAACAATCAGAAAGAATCTTTTTCATGGAAAAGCATCATTGAGTTTGTATTCAAATGACCTGTTTTATTCGTACCAAGAGAGGATAAAAGGTGTTGTAAAAGGTACATCAGTAAGGACAAAAGAAAGAGATAATGATCGTTGTATAATAGGGGTATCATTCGTGTTCAGGTTTAATAATGGAAAGATTAAAAAAAGTTCTCAAAATAAAGATATTTTTGATACAAAAAGAATAACTTTGTAGAACCCTTTTATGTAATAATATGAAGAAAAAAAGTAATATTATATAGTTTTGGCTTTCTCCTGTTATTGCCGCTTTATTGGTACTTATATGTATTAGATTGGTTACAGACGTACAGATAGGGTATAAATTTTGGAAAAGACCTATTAGTGTCAATCTTATTGAAATTACATTTACAATAGTATTTGGATATGTCCTTCAAACTATTATGGTCTTGATTCTTAAAAGACGAGGACCAATAAATGAACTTAATATCAAGAAGTTGCTTGTTGAGTATATCTATATACTGATTATAGGCTTTTTCGTGATTAATCCTGGATTAATCTTAATTCATTATCTGACAAGAGAACCTCCAAATGCTGCGGTATTTGTAATAGCCAATGTCATTTTCTCGCTTATTATACTTATATTCTTTTCATTCTTTCGTGGAAAACAAATTCTGGATGCTTATATTAGTGAAAAGTTGCATGTTCAAGAAGTAAAGAATGTCCAGATACAAACAGAATTAAAATTCTTGAAAGCACAGTTCCAACCTCATTTCTTGTTTAATGCACTGAATACAATCTATTTTCAGATAGATGAAAAAAACAAAGCACCGCGAAAAACCATAGAGATGTTGACGGATTTACTCAGATACCAATTATACGATGTAAATACCCCTGTTTCTGTCAAACAGGAATTTGATTTTATATCTACATACATTGATTTCCAAAGAGCAAGGATGAAGAAATCATTAATATTGGATGTTTCTCTTGATTCTTCATTGAATGAATGTATAATACATCCTTTATTATTATTTCCTTTTGTGGAAAATGCAATAAAATATGTAGGAGGAGAGTATTGGATAAGAATAATTGCCAGACCTGAAGGTGATTGTTTATATTTTAAAGTAACTAATTCTATTCCGCATGATATAGAATTAAAAACAAAACGTAAAGGTATAGGTTTGGATAATCTGGAAAGACGACTTGAATTGCTGTATCCTGAAAGATATGAATTAATAACGAATAAATCTGGTGATACGTTTGTCGCCGAATTAAAGATTAAATTGCAAGATGACTCTGAAATGTGTTGTAACAGATGATGAGCCTATAGCTCGTGAGGGACTCATGAGTTATATTGGTAAGGTGGATTTCTTGGAAGTCGTTGCAGAATGCGAAGATGCTCTACAACTCAATGAAGTGCTCAAGTCTCAGCCTGTAGACTTGCTTTTCCTTGACATAGAAATGCCATATATGTCAGGCATCGATTTTCTTTCAGATTTTTCTAATCCTCCTAAGGTTATTATGACTACTGCTTATGAACAGTATGCAATAAAGGGCTATGATCTGGATGTCATAGATTACTTGCTTAAGCCTATTCCCTTTGAGCGATTTTTGAAGGCTGTCAACAAAGCTTATGATGTTATTAGTAGTCAGAAAAATCCAGCTAAGGAGATAAACTATTTTTATGTAAGGACCAATCAGAAACTCGAGAAAGTGTTTTTTAATGATATTTTATTTATTGAGGGTGTGGAAAACTATGTTACTATTCAAATGGAAACGAGCAAAATTATGACCCATGTTACTATAAAAACAATATTAGAAAAAATGCCGGACAATATATTCTTACAAATACATAAATCGTTTATTATAAATCTTGAAAAGGTATCCTTTGTCGAAGGCAACATGATTGGCATAGGGAAATATAAGTTACCTATATCAAGAACATTCCGGAAAAAGGTATTGCCTGTTATTCTTCAAAATAGATTGTGATCTATACTCATAAATACAGCAGCATCCTCTCAGCAACATATTGCCTACCATTGTATAATTTATAGGTCCTGGTTGGAATCCTTCAATATGGGTAACGTTAGCCGAAGGATATTAGTCAGGCTTATACAGAGTATGTCAGCAAAAATGGGTCAAGGGTATTTCACTTTTTGTTTGGCGATAAACCCTTGACTCTGTTGATTTTACATGTCTGAGGTATGATAAACCTCATTCTTCTTGGTGATATGTTTTTTCTCTTTTTCAAGCATTAGCCATGCATATCACTTATTTAGAATGTATGTGGTAAGTCTTACAATTGCTTGGTCACATGATTCCCAGCCATCGCAGTACATCATTTAAATTGGCCACGATCAGTAATAATAATAATATTCCGATTCCTATTGCTTCTGCCCTGACCAGGAATTTCTCACTTGGCTTGCGATGAGTGATCATTTCATAAAGGAGAAAGAGGACATGCCCACCATCAAGTGCAGGAATCGGCAGAATGTTCATGAACGCCAGGATGATACTAAGGAATGCGGTCATCTTCCAGAACATATACCAGTTCCATGTCGGAGGAAACAGACTTCCAATAGCACCGAAACCGCCGAGACTTTTCACCCCATCAGCAGAAAAGACATATTTCATGTCGCCTACATAACCTTTTAATACGTCCCACCCGTATTTTATACCGGCAGGAAAACTGGCAAAGAAATGATAGGAAATATGGGTCTCTTTATATTTGTTGATTGTCGGTGAGGCAAAGATTACACCTAGTTTTGCATCTCCTGTAAGCAAAACTTGTGTGGTGTCGGATTTTGCGCTGCCAGCATGACGGAAGATAATAGGGACTGTAAGTATGTTGACGCTGTCTTGATGAGACATACCTTTGTTGACATCTTGACTTTTTGCCTTTAGGATATCTGTTACGTCGAAAGTCGTCTCTACTTTCTTTCCGTTAATGGCTAAAATCTCATCGCCTTTTTTCATCCCTATCTTTTCAGCAGGAACACCCTTAGCTACACTATCTACTTTTGCAGGATAATAGGGACGGACAAATTGTGGGGAGGCTTTGAGCATCTCCAGCATATTCATTTCTCCTGGGAGAGCAATCTTGACTTTATGCCCTTGACGCGAAACATAGCATATTTTTGCCTTACTGAGATTACGATATAAATCAGCATTGAAATCCTTAAAAGTTCCAAGGTCTGTACCTAAAAGAATGTCATGGTCTTTGAACCCATACGACTTTGCTTCTTTGTTAAACTGGAATCCGTATGTCATATCTTTCGATGCGATATAGGTGTCTCCCCAGTAAAACATAATCATCGAATAGATGAATAGAGCCAATATGAAATTGACAAATACGCCTGCAACCATGATGATGAGACGCTGCCATGCAGGTTTACTTCGGAATTCCCAGGGTTGGGCTGGTTTATGTAACTGTTCGGTATCGAAACTTTCATCGACCATCCCAGCGATTTCCGTATATCCGCCAAGTGGCAGCCAGCCTATTCCGTAGGTAGTTTCACTGTTCTTAGGTTTAAACTCGAAGAGATGAAACCAAGGATCGAAGAAAAGATAGAATTTCAGTACTCTTACGCCAAAGATCTTGGCAGCAGTAAAGTGACCGAGCTCGTGAAGTAGTACCAAGAGAGAGATTGACAGCATAAACTGGAGCAATCTGATCAAAAATATTTCCATTGTTTTCTAAAAGGATTTACTTGTTATTGTTCTCCTTAAAAGGATATCTTTGTGAATCCTTTAAAAGGCTTTTTAGTTTTTTCTTAGAGATTTTTACTATCTGTAATCGTTCTTCATCGAGTTTCTGTTTATAAAAGTTTTATTTTGTTTTTTGCATTTTCTTTTAACCACCAAAATCAGATGGATGAGATTATTCTGCTTGCATTTACCATTTCTTATGATTCCTTGGTTGGATTAGGAACTATGCTGCATTATTTCAGTGGCAATCTTACGTGCTTCTGCATCGGTCTCTATATATCCATTATAATCGGGATGAATGTCAAAGGAAACACTTTGCATAGTCTTTTCTATGATATCTGCCATCTCCAGGAAAGTACATTTGCCATGACGGAAACCGGTATTTACGATTTCATTGGCAGCATTGAGAATACATGGCATGTTTCCTCCTTTTTGAATGGCTTCAAAGGCTAAAGCCAGGCATTTGAATTTCTTGACGTCTGGAGCAAAAAACTCAAGTTTGCCAACTTGAATCAAATCAAGTCGTTTTCCATTGAGGGGTAATCGTTCTGGGAAAGAAAATGCATATTGTATGGGCAGTCGCATGTCCGGTACTCCAAGTTGAGCTTTTATGGCACCATCAGCAAATTGTACGGCACTATGTATGATGCTTTGCGGGTGGATAAGGACTTGTATCCGGTCAGCAGGTACGCCAAATAGCCATTTAGCTTCCATCACTTCAAAACCTTTATTGATCAGAGAAGCTGAATCGATAGTAATCTTTTCTCCCATATTCCATGTTGGGTGTTTTAGGGCTTGTGTAGCAGTCACTTGGCTGAGTTGGTCGTGAGTATAGAGCCTGAAAGGACCTCCGGAACAGGTCAGGAGAATCTTGTCAATTTGATTGTGATCTTCTCCGACAATACTTTGAAAAATAGCAGAATGTTCACTGTCAACCGGAAGGATTGAAGTATGATATTCTTTTGTCAGGTTGCAGATCATCTCTCCAGCGACGACAAGTGTCTCTTTATTTGCCAGGCAGATCTTCTTATGGGCCTTGATAGCATGGATAGTAGGTGCAAGACCTGCGAATCCCGTCATTGCTGCCAATACGGTATCAATAGGATCAGCTTCTACGATCTCTTTCAGCGCTTCCTTTCCTGCATAAATCTTAATATCCGGACGGTCAGCAAGCAACTCCCGGAGTTGATCATAATAGCTCTCTGTAGCGATGACTACGGCAGCGGGATTAAATTGGTGTGCTTGCTCTGCCAATTTCTTTACGGAATGATTGGCGGTAAGGCAATAAACCTCGTAGCGATCACGGTGTTGCTGGATAACATCCAACGCTTGACTACCAATATTTCCCGTGGAACCGAGAATACATATTTGCTGTTTTTTCATTTCAATACGATATTATGAATCATACAAATGTTGCTTCAAAACATAATGTAAGAATTCTTCAGATCAGAAAGCGTAATATTTTCTATCAGTAACATGCTGGTTCTAAAGATCTAAAAGCCCATCTGGCAAATTAATGCGTATAATATGTTCGTCTGGATTAATGCTCTTTATAAAATCTTCAGCAGCAGGGACTAGTATGTCTTTACCTTGCGGAGTTTCTACCTTAAACAGAATATTCGTCGTGGAATCGTCTATTCCCTTGATCGTTCCAATGGATTGGCCAGTATGATTGTCAATCAACTGATAATTGGAGAGCTCTGCTTTTGAGGGTGCCTCTCCGATAGCTTCGGCCAGTTTCTTCGGGAAGAAAACGCTGTAGCCTGTTAAATCGCAAGCTTCTTCCAGGGTATCAATATCTTCAAATTTGATGTATGCCATTTCTTCATTTTGAAAGCGGTAGCTCTCTATGAAAAATGGCACGAAGATACCTTCTATCTTGAGGACTACGTAATCTGTGTTGACACGGTCGAATACATCATCCTCGTAAAAGAATGTGATTTCTCCTTTCACTCCGTGATGTTTTCCTAATCGTCCAATATAAAAAACTTCATCTTCTTTCATAATGAATACTCTGTTCGTCTGATTATTTATTGCTGTCTATTCTACGACACGAGTAATTTTAGCACCTAGATCATTTAGCCGTTGCTCGATGTTCTGGTAGCCACGGTCTATTTGTTCTATATTATCAATACGGCTGACACCTTTGGCATTCATAGCTGCAATCAGCAAGGCTATTCCTGCGCGAATATCAGGACTTGCCATGCGCCCGGCTCTGAGTTGTTTCTTCCGGTCATGACCGACAACGACAGCTCGGTGGGGATCACATAGAATAATCTGGGCTCCCATATCTATCAGCTTGTCTACAAAAAACAGTCGACTTTCGAACATTTTCTGGTGGATTAGTACTGTACCACGTGCTTGGGTGGCTACGACAAGGAGTACAGAAAGTAAATCAGGTGTAAGTCCAGGCCAGGGTGCATCACTAAGGGTTAGAATAGTGCCGTCAAGGAAGGTGTCTACTGCATAGTGCCTTTGTTGAGGAATCACGATATCATCATCTTCAACATTGATTTTTATGCCAATGCGAAGGAATGTATCAGGAATAACTCCTAGATTATGTAAAGATACATTTTTGATTCGTACACCTTCACCTACCATGGCGGCCATGCCGATAAAGGAACCGATTTCAATCATATCCGGCAGGATGTGATGGCTGGCTTTATGTAAAGTCTTTACACCTACAATTGTAAGTAGATTGCTTGCGATACCACTAATATTGGCTCCCATGGCATTGAGTAGATGACAGAGTTGCTGGATATAGGGTTCACAGGCAGCATTATATATAGTGGTAGTCCCTTCTGCAAGAACTGCAGCCATAATAATATTTGCTGTACCAGTTACAGAAGCTTCGTTGAGAAGCATATATGTACCCTTGAGTTTTTGAGCTTGAATCTCAAAGATGTTCCGCCCTTCATCATAAACAAAATTGGCACCAAGAGCTTTGAAGCCTAGAAAATGGATATCCAATCTGCGACGTCCTATCTTATCACCCCCTGGTTTAGCAATGGTTGCCTTTCCAAAACGGCCAAGAAGAGGACCTATCATCATGACACTTCCACGGAGTTTGGAGCATTTGCTAACGAAATCCTGGCTTTCCAGATAGTCCAAATTAAGATGATTTGCCTGAAAAGTATAGTCTTGTCTTGTGTTTTGTGTTACCTTTACACCGATATCGACTAATAACTTGATGAGATTATTTACATCCAGTATATCCGGGATATTCTTAATTCTTACTGGGTCGGAAGTGAGAAGAGATGCACATATCACTTCCAAAGCTTCGTTCTTTGCACCTTGAGGAGTAATCGTACCTTTCAGCGGATGACCACCTTCGATGATGAACGATTCCATAGGCTTATCTTTTCTTTTTCTTATTAGTATTGGTCCCAGAAGACGTTTTTGTCGGAATGTGATCAAACTCAAACTTGGTAAGGTCGAGTTTGATTTTTCCGTCTGTATATTCAGCTAGGTCTGATGCAACTTTCTCATCATCACTCAAGCCATGACTCCACTGCACGAGGTCATGTTTCATCTGATTTGCAACAATCCTGGTCAGTTCATCGCGTTCAGGACCAGGTTCCATTTCCTTTAATTTCTGAAACGTTTCGAACATCAGACTTCCATAATGCCTCACCGGTATCTTTTTCATCGGGTATTGCAGTGACTTTGGCTTTGAAGAAACCATATCCTTGGCTTCTTGAATATCATAAGGATAATCGACATCCAACTTAAATCCACTCATTAAAGTGAGATGATCCCAAAGTTTATGCTGATGGTCTTCTGTATCTTGGCTCTCAGGATACATCCGGTCCATGATAGCAATAATCGTCTCAGCACATTTTTGCCGTTCTTTGCGATCCTTGATTGTCATCACATAATTCACCATGTTTTGGACGATTCTTCCATATTCTGGCAGAATAAGTTTATTGCGCTGAGTATTGTAATCTAATCCTTCTAAATTCATCTTTGCTATCTTACTTATCATAATAATCGTCTTGGGCCGTTTCTTCCTTGAGTAGTATATTTCTTTTTGTACCGTGGCATTTTGCTGTATCGCATCATACTGCCTTCTTACAACAGTTTGCGAGGTTTGGTGGCAACAAAGTCTTTTAGATAAAAGGGTACGAAATAAGCGACATCTTCAAATTTTTCTTCGGCAATTCTCTTTTCTGCTAGGGGCAGCATGTTCTTGGCCAACGGCTCAATCCCTTTGATGAGGTGAGCATTGGGATGATGGATGATATCCATACACTTTGCGGCTCCGTCGCCAAAGAAATACACTGGTCCTTTATCCAGATATTCCTTGTAAGTATCTTGTGTGACAACATTGGCCTGGATTTCTCTTACCTCTTTTAAGGAACGGTCGAAGATCTGAGAATAAACTTCCATCCTGCGAGCATCAAGCATAGGAACTAATAAAGCATTCTTTTCCAAAATCATTTCCTGTAGAAGAACAGGAACACATAAAACCTCAAGTGTTGGAATACCAATCAGTTTAATGCCGCGTCCATAGCAGATACCCTTGGCCATGCTGGTTCCGATGCGTAATCCTGTGTATGATCCAGGCCCACCGCTAACCGCTACTGCATCCAAAGGAATAGCGTGATTATCTATGAAAGATAAAGCTTCGTCTATAAATACGCCAAGCTTTACGTTGTGATTCGAACCGCTACAGTCCTCATCGTTAAAGATAACTTCGCCATCATTACTAACTGCTACTGAGCACAATTTTGTACTCGTCTCAATGTTTAATATGCACGACATAGATAAAATAATTTCTTAATTAGGTCACAAAGTTAATCAATTTTCCTGATTTTTTTGTAGTTTTGCAGAAAATTAACGCTAAGTAAGTATGATACAGTCAATGACCGGTTACGGCAAAGCCGTTTCAATCTATGGGGAAAAGAAAATTAATGTAGAGATTAAATCTTTAAATTCCAAGAGTCTTGACCTCTCTACACGCATTGCTCCGATTTATAGGGAGAAGGAAATGGAGATCCGTCAGATTATCGGTAAAGCTTTGCAGCGTGGTAAAATAGATTTTTCTATTTGGATCGAACAGGATACGATCGTTGAGGCAACTCCAATCAATGCTCTCCTTGTCGAAAATTATTATAAGCAAATCAAGGAGATTTCTAAAAATACAGGAATTCCTGAGCCGGAAGACTGGTATTCCGTCTTGATTAAAATGCCGGATGTCACCACCAAGCCGGATAAGAATGACCTTGAGGATGATGAATGGAATGTAGCTGAAAGGACTATAGAGGAAGCCTTGCAGCATCTTATCGATTTTCGCAAACAGGAGGGGGCTGCCCTTCAGAAAAAATTCACTGAAAAGGTGGATAATATCGAAAAGTTACTTGCTAATATTGAACCATTTGAAAAGAATCGTGTTCCAAAAATCAAAGAAGATATTATCAAGCATCTGAAGGAAATTCCGGGAGTAGAATATAATAATAATCGCCTGGAAGAGGAGTTGGTTTATTATATAGAGAAACTGGATATCAGTGAGGAGAAACAGCGCTTGGCTAATCACTTGAAGTATTTCCGTGAAACGATGAACGAAGACCGTCCGGTAGGAAAGAAACTTGGTTTTATTGCTCAGGAAATGGGACGTGAAATTAACACTACAGGGTCTAAGAGTAATCAGGCTGAGATGCAGAACCTCGTGGTTAAGATGAAAGATGAACTTGAGCAAATCAAGGAACAGGTGCTTAATGCACTATAGAATGTAAAGTGTCCGAGAAAAAATGGCAATCGGATTTCTTTATGAATGAAATTAAAAAATGAAAGTATAATATTGAGGCTCAGCAGGGATTAGTCTGTTGAGCCTTAAGTATCAAATAAGCCATTATATGAGCAAAGGCCAGGGTAAAATAAGTTATAGGTCTGAACCATAATTAAACTGATGACAATGAAACAAGGCAAACTGATTATCTTCAGCGCTCCAAGTGGGAGCGGAAAGAGTACGATCGTAAGATACCTTATGGATACACACCCCGAACTTAATTTGGCTTTTTCGATAAGTTGTACTAGTCGTGCACCGCGTGGAACAGAAAAAAATGGGGTCGAGTATTTCTTTCTGACTGCAGATGAGTTTCGGAAAAAGATCTCTCATGGAGACTTTCTTGAATATGAGGAGGTCTATCCCGGTCGTTTTTACGGTACTTTGAAGTCTCAGGTTGAGTCTCAAACTGCAGATGGGCAGAATATCGTCTTTGATGTGGATGTAAAAGGTGGGTGTAATATTAAAAAATTTTATGGAAAGCGGGCTTTAAGTTTGTTTATCCAACCACCGTCGATAGAAGAACTCCGTCGTCGCTTGATGTGCCGTCATACGGATACACCGGAGGTGATTGAACAGCGTTTATCGAAAGCTGATTATGAGTTGACTTTTGCATCGAAATTTGATCACGTTATAGTTAATGATATTCTTGCTGATGCGGAAACGGAAGTGTATCAAAAAATTAGCCGTTTTCTTGGGGAGGAGAATCCTTGAATCCTCTCAACTTGATCTCTTAAAGAATTGTTGGTGTTGTCTCATAATGGATATACTATCATCTGGAGTAAGATACTTGATTTATATTTATTGACCTGATAATATAAGATGTTTTTCTTATGATCCTGACAGGAAAACTGATATGGAAAAATTAAAGACGGGAATTTACGGAGGTTCTTTTAATCCTATTCATAACGGACATATTCAACTGGCCCGTCAATTTCTGAAAGGAGCCGGACTGGATGAGGTGTGGCTGATGGTTTCACCTCAGAATCCATGGAAGCAGCAGGAAGAACTCTTGGATGATGACAAGCGCTTTCGTCTGATGCAGCTGGCTTTAAATGGAGAAAAAGGGTTGGTAGCTAAAGATTATGAGTTTTATCTTCCGAGACCGTCTTATACTTGGAATACTTTACAGAAACTTAGCCATGATTTTCCTGACCGGTCGTTTACTCTACTTGTAGGTGGGGATAATTGGGCCTATTTTCATGATTGGTATCATTATAAAGATATCTTGAAGAATTACCCCGTTTGTGTTTATCCCAGAGAAGGCATTACGATTAACGAACCATCTCTTCCGCCTCATGTTAGTGTCCTGCATGCTCCGCTTATTCATATCAGTAGTACTGATATTCGTCGTCGTATTCAGAATCATGAATCCATTGACGATCTTGTTCCTAAGGCTGTAGTTGAAGAAATGGTCAAAAATGGTGATTATCAGGACGGGGTATGAAGAGCTGTAAATTGTGTTTTGATGAGAGACGGAATATAGAATCTCATAGTTTTCTTTGCTGCATGAAAAACAGAAAATAATTTTGTCCTCTCCTTAAATTAAATTACCTTTGCGGCTAAATAGCGGATTCTCAATGAGATATTTAAAAAGGATTGCTTGTGTGATGGGTAACATACTATATCCTATCAAGGCAAATTCGGGATTTTTTGTGTTTATGTATATTCTTGGTGTGGTGTGCGCCTTTTGTGTGCTGCCGGACCATAGAGGTGCATGCGTGGCTGTAGAGTCGTATGCAGAGCTTTTTCTTGATCTATATGTGCTATGTTGTATTTTGGCACTGATTCCTTTAAAAATACGCCGATGGGTTAGAGGAATCTTATATTTTATCCTTTATTTTACAGCTCTTGCTGATACTTATTGCTTCGTGGACTTCAGTTCTACGCTCAATCCTTCTATCTTGATGTTGATAGGTGAGACAAATGGGCGAGAGGCTGGAGAAGCAATATCTTCCTTGTTTTCCTTAGATGTTATTTTTAGCAAGGTCGGTTGGATTCTCCTGCTTATGTTGATTCATGTTGCTTATGCTTGCAGACATCAAATTCTGAAAGTGTTTCCTTCTGATGTAAGGACTCGATTAAGCTGTTGGCAGAAGAAACTATATTTATGTGCTCCTGTATTTTGCCCTGTAGGGGGAACTGTAATTGCTGCGCTTTTAGTCTGGAGTGGAATTTCCAGTGCGGATAACAAAGTTGCGATTGCACATCTTTTTTCAGGGAACACAATCGGAGAGGTCGAACATACATTGGCAGAACCTTGTCATGCACAACTCTATACGCCTATTTCGCGGCTGGTGTTCAGCCTCTATGCTAATCATCTGGCTGGCAAGCAACTCGGGCAGTTGATTAGGGCTTCTGAAAATGTAAAGGTAGACAGTTGTTCTTTTACATCTCCGAATATCGTCTTGATTATCGGAGAAAGCTATGGCAAAGCACATGCTCAGTTAGATGGTTATTTCATGCCAACGACTCCACGTCAGATCGCTTTGAGAAAATCAGGTCTGTTAATTAATTACGATGATGTCGTTACCTGTTGGAATTTGACTAGTTATGTCTTTAAAAACGTTTTCTCTATGCATGTTGTCGGGGAGAAAGGTGAATGGTGTGATTATCCCCTCTTCCCCCAGATCTTCAGAAAGGCTGGTTATCGTGTTTCTTTTCTGACAAACCAGTTCCTTCCAAAAGCACATGAGGAAGTTTATGACTTCAGCGGAGGCTTTTTCTTGAACCATCCAGGTTTAAGCCATAAGGAATTCGACACAAGAAATTCTCAGTTGCATCAGTATGATTCTGGTCTCCTTTCTGATTATGACGGGGATCTGGAAAAACGTAATTTTAATTTTGATCCCAAAAATCCTAAGCGACTGTCACATAATCTTATTATTTTTCATCTTATCGGGCAACATGTAAGTTATCGGGATCGCTATCCCCAGAATCAGACACATTTCTTTGCTTCCCAATATGATGATGTCCGTTCTGACCTGACTCCGAAACGACGCAAGATGCTGAGTTATTATGATAATGCTTGCCTGTATAATGATTCTATCGTAAATCAGATTGTCAAGCGTTTTGCTCATCAGAATGCTATTGTTATCTATATGCCGGATCATGGTGAAGAATGCTATGAGGGCAATCGTGGTTTCATCTGCCGTAATCATTCGTCCGTAATCAACTGGCCTCTGGCACATTATGAGTTCGAAATTCCTTTTTGGATTTACTGCTCGAAAGATTATATCCGACACAATCCGGAAATTTTCCAGCAAGTGATCGAAGCTCGTCATCGCAAGTTTATGACAGATGCATTACCTGACATGTTGCTTTACCTTGCAGGTATTCATACGAAATATTATCATGCAAAATATAATCTCCTTAGTCCTGAATATGATGAGAACCGATCACGTATCTTGAAGAACACAACTGATTATGACAAATTAAGGCAGAAAGCGATGCCTCATAATTGATTGTCGGATTAGGAGGAATAAAAATGGATAATGAGGACCAGTTTTGCCATGATTTCTGAAATGGAATTTGAATGGTCTGCTTAGTTAACTATTAGAATTGCAATTATATAACAAAAAGTTGTTGGATTACTAAAAGTATGAAGGAATCGCATTATCAAATTGGAATAGAATCGAAAGACTTACTTTCTCGTGCGGAATGCCATGCCTTACGTGGGCTTGCTATTATCGGCATTTTTCTGCACAACTATTGTCATTGGCTGCCAGGCATTACTCGGGAAAATGAATACCAGTATTTCCAAAGTAATGTTGATGCGTTTAACCGTGCCTTGTTGAATCCTGATGGGAAACTGCCGATACATTTCTTGTCTTTTTTCGGACACTATGGGGTGCCCATCTTTTTGTTCTTGAGTGCCTATGGGCTAGTAATGAAATATGAACACAATGATGCCTCACATCCTGTATCTTATGTGAAATCAGCTCCTTTTTTTCGTTACCATTTCCTGAAACTATTCAGAATGATGATTGCTGGTTTTATAGCTTTTGTCATCGTTGATCAAATAACGCCGGGATCCTTTCATTATCAGGTTATGGATATTATTGCTCAATTGGGATTGTTCAATAATTTCTTTCCTCATCCGGATCAGGTCATCTGGCCGGGACCTTATTGGTTTTTCGGAATGCTTTTACAACTTTATGTTGTTTATCGCCTATGTTTTTACAGACGGAAAAACCGGTGGGTCTTGATAGCTTTGATACTTTGTACTTTTGGTCAATTTCTGTTTAATCCCGAGGGCGATGCACTTAACTGGTACCGGTATAATTTTATGGGCAGTATGCTTCCTTTCTGTTGTGGATTGCTTTTTGCCCGTGAACAGAGGCAGATAGCAACCTGGCGAAATAGGATGGGACGATGTCAGTTTGATGGTTTTGTGCTGGTCCTTTCATTTGTCTTTGTTTATATTTTCAGTTTGAATTTCTTTACGTGGGCTTTTGTGCCTGTATTGGTTTGCGGCTTTAGCATTGCATTGGTAAAAGTGCTTGGATATTGTCATCTGGATATTATTAATCATGGACTGGCTTGGTTTGGTCAAATAAGTGCAGCACTTTTTGTCTGTCATCCTATTACAAGAAAAATATTTATTCCGATTAGTAGGCAAGGTGATCTTTATACCGGTTTACTTTTATATATCATAGCCAGTATCGGTCTGGCCTGGATATGGAACCAGATGATGAAGAAGATTCCGAAGCCTGTTCTGTAGATATGACCGGATTAAAGAAAATCGAGATGAAGTGGAAAATAGAAGACATTGAATTAGCGAATATCAGCCGTTATCGGAATGAGCTGATGGGAATGGCCATGCTCTTCGTAATTTTCTTCCATGTTGGTCTGCCACGTTATGATCTGTTTTTCGGCCTGAGGAGAATTGGTAATATCGGAGTGGATATGTTCTTGTTTCTCAGTGGTATCGGCCTGTGGTTCTCTTGGTCTAAGACGCCTTCCGTTAAACATTTCTATCTTCGTCGCTTTTTCCGTGTCTATCCTTGCTGGTTCATTATTGCTTGTTTGTTTTATATCCCACGTTTTCATGGTGGTAGTTTTCATGAATGGATGTGGTTGATAGGGGAGATAACTATCAATAGTGGATTCTGGCTGCATGATGAACTTTCCTTCTGGTATATTCCGGCTATTATGGTGCTTTATGTCTTTGCACCATTTTATATGGAGTTGATCAAGCGTCATCCCATTTATCAATGGTTACCTGTCGTTATGATCTTATGGTGCATTCTTGTTCAATATATACCGCCTATTCATCATCTTGTCGGCCATCTGGAGATTTTCTGGAGCCGTATGCCTATTTTCTTCATTGGTATTGATATGGGGGAGAAGGTAAGACAAAAAGAAAAATTAGATGGTGCTTCTATTTGGATGATCATGCTGGTGTTTTTGATGACTTTACTGTCTAGCATTTTCCTTGAACAGGATTTGCACGGGCAGTTTCCTTTATATGTGGAGCGTATGCTTTACATCCCTTTGACCGTGACCACTGTTCTTTTGCTTAACCGTCTGTTTCGCAGAACTCCAAAGTGGTTTAATCTTCTTTTTCGTCAGATAGGCACCTTAAGTTTGGAGGCTTATCTCATCCATTTGCATTTTGTACTTGTGTATATTCCTGATTCATGGAGCTATTGGCCTACATTTCTTTTATGTGTTGTCGTTACTCTTCTGCTTTCTTGGATTCTTCATTTTGTTTTAGGATGGATGACTCGTAGGATTGAAAGTCGTATTCATATATGAAAGATATTTTTAAATTAATCAGACCCCAACAGTGGCTGAAGAACCTGTTTGTTTTTATTCCTGTATTTTTCGGGGGAGCCCTCTTTAATATTCAGGACTTATGGGCTAGTGCCATCACGGCGGTATCTTTCTGCCTTGCTGCTTCTTCCATCTATTGTTTCAATGATATTCAAGATGCAGAGGATGATCGTCATCATCCTGTAAAGTGCCATCGCCCGATAGCTTCAGGAGCTATCAGTGCCCGTCATGCGTATGAGATGATGTTCCTGATGTTCTTCTTTTCACTTTTCATCTTGCTGCTATTGCCCCATTATCGGCTCCGGACGGGTATTGTCATTCTTTTTTATTGGTTCATGAATCTGGCATATTGTGCGAAACTCAAACAATATGCAATCATTGATGTATGTGTGGTAGCCTTTGGCTTTGTCCTCAGGCTATTAGCCGGAGGTAATGCTGCGGGTATAGAATTAAGCCAATGGATTGTGCTTATGACCTTCTTGATTACACTTTTCATGAGTTTTGCCAAGCGACGTGATGATGTCATTAGGATGAAGAAGACAGGTGAAGCTCCGAGAAAAAATACCAGTCGCTATAATTTGACTTTCATCAATCAGGCGATTACGATAACCGCTTCGGTTACCTTGGTATGCTACATCATGTATACGGTGAGTCCTGAGGTTATGATGCATTTTCATACGGATCATCTTTATTTGACAAGTGTCTTCGTATTATTAGGACTTTTAAGATATATTCAGATTACAGTGGTGGATGAGAAGAGTGGTGATCCCACTCAGATCTTGCTTAAAGACCATTTCATCCAGTTAGATATTATAGCTTGGCTCGCTGCCTTCTTGTTGATTATTTATTTTGGATAGGGAGAAGAGGTCCTCATTCTTGTAAAAAATGTTTAAACATGATAGAAAAGAAGAAGGTCTATTGTTTTGATTTTGATGGGACATTGACCCGAAAAGATACGCTGATAGAATTTATCCGATATAGTAAGGGTACATTCCTGATGTTGACGGCTTTTCTTGCTTATAGTCCCATGTTGATTTTGATGAAGTTTCATCTTTATCCGAATTGGAAGGTAAAACAGAAGATCTTTACTTTATTATATAAAGGGGTAAAAGAAGCAACCTTTAACCAGATGTGTCTGGCTTTTGCCGAGGACCGCTCATGTCTGTTACGTAAGCAAGCTGTCCTTGAACTCCATAAAGTTCTGCAGAAAGGTTATAAAGTCCTTGTGGTCAGTGCTAGCCCTGATTCATGGGTTAGGCCATTTGTAGGCAACGGACCTACTGTTATCGGTACTCAATTGGAGGTGGTTGATGGTAAACTTACGGGACGATTTAAAACAAAAAACTGTTTTGGGCCGGAGAAAGTCAATCGTATTAGAGCTGTCTTAAAGGGGAGGAGAGAGGACTACGAAATCTTTGCTTTTGGAGATAGTCGTGGTGATCGGGAAATGCTGAACTTTGCAGATAAAGGCTTCTTTAAACCATTTAGAAATAGTTGTTATAATGATAAAGGATAGACTTCATTATTTGAATGACAAAGAGCATAAGAATATCGGGCAGATTGTCCGCTTTGGTATTGTTGGTCTTACAGCAACGCTGATCCAGTATGGTGTCTACTGGATATTGATTCATATAATAGGTCTTTCCGGACATGTTCACCTATGGCCAACGGTAGCAATGACAATAGCTTATTTGATCAGCTTTGTCTTTAATTTTATAGCCAGTACTCATTTTACTTTTCATGTGAAGGCAAACGCCAAGAAGGGTGCAGGATTTCTCTTTAGTCATGTCATTAACTATTTCTTGCAGATGGTCACCTTCAATTTCTTTCTATGGATAGGAATGGGACATCTGTGGGCACCGATTCCCATGTTTTGTATATGTGTGCCGACCAACTTCTTGTTGATACGCTTTTTCCTGACTTAGAACCAGGAAAAGTTACCTTCTTCTTGAATACTTTCTTGTTTCCTCATTTTATCATTAGTTATTCCTGTTCCTGTTTTAGGAGATTATCATATATGTTCAAGTATATTTCTTCTACTCCCCCTCTTTTTAATTAAAAAGTATTAATTTTGCAGTCGGATATGAAGAAGCTGCTGAATATATTCAGAATCAGAAAGGAAGAGAAAGGATTAGCGTTGGTTGCTCTTTTCTTCTTTATTGCTTTGAACACTCTGACAATCTGCAAGTATTATGGCGTTTTTACGCCATTACAAAATGATTATTGGCATCTGTTTATTAGTAGATTCCATGTGTCTGGTTTTGATCCGATCACTTATGATGTTGTCTCCCATTGGGGAGCACGTTATAATGTCTACAGACATCCTTTGATGGCTTTCTTTATGTATATTCCCTATTTGATCAATCGTGGATTGATGGTGATTACAGGCATCAACTGTGTGCAGTTTGTCGTTGGGGCTATGGTCGTGTTCTGCGCGTTCTACTCTGTTCTTTTTATTTATAGGATATTTCGGGAAGTGATAGAACTTGCAAGGCCTGAAGCCACAGTACTGACTGCTTTGCTTTTTTCTTTTGCCTATATCATGCTGTCAAGTATGGTCCCTGACCATTTTATATTCTCCTTGTTCGCTCTGCTTTTGACACTCTATATATCAGGGATCCTGATGAAATCCGACAGACCTTTGAAGATGTGGCATACCATTTTGCTATTTCTTCTTGTGGGAGGAATTTCATTGAATAACGGATTGAAAGTTTTTCTTTCAGGACTCTTTGTGAATGGCAAAAAGTTCTTTCACTGGAGTTATCTCTGTTTTGCAGTTATTGTACCAGCGATCTTAATCTGGGTATTTTGCCGTTTTGAATACCGTTATCTCGTTTGGCCTGAAGAGACGGCTCGTCATGCTGCAATAATGAAAAAGAAAGTTGAAAAAATAAAGAAAGATTCAATAGCTCATCTTACTGTGACTAGCCATCTGGACTGTGCCGCGAAATCGAAGATTTCTTCTGCTCGGATTTCTGAAAATCATGTGAATGTGCCTTCTAAACATGTTCCACATAGATTAATACAGGGGGCCCCTATCTCAAACGGCGAATTTATGCGTTGGACGGATCTGACTACAGACCGTTGGCAGAGTGGAGTGGAAAATTTGTTTGGCGAATCAATACAGTTGCATCATAGCCATTTATTGGAGGATGAGTTCGTTGGCCGACCGATGATCGTACACTATCAGAAAGGATACCATTATGTCATAGAATTGCTGTTGGTACTGCTATTTCTTGGGGGAATATGGTGTGGCCGTCGTTCTCCGTTCCTATGGTTAGCGGTTAGTTGGTTCGGATTGGATATGGCACTTCACATGGTGCTTGGCTTTGGCATCAACGAAGTGTATCTGATGACAGCTCATTGGATCTTTGTCATTCCTATAGCTATTGGCTATCTGGTGAAAACTGTCAATAAAAGGCTGAAAGGGGCCCGCTGGTCTGTGTTCGGCCTTATAGGAGTGCTGGCTGTCTATTTGTTTATCTCCAATGGCATACTCATTACTCAATATATGTTGAGGTAAATGAACTGGAGATATATTGAGAATTAATTGAAAAGTAAGGTAAATTTGATATAACGGTCTAAAAAATTATATAGGTTTCAATAGTGATGAAAAAGACGGTAGAGATTGTATGGCGGCATTTCAGAATATTTAAGTTACGTAAGGAAGAGTATCTGCCTTCATTGGTGCTTTTAATACTACTGCTATTTTTGAATTTCTTGTGTATACATCATTATTTTAACGATTTTACGTTATTGCACAGAAATTACCGTTGGATTTTCATCAGGGATTTTCATATATCTGGTTTTGATCCTTTGACTTATGCTACAGTTTCTTCATGGGATCTTTATTATGATGTTCATCGACACCCTCTGCTCGCATTCTTTATGTATATTCCCTATGCGGTCAATCAACTCCTGATATTGATTACAGGTGTGAATTGTGTGCAGTTTGTCGTTGCGGCCATACTTGTCCTTTGTGGTGTCTACTCTTTCGTGTTCCTGTATCGTATATTCAGGGAAATCATTGGATTGTCACGGATAGATACACTTATCCTTTCTTTACTAAATTATTCCTTTGCTTATGTGATGGTTTCTCTTATGGTTCCTGATCATTTTGGCATATCAATGGCTTTATTGACTTTTACTCTATATGTTGTAGGATTACAAATGAAGCATGGGAGACGTTTGAAGATCTGGCAGACTCTTCTGCTGTTTTTCGCGACTGCGGGTGTGTCTTTGAATAATGGGGTTAAGGTGTTCTTGGCTGCACTATTTACAAATAAGAAACGTTTCTTTTCACCGAAATACTTTTCTGTAGCGGTTGTGCTGCCTTCTCTGTTTATTTTTGGTCTTGCCTGTCTGGAGAATTACCTGGTTGTCATTCCTGAAGAACAAATGCATCAAGACAGACAGGAACGTCTTCAGGAGAAGAAAAATATGAAGACTGCTCAGTGTTTTCGAGACACAACTTCGTTGCGGAACCCAGAAGCTATAGAGAGCGGGATACAGGCTCTATTAGTTAAACAGAAAAGACAAAGTATACTGAAAACTGAAAACTCAGTAAGTTCACGACATACCGGGGAACCGATTGGACATAATGGCTTCTTAAGTTGGACTGATGTTTCCACCTCGCGTGTTCAGACAGCCATCGAAAATCTGTTTGGTGAATCGATACAGTTGCATCCTTCTCATCTATTGGAAGATGTCCTGGACTCCCGGCCGGTTATCGTTCATTACAGTCATTGGTGGAACTATGTCATAGAAGGCTTGGTTGTAATCCTATTCGGATTAGGTATATGGTTTGGCCGGAAAAGTCGGATGATGTGGATGGCCTTAAGTTTCTTTGCTTTTGACCTTGCTATTCATTTTGGACTGGGTTTTGGAATTAATGAAATCTATATTATGAGCCCGCATTGGCTCTTTATTATTTCGATTGTTATAGGTTATCTGTTCAAGATGTTGAAAGGAAAAACACGTATAGGCTTGAGAGTGTTGACTCTTTGCGTTTCTGCTTTCTTGTTTATGCACAATGTCATTTTGATATATTCCTATCTGTCTTGAGAGATTGGATAAGATGGATAGAAATTATTTGAAATAGAATCTTGATCAGGATTAGTTGAGTTGCCTCTAATGATTGTAATAATAAAGAAACTCGGAATCTTTAAGATACGGAAAGAAGAACGGTGGCTGACTTTGGGTATGTTTTTGGTTTTCGCTTTTTTCAATGCCCTTGTAATAGCCAGTCATTTTAGAATCTATACCATAGGAGCTCATGGAGGGTTCTATACTATTTTTTATAAGCATTTTCAGATGTCCGGATATGACTGTTGGTCATGGATCACTACTTCTGCCCTTCGAGTCCATTTTGAAACTGCTCGCCATCCATTGTTTCTTTCTGTTCTTTATCCCTTTTATTTGGTCAACCATTGGCTGATCGGGATGACTGGAGTCAATCTGGCTGTATTTCTCATTGCAGGTTTGGTCATCTTTTGTGCTATTTATTCTTCTGTTTTTATATTCAGGGTTTTTCGGGAGGTCTTGGAACTGAGTCAGTTGGATTCTCTTATTCTTACACTCTTCTTGTTCTCTTTTGCTCATGTTCTGATACCAGCTATGGTACCGGATCACTTTATCATTTCGATGTCATTATTGACTATGACTCTTTATATTGCAGGGATGAAGATAAAGGATGGTAAATTGATGTCAATCTGGCAATCTTTTATTTTATTGTTCTTTACCGCAGGAATTTCCCTTTCTAATGGTATGAAAACTATCTTGGCTGACCTTTTCACAAATCGGCAGAGATTTGTTGACCACAAACCTGTCTTTCTGGGAATCCTTCTTCCTTTTATCCTTCTCGCAGGTATACAGTATTGTTTATATCACTCTGTAGAGATTCCTCAAAAAGCAGCTATTCATAAGATAGAAGTAGCCAAGATGGAAAAGGATTCTGTAAATATAATCAGGCATCAGAAAGAACGTAATCAATGGCTGAGGACTCATGATGTCATGTCCACAGAAAAGGGACCTATATTGAGTCTGATGAACTTTTCTGTTCCACGTGTGGAAACTTTGATAGAGAACTTCTTTGGTGAATCTATTCAGTTGCATCAGCAGCATCTGATGCAGGATCTGTCTTGGAATCGCCCGGTTTTTGTAGAATACGACTGGATATTAAATTATATCGTTGAAGGATTGATAGTAGGTCTGTTTGTTTGTGGAATATTTTCTGGAATACACTCCAGATTTATGCAGATGCTGCTGACTTGGTTTATCTGTGATGTGACTTTACATCTGATTATGGGATTTGGTATTGGCGAAGTGTATATAATGACGTCCGGGTGGATCTTTATCATTCCTGTTGCCATAGCTTTTATCATAAAAAGTTTGCAGGACAGGCCAAAGACCATGTTAAGAGGCCTTCTGATTGTATTGACAGGGTATCTTTGGCTCTATAATGGCATTCAGATAGCAGATTATCTGCTTCATGGGATGCAATAGATAATAACAGAAGAACCGGAGTGATTACTTCTTCTGTTTATTATAGTCTGTTGTTCATGCTGGATGTTTCCCTCAATTTCTTTTTCGATGAAATAGATAGTTTAAACATTCTTTCTGAATCTTCGCATGCGCGAATCTCATTATCAGGTAATAAATACCGGCAGCGATGATTATTTTTATAATCAGCCGGATGATAAGACTATGAAATGTTATGGTAGCGATATAAGCAAAGCCTATGGAGATGAGGGCAGAGAGCATGAATGGAATAGTGTCCTGCAGAAGGCTGGAGAAAGTATATCCTACTATTTTCTTAAGAGGTAGTTGCCAGACAACTATCCATATCATATAGAAAATGGAATATATGGCTATCATAATCAATATGCCGTAGTGGGCAAATGCGAGGATTATGGCACACTGAATCACTATCTGAGCAATACTCACCCACATGAATAAGTCGGAACG
The DNA here is from genome assembly GCA_022486815.1 of Prevotella sp. Classification (GTDB taxonomy): domain Bacteria; phylum Bacteroidota; class Bacteroidia; order Bacteroidales; family Bacteroidaceae; genus Prevotella. Next base: position 93,590 of record JAKVJW010000004.1, on the reverse strand, counting down.
CCCATGACTGATAATCAAATTCTGTAGCGGCAGGTACAAGGGGGCTATGGCTCCGCTGATGCAAAGAATCTGAAGGATAGGTATACTGTCTGCCCACTTATCGGAAATCAGTAGAATGATAAACTCCGGTGCAATAATCGCTAGTCCGAACATGGCAGGAAAGGCCAGATAAGAGGTAAATCGCATCATCTTCCGTAGAACATTTAACTGGCGGTTTTGCTCTTCCATAATAGACGAAAAGACGGGTTGGGCAACCTGTGCGATCATACCTGAGACAGTAGAAGAAGCCATTCCGTTCCATTTGTTGGCCTGAGTAAAATTCCCTACTGTCCTGACTGGCAGGATTCGTCCGAAAATGACGGTTAGAATATTGGCACTGACTTGTCCGATAACATTAGTAATAAGGATTTTACTACTAAAGCCAAACATCTCTTTTACTGGCTTAAAGTTAATGTGGAAGGAAGGTCTCCAAGGAATAAGAAAGAATTTCCCAAGGCTTTGCAGACCGACATAAATCAGTTGTTGTGTGACAATACTCCAGTAAGCCATTCCGTTGAAAGCCATGATAATGCCAGCAACACCTGATAGAGCCAGAACAGAAACTCTCAGTAGGGTAGTCTGTTTGATCATTAGATTCTTGTACAGATAAGCTTGTGGTACAATTCCGATTGCGGAAAGCAGAATACATAGAAAATCTACTCTTGAAAGTAGGATCAATCTGGGTTGATGGAAGAAATCTGCAATCAGTGGCGCACAGAAAAAGAGGATGATATAGAGCAGAATACCCAGAATATTGCAAAACCAGAAAACAGAATTATAATCGTTGTCTGTCGCGTGCTTTTTATTGGTCAATGCTGACGTAAAACCGCTTTCCTGTAGTGTTGTCGCAATAGCACTGAAAATGGTCAATATGCCTATAAGCCCATAGTCTGTTGGTAGCAGCAATCGGGCCAGAAAGATACCAACAACGGCATTTAGAATCTGCATGCAACCGTTGTTCATGGCGGCCCAAAAAAGGCCAGAGGCAGTTTTTTCTTTGAGAGAACTCATTGGATCATATCAATAAATGAATATGCAAAAGTAGTGTTTAATCATTAAAGTTCAAAGAAAAAACAGTATTTTTGCAAAAAAGAGCATTCTGGCATAAAAATGTATTTGCAATCATAATGCTTGATGTTCAAATCTAGGTTTTTAAGAAGAATGAATGACAGTATACTATTATCATAATATTCCTGCCTCTGCATTTTATGAAAAATGGAAGAAGGGATTACTGCCCGGCCACCTGCTTTATGGTGCTACTCACCTGCCCGAACTAGGTATTCAAGTTATCTACCATCGGCCTGTGTTGACACCTTACCGGTGGAAATTGTCTTTACATACAGCTTGGGTGATATGGCGGCAACGTAAGAGGTATGATGCTGTATATGCAAGTACATTTCGTGGACTGGAGCTGATTATCTTTCTGCGTGCTGTTGGGTTGTTCCCTCATCCCATCATCTGTTGGCATCATCAACCTGCTGTGACAGCTCGTAATCCTTTCCGGGAAGCTTTGGCTAGAATATTCTATAAAGGACTGGATGAAACTGTCTTTTTTTCGCAGAAACTGATTGATGATTCCTTGAAAACAAAGAAGATCCGTCCTGATCATGCTCATGTTGTACATTGGGGGGCTGACTTGGAGTTCTATGACCGGTTGATGGGCTCAATGCCAGAAGTATGTCACCGGGGATTTGTTTCTACCGGTAAAGAACTCCGGGATATGCCGACATTGGTGAATGCTTTTAACCGGACTAAGGAATCCTTGGATATTTATATCTGCAAAGTGGATAGAGGATTCAATTATGAACAACTTTTCAATTCCTTGTCTTTGCATTCTAATGTCAGAGTGCATTATATTTCCGGTAATGTTATTGATCCTCTTGCGCGGAAGGTGTATCTGTCTGCTTGTGCCGTCATCTGCTGCAGGGAATCCAATTATACCGTTGGATTGACTACTGTTGTTGAGGCCATGGCTTTAGGAATTCCTGTAATCTGTAGCAGAAATGCTCAGATGCCTATGGATATAGAAAAAGAGGAATGTGGCATCACGGTAGATTATGGTGACGATAAGGGCTGGACTAGGGCAATTGACTATATGGCTTCCCATCCTGAAGAAGCTGCATTGATGGGGCATAAGGGACGACTTCTGGCAGAGAAATACTATAATGACCGGGTTTGTGCAAAAGAAATAGCAGCTATTTTATCTCTGGGTAAGTTAAAGAGTTAAATATATCCTATAGGTTAGGATGTGTCTGACTTGTGGAATTTTACGGTGGTAGTGAACTGATCTGAAAATGGTTTTGAGATAAAAAAGCCAATCGGTCCAATGTCTGTTAAGTTGCAATACTTGCCTTTTTCAAACAGGTAGATTGGTAATTTTGGGATAGTAATAATGATAAGTTTCAGAAGGGAGAGGGGCTTTGCAAATTTTATACTATCTTTGCATAGTAGATTAAAATGACTATTTGATGCCGAAAGTATATAATACAGGTGAGACCGAAGAAGATCTTCGAAGAAAATATAATCCAGATGGTTCTGTGCTTAGAAAGGCACAGTTGAGGATGCTTGATATGGCTGTTTATCTGCAGCAGACCGCGCAGAAGATTGGAATACCCTGCCGTCTGGATGGAGGAAATGTGCTAGGGGCACTTCGCCATGGTGGATTTATCCCTTGGGATGATGATGTGGATTTCGTGGTGGCTCGTAAAGATTTTAAGCGTCTTTGCCGTTATTTGAAAGATCATCCTCACCCTCAGTTTGTCTTGCAGGACAATGAAACTGATAAAGGATACTATAAGGAATGGGCCATGCTGAGAGACTTGAAAAGTCATACAGTCAGTCATGAGGCTGATGATAGTGAGGATCGCAGAAGTTTTGAAGCCCAGAAGTTCAATGGATTACATGTTGATATTTTCCCTTATGAAGACCACATGATTCCTTGGCTACAGCGACTGGCTGGTAAGATGTCTGTTAACGTTAATCTGAAATTTGCCGGTGTTCATCCATATATAGCCCAATTTTCTTATAATATACTCCACCATATTCTGTTTCCGATATTTAGGCTTTTCGGTCATTTGTTTGGAGATCCTCAGTCTTGCATGCATTCTTATGGAGCCTGGTTTTATGAGCGGCATCCTAAAAAATATATGGTTCCTCATCAAGATCTGTTATTTGAAGGACATCACTTTGAAGGCCCGGCGCAACCGAATCAGTTTTGCTGTGTTGCTTATGGCAACTTTATGGATCTTCCGCCTGTGGATAAGCGTGACCGTCATAAAGTAGATATTATCATTGATGAATAAAAGATATTAATCTTATGAATATAGCAGTTATCTTTGCCGGAGGGTCGGGCGTCCGGATGCATACTAAGTCCAGACCGAAACAGTTTCTGGATTTGAATGGAAAGCCCATCATTATTTATACACTTGAACTGTTTGATAACCATCCTCAGATTGATGCTATTGTAGTGGCTTGTATTCAGGACTGGATACCTTTCTTTAAAAAGCAGTTGCGTAAATTTGAAATCACCAAGGTTGCTAAGATCGTTCCGGGTGGGGCGACAGGACAGGATTCTATTTACAATGCGTTGAAAGCAGCTCAAGAGATCTCAAAATCAACTGATGATATCGTGCTTATCCATGATGGGGTGAGACCGTTAATCACAGAGAAGACGATTACTGATAATATTAATAAGGTGAAAGCATGTGGATCTTGCATTACTTGTGTTCCTGCAATGGAAACTTTCATCGTGAGACAGAAAAATAATCTCATTGAGATTCCGAAACGTTCCGATTCTCTGATTGCCAGAGCTCCCCAGAGTTTCTACCTGAAGGATATTCTGGACGCTCATCAACGGGCAAGAGGGGAAGGACAGCATGATTTTATTGACTCTTGTACCATGATGAGTTCCTATGGATACAAACTTGGCATGATAATAGGTCCCATGGAAAATATAAAGATTACGACTCCTATGGACTATTTCGTCTTGCGGGCAATGATCAAGGTGCATGAAGACCAACAGATATTTGGTATTCTATAGTTGGCTGGAAAGACAGGGAAAGTAGTAGTGAAAATGAAAGTTAGTGATTTACGGATATGAACAAAACTTTAGAAGAAGATATAACCCTTTTTGCTTCACGTTTTCCGCTTTATGAAGAACTGAGGGACAAATCCTTTATGATCACGGGGGTTACAGGTTTGTTGGGCTCTTGTATGGTAAGGTGCTTATTGGCTTTAAATGAAAGATTTCAACTTCATCTCCGGATTATTGCAGTGGTCAGGAATTTGGAGAAAGCTCAATTGATGTTTGGCCGGCCTGATAATATCCTCGCTTATTATGTTTGTGATTTTGCCTCTACTGCTTTATTCAATCCTCCCTCTACTGACTATCTTATACATTTTGCCAGTCCTACGGCATCAAAATATTTTGTGGAACATCCTGTGGAAACTTTGCAGGCAGGAGTAAATGGAACAGAAAAGGTGCTGGACTTTGCCCGGAAGAATCCTTTATGTTCATTAGTCTATATCTCTTCTATGGAGGTTTACGGATCAGTTCTTGATGACAGTAAACCTTTGACTGAAGAAGAACAGGGTTATCTGGATCCTATGTCAGTAAGAAGCAGTTACCCTATGGCTAAGCGGACGGCTGAATGTTTCTGCCGTGCATTTGCTGAAGAATATCGGATTCCGGTGAAGGTTGCCAGATTGGCTCAGACCTTTGGCGCAGGAGTATCGAAAGATGATCATCGTGTGTTTGCCCAGTTCTCCCGGAATATCATGCAAGGAAAGAATATTGTCCTCTATACGACAGGTGAGGTTAAGCACTGCTACTGCTATACCATGGATGCAATGAGTGGAATTCTTTATATCTTGTTGCATGGCCGGGATGGGGAGGCTTATAACGTAGCCAATGAACAAACATATATATCGATTCTCGATATGGCAAAATTCCTTTGCCGGGAATTTAATCCTCAAATCAGGCCTGTAGTTGAACTGAATGAGAATATGGGATATCCTCCTGCTACAAAATTACGCTTATCTTCTCGTAAAATCCAGGCTTTGGGATGGAAACCACAATATGATTTGAAAACCATGTTTGAACGGTTGATGCAGTCAATGAAGGAAAAAGATATGTAAGTTGTGTGATATCAAGAGTGAGCAGTAAGTATGTTAGTCTGTTGTTGTCTGGCAGATTTGGATGCACAGATGTCATATTGAATGTTGTTATAGGAAAATATGAAAGGATAAAAGAAACTTCGGATTGTTCCGCTGATTCCTTTAGCATTACCGTTATAGTAGATAGTGCGTCTATGTTTCATACACAGCCAACACAGATGCAAGAGCGCCGGAAAACTTTTTTGAAGCATTAGCCTGCTCATGTTGTGAGCGAGTGGCAGGAAGTCTGTTGAAGTTGATGCGTAAATATGCTTGTAAAGGGCTTCCCATGTGTCTTTTTGCTGGAGGAAATGATAATTCCTTAATCCCTGGATATAAGGTTGATAGGTGAGTTTGTGATTGAATTCTTTATGAAATTTCTTCTGTTCCATTGCTACTGTAGATTCTTTATGGGTGCGGTGCCAGTTTAGCGGCTCGTTGACCCTGACAATACCACGTTGGAGTTGTGCCTGAATGGCGAGGCTCCAGTCATAAGGAATATATCCTAACCAGTTTTCTGCCTTTTGTGCAAAGTGGCGTTCAAGAAGCATTGTGTGTCCGGCGAAGGCATTGAAAAGGAGTGCTTCGGGTGAGTATTGCGGAGTCACGTAGACACTGTGGCCCTGAGTGACTCCACGGTTATGGCAGCAGAAGCAGATATCATGATTGCCAATAGCAGCCATTTGTTTTTCTATTTTCTCAGGATACCAGATATCATCCTGATCGGACAAGGCTACATAGTCACCGGAGGCTTTGGCTGTTGCCGTTTTGAAGTTTTCATTGAATCCTAATCTTTGCGGATTCTCATAAAACTTGATGAAAGGGTGGGCCTTGGCATAAGTCTTGCAAACTTCAGGCGTAGAGTCAACGGAGCCATCATCCTGAATGATCAGTTCATAGATAGGATAGGTCTGTTTCAATATGGAATCAATTTGCTCACTTATATATTTCTCTCCATTATATGTGCATATAATGACCGAGACGGTTTTATCCTTGTTCATTTTTAATGCTTTATTTCTTGCAAATTTACAATTAAATCGTTGATGTTCAAAGAATAATATGTAATTTTGTGACCAAATTCAATTATTAGCAACAATGTCTCTAAAATCATTATACGACTCTGCTTTTCATGTTTTTAAACGTTATGATCTGACTCCTTGGGATTGTCCTCCGAAGGATGTTCCCCCGATATATGGGGTCTATCATATATTCTGTGCTCATGGATGGCAGAATCTGGTCAAGGAGCAGATGGAGAGTCTGAAATCCTCCGGACTCTGGGATGTTACGAAAAAGTTGTTCGTCAGTTGCATTATTTCTGAAGACAGTGATATGGAGGAGCTTCGCTCAATAATTGATTCTGATGAGAAATGGGAGTTTATTTCAGTAGAGAAGAATAAAAAAAAGTTTGAGTTTCCTGCCCTGAATTTCATACAGGATCTTTGCAGGAATCACAATGGTCTGGTCTACTATTTTCACACTAAGGGTATTTCTTTGCTGTCAACGGGGAATAACTCCGGTGGCTATCAGAAATTCAGACGCAATGTAACGGCATGGCGTAAGATGATGGAGTATTTCGTTTTTGATAAATGGCAAGTAGCTGTTAATGTCTTAATGAACGGCTATGATACTTATGGGGCATCGAAAATGGACCCTCCTTACACACTTCGCTCTCATTATTCGGGAAACTTCTGGTGGGCTCGTTCTGAATATCTGACTCATTTGCCGGTGCTGAATGAGGAAAAGAGGAAAAATCGTTTCAATGCTGAAATGTGGATTCTGAGTGGTCAGGGGCACTTTTTTAGTACTTTTGACAATAATGCGACTTTATATGGAATCTATCTGCCGAAATCACTTTATCTTCCTTGCCACCATGCTCCAGTTAAGAAGTTGAAATTTGTTGTCGATTATAATCTTGATAAACTGCATCGGCAACTCTTTGATGCTGATTTGGACAAGAAAAAGGTGGATAAGTACCGTACTAACGGTTGATCAGAAATCTTTTTGCTTCACGGAAAAGTCTTAACAGAGTAAGTTTGCATTTCTTGATGGATTTATCAATGTGTTATTACTTGTTAATTATCATAAACAAAGTTAATAACGATTGATTTTGAGTTAGCTATGGCTTTTCATCAAAGTTCATTAAAATAAATTATGTACCTTTGCAAACTGATTATTCGGGGATGCACTTAGGGTTCCCGTGCGTTTTCGTGTTAATAGTGGCAGTTTTGGCCGATTGTCATAGTTAGTGAATCGATTACGCTGCAGCGAGTTTACCTTGTAGGATCTCTTTTAGACTGGAGATGCGTAAGGGGCGCTGAGTAGATCATATTTAAGTTTTTTAGTAGTAAATTAAAAATTAAAATGGACACATTAAGTCTCAAAACTGTTTCTGCTAATAAGGAGACAGTGAAGAAAGAGTGGGTCGTCGTAGATTGTACGGGCCAGATAGTAGGTCGACTCTGCACAAAAGTTGCCAAACTGCTCCGTGGAAAGTACAAACCCAGCTTTACACCTCATGTTGATTGCGGTGACAATGTTATCTTAATCAATGCTGATAAAGTTGTTTTCTCCGGCAAGAAGGAGACGGATAAAGTTTATATCCGTTATACTGGTTATCCAGGTGGTCAACGTTTTTCTAACCCAGCCTTGTTGCGTAAACGTCCTAATGGCGTCGACAAACTCCTCCGTCATGCTGTGAAAGGCATGCTTCCGAAGGGCCGTTTAGGCCGTGCCTTGATGGACAATCTTTATGTTTATGAAGGCGCTGAGCATGATAAAGCCGCTCAGAAGCCGAAGAAAATCGATATTAATCAGTACAAATAATTAGGAAATCAAGATGGAAGTAATAAATGCAATCGGTCGCCGCAAGAGCTCTATCGCTCGTGTTTACCTGAAAGAAGGAACCGGTAAGATCATAATCAATAAAGAAGATATTGAAAAATATTTCCCATCAAGCATTCTTCGTTATGTTGTATTACAACCCTTAAAAGAGTTGGATGCTGATGGTAAGTATGATATTCAAGCTAATATTTTTGGCGGCGGTTTTACCGGTCAGAGCCAGGCATTACGTCTTGCTATTGCTCGTGCACTGGTGAAAATTAATGCTGATGATAAAAAAGTCTTGAAAGATGCAGGTTTCCTTACACGTGATAGCCGTGAGGTTGAGCGTAAGAAACCGGGACGTCCAAAAGCTCGTCGCCGCTTCCAGTTCAGTAAGCGTTAAACCTGTTTTGGCGAAGGTTTTCCCTTCGCCGGAAAGGATTGAACTGAGTTTAGTATCCAAATCGACTGGATTCGTAGGAAGAAGAGTTGTGCTGTTGTTTGATATAAATGGATGGCTGCTATTTCTAAAGGATTTAATACCCCGACTACCAGGCGGTTGTTTCTAACAAGAAAGAATTAAAAGGAAAGTAAACATTAATAATTATTAAGAAAATGTCAAGAACTACATTTGACCAGTTACTTCAGGCAGGTTGTCATTTCGGGCACCTTCACAGAAAGTGGAACCCAGCAATGGCACCTTATATATTCATGGAGCGTAATGGTATCCATATCATCGACCTTAACAAAACAGTGGCTAAGATTGATGAGGCAGCTGAGGTTTTAAAGGGAATTGCTAAATCAGGAAAGAAAATTCTGTTCGTCGCTACTAAAAAACAGGCCAAAGATATCGTAGCTGATAAGGCTACATCTGTCAATATGCCGTATGTCGTTGAACGTTGGCCGGGCGGTATGCTCACTAACTTCCCGACTATCCGTAAGGCAGTAAAGAAAATGGCGAACATTGATAAATTGATGAATGATGGTACTTTCTCTAATTTGTCTAAGCGTGAGTTGTTGCAAATTACCCGCCAGCGTACTAAATTGGAGAAAAATCTAGGCTCTATTGCTGATTTGACTCGTCTGCCGAGTGCATTGTTCGTGATTGATGTTCTCAAGGAACATATTGCAGTTAAGGAAGCTAATCGTCTGGGTATTCCAGTATTTGGTATTGTAGATACAAATTCTGACCCTCGTAATATTGATTATGTTATCCCTGCAAATGATGATGCTAAGGATTCTATAGAGATTATTCTTAATACTGTTTGCAGTGCTATTGCAGAGGGATTGGAAGAGCGTAAGGTTGAAAAGGCTGACGAAAAGGCTGCTGCTGAGCAGAAAGAGGAAGCTGGAGATACTCCTAAGCGCGCTCGGAAAGCCCGTAAAAGTGAGGCTCCTGCAGATGCTAAGGTAGCTGATGCACAAGTTGAAGCTCCTGTTAAGGAAGCTCCGAAGGCTGAAAAACAGGCTCCTGTAGCTGAAGCACAAGCTCCTGTAGCAGAATAAAACAATATGAGGTCCGAGTAATTCATTGTGCATGATATTCTCGCGCACGAGGGTTATACGGACCTTTTTTATTTTAATCATTTAGAAAAGGAGAAATTAAAATGAAAGTTTCTATTCAAGATATTCAGAAACTCCGTAAGATGACAGGAGCAGGCCTTGCAGATTGCAAGAAGGCTCTTGTAGAGGCTGAGGGTAGTATGGACAAAGCTATTGAGATTGTCCGTGAACGTGGTTTGGCTATTGCTGCAAAACGTTCTGACCGTGCAACTTCCAATGGTTGTATCCTTACCAAGAAGGTCGCAGGCTTTGCTGCCATGGTAGGTGTAAAATGCGAAACGGATTTTGTCGCTGCCGGTAAAGATTTCATTGCTATGGTTCAGGAAATACTTGACATGGCTCTGGTTAATCATTGCAAAACGATGGATGAAGTGAAACAACTGAAACTTGCCAGTGGTGATACTGCTGAGTTGGCTGTTAAGCATCGTTCTGGTATTACCGGTGAACACATGGAACTGGACGGCTATAATTTTATTGAGGGTGATGGCGTGTCTGTTTATGACCACATGAACAAGCATCTTCTGGCTACAATGGTTCAGTTGAATAAAGACAATGAGGAGGCTGCTCATAAAGTAGCAATGCAGGTAGCTGCAATGAATCCTGTTGCCCTTGATGAGGCTCATGTTGCTCAGGATGTTAAGGACAAGGAACTTGAGATAGCTATTCAGAAGACAAAAGAAGAACAGGTTCAGAAGGCAGTCAGCAATGCATTGAAAAAAGCTGGCTTTAACCTCTATATCGCTGAAAATGAAGAGCATCTCAATGAGGGAATCTTGAAAAAGGAAATCACCGAGGCTGATGCTGACGAGATTCGCAAGATTAAAAAGGAGGTAGCTGAGCAAAAGGCTGCTAACTTGCCAGAACAGATGATCCAGAACATCGCCAAAGGCCGTATGAATAAGTTCTATAAAGAAAATTGCCTTGTAGATCAAGAATTCCAGTTTAGTGACGGTGATAAGATTAGCGTCTCTGATTGGCTTAAGAAACAGGACAAAGATCTGAAGATCGTTGATTTCAAGCGTTTCACATTACTTGCAGAATAATTCTACACTTGTGATAAAAATTTTGATTGAAGTTTGGTGCTGTGTTATCTCCCGATTTTAAGGTGCGGTAAGTCAGACCGGTCTTTATAATTATAGGGGTGTCTGTTTTCCAATAGAAGAGCAGACACCTTTTCTTTCTTGACTTACATTCCTCTTCCTTACACCTATAAGAATACTTGATTTATTGAAAATGAAGATATTCGCTATATATAAAAATTATTCTGGTTATAAGGGAACGCCTTCAACAGCATTCCTTATGAAAGATCCCGCTGTATATTTAAAACCTGATTCAGCTTTACTAAAGGACCATAAACCTTTTTTCATACCGGATAACTTAGGCGAAATTCGATTTTGTGCGGAATTGGTTGTACGTATCAGTCGTCTTGGAAAATCAATTTCTCAACGTTTCGCACATCGCTATTACGATGCTATAACTGTTGGAGTGAATCTTATTGCTACAGACTTGCAGAAAAAATTGAGAGAAGAAAGTCTACCTTGGGAGGAAGCAACGAGTTTTGACGGTTCTGCTGTTCTTGGCGACTGGATAGGCAGAGAAAAATTTCGTGATGTACAATCTGTTCATTTTAGTTTGAAAGTCAATGCTATGACCGTTCAGGAAAGTCTGTCTTCGGATATGCTTTGTACAATTGATAAACTTATTTCTTTGATAAGCACGAATTTTACTTTGAAAACAGGTGATATACTTTACACAGGATGTCCTGTTGAATTGATGCCTGTACATATCAATGATCAGATTACGGGTTTTCTGGAAGATCGTAAAGTATTAGAGTTTAATTTTAAATGAGAGAGGATTTGTTCATAAAGGTCAGAATAAATTAATCAATAAGAATAATGAAAATACGGGTTGGTTTCGGATATGATGTCCATAAGTTGGTTGAAGGGCGCGAACTCTGGTTAGGTGGCATTCGTATTGATTACAGTAAGGGATTGCTGGGTCATAGTGATGCAGATGTTCTTATTCATGCTATTTGTGATGCCCTTTTAGGAGCAGCTAATTTGCGTGATATTGGTTATCAGTTTCCAGATACAGCAGCATCTACCTTGAATATTGATAGCAAAATTCTCCTTCGTAAAACAATGGATTTAGTAGAGAAGAAGGGATATGGTCTTGTTAATATAGATGCAACCGTATGCGCAGAACAGCCTAAGTTGAATCCACATATACCTGATATGAAAACCTGTCTGGCCAAAGTCTTGAAAGTTGAAGAAGACGATGTTTCCTTGAAAGCTACAACAACAGAGCATTTAGGTTTTACCGGTCGCCAAGAGGGAATTGCTGCATACGCTGTAGTTCTTCTTGAAAAGAGAGTTTAGTGATATTCAGGACATAACATTTTATTATGGTTGTTCGTTGACTGCACTAAATCATACATGTTCTTGATTTCTAATGACTTAGATCATTTGATCTTTAAGCTATATATTCTTTGATGATTACCACGCAGCGGTAATTGGTTTACCAATTAGCGGTAACGTGTTTTCCAGACTATGGTAATGAGTTTTCCAGTACTATGGAAATGAGCTTTCCAGTACTATGGAAATCAGCTTACCAATACTATGGTTATGTGTTTTCCAGTACTATGGTAATCAGCTTACCAGTACTTTAGTATGACAAGATTAATTCCATTTTTGGATTATATTTTCTTTTTTCAGATCGTTTATTCAGTTGTTTTAGTAGATGTGTCCGCACACAAATAGTTGATTTATGTCAAGAAGACATGCTGTTGACAATAAAAGTGTAGATTATAGTTGTATGGGTAGAAAAAGCAAGCTATCTTTGCAAGTACAAAAAGGTTAATAGATTGTTTAGGTTAGTAGTAATAAATTTAGGTTTTTAGTTATTAGGTTTAAGGTAGATTTAAATGATTGTTTAACAGATAACAAAGAGAGTCGCGAGACTGTCTTTCGTTAAGAAAGATTTTTTAGTTAAACATAGGCAGTACGCTGCAGCCCGACGAGGGTCGTAGCGTATTTTTTTTGTGTTTATTGTGTTCATTCCTTATTTTATTGCTAACTTTGCACATACGGGGAGCCTGTAGTTACAGGTTGCCTTCAATGTAAAAGAATTCATTACTATGCGCGTTCTAATTGTAAATACGAGTGAGCGAATCGGAGGAGCTGCTGTTGCAGCAAACCGGTTGATGGATGCACTTAATAACAATGGTATTAAGGCAAAGATGCTGGTACGTGACAAGGAAACCGAAGATATTACAGTAGCACATCTGCCTCATTATGGCAATCGGAGTTTCTTATGGGAGCGTTGGTGTGTTTATTGGCATCTGCATTTCTCAAAAAAGCATCTTTGGGATATTGATATTGCCAATGCTGGAACCGACATTACAAAATTGAGGGAATTTAAGGAAGCAGATGTCATTCATCTTTCGTGGATAAATCACGGTATGCTATCTTTGAAAAACATAAAGAAAATTTTAGTCAGTGGAAAACCTGTAATATGGACAATGCATGATTTCTGGCCCGCTACAGGTATTTGTCATTATGCCCATGAGTGTACACACTTTCAGCTTGCTTGTCAGCATTGTCCGCTTTTGCCGAATGGAGGTTCAGACCATGATCTGTCCAATAAGATTTGGCGTAGGAAAAAGGAAGTATTGAAATCCGGGAATATTTTTTTTGTAGCCTGTAGCAAATGGCTTAGAGATAAGGCTTCGCAGAGTGCCCTTCTTACAGGACAGAATCTTACTCATATTCCAAATCCCATCGATACACGTGTCTTTACACCTCAAGATAAAAAGATGTCTCGTTTAAGGGTTGGCTTGCCAGCTGATAAAAAACTTGTTCTGTTTGTTTCCCAGCGGGTTACAGACAAGCGCAAGGGGATGTCATATTTTATAGCTGCTATCCAAAAACTTGTAGAAAAGCATCCGGAAGTAAGGCAAAATACGGGTATTGTCATTCTTGGAGGGCATTCTGAGGAGTTTTCCGGGGAATTACCTCTTCCTGTTTTCTCCCAAGGCTATGTCAATGATGAGAAAAAAATAGTTGATATTTATAATTCTGCAGATACCTATGTCTTACCTTCTCTGGAAGATAATCTTCCGAACACGATTATGGAAGCGATGGCTTGTGGCGTTCCTTGTGTGGGATTCAAGGTTGGAGGAATTCCAGAAATGATTGACCATCAGAAAAATGGATATGTAGCAAATTATAAGGATGTAAATGATTTGTCTGCTGGGATTTATACCATACTCTCTGAAGCTGATCAAGATAGAATCAGTTATGAATGCAGGCATAAAGTAGAATTGAATTATTCACAACATGCTGTGGCTATGAAATACATTGAAGTTTACAATCAGGCTAAAGCTTTTAAGCATTATCGTCTATGATTACTTTTACGATTATCACTTGTACTTTTAATGCCCAGGCAGTAGCTAAAAGAACATTTAGAAGTGTATTACGGCAGACTTATCGAGGGGTTGAACATCTAATAATAGATGGAGCTTCCACAGATGATACTTTGGCAATGGTCAGAAATTATCAATATGCCAATGATAAAGAGCGAACGGGGCACACCATAAAGATCACTTCTGAAAAGGATCAAGGACTCTATTTCGCAATGAATAAAGGTCTGCAGCAAGCTCAAAATGATTATCTTGTATTTTTGAATGCGGGTGATACTTTTCCTTCCGATGATACTTTAGATCGGATTTCATTAAGTGTTGGCGAAAGAGAAGACCTACCCGGTGTACTTTATGGAGATACAGATATTGTAGATGGTGATGGATACTTCTTGCGTCACCGACGATTGTGTCCTCCCGAGCATCTCACCTGGAGAAGTTTTAAATGGGGTATGCTGGTGTGTCATCAGTCATTCTATGCTTTAACTAAAATAGCAAAAGATATTCCTTATAATACGAATTATCACTATTCTGCCGATGTAGACTGGTGTATTCGCATCATGAAAGAATGTAAGAAAGAGGGATTGATATTGCGAAATGTCCATGGTGTCGTTACTCATTATCTTGCAGAAGGTTTAACGACTAAAAATCATAAAGCGTCATTGGAGGAACGATTCCAGGTGATGAAAAGCCATTATGGTCTGTTGACCACGTTGTGGGTACATCTTTATTTTGCTTTTCGTGCCTTTTACAAGCACTGAAAGAAAAACACAAGTATTCTAAATTTGTTTTGGGGATGTTCTTTAATTGTGAATGAAGTCGAGGACAAATGATACCTTTTTTCGTCTATTTGTTAAACAAACAAATATCGTATGAAAAAGGTCACAGTACTCCTTTCCTTTATTTCTCTTTTATTTATCGTATCTTGTTCTAATAAAGTTTATGTTTATAGCAGTTTCCATGAACCTGCTACTGAAGGCCTTCGGTATCTTTGGAGCAAAGATGGTTCTCATTGGGACTCAATACCAGGCACATGGCTTAAACCGGAGGTCGGGCAACAGAAGGTGATGAGAGATCCTTCTATCCAGCCTACACCGGATGGAATTTACCATCTTGTCTGGACGAGCAGTTGGAAGGGAGACCGTGGTTTTGGCTATGCTGAGTCTCGCGATTTGTATCATTGGAGTCAGGAGCGTTTTATTACTGTGATGACGGACACGAATACGGTGAATGTATGGGCACCGGAACTCTTCTATGACAAAACACGAAAGGAAATGATGATTATCTGGGCTTCTTGTATTCCGGGAAAATTTCCTGCCGGAATGGAAGATCCAAGGAATAATCATCGTTTATACTATACTACTACAAAGGATTTTAAGCATTTTTCAGATACCAAACTGTTCTATGACCCGGGGTTCAGTTGTATTGATGCTATGTTGGTCCAACTTGGTAAAAGAAAATATGTAATGGTCTTGAAGGACAATACTCGTGAGATGCGAAACATTAAAGTTTCTTTTTCCTCAGATCCTCATGGGCCGTGGACACCTGCATCCAAATCTTTCACGGGAGAATATTGTGAAGGACCGTCTGTGGCAAAGATAAAAGATGGGTATCTCATTTATTGTGACCGTTATCGGAAAAAAGACTTTGGTGCTTTCTTTACAAAAGATTTTCGTACATTTGAAGATGTTTCTGATCAGGTGAGTGTTCCGAAGGAGCATAAGCACGGAACGATCTTCATGGCTCCTAAACGGTTGGTTAAAGTTTTATTAAAAAGAAATTCTGATAAATAATTCAAGAGGATAAGAAATGAGAAAATCTTATTTTTTTATATTCTTCTTCTGTCTGCCCGTTTTAGCTTTGGCACAAACCGGGGTGAGGTATACAGGCAGCACATTAAGTAATTCCAATCGGCATGACGGTGGACTTTCACCCGTCGTCGGTGTGCATAATATCCAGATCCTTCGTGCTAATCGGGAACATCCGTCGGTAGAGAATGGTAATGGCTGGACCTATAATCACCAGCCTATGATGGCTTATTGGAAAGGAAAATTCTATATCCATTATCTGAGTGATGAAAAAGATGAGCAGGTTCCGCCTTCTCGTACGATGTTACAGATCTCAGAAGATGGCTATCATTGGTCAGCTCCACAGATTCTTTTCCCCGAGTATAAAGTTCCTGAAGGTTTTCGGAAACCTGGTGTAGAAGGCTATGCCCATCATCTGACGGCAGTCATGCATCAGCGTCAGGGATTCTATGTCTCCAAGGATGGACATTTGTATGCTTTAGGTACGTATGGAGTTTGTCTGAATAAGAAGGACCATAACAATGATGGTAATGGGATTGGCAGGGTCATCCGGGAGATCCGAAAAGACGGATCTCTTGGGGCGATTTATTTTATTTACTATAATCATGGTTTTAATGCCTCCAATACTGATTTCCCGAATTATAAACGGGGCAGCAGGTCTTTGAGGAGGGCTTGTGAAGAGATTCTCAATAATCCGCGTATGCTTATGGGCTGGGTAGAAGAAGCAGATCGCAATGATCCGCTTCTTCCATTGGCAAAAACATATAAGGCGTATAATGATTATACATTGGCTGACGGACGGATTGTTGCTCTTTGGAAAAATGGTCTTACTTCCATTTCTTCAGATGGTGGCCACACTTGGTCTCAGCCTGTTGAAAGAGCACCTGGTTTTGTCACCAGCAATGCAAAAATCTGGGGTCAGCGACTTTCTGACGGGTCATACGCAACCGTGTATAATCCTTCTGAATATCGCTGGCCGCTAGCTATTTCTCTCTCGAGTGACGGATTGAAATATACAACACTGAATCTCATTAACGGTGAGGTACCGCCTATGCGGTATGGAGGCAATTACAAAAGTTATGGTCCGCAGTATGTCAGGGGAATCCTGGAAGGTAATGGAAAACCTGAAGATGGAAATCTATGGGTAGCTTATTCGATGAACAAGGAAGATATCTGGGTATCCCGGATTCCTGTTCCTGTACAGGTGTCTGCTCATTCGCAGGCTGACGATGATTTTTCAAAGTTCAGAACGCTTGCCGATCTTACCCAGTGGAATATTTATTCTCCGAAAATGGCTCCTGTTTTTTTGGAAGGAAAATGGCTGGTGTTGAGTGATGCAGATCCGTTTGATTATGCCCGTGTTGATCGTAAGATTCCATTGACGAAAGATCTGACCGTCAGTTTTGATATTGAAGCTGAACAAAATAACCATGGTATTCTTCAGGTTGAATTCTTGGATGAAAAAGGAGTATCGGCTTCCCGTCTGGAGTTTACTAATGATAGTCTTATCCGTGGAAAAGGCGGAGCACGGTATGGAAATTTCATGAGGTATGAACCAGGTAGGACATATCACTTAGAGGTGCATTTGTCAGTATCAAGGCGACTTGCAGAATTTTTTGTCGATGGAAAGAAAATCGGGCAGCGGATGTTCTATGATCCGGTCCATAGTTTTGAAAGGATTATGCTGCGTACCGGAATAGAACGGACCTTTCCTGATGTGGATACCCCGGCAGACTGGGATGGTATTCTTAACCGGGCAGGAGATTCTGATCCCCTTGCTGTATATAAGATCGCAAATTTCAAGACTGTAAGTGGTGATGAAGACCGTGGGGCTGCATTCCTTCATGCTGATGATTTTAAACATCATGTAGACTATTTCAACGGAATGGAAGATGAGAATGTGGTCCAGGCTATTCCGAATACACAGGCTTGGGACTGGATGAAGGCTAATGTCCCTCTTTTCTCTGCTCCGGACAAGAATTTCGAGCAGATGTGGTATTATCGCTGGTGGACCCTTCGCAAACATATTGAAAAAACAGACGCAGGTTATGCGATGACAGAGTTTCTGGTTCATCGATCCTATGCTGATAAGTACAATCTGATTGCTTCTGCCGTAGGGCAACATATTCATGAGAGCAGATGGCTTCGTGATCCAGTCTATCTTGACCAGATCATCCATACCTGGTTTCATGGAAATGACGGTCATCCCATGAAGAAGATTGATTCCTATAGTTCCTGGATAGCTTCTAGTTTGTGGGATCGCTATCTGGTGGACGGACGAAAGGACAGTCTGATTGCTCTTTTACCCAGTTTGTTATGGGAAAACCGGCAGTGGGACGGTCATCGATGGATGGAACCGTTGCCGGTATCAAAACATAGCGATGATACTTCTTTTAGTGCTCAAGGCCACCCCGCCCTTTATTGGCAGTATGACGTAAAGGATGGGATGGAAGAGACTATCAGTGGTGGACGAAGAGAAAAAAATGCCCGTCCCAGCATCAATAGTTATATGTATGGGAATGATATGGCTATAGCGAATGTTGCCGCCTTAGCCGGTGATAAGTCTCTTTCTGCCTGTTATCGCCTGAAAGCCGATACGTTGAAGCATCTTGTAGAAACCTGCTTGTGGAATGACAGTGCAAACTTCTTTGAAGTTTATAAACCGGTTTACAAGAATGGGTTGGTCGTGGGATCGCATGCTGCGAATGTCCGTGAAGCTATAGGATTCTTACCGTGGTATTTTCATTTGCCGGATGATAACGGAAAATATGGACAAGCCTGGCTGCAGGCAGCAGACCCGAAGGGATTTTCTGCTCCGTATGGACAGACAACGGCAGAACAAAGACATCCTCTGTTCCGTTCTCATGGTTCTGGCAATTGTGAATGGGATGGTGCTGTATGGCCTTTTGCCACTTCTCAGACACTGACAGCAATGGCCAACTTTATCAATGACTATCGCATTCATCCTCATATAGACCTGGACTCTCTTTATTTTTCGGAATTGGGAAAATATGTCCAATGCCAGTATCATCGCGGGAAACCTTATATTGGGGAGTATCTGGATCAAACTACGGGTTATTGGTTGAAAGGTGACCAGGAAAGGAGCAGATATTATAATCATTCTACTTTTAATGATCTGATCATTACGGGGTTGGTAGGTTTACGACCTCGGGCTGATCGTACGGTAGAGGTTAATCCATTGTTGCCAAAGAATAAATGGAACTATTTTTGCCTGGATAATGTTCTCTATCACGGGCATCGTCTCTGTATCGTCTGGGATCGTGACGGTTCCCGTTTCCATGCAGGAAAGGGACTGGCTATCTATATTGACGGACATCTGGCGGCTCGTCGTCCTGATTTGGGGCGGCTAACGGCTGAGTTGTAATGAAACAGATATTCGGATTATTTTTATTATTCTTGATTTTCTTTCATCTTTCAGCAGATGGACGGAATTACTTCTCTGGGGCACAGTGGATCGGTGCAACAACTGATACCAATGATTCGCTTGCGGACAGGAGTGTTGTGATCTCTCGTCAGGTTAAAATTCATGGAAGGGTCCGGAAAGCTGTTGTGAAAATTTGTGGACTGGGGCTTTATGAACTTTATATTGGAGACAAAAAAGTTAGTAATGATATTTTCTCACCGGCTTGTAGCGATTACCGCAAGACCGTCTTCTATAATACGTATAATGTAACTGCCTTTTTCTCCCGGGCTTTGAAAAAGAAGCACTCGAAACTAACTCTTAATGTGCTTCTGGGAAATGGCTTTTACCATGAGCGGGGTTTACGCTATCATAAACTGAAAAGTAATTTTGGTCCGCTTACTTTGCTTTTTTGTCTGGATGTTGATTATTCGGACGGGTATCACCAGACCGTTGTAAGCGACTGTTCCTGGAAGTGGCGGAAAAGTGCAGTAACCTATAACAGTATTTATGGAGGTGAAGATTACGATGCAAGATATACATCACCCGGACATTCTTTCAGGTGGCATCACGTAGTCATTCAGAATCCTCCGGAGGGTATATTACGTCCTCAGATCACTTATCCGGTGAAGATTATGGAAAGGTTGGGTATTGTCCGGAAACTGCCCCGTCATGTCTTTGACATGGGACAGAATCTTGCAGGTTTCCCGGAAATCAGTCTGGAGGGGAAAAGAGGACAGATTGTGAAAATACTGGTAGGAGAGACACTCTCCGGAGATGGCAGTGTCAATCAGAGACAGACGGGGGCTCCCTATTATTATCAACTCATTCTGAAGGATGGTCTTCAGGTCTATCATCCATTCTTCAGTTATTATGGATTCCGGTATATTCAGGTAGAAGGTGCAGTGTCAAAAGGTGAACCTAATCCACAGAACTTGCCGGTTATCGAAAGGCTTCGGTCCTGTTTTGTCTATAATGCTGCTCCTAAGACCGGATTCTTTCAATGTTCCAATGATCGGCTCAATGCAACTTGCCGGATTATTGACCGGGCTGTTCGCAGCAACTGGCAGAGTATCTGGACAGACTGCCCTCATCGGGAAAAGTTGGGTTGGTTGGAACAAGACTGGCTTAATGGACCAGGACTAGTCTATAACTATGATTGTAAGTCAATGATAGAACAGACCATGCAGAATATTACGGATGCTCAGCATGCAGATGGTTCTATGCCTGAAATCGCCCCGGAATATATCAGCTTTAAAGGCTCCTGGGCTCCTCCATTCCAGGAATCGCCGGAATGGGGAGGGGCGCTTATTGCCCTGCCGTTCCTGTATATGGACCATTATGGAGATTCATCCCTGGTGAAGAAATATTATCCTCAGATGCGGCGTTATGTTGATTATCTGCATTCACGTGACAGTTGCTATATTCTCAAGATGGGTTTAGGAGACTGGTATGATTATGGCAAGGGGCGTGCAGGCTTTTCCAAGAATACTCCTGTGCCGCTTGTGGCTACCGCTCATTATTATCTCTGGGCTAAGAGAGTTGGTCAGGCGGCTATGATTGCCGGGCATATAGAAGATACAGTAAGATATGCCGGATTGGTGCGACAGATCAAATCCGCTTTTCAGAAGACTTTTTTTTCTGCTCGGGCCTCTGATTATGGGACAGGTTCTCAGGCCTCCAATGCTATTCCTTTGGGAATGGGACTTGTGCCGGAAGCAGAACGCCATAAGGTGATGGAAAACCTTGTTGCTGATATTTACCGTCATGGATTCCGTCTTACTACAGGCGATATTGGTAATCGTTATCTTTTTGAAGTGTTGATGGAGAATGGACAGGGGGATTTACTTTACAGAATGTTGGACCATGATTCCCTTCCTGGTTATGGTTATCAGATTAAGAAAGGGATGACGACACTTGCTGAGCAATGGGACCCGGATAAGGGAGCTTCCAGAAACCATTTTATGCTTGCCCATATCAACAATCTGCCTATTCCTTTTATTGCAGGAATTCAGATCAGTGGCGACAAGGTGGTCATCAATCCTCATCCCATAGGCAACTTGACATGGGTTAAAGCTTCTGCTATGTCTGGTAAGGGCAGAGTGAACGTAGAATGGCATGTGAAGGATGGCGTATTTTTTCTACATATAAAATCTCCTGTAAAAGTAAAAATAGAAAATGAAGAAATTAATTGTTATTGTCGTTTGCATCATCTGCAATTTCAGCATGATGTGTGCCCAGAATAATTATACCGGGCACTTTACACGTTCCCTGCATGATGTTATGCAAGATGTTTCCCGTCGGTTCGGGGTGCGTTTTAAGTATAATGTAGATACGATAGGGAAAAAACTTCCATACGCGGACTTTCGTGTTCGGCCGTATTCTCTTGATGAGTCTCTGACGAATATTTGTAAGTACTTTGACTTCAACTGGTGGAAAGAGACGGATCATCTTTATAAAATCAAACCTTATGAATATCCTCGTCGTCATGTTGAAGAAGGTGCGAAGATGATTGCCTATCTGAATACCTTGTATCATAATCAAACACAGTTTGAGGCTCGGAAAGACAGTGTACGCAAGGAAGTCAGGAAACTACTGGACATTGATAATTATATGGCTAGGCTAGTTCATAAGAAGCCTATCCTTTCTTCTATTCGCCATTATGATGGCTATACCGTCCAGAATATATGTATAGAGACCCTTCCCGGTGAGCATGTGTTCGGTTCAATTTATTCACCCGATACGAAAGGAAAACACCCTCTTATTATCTGCCCGGGCGGACATTTTGATCAAGGCCGTTATCGTAAAGATGAGCAACAGCGATTAGGAACATTAGCCCGGATGGGAGCTATTTGTGTAGATTTTGATCTTTATGGCTGGGGTGAGAGTGAATTGGAATATGGTGCCGAAGCTCATCATACGGATCGTGCACATGTCATCCAGGCGCTCAATGGTTTGGTCCTGTTGAATTATATGTGGAATAATCGCAGGGATGTGAATAAGAAATATATTGGCGTCAATGGCGGCAGTGGCGGCGGAACGCATACTATTCTGTTGTCTGTTCTGGATGATCGTTTTACAGCGGCTGCTCCTGTTGTTTGCCTTGCCAGTCATTTTGACGGAGGATGTCCATGTGAGAGTGGCAAGCCGATTCAACTGGCAGGTGGTGGAACCTGTAATCCGGAACTTGCTGCTTTCTTTGCCCCTAAGCCTATGTTGATCGTCAGTGATGGCGGCGACTGGACTGCCACGGTGCCAAAATTAGAATTTCCTTACCTTCAACGGATTTATGGTTTTTATGGAGCTGGTAGAAATATCGAGAATGTACATCTGCCCGAAGAACATCATGACTTTGGTCCTAACAAGCGCAATGCCGTATACCATTTCTTTATTAAAGTGTTTGGACTTGATCAAGGAAAACTCGATGAATCGAAGGTAACAATAGAAACTCAGGACCAGTTGATGACTCATCTAAAAGGCATTCATCGTCTTGATTTGAGTAAACTCTACTAATAAATATTTATGATTTACGAGGTGAGTCGCTGTATTGGGTGATGGATCCTTTTAAATGACTTGAAGCTTAAAATGTTTTTTTAATTCTAATCTTTGGACCTGTTTAAATCAGTTGACGACAAAATTACAGTTAGTCCGTCTGTTTATTAGGATTAGAATTAAAAAAATGTTGAACATGAAAGCCTTCAAGTATTTCTTTATCTTTTTTTGTTTTCTGCTTTCAATGCCGATTGGTGCAAGTACCTGCCGGTTGTGGTATCGGCAACCTGCTCAGGTATGGACAGATGCCTTACCTTTAGGCAATGGCCGTCTAGGTGCCATGGTATATGGTATTCCGGCTATGGAACAGATCCAGTTGAATGAAGAAACGATATGGACAGGACAACCTAATACGAATGCTAATCCGAATGCATTGAAAGCTATCCCTGCTATCCAAGAATTAGTTTGGAAAGGAGAGTATAAGAAAGCTCAGAGCATGGTTGATGACAAGGTGATGTCAAAAACGAATAACGGCATGGCCTATGAACCTTTTGGAAGTATATATATATCTATGCCTGAGGTGGATGACTACACTGATTATTATAGGGCACTTGACTTGGATTCTGCACTTTCCGTCACACAGTTTACTGCCAATGGGGTTCGTTACCGTCGGGAGGTGGTTACCAGTTTTAGTAATGATGTTATTGAAGTACGTCTAACAGCTTCCCAACCAGGAAAGATCACTTTTAATGCTAATTATGCCACCCCTCAGGTGGATGTCATCATCCGTAGTGAAGGAGATGAGGCTACTTTGCTGGGAGTATCTTCCAAACTGGAGAACTTGAAAGGGAAGGTACGTTTTATGGGACGTATGTCCTGTGTTGCTCTGCATAAAGGGCCTGATGGTAAGATGATAAGGATAAAAACCACATCCCGTGATGGAGTCATTTCGGTAAAAGGTGCAGATGAAGCTGTCCTTTTCATTTCTATAGCTACCAATTTTAAGAATTATCGTGATATTTCCGGGGATGAGTCGGAAAAGTCAGAGCAGTTGTTGCGTGCAGCCATGTCTTGTAACCCTGAAGAGAGTCTGAAACAGCATGTCAGGAAATTTCAGAGTTATATGCATCGTTGCAGTTTGTCTCTTGGAAAAGATTTATATTCCGGAGAGCCGACGGATGAACGTTTAGTTCATTTTGCTCATAGAGATGATAATGGGTTGGTTGCAACTTATTTTAATTTTGGGCGGTATCTGCTCATCTGTTCTTCTCAGCCTGGTGGACAACCCGCAACTTTGCAGGGAATATGGAATGATAAGATGTTCCCGTCATGGGATAGTAAATATACGACAAATATTAATCTTGAAATGAATTACTGGCCGGCAGAAGTCACGAATCTCAGTGATTTGAATGGCCCGTTGTTCCAGTTGATTCGAGAGGTCAGCCAGACTGGTGCGCAAACAGCCAGGATAATGTATGGAAAAGATGGCTGGGTGCTTCATCATAATACGGATATATGGAGAGTGACAGGTGCTATCGATCATGCTTCTTCCGGAATGTGGATGACTGGTGGCGCATGGGTTTGCCGGCATTTATGGGAACATTATCTGTATACAGGAGATAAGGAATTTCTGAAGGAATACTACCCGATAATGAAAGGTGCAGCCTTGTTTCTCGATGAGATGCTCGTAAGAGAATCTACACATGGATGGCTGGTCATCTGTCCTTCTGTTTCTCCGGAGAATATCCATCCTTCCAAGGATGGAATGATCTCTATTGCTGCCGGGACAACCATGGACGTGGAACTATTGACAGAACTTTTCCGGAATATTATTTCAGCTTCTCGCGTGCTTGGGATAGATGCAGGACTGGCGGAGCATTATACAGAGCGTCTCAAAGAATTTCCTCCCTTACAGATTGGACGTTGGGGACAATTACAGGAATGGATGCAGGATTGGGATGATCCTCAGGACGTTCACCGGCATGTCAGTCATTTGTATGGATTGTATCCATCTTACCTGATTACTCCGGATAAAACTCCCGGATTATACCAAGCTGCTCGTCTTTCCTTGATCCATCGTGGGGATGAGGGTACAGGTTGGTCTATGGGCTGGAAAGTCTGCCTGTGGGCGAGATTGCTCAATGGCAATCATGCCTATCAGTTGATTCGTAACCAACTTCATCTGACGGATGATCATTTTCTTGCGTATGGGAAGGTAAAGAAACAGGGTGGAACTTACCGGAACTTATTTGATGCTCATCCCCCTTTTCAGATTGATGGGAACTTTGGCTGTACGGCCGGTATTGCAGAAATGCTCGTGCAGAGCCAAGAAGGATTTATCAATCTTCTTCCAGCCTTGCCTGATGTGTGGAAAAAGGAAGGAGAAGTCAAAGGAATGATGGCCAGGGGTAATTTTGAAATTTCTGATATGGTCTGGAGAAATGGGAAAGTAATACATCTGACGATCCGCTCTAATATCGGCGGTCGGCTAAAGGTGAAAGTTAACGGTAAGATGCTTTCCCGGAAAACTTCTGCAGGAAAACTGTATTCTATCATTTAGGAAAGTTGGAGATTTATGTCAGGACTAAGAAATTAATATGAAATAAAAATATGAAAAAGATTCTTTTTGTTCTTGTAATCATGTTTTCTTTTTGTTCGTTTTCCTTTGCCTCTCAAGAGACTAAGCCCTGGGATAATGGACGTCTGAAAATATCAGCGAATCATCGCTTTTTCCAGTTTGAGAATGGAAAACCTTTTTTCTGGCTTGGAGATACGGGTTGGCTTCTGCCTGAGCGTCTGAACCGTGGAGAAGTCCAGAGTTATTTGAGCCGCTGCCATGCCGCAGGTTATAACATGGTTCAGGTTCAAGTGATGAATGGGGCACCTTCGGTCAATATATATGGTCAGTTGTCTCTTCCTTATGGATGGAATATGAAAAAGGCTGATCCTGAAGGCGTATATTCTTATTGGGATCACCTCGACTATATTGTTTCGGTTGCAGCCCAGTATGGTATCTATATAGGCATGGTTCCGATTTGGGGATCCATGGTCAAAGCCAGGAAAATCAATACCTCACAGGCAAGAGCTTATGGAAGATTTCTGGCGAAACGCTATAAGGATTCTCCTAATATCATTTGGATTATGGGTGGTGATATACAAGGAGATATCCATCCTGAAATCTGGAATGCTCTTGCGGAGAGCATCAAGTCAATTGATCATAATCATCTGATGTCCTATCACCCTCGGGGGCGTTATACCTCTGCCAAATGGTGGAGCAAATCGCCCTGGATGGATTTCCACATGTTCCAAAGTGGCCATCGTAAGTATGGCCAACGGATGGGGAATCTAAACTATTCGATTCCGGACTCAACGGAAGAAGACAATTGGATGTATGTGGATTCTACATGGAAATACAAGCCAGTCAAACCTGTGCTTGATGATGAACCGAGTTATGAGGATATTCCTAAAGGACTACATGATCCGAATGAGGCAAGGTGGCAGGATTATGATGTGCGTCGATATGCCTACTGGAGTGTCTTTGCCGGAAGTTGTGGACATACCTATGGACATAATTCCATTATGCAGATGTTAAAGTCCGGTTATCCAACTAGTTATGGAACTGACGGGGCTGAGAAAACCTGGTATCAGGCTCAGAATGATCCCGGCTATAATGAGATGAAATATGTCAAGGCTCTCATGCTTTCTTTCCCATATTTTGAACGCGTCCCTGACCAGAGTATTATTGTTGGCAAAAATGGGCGGAAGTATGATAGACTGATTGCCACCCGTGGCAATTCCTATCTGTTGGTTTATGATTATAATCATAATCCTATGCAACTTGACCTGGGTAAGATTTCGGGTACGCAGAAAAATATCTGGTGGATGGATGCGGCTTCCGGAGATCTGAAGTTTATAGGCATGTTTACTTCCAGTACACTTACTCTTGTTCCAATAGGTCATTCCAGTAGTCAGGATATTGGTGACGGTGTGCTTATTGCCGTGGATGCATCAAAGAATTATATAAGTAAAGATCAGAAGAATATTTTAGTTTCGGAGAAAATAAGAAAATCTTTTGATGTTAATGAATAAAAATCCGATGAAGAAATCCTTATTCCTAATAGGCCATGGTTTGCACAAACTGTTGTTTTTCTTATTCCTGACTTGTTGTGCTCTCGTGCCGGTTGAGGCTGCATCGATCAGTGTGAAAGACCTGAGGGTGGAAGGTTTGTCCGGAATACAGGATATGATTGGCATAGGGATGGCCTCTCCCCGTTTTTCCTGGAAGATCGTTTCTAGTAAGAATAACATTATTCAGGAAGCTTATCAGATCATAGTAGCTTCTTCAGAGAAGAATATAGAAAGAGGAGTCGGGGATCTGTGGGATACCGGGAAAGTCCTTTCCAATAATCAGTTGTGGATTCGATATCAGGGTAGTCTTTTGAAAAGTAATCAAAGGGCTTTTGTCCGTGTCCGCGTATTTACCAATAAAGGCACTTCTGATTGGAGTGAAGGACGTACGTTCTGTGTCGGACTTCTAAATGAGTCGAAATGGAAGGGCCGTTGGATAGGTTTGGAAGCAATGGATTCGGATTCGCGACGGGGCCTGCATACTCGTCTGGCTGCGCGCTATCTTCGTAAGGAGTATCGGTTAAGAGGACCGGTAAAGAGTGCTACTGCCTATGTCGCAGGACTAGGATTATATGATTTTTATATCAATGGACAGCGTATTGACTCGGCACACGTGCTGAAACCTGTACCGAGCGACTATCGTAAAACCATTTATTATAATATGTATGATGTGACTTCTGTGTTGAATGCTGTGGCTTTGGATAACAGGTTTGTCAATTCAAAAGTCAAATCAAATAAGAGAGTGCGTGATAATGGCAAGTCTGATGCTCTGACGGTTTGTCTGGGAATGATTCTGGGGAATGGCCGTTGGTTTCCCATGCGGCAGGATAAACCTTATAAAGTACCAGTTTTCGGTTTACCCAAGTGCCGTGTGAATGTGATGGTCGAGTATGCAGACGGGACGGTAGAGACTTGGGCGACAGATCAGACGTGGAAGATGACTACACATGGACCGATCCGAAGCAATAATGAGTACGACGGAGAGATCTATGATGCGCGGATGGAACTGACCGGAAAGAGGGGTGAAAGAAATGACTGGGCTCTTCCGGGATATGATGACAGCAGGTGGAAACCAGCAGAAAGATGTGCTCTTCCGGAGGGAACTCTTCAGGCACAGACAACTCCGAATATGGTTATTCGCCGGTTAGGTACAGATGGACATCCGAAGCAGATTATGGGAAATATTCTTGACTTCGGGCAGAATATGGCAGGAGTAGTACGATTCTCTGTACATGGAGAACCTGGGGATACTATCCGCTTGCGTTATGCAGAAAAGTTGAAAAAGGATGGTTCTCTCTATCGGGATAATCTTCGTAATGCTTTGTCAGAAGATATTTATATCTGTAACGGAAAAGAGAAAGGAAAGAGTTGTTGTGCCCTGTTTGTCTATCACGGTTTCCGCTATGTAGAAGTAACAGGGTTAAAGTCTTTCACGAAGAAGGATTTTACGGCTTATACCATCAGTGATGATATGGCATCATCTGCCTGGCCGGCACCCGATTCCATGTTGACCTGTTTCAATACTTCCGACACGATTCTGAATAAAGTGTTGAGGAATGCCTGGTGGGGTATTTATAGTAACTATAAGGGGATGCCGGTGGACTGTCCACAGCGCAATGAACGGCAACCCTGGTTGGGTGACCGGACGGCAGGTTGTCTTGGGGAAAGTTATCTTTTTGATAATGAACGACTTTATAGCAAATGGATGCACGATATCCGGGATTCACAACGCTCTGACGGGTGTATCTCTAATGTATCCCCATCTTTCTGGAATTATTATGAAGATAATGTGACTTGGCCGGCAGTCTTTCCTTTTGCCTGCGATATGCTCTATAAGCAGTATGGAAATATACAGCCTGTGATAGATGCCTATCCGGCTTTGAAAAAATGGCTTGATCATATTCTGGAGGAATATGAAGATCATGGCATTATTACAAAAGACAAATATGGTGACTGGTGTGTGCCACCTGAAAAACTCACACTCATTCATTCTCAGGACCCTGCACGGCAGACTGATGGGGAACTGATCTCCACGGCGTATGGCATCCGAATTTTGCAGTTGATGGAGAAATTTGCCCGATTGCAGCATCTTTCTGCTGATGCTGCATGCTGGGAAGCCAAACGAAGTATAATGACCAAGGCTTTTAACCAAAAGTTTCTTGTCGTGAAACGTGGAACTTCTCCCAGACCAGGGCATGTACTCTATCCTGACAGTGTCTTTTATGGGAACAATACGGTTACGGCCAATCTCTTGCCTGTGATGTTCGGTATCGTACCTGATAGTGTAAAAGGAGAAGTGATGAAGAATATCGTTACAGGAATCATCACACGAGGGAACGGACACGTTACTTGCGGCATTATTGGTATCTCATGGCTGCTTCAGGTGTTGAGTGACAATGGATTTGCGGATGTTGCCTATCTTCTGGCTACGAATAAGACCTATCCTTCATGGGGATATATGGCAGAAAACGGAGCAACGACGATATGGGAGTTATGGAATGGTGACAAGGCTGATGCAAAGATGAACAGTGGCAACCATGTGATGCTGCTCGGAGACTTGATTACCTGGTGTTACCAATATCTGGCCGGGATCCGTTGGGATGCCAGTAATCCTGTTCATCACATCGTCCTGAAACCTAGTTTTGAGATTCAGGACTGTTTCCATGTCCATGCTTCTTGTGAAAGTCCGTATGGTGTGATTGGAAGTTCCTGGAAAAAAACTTTGCAACATCTGGACTGGGATGTTGAGATTCCTTGCAATACAATAGCGGATGTATATCTTCCTGATGGTAAAATTGAACATATCGGTAGTGGAAAATATCATTTCAGTGTGAATATTCCCACTCGCAATCCGGCAATTGTAAAGGATGAGTTTCTTTATGATTTTGCTCCTTTTCCTGAAGCCCATGCTTCAACCATAACCGAACTAAAGAATGGTGATCTTCTTGCTGCTTATTTTGGTGGTACGAAGGAACGAAATCCGGATGTCTGCATCTGGGTAAGTCGGAAACCTAAGGGTGCTGATCATTGGGAAGCTCCTGTCATGGCAGCTGATGGTACGGAAGATTACCGGCATTTGCCTTTGAACCGGACAGCAAAACCACGTAAGGCTTGTTGGAACCCGGTACTTTTTACGATGCCTGATGGAGAGGTCTGGCTTTTCTTCAAGATCGGGAAGAATGTACCTGATTGGCAAGGATGGGTAGTAAAGTCGCGTGACGGTGGGAAGACCTGGAGCCGCCGGGAGAGTTTGCCACAGGGTTTTATCGGACCTGTAAAAAACAAACCTGTGTTGATTAATGGTCGGCTGATATGTGGGTCAAGTACCGAGGGCAGTAATGGCTGGCGCTTTCATGTGGAGATCTATAATCTTGCTACAAAAGAATGGAAATATGTAGGACCGGTCCCGGCAGTAGATGCTCTGATGACAGATGATAACCGGATGCATCCAATCAGGTGTATCCAGCCGAGTATCCTTAAATTGAAGGATGGACGTCTTCAAGTGTTGATGCGGACTCATAGTGGCAAACTCGCCACTTCTTTCAGCACTGATCAGGGGGACAACTGGAGTACGGTGACACTCACGGATCTTCCCAATAACCAGAGTGGTACGGATGCTGTAACCTTAAAGGATGGAAGGCAGGTTCTTATATATAATGATTTTGAGACCATACCGGGCACCAAAAAGGGTCCTCGTACACCCTTAAGCTTAGCCTTAAGCGATGATGGTGTCCACTGGCATCATCTCCTTACACTTGAAGACAGCCCGATCAGCCAGTATTCCTATCCTGCCATTATACAGGGGAAGAACGGACATCTTTATTGTGTCTATACGTGGCGACGCCAGCGGATTATCTTTATGGAAATTGATTTGAAAAAACTGAAATAAACTATGAAACGAATAAGTCTTATTCTCTTACTGTCTCTTTTCTTCATGCTTGGAGCTGAGAGCCGTCCTGTGACGGTCATCACAGATCCACAAGCTGGTGCTCGTGAAATGTATGCTGCTGAGTACCTTCAAAAGAAACTGAAGGATTTAGGCTATCAGGTTTTTATATGTTCCGGAAAAAAGAATAAGTCCGGTTATCGGATATTTCTGCATGATTTCTCCGACCAACCGGATAAGTGGCTTGGAATAAAGAAAAAAGGAAGTTTTCGCATCGTTCCTTCCGGTAAGAGACAGGTCTTTATTTCCGGTTATGACGGATCCGGACTTATTTATGGATGTGTGGAGTATGTAGAAAGGGTCAGGCGGTCAGGCTCAGTGATCTTGGGCAGTACTGTATCAGAGGCTCCGGAGATGGTTATGCGTGGTACTTGTGTCGGTTTGCAGAAAACCACTTATCTTCCTGGCCATCAGGTTTATGAATATCCGTATACTCCGAAAAATTTCCCATGGTTTTATGACAAGAAACTTTGGATTCGTTTCTTGGATATGATGGTTGAAAATAAAATGAATTCCCTTTATCTGTGGAATGGACATCCCTTTGCCTCTTTGGTACGTCTGAAGGATTATCCGTTTGCCGTTGAAGTGGACAGTGCCACTTTCAAGAAGAATGAAGAGATGTTTTCTTTCTTGACAAAGGAGGCTTCCCGGAGAGGCATCTGGGTCATACAGATGTTTTATAATATTATCCTTTCCAAGCCGTTTGCGGATCATTATGGACTGAAAACTCAGGATCGGAATCGTCCTATTACTCCACTGATCAGTGATTATACCCGGAAGAGCATTGCTGCTTTTATCAAGAAATATTCTAATGTGGGATTGCTGGTCTGTCTAGGTGAGGCAATGGATACTTATGAGGATGATGTAAATTGGTTGACAAAGACCATCATACCTGGAGTAAAGGACGGCTTGAAAGCCATAGGACGAACAGATGAACCTCCGATTATTCTGAGGGCTCATGATACAAACTGTGAGATGGACATGAAGGCTGCTCTCCCTCTTTATAAGAATCTTTATACGATGTGGAAATACAACGGTGAGTCTTTGACAACTTATCAACCTCGTGGTCCATGGGCAGAAGAACATCGGAAGTTGAGTCGTTTGGGAGGAGTGCATATAGATAATGTTCATATTCTGGCTAATCTGGAACCTTTTAGATGGGCCTCACCTATTTTTGCGGAAAAGTCAGTACAGGCTATGCATTCAGTGCACATGGCTGATGGACTTCACCTTTATCCTCAGGCTTCTTACTGGGACTGGCCTTATACCGCAGACAAGTTACCTGATGGGAAACGGGAACTGCAGATAGATCGTGACTGGATGTGGTATAAAATATGGGGTCGTTATGCCTGGAACTGCCATCGTAATTTCAGTTCTGAACGTTCCTATTGGGACTGGATACTTGCCGGAACTTATTTTAGACAGCCTTCCGGTAAGGTCGATTTCCTGGCTGAGAGTGAGGCTGACAGTATCCGTAAGGCTTATGATGAGAGTGGCGAGATTGCTCCAAAACTTCTTCGCCGTTTTGGGATTACGGAAGGAAACAGGCAGACTCTGCTCTTGGGAATGTTCATGAGCCAGTTGGTTAACCCTTATAAGTATACCGTCTATCCTGATTTCTATGCCAGTTGTGGGCCAGAGGGTGAAAAACTGATAGAGTATGTTGAGAAGGAATGGAAGCACCAGCCACATAAAGGTGAACTTCCATTAGATATTGTAGCACAGACGGAAAAGCATGGCGATGATGCTGTGGCCGCGATTGATGCTATCGCGGATAAGGTTACTTCAAATAAGGAGGAGTTCCTGCGTCTGCAGAATGATATACATTGCTATCGGGAATTTGCTTATTCTTTTGGCTGGAAAGTAAAGGCTGCCCAGCACGTGTTGAATTATAAATGGGGGAAGGATATTACAGAACTTGACAAGGCCGTTCCATTGCTTGAGAAAAGTCTGGAGCATTATCAAAAACTGGTAGATTTGACAAAAAATACCTATCTTTATGCCAATTCCATGCAGACTTCGCAACGCCGTATTCCTATCGGAGGCGATGGCGGGAAGATGAAGACCTGGGCGGAACTGTTACCCAAATATGAAGGGGAGTTAACTAATTTAAAGAAGAATATAGCCTTACTCAAAAACAAAAATTCCGGAGTTGGCTTGAGTAAACTAGCTCCTATTAGTCCTTTGACTCCAGAACCGGTTACTCTTCCTGAAAATGTAAAAACAGTCAGACTAGCAAAAGGGGTATGCCTGTTTAGTGATTTGGACAGTGTCGTCACAGATTTTGCGCCTGAACTTTCCGGAATGCAGGCTTATGTCTTGAATGCACAGCAGCAACGTAAGAAAGTTACAAATATAGAATTTACCTGTAAGCGTCCTGTTCATCTGTTAGTGGGATACTTCAGGGATGATCAGAAGAAGTATGCTCAGGCTCCTCACTTGGAAATTGATGCTACTGCTAATGATTATGGTCAGTCAGAGGTAGTGTATTCTTCAGCTATCCGTATAGATGGCATGCCGCAAGTGAATGTTCATCAATATGATTTCCCGGCGGGTCATCACCAATTGCTTTTGCCTAAAGGTTTACTGCTTGTACTGGGATATACTGCTGACCAACCTGTTCCCCGGGATATAGGGCTGTCGGGAACGGATAAAGCTATCGACTGGTTGTTTTATTAATCGTGGATTCAAAAAACAAAATGTTTTGGTAACTAAATGGATTGCTAATAGTTCTTTTGTCAAGAGATGATATGCAGATGAATATGAAGCAAAAATATCTGGTATTCCTGTTCCTGTTTGTGATTGTCTTGTGTCGCGCCCAGAGTTTTTCTGAAGCCGACATGGAAGCGATTTACAAGGAAGTGAAAACTCCTTTTAAATATGGATTAGTCGTGGCTCCGCAGGATAATGGTCATAAGATAGATTGTCCTTCTATTTTCCGGCAGAACGGAAAGTGGTATATGACTTATGTAATCTATAATGGACAGAATGGATCCGATGGCCGTGGATATACTACATGGATGTCTGTTTCTGACGATTTGCTCCACTGGAAAACCGTAGGTTGCCTTCTCAATTATAAAAACGAAGGATGGGACATGAATCAGCTTGGGGGCTTTCCTTCTCTTATTGACTGGGACTGGAATGGCTCTTATAAGATGCAGACCTATAAAGGTAAACATTGGATGACCTATATCGGTGGTGAAGGAAAAGGATATGAAGCGGCGGAGAAACCTTTGGATATAGGACTGGCGTGGACAAAAGATCCTATTGCAGATGGTCATGAATGGAATACCCTGAACCATCCCTTATTGAGTATCAATGATAAAGATGTACAGTGGTGGGAGAAACTGGTCCAGTATAAAAGCACGGTTTATCTTGACCCTTCAAAACAACTTGGCAAGAAGTTGATTATGTTTTATAATGCCGGAGGAATTAATCCGGTTAATCATCTTAAAGCAGAGCGTATAGGAATTGCCCTTTCCAAGGATATGCTGCATTGGCAGCGGTTACCTTTAACGACGAGTACCCAAAAGGGCAATCCTGTTTATTTTCATGAATCACCGGGTATGATTACAGGAGATGCCCAGATCGTAAAGTTTCCTGGAAAATTTCTTTCAGGATCTTCTTCCAAACATTCTCCTTTCTATGTCATGTTTTATTATTCGGCTTTTAATCCTTCACGTAAATATGATGCCTATAATACCTTTGCTGTCAGTTCTGATCTGCTTCACTGGCAGGACTGGACAGGTAAAGACCTGATCTTTCCAAGTAAGTCGTATGACAGTAGGTTTGCCCATAAAAGTGATGTGGTAAAATCTGGTGGGGTGGTCTATCATTTCTACTGTGCCGTCAACAAATCCGGTCAACGGGGTATAGCTGTGGCAACCAGTGTCCCTATGGGCTGTTCTGAGTTACATTTTCCGGAGCCTGATCATAAAGGTGTCCGTACAGAAATAGATATGGATCAAGGGTGGTCTGTAAATTTCGGGAAGACCACGGAGGATTCTATTACTTCCCGTATGGGGAGACTGAAAGTCAATTTGCCTGATAACCTGGATGACTATTATGGCTATCGTCAGTTGAAACATGGTAATCTGCATGGATCTGCTACATACTCAAAAGAATTTACTTTACAGAAGAAAACCGGTAAATGCTATTTCCTCCAATTTGAAGGCGTTGGCACATACGCTACGGTTATTCTTAACGGCCATGTCTTCCAGCGGACACTGGTGGGCCGTACTACTTATACCCAGGAAATTACAAATCAGGTCAGAGACGGGAGGAATACTCTTCGTGTACTTGTTGACCATCCGGCTTTTCAGACCGCATCCCCGTGGGTTTGTGGCGGTTGTTCTTCTGAGTGGGGCTTTTCCGAGGGCAGCCAGCCCTTTGGCATTTTCCGTCCGGTGACTCTTTTTGAGACTGCCAGCATCCGGGTAGAACCTTTCGGTGTTCATATCTGGAATCCTGCAAGTTGTGATTCCGTATACATGGAGACAGAAGTGAAGAACTATGATCATGCTGTCCGGAGAATACAGGTAGTCAGCAAACTGGCTCAGGCAAATGGCAAAACGGTTTCCCGTTTGGTGCGTACTATCGAACTGCAACCGGGTCAAACTCAGGTAGTTCGTCAGCAGATGAGGATTGATCATCCTATACTCTGGAGTTTGAAGAATCCCTATCTTTATAAGTTGACCTCAATGCTGAAAGATGAACATGGAGAAACGATTGATCTTGTTTCTACACCTTATGGCATAAGAAGTATCAGTTGGCCAGTCCATCGTAAAGACCAGTCTCTTTCTGGTGGACCAAAGGATCCCGGTACTTTCTTGTTGAATGGCGTACCTGTATTTATTAATGGAACTTGTGATTATGAACATCTGTTTGGCGGCAGTCATGCCTTTTCTCATGAAGAAATTCAGTCGCGTGTCAAGATGATGCGTCAGGCTGGATTCAATGCTTTCAGAGAAGCACACCAACCGCATAATCTCCTTTATCAACAACTCTTCGATCAACAGGGGATGCTTTTCTGGAGTCAGTTCTCTGCTCATATCTGGTATGATACACCTGAGTTCAGGACAAATTTCAAACGTTTGCTCCGTCAGTGGATCAAAGAACGCCGTAATTCTCCAAGTGTTATTTTGTGGGGGTTGCAGAACGAAAGTGTTTTGCCAAAGGACTTTGCGGAAGAATGCTCTGCAATTATCCGTGAGATGGATCCTACGTGT
The DNA here is from genome assembly GCA_022486815.1 of Prevotella sp. Taxonomy (GTDB): domain Bacteria; phylum Bacteroidota; class Bacteroidia; order Bacteroidales; family Bacteroidaceae; genus Prevotella. The sequence continues at coordinate 57,574 of JAKVJW010000004.1, read as the reverse complement.
AAGGATCAAAGGGCGATTACGACCTGCAATGGCGGACAGGGAACTGACTGGAATGTGATTCAAAACTGGAGTGGTACTTATGGTGGAAATCCTGATCATTATGCTCGGGAATTGAAGCAGCCGGACCAGTTGCTCAATGGTGAATATGGAGCATGGCGCACGTTAGGCTTGCATGGTAAAGCCCGGTATTCAGAGGAATCCTTTACACATCTGTTAGCAAAGAAAGCCTTGCTGGCTGAAAGCGTCAAAGATAGTGTTTGCGGTCATTTTCAATGGATTTTTGTTTCCCATGAGAATCCCGGACGTGTACAGCCTGACGAGGCGCTTCGTCGTATCGACAAGGTCGGTCCTTTCAATAATAAAGGTCTTTTTTCTCCTTGGGAACAACCTACGGAAGCTTTCTACTGGTATAGAAACCATTATGTGAGCGCAGAAACAGATACCGTTACACCGACGGCTGCTGACCGGAACAAAGATCTCATCAAGGGAGCTTCTGGATACCGTTATCTTTATCGAGTCAATTGTGGTGGAGATGCTTACAGGGATAGCTATGGGCAGTTGTGGGTTCAGGATGATACGACTTATTCGACATCATGGGCTCAGCGTTTTCATCTAAATCCTTTTCTGGCCAGTCAGGGTCATATTACCGTACCCATTCATGGTACAGAAGATGATTCTCTATTCCAGTATTTCCGTTGGGGACGGCAATGCCTGAGTTATCATTTCAAGGTTCCGGAAGGTAATTATCGTATAGAACTTTATTTTGTAGAACCATGGTTAGGCGCTCGTTATGGTACGAAAATAGATTGTGAGGGAGAGCGGATATTTGATGTGGCGATTAATGATTCTACTGTAGTGAATGATTTTGATCCATGGGCTGAGGCTGGTTATGCCGGAGCTTGCAGGAAGGTAGTGAATGTCTGTTCCGCAGGTGGGCAACTGAAGATTAGTTTCCCTGAGATAAAAGCCGGGGAGGCTGTCATTGCAGCTATAGCTGTCGCCGTTAAGGATGATCAGAAATCGGATTTCAGATGGACTACTCCAACTTTATCAGGCGGGTATATCAAAAATGTGTCTTATTGGCGTTCTCAAGATGCGGATACAATCGCAAAATATCCGAAGAATCTGTTACCGAAAGATTCAGAAGTTTTCCATTCTGTAGAGTATATGGAAGAGAAGATCGGGGAATCAAAGAATCTGCATGTTTGGAAAATTGCGCCTGGAGTGGCGAGAGAATATGCCCTTCGTTTTCATTATAAGAATATAACGGGGAAGGCTGTTCCGGTGAGATTGAATATCATAGACAGTAAAGGTGTAGTTATACAGGATCATGAAATTACTTTTCCGGCAACACCTGATAAGTATAAACTGCTGAATACTACTACGGGTACAATGATCAATGCCGGTCATTACCGGGTTTCAGTTACCGGGGCTAAAGGATTAAGTTTTAAGATATTGGAAATCCAATAAATATACAGGTGTATGAAAAGAAATCGTCTTACAATAATTGCATTTTTAGTTTTTTCCTGTTCGGGTTGGTTGATATCATCGGGTGCTATTGCTCAAGAGCATCATGACTGGGAGAATTGTCATATCCTGCAGATGAATCGTGAACCTGCCAGAGCATATTTCTTTCCTTTTACAACTCAAGAAGGGGATTGCCAGATGTCTCTGGATGGTAACTGGAAGTTTCGGTGGACAAATACACCGGCAAAACGAATCGTTAACTTTTATCGGATTGACTATGACTGTTCCGGATGGAAGACCTTGAAAGTTCCGGCTAATTGGGAAACGAATGGGTATGGTACGCCCATATATATTTCTTCGGGTTATTCCTTTAAGATAAATCCTCCGTATGTGATGAATGTTCCTGATAAGAACTGGACAACTTATACAGAGCGGAATCCGACAGGGCAATATAAACGAACTTTTATTCTTCCTGTCTCTTGGAAACCGGTAAAGAGTGTCTCTTTGAATAATGTGGAAAATACTGCTGATACAGATAGTCAGATCTTCCTTCGGTTTGATGGCGTAATGAGCGCCTTTTATGTTTGGATCAATGGACAGAAGGTTGGCTATAGTCAGGGCTCGATGGAACCTTCTGAATTTAATGTGACTCGTTTTGTGCATCCAGGTAAGAATGAGATAGCAGTAGAAGTTTACAAATATAGTGACGGCAGTTATCTTGAAGATCAGGACTGCTGGCGTTTTGGCGGTATTCAGCGGGACGTCACACTTTTTAAAACCCCGGATATTCAGTTGCGTGATTTCGCTGTCCGTACAGTTCCTGTAGATACGGTTTCTTTTAATGGAGAAGGTGATTTCTATCTTGAAATCAATCCCAAACTCCGGGAGTTTAATCAGATATCCACTAAAGGATATCAATTGAAAGCTATTCTTGAAGATGCTGCCGGCAAGGATATTGCTACAATGAACACTGCCGCTGAGCAACTTCTTAATGTGAGTCATAGGGCTAAGATCATGAATGTCTGGACTCCACAGCGTGGCCGGTCCCGTTTTGATCGAATGAAAATTCTTGTTAAGGAACCTGAGCTTTGGACAGCAGAGACACCTTATCTTTATAATCTTCGTTTACAATTGTGTGATTCTACCGGTCATATTTTGCAACAAGTACATCAGAAAGTGGGCTTCCGTTGGTTGCAGATTAAGAATGGGATGTTTTTGGTTAATGGAAGACAGGTGCGTTTCCGAGGTGTAAACCGGCATGAAGTGGATCCCCTTTTGGGTAAAGTAATGACGGAAGAGCGGATGCAACAGGATATCAGACTGATGAAGGCTTGTAATATCAATGCGGTAAGAACTTGCCATTATCCGGATAATCCCCGTTGGTATGAACTGTGTGATAGCGCGGGACTGTATGTGATGGATGAGACTGATCTGGAGACTCATGGATTACGTGGGACACTTACTGCTGATCCTGATTGGAATGCAGCTTTCATGGATCGTGTGATCCGATTGACGGATCGGGATAAGAATTATCCTTGTGTCGTCTTCTGGAGTCTTGGTAATGAGAGTGGATTTGGAATCAATCACGCTGCCATGGCTGGTTATGTCCATGAATTTGATCCGACACGGTTTGTCCATTATGAAGGTGCCCAAACGCCTTATTTCGCACCGCCGGATTCTGTTTCCGGGAGTAAGCGATGGAATGAATCTACTTTTCCTTATACAGATCCTCGGTGTGTGGATGTTATGACCAGATTCTATCCCCGTGTCTGTCAGGAATACCTGAATCCAGGTGTGCCGGAAGGTTCTGACAAGGAGAGAGCAGAGAATGCCCGTTGGGAACATTTGCTGGATATTGCCAGACGGGAAAATGATTCTCGTCCTGTCCTGACCAGTGAATATGCACATTGTATGGGCAATGCTTTAGGAAACTTTAAAGAATATTGGGATGAGATCTATTCTAACCCACGGATGCTTGGTGGTTTTATCTGGGAGTGGGCTGACGAAGGTTTATATGGTGATGCCGGCAGGCCGCAGAATAAGATTCCAGGTTATGGTCATCCTGTCTATTATGGTGGGAACTTTGGGGATTATCCGAATCTGGGTACCTTCTGCCTGAAGGGTATCGTATTCTCTGACCGTTCCATCAATTCTAAGTTTGAAGAAGTAAAGTACGTTTATTCTCCTGTTCAAACTTCCGTACATGGAAATGATGTTTATGTGATTAACCGACATTCGCATTTGAACCTGAATGATTTTAGATGTGAATGCAGCATATTGGTAAACGGGACTATAAAAAAGAAGAGACTTCTCAAGTTGCCGGATGTTCAACCTGGTGATAGTATGGTCTTGTTTCATATCTCTGATTTTCATGTAGATAAAAACAAGGACTGTCGGTTGAATCTTGAAATCGTTTCGCCTGAAAAAAGAGTAGTGGTCACTCAGCAAGTAGCATTGAATGATCACTTACTGGCAGCAGCCGGAGAGATACTGACGCCGGGGAGAGTACGACCATCACTGTTAACAGAGAAGCCGTTCCCGGTAACCATGCATTTCTTCCGTGCACCGACAGATAATGATAAAGGGTTTGGTAACTGGTTGGCTAAAGACTGGAAAATCAACCGATTAGACTCTCCTGAGATCGTTAGAACAGGACTGAACACGATAGAATGCCGTTACTTGAAAGGTAAAATCATCATACAATCAACTCAAATACCGGGTGATCGAAGAGGGCATCCCAATGAGTATACAGACTATACCTATACTTTTATTTGTACAGGTGAGTTACCGGAACTGCCTTGTCTGGGTATTACTATTCAACTCCCGAAGGGGTATGAGCAACTTACGTGGTATGGCCGTGGCCCCTGGGACAGTTATCCTGATCGTAAACAGGCAGCTCTGTTTGGCTTGTGGAAGAGTACGGTGACAAAACAATATACACATTATCCGCATCCTCAGGAAAATGGTAATCATGAGGACTGTAGTCTTATCATCTTGAAGAATAAGGCTGGGCAAGTCTTTCGCGTAGAAGCACTTGAAAAACCTTTTAGTTTTTCAGCTTTGCATTATACATCAAAGAGTATTGCCAGTGCGTTGCACGATTTTCAGTTGAAAGAGAATGATGCTACTATTTTAAATGTTGATTGTTCTGTCCTGGGATTGGGAAACAGTTCCTGTGGTCCTGGTGTTCTGAAAAAATATGCGATAGACAAGGATCGAAAGCATATCTTGAAAATCAGGATTTGGAAATATTGACAGAAATTTAAGAAAAGGTGATGAATCATCATTTCCTTTTTATTCTCTAGTAACCTGAAAATGGATTTTGAGGACAAAAGGTAAATTGATTCGTTATTTTATGCAGATAGATCGATTAGATAAAAGTCTTTCTGATGAAAATAAGTATATGAAGAAGAAACGGATATTATTTTCTTTTTGGCTTTTGCTTGCCGTCCTTTCGGTGAGTGCCCAGAATAATGTGGAAACCCAACGACAATATCTGTCTGGCCACGGGTGTGATGATATGGTCAACTGGCAATTTTATTGTACTGGTGGGCGCAATTCGGGGAAATGGACTACAATTGGCGTACCGTCTTGCTGGGAACTTCAAGGCTTTGGCACTTACCAGTATGGAATGCGCTTTTATGGAAAGGCGAATCCTCCTGGTATAGCTGATGAGAAAGGACTTTATAAATATGAATTCTATCTGCCTTCCCAATGGAAGGGCAGGCAGATCCAACTGGCTTTTGAGGCTGTGATGACAGATGCAAAGGTCACTATTAACGGGCGGAAGGGAGGACATCATCAAGGTGGCTTTTACCGTTTTATTCTTGATGTCAGTGATCGGGTCTATTTCGGAAAGCATAAGAACCTGCTTGAGGTAGAGGTTAGTAAGGAAAGTGCTAATCCGGATGTAAATCTGGCAGAGCGCCGTGGTGATTACTGGAATTTTGGGGGAATTATCCGTCCTGTATTTATTATAGCTAAACCGGTATTGAATATAGACCGTGTAGCTGTTGATGCGGGAATGGATGGTCACTTTAAGGCTGATTGTTTCCTTGATCGAGCTGTACAGGGGGCTAAAATAAAAACAGAGATATTTGATGGTACAGGTAGGATCGGCAAATTCCAAGGTGCAAGAGTCGGAACTTCAATGACGGACTGCCGCTCCAGTGATGAGGCTCATGTTGACTTGATGATAGCTCATCCCAAACTTTGGACGGCGGAGACACCAAATCTTTATACGGCTGTTTTTACGCTTGAGGATGCATCCGGAATAGTTCTGCATCGGGAGTATCAGAAATTCGGTTTTCGAACTATTGAATATCGGACTTCTGACGGGGTTTATGTCAACGGAAAGAAAGTCATTTTTAAAGGGGTCAACCGGCATAGCCTCCGCCCTGAATCAGGGCGTACCCTTTCGAAGGCCAAGTGCATAAAGGACGTGAATCTGATCAAGAGCATGAATATGAATGCGGTAAGGTTGAGCCATTATCCGGCTGATCCGGAGTTTTATGATGCCTGTGATTCTTTGGGCCTTTATGTGATGGACGAACTTACCGGATGGCATCATGCTTATGATACGACAACGGGTCAGGAACTGGTTAAGGAGATGGTTACGCGTGATGTCAATCATCCAAGCATTATTTTCTGGAGTAATGGAAATGAAGGTGGATTCAATTATGAACTTCAACCGGAGTTTGGTAAGTGGGACATTCAGAAGCGGGTGGTTATCTATCCATGGGCGAACAAGAATGGTTTTGAGACTATGCATTATCGTTCCTGGGGAGAAACTCAGATGTATATGCGTAAACCGGAAATATTTATGCCGACGGAATTCTTGCACGGTCTTTACGACGGTGGACATGGAGCAGGACTGGCTGATTATTGGAAGATGATGATGTCCAATCCTCGTTGTGCTGGTGGATTTCTCTGGGACCTTTGTGACCAGGGTATCAAACGGACAGATGAAAACGGCATTATAGATTGTTGTGGGAATTATGGCGCAGATGGTATTGTCGGGCCTCATTTCGAAAAGGAAGGTTCTTACTATACGATCAAACAAGTCTGGTGTCCTATACAGGTAGATGTGATGAGGACATCAGTTTCCCAGAATAATGTCCAGTTGAAAATTCAGAATCATTACAGTTTTCTGAACCTGAATACATGTAAGTTAACTTATCGATACCTGAAAATGCCAAAGTGTGGTGATGATCGTGTTAAGGTTACAGAAAGCGGAATACTTGCAAAGCATCTGTCGATTGCTCCGGGAAACATTGGGTATGTTGATGTACCGGTCAGTAATCAGGCTGATGTGCTTGAAGTGAAGGCTGTTGACCCTTATGGAAGAGAACTCTTTACCTGGGATTTTCCAAAGAATGTAGCTTCTGAGGATACTGCTTCTTCTTCAGTATTTGTTAATTCTACAATTTCACAAGATACTTCCTTCCTGTCTGTAAATAGTTGTGGTCGTACATACGTCTTTTCTAAGAAGAACGGCAGATTAACCAAGGTTCTTATTAACCAGCGTGTGATTCATCTGTCGAACGGCCCTAGATTTATTGCTGCTCGTCGTAGTGACCGTTCTTATGATCAATACTACAATCATGATGATAAAGAAGTAGAGCAGAAAAATACTCAATATTCAGAATATCCTGATCAGGGTGTATTTTCTGGATTTTCTGTTAAGGATGAGAAGGGGGTTAAGGTCTTGACAGCTCATTATAAATTGGGGACCCTGCAACAGGTTGACTGGCGTTTCCTGCCAGATTCCAGCGTAAAGATGGATTATCAATATGATTTTGGAGGAGTTGTTGATGAGATGGGTATTACCTTCGATTATCCTGAAATCTTGGTTAAATCAAAGAGTTGGGTAGGACTTGGGCCTTACCGTATCTGGCAGAACCGTACCCAAGGACCGCAGTTTAATTATTGGCATAATGCATACAATGATCCCATACCAGGGGAAAGTTGGGATTATCCCGAATTCAAGGGCTATTTCGGTCAGGTGAGATGGATGCAACTTCAGACTAAGGAGGGCAGGATAACGATGTCTCCTTCAAAGATCTCTACGGTAGGAGTCTATACTCCGCGTGATGGTCGAGACCATATACTCTATACTTTACCACAAACAGACATTGCTTTTCTGCGCGTGATACCTGCAGTTAGAAACAAAGTAAATTCTACCGATTTGAATGGACCGTCTGCCCGACCTTATTGGGCAGAAAATGAAACTTTCTCAGGGAGTGTTATCTTTAAGTTTGAATAGAATCTAAATCGGTGTTTTGTTCTTTGAGATATTAGTAACCTTAAAATAAATGAAGCGGATACTACTTAACCTTATTGTGTGGTTTATACCTTTTTCTCTGATGGCTCAATCGGCTAGTAAACCCTGGGCTTTCTGGTATTGGATGTATGGAGCGGTTTCTAAGCCGGGTATTCATGCTGATCTTCAGGGGATGAAAAATATAGGACTGAACGGATGCTATCTGATGCCGATTCGGGGTACCCGGGATCGGCCTGAGTTTCATGGACAGGCTAATCAGTTGAGTCCCGGTTTCTGGAACAGAGTGGACTATGCTTTCCAGCAGGCTGATTCATTGGGACTGGAGATGGGAATCCATGTGTGTGATGGTTTCGCACTTGGTGGAGGCCCTTGGGTTACACCTGCTGAATCTATGCAGAAAGTGGTGTGGACAGATACAATTCTATCTGGAAAACTTATTGGAAAGATACTTAAGCGGCCTGAATCTTATAAAGGTTACGAAAAGGATATCGTTACCCTCGCTTTTCCAGTGAAAGCTAGGCAACGAATAGTTGAAGTTCATCTTTCTTCTGTTTCTTCTTCTATAAAAATGGGAGGAGACATGAAAAGGATTGATAAAGGTGTTTTTTTTGCTAAAGATCCCGGTTATATTCTCTTTGATTGGGGTAAGTCTCAAACCGTCCGTTCGATCACAATCATTCCTGCAGGGAATAATATCCAGTGCCAGCGTCTGGAAATGATGTCTTCAGATGATGGAGTCCACTTCAATAAGGTCAAACAGTTTGAGCCGGCTCGACAGGGTTGGGAATCGTATGGTTTTGGATTTACTTATTCTTTGGCTCCTGTTACTGCTCGATATTTTCGTTTTGACTGGACTCCTGCAGGTACTGAGCCTGGTTCAGAAGACCTTGATGCAGCGAAATGGAAACCTGTATTCAAGTTGAATGATTTGATCCTTTCTTCAGAACCGAAGATTAATCAATGGCAAGGTAAAGCCGCTAATATGTGGCTTGTCGCTCCGGAGACAACTGCTGAAGAGGTACCCGATCAGGATTGTTTGAATGTAAAGGATGAGATTCGCCTTGTGATGAAGGGTGACACGATTGTTTCCTGCTTTCCTCAGATCACTGCTATCAAAACTTCCAAATGGCGAGTGCTCCGCTTTGGTCATACCTCAACAGGTATGATGAATTCTACAGGTGGAGGTGGAAAAGGACTAGAAATAGATAAATTCAATATAGAGGCGACAAATCGATTATTTGATAATTGGTTTAAACGCTTTCTGAATCGTCCATATTCTCATGTGATAAAGATCTTTCATATTGACAGTTGGGAATGTGGAAGTCAGAATTGGGGGAAGAACTTTGCTGATGAATTCAGTTCACGGCGTGGTTATGATCTGTTATCTTTTATGCCTTTGTATGCAGGGATCCCTATGGAGTCTGCTTCGCAAAGTGAACACGTGCTTAGAGATATTCGTCTGACTGATAATGATTTGGTTAATAATCATTTCTTTAAGATTTTGGAAACAAGAGCCCATGCCTATGGCAAGGCCGTGTCTCATGAGAGCATAGCTCCTACATTTGTAGCTGATGGGATTCAGCATTATAGTTCTGCAGATATTCCAATGGGGGAATTCTGGTTGAATTCTCCTACCCATGATAAGCCCAGTGATATGCTGGATGCTGTGAGTGGCGCTCATCTTTATGGCAGGAATATCGTTCAGGCAGAAGGCCCTACGGAGGTAAGAGGGGTTTGGAATGAGACACCGGCGATGGTGAAACCATTTATTGACCGGAATTTTGCACTTGGAATGAACCGACTCGTCTTTCATGTGGATGCTCATAACCCGTGGATGGACCGTAAACCCGGAATGACACTTGATGGTATAGGATTCTTCTTTCAACGTGATAATACATGGTATCCTGAAGCTTCCGGATTAGTAAGTTATATCACCCGTTGTCAGCGGCTTTTGCAACAAGGGACTCCAGTAGTTGACATTGCCGTCTTTACAGGAGAGGAAATGCCAAGAAGATCCATTACACCCGATCGAATGGTTCCGATGCTACCTGGCGTTTTTGGACGTCAACGGATAGAAAGTGAACAAAAGCGATTGGCTAATGTCGGGCAGCCTATTGAAGAGAGCCCTGTTGGTGTATACCATTCTGCTGGAATCATGAATCTTAAGGAATGGATAAATCCTTTGCATGGATATTGTTATGATTCTATGAATCCTGATGCATTGCTAAATGATACACAGGTGGAAGATAGTTGTCTGGTGACTCCTGGCGGAATCCATTATCGTATTCTGGTCTTGCCGGGAAAGCGACCGATGGATCCTTGCTATCACGGTCTTTCACCAACGATAAGTCGACGTATAGAAAACTTCCGGAAGGCTGGTGTTATCGTCATTGACCGGCCTTATAAAAATAGTGACTTCTCTTCTTTGGGAGTGAATCGTGACGTCATCTTACCCGAACAGATTGCTTATACACACCGTACCACTGATTCTACAGAGATTTATTTCTTGGCAAATCAAGAAGATTCAATCCTGAATTTTACCGCTTCCTTCCGGGTAAGTCATGCTCAACCTGAATTATATGATGCTTTGTCGGATGAAACGTATCTTCCTGATTTTTGGCAAATAAGGGGGCAACGAACAAATGTAGCCGTACATCTGCCTCCTCAGGGAAGTATCTTTGTGATTTTCAAAAAGGTTAAAGGGGGGAGTCTTTCGGAATCCAATCCTGACTTGTTACCTTTGAAAGTGTTAAAGAAAAGAATTCCTGTCAGTAGTACCTGGAATATTTGCTTTACTGCAACAGGCAAGGATATAAATACAAAAAACCTATTTGACTGGTCTCAATCTTTAGATGAGAAAGTAAAATATTATAGTGGTTCAGCTCTTTATACTACCTCCTTCTCTTATAAGGGGAAGAAAGGGAAGAAAGTGGAACTTAGCCTGGGCATATTAAAAGATGTGGCTCGTGTCTATGTAAATGGAATAGATTGTGGTGTGGCCTGGACAGCTCCTTATACGGTGAATATCTCCAAAGCCGTACATCATGGGAAGAATCAACTTCAGATCAAGGTGGACAATACCTGGGTAAATGCTTTGAATGGTGCTACAAGAGGGAAAGCTCCGTATAATGGAATTTGGACAAATGCAAAGTATCGGATGAAAAACAAGCCATTGCTTGTTTCAGGTCTCTTGGGACCTGTCGTAATCAGATATTGACTGGTTATTGTAAGAGGCTCTCTTGAGAGAGCTTTTGAACTATGATGTAAAGACAGGAAAGATTTAAAAAGAGGATGCTGATATGACACGAAAGAAAATAATCTTAAGCTTGCTGTTGGTAGGTTTGACGACGGTTCCAATAGCAGCAAAAGTAAAATTACCTGCTGTTTTCAGTAGTAATATGGTGTTGCAACAGAATACGGAATGTAACCTTTGGGGCAAAGCTGCTGCGGATAGAATTCTTAAAATCACTACCTCATGGAATCGGAAAACGTATCGGACTGTATCTGACCGTTTGGGTAGATGGCACCTTCAGGTAAAAACACCCGTGGCGGGAGGCCCATATTCAATAGTGTTTAATGACGGGGAGATTACTCGTATAGATAATATCCTGGTAGGAGAGGTCTGGATATGCAGTGGCCAGTCGAATATGGAGATGCCTATGAAAGGATTCAAAGGACAGCCTGTGGGCGGTGCTACGGAAGAACTGTTGAAAGGTCCGGATGATCAATTGCGATTATTTACGGTACAGCGCAATGCAAAAGTAGTGCCTGTGGATACAATCCATGGATTCTGGAAGGAAGCCGATGCAGAATCCATACGTCGGTTTAGTGCTACAGGATATTTCTTTGGTAAAACTTTAAGAAGGAATTTGCGAATCCCTATAGGATTGATCGAAATCGCTTGGGGAGGAAGTCGCATAGAAGCCTGGATGACAAGTGACTGGCTGAAGGCTTTCCCCTCAATAACTGTTCCTGGTACGCAACTGGAAGTGGATAAAACTCAGCAGCGTTGCCCCACAGCTTTATATAATGGTATGCTTCATCCGCTTATTGGCTATACGATAAGAGGTGTTGTCTGGTATCAAGGAGAAGAAAATGTAAGATGGTATCGGAATTATGCTGATTTAATGACTCACATGGTACGTGGATGGCGTGAAAAATGGGGTCAGGGAGACTTCCCGTTTTATTACTGTCAGATAGCGCCTTATAAATATCATCTTCTAGGTTGGATGACAAATAGTGCTTTCCTTCGTGAGCAACAGGCGCAAGTCGAGAAAGATGTTCCGAATTGTCGTATGGCGGTCTTGATGGATGCCGGCCTTCCGTATTGTATTCATTTTCGGGGAAAGAGACAGGCTGGAGAAAGATTGGCTCTGCTAGCTTTGTCTCATACTTATGACATTGATGGATTGCCGGAGTTTGCTTGTTATAAGGACGTTGTTTTCAAACAAGATACGGCTGTTATTTCTTTTGACCGGAGTAAGGAATGGATCTATTTCAATCATGGTTTAACTAGTGATCTGTTCCGTGTTGCCGGTGCCGATAAGATATTTTATCCGGCAAAGGCTTGGACTAATCGTAACCGGGTTTATGTATGTAGTGATGAAGTGAAGCATCCCGTTGCTGTAAGATACGCTTTTACGGACTGGGCTGAGGGTGATCTTTTTCATGATGGGTTACCTGTAAGTTCTTTTAGAACTGATCATTGGGACGATGTGCTTGATAATAATTATTAACAAATGCCATTCTTGTCAATTTTCTTTTGTACCTTTGCTGTCAGAGAGAACGTGAAAATGGTATGATTCATAAAATGATACTTCAAACCCTGTAATTCCTATAATAGAACTAATATATGAAGATTGTTGTAAAAAAAATTCTAGTGTTTCTTGTACTTTTGTTGAATGTGACAATGGCTGCAGCCTTTGATGAAACTTCTGTAGCCGGATTCTTTCCTATTAAGGATCAGGGACGAGAAGTGTGGAATTTCAATCCGGAGTGGCGTTTTCATCTCGGAGATATAGCAAATGCAGAAGCTCTGAATTTCAATGATGAAAACTGGGATATTGTTTCAACTCCTCATTGTGTAAAACTTGAACCTTCAGAATGCAGTGGTGGCCGCAATTATCAAGGTATAGCTTGGTATCGTAAGCACTTCATTGCTCCGGCTAATCATTTGGAAATCTATTTTGAAGCTATCATGGGTAAGCAAAAGATATATATTAACGGTCAACTTGCTGAGGTACATTTTGGTGGCTATCTGCCAATCATTGTTCATCTGGATAAGTTTGGGGTTAAGAAGGGTGATAGTTGTGTGGTTGCTGTTAAGGCCGATAATTCTGATGATGAGAGTTATCCACCGGGGAAACCTCAATATCTGTTGGATTTTGCTTATCATGGAGGAATCTATCGTGATGTTTGGCTGATTGCTAAGAATGAAGTGCATATTACGGATGCTGTTCTGGCAGGACATCAGGCAGCTGGCGGACTCTTTGTTCATTATAATCATATTACGAATCATTCTGCTGAAGTATTAACTAATACGGAAATCTGTAATAACAGTGCAAACGTACGAAAAATTACAATAGAACAGTTTCTTGTTGATGCTTCTGGAAAAGTTGTCCAAAAAACTTCCAGTCGGATGCAGTTGGCTTCAGGGACGACTCAAGTGGTATATCAGAAAATGAAAGTGAGAAACCCTCATCTCTGGTCGCCGGAAACACCTTACTTATATAGTTTGATTACACGTGTCAAAGAAGGGCGTATAACTCTTGATGGTGGACGGACGCGTATTGGAATCCGTTATTTTGAATTTAGAGGTAAAAATGGTTTCTGGCTCAATGGCAAGAAATACCGTCAATTTGTAGGGGCCAATCGTCATCAGGATTTTGCTTATGTGGGAAATGCTTTGCCTAATAGTCAGCAATGGCGTGATGTCTTACGTCTGAAACAAGCTGGATTTAATATCATCCGTACGGCTCATTATCCTCAGGATCCTTCTTTTATGGATGCTTGTGATGAACTTGGCATTTTCATTATCGTAGCTACACCAGGATGGCAGTTTTGGAATAAGAAAAATCCGGAATTTGAGTCTCGTGTCTATGAGAATACCCGGGAGATCATCCGGCGTGACCGTAATCATTCCTGTGTCTTAATGTGGGAACCTATCCTTAATGAGACACGCTATCCGAAAAGTTTTTCATTGAAGTCTTTGAAAATAACAAAAGAAGAATATCCTTATCCTTATCGTCCTGTTGCTGCAGCTGATATGAAATCGGCCGGTGTATATGACAATTATGATGTGGTCTATGGATGGCCGGGAGATGATAAGAATCCGAACAAACCCAAGCAGTGTATCTTTACCCGTGAATTTGGTGAATATGTGGATGACTGGTATGCTCAGAATGCTATTAATAGAGCCTGTAGGGGATGGGGAGAAAAGGCAATGCTTACGCAAGCCCTTTCCCTATCGCAGACAACCAGTACCATGTACCAGACCACCGGTCAGTTTATTGGCGGTTGTCTATGGCATCCTTTTGACCATCAGCGCGGCTATTATCCTGATCCGTATTTCGGGGGTATCTATGATGCTTTCCGCCAGCCGAAGACGGCTTTCTATATGTTTGCCAGCCAGAGACCAATTCATTCCGGATCATCTTATGTCGGAGAGAAAGTCAATCCTATGGTTTACATTGCTCATGAGATGACTTCTTTTTCAGATTCGGATGTTGTTGTGTTTAGTAATTGTGATAGTGTCCGGCTGATTACTTTTGGCGGTGCTCACACCTATACTTTGCCTGTTTTACATCCTGTATCAGAATGTTTTAATGCTCCGGTCATCTTTAAGAATGCCTGGAACTTTTGGGAAGCGCGTGATTTAAGTTATAAGCATAAATCACCCCAGAAGGTGAATATGATTGCTGAAGGTATCGTTAATGGCAAGGTGGTCTGTTCCATGAAGAAAATGCCGTCTCGCAGAAGTGTTCATCTTCGACTTTATGCTGACACGATGAATAAGCCGTTGGTTGCTGATGGTTCTGATTTTATCGTCGTTGTAGCAGAAGTTACGGATGACAGTGGAAATGTTCGTCGGTTGGCAAAGGAATATGTGAAGTTCAGCGTAAGTGGAGAAGGAAGTATCATTGGTGATGGAACCATTAATGCTAATCCGCGTTTGGTCGAGTGGGGTTCAGCTCCAGTGCTCATACGTTCTACTCGTAAAGCTGGAGAAATTCACATTCATGCAGAGGTGGAGTTTCCAGGTATTCATGCTCCGACGTCTGCGGATCTTGATATAGAATCTGTTCCGTATCAGGGGCAGTTTTGTTTGTTTCCTCAAAAGATCATGACATCTCTTAGCGGAGTATCTTGTAAGGAGGATGCGAACAAAAACAGGGCACTTACAGATCAGCAGAAGAGGAAAATGTTGCAACAGGTTGAGCAGCAACAAGCTGATTTTGGAACAATAAAATAAAAAGTTATATATTTCTGCCGTTTATGATTATCTGAAGATAAGGTGAATCCTGATTTAATCTGGATGAGAGGTATCAATATTGAGTTCAGTCTGTTTTTGCTGTTACATGAATTTGTATAAGATATGAAAAAACTGATTCTTCTTATAATATTGTGTGTGTATTGTGATTTCGGATATTCTAAAATCCGAAGCTACAATAATCTAATCGTGCAGCATTATACTGAAGAAGAAGGATTGTCCAATAACATTGTATATTGTTCCTTGAAGACTCATGATGGGTTTTTGTGGTTTGGTACATGGTATGGACTCTGCCGTTTTGATGGCTTGAATTTTAAAACTTATACAAATTCTTTTACTTTAGCCTCTGATCCGTCACCCGGTAAGGTGGAAACAGTCGTAGAGGATAAGCAAGGGAATATCTGGATTAAAACTATAGACTGGAAATTATCGGTGTTTTTCAAAAAGACTGAACGTTTTGAAAGTGTTTTTGATGAGTTAAAACCTTTTACTCATAATATTCAGATTATAAAAATCCAACGTTCCAATGATGGAGGAGTACTTTTATTGACGAAGGATAAAAACCTGCTTTATGCTTATACCACTCAAAGTGGCAAGATTATTATCAGGCGTGTAGCCAGTTCCAGAGGACTAATCAATTCTTTTAATGATCGTCTCAGATATAGCTATGTTGAGATATGCGGTAATAGAGCCAGTTGGGTAGGAACTGACTATAGTATTTTTTCAGTGCGATTGAATAGGAAAAGTTGTCGCAGCAAGGCATACTGGATGCGCTATTTCTCAAAAAAGAATAAAGAGTCTAATCTGTTTAGAGATCAATATGGTTGTATTTGGACAAATGGGAAAAATACGCTGACTTATTATAATCCGAAAACTGGAACAAAAAAAGATTTTCCTTTTACACTATATGG
This sequence comes from Prevotella sp., assembly GCA_022486815.1. Classification (GTDB taxonomy): domain Bacteria; phylum Bacteroidota; class Bacteroidia; order Bacteroidales; family Bacteroidaceae; genus Prevotella. The sequence goes on along the minus strand of JAKVJW010000004.1, from coordinate 41,424 downwards.
GAAAATTACAGAGCCATGTTTCTGTGATGCAGGGGAGCACGGATTGTTCTTCCTGACTGCAGCTGGAGAAGCCATGTATATAGATCGTAAGAAACTGACCTCTCAAAATCTGGCTTTGCTTTATCAGATGCAGGATCAGCAGCCTAATTCTCGCTATCTCAGCATGCAGATTGACAGAGATGGTATTCTTTGGCTGACTTCTACTAATAATGGCGTGTTTAGTATCAGTTTCCCCCGGAAGCAATTTCAGTTTCTGAGTCTTCCCTTAAAAGACAATGATGCGGTAAGGGCTATTTATCAGCTTCCCAATGGAGATGTATGGGTAGGAACAAAAAGTAAAGACCTTTTTGTGCTGGATAGCAATAAAAAGTTGAAATTTGATTATTCCTACGCTCGCTATCACATTGGCAGTGTCTATAACATTATGGCCGACGATTCCGGTAATTATTGGTTGTCTACCAAGGGAGATGGTTTGGTGAGAGCTGTCCCTGATGCTAAATGCTATGGTGGCTATCGTTTTGAACATTATCAGCATGATGTTCACAACTCAAAATCGATTAGCGGCAATAAAGTATATATTACCTATCAGGATCATTATGGGAGAATATGGGTTGGAACCTTAGACGGAGGACTGGATCTTATCGTTGATCATCATGGCCAACTTGAATTTAAGAATAAATATAATGGTATGGCTGGGTACCCTCGTTATGGATTGTATATGGGAGTGCGAAACATGGTAGAGGATAAAAATGGCCGAATGTGGGTCGGAACGATGGATGGCTTAATGTCTTTTAGTACAAGATTCCGTTCTGTATCAGATATTAAATTTGTCACCTATCGAAATACCGTAACTAATGTTCTTGCTAATGCCGATGTTTATGAACTCTATAAAGATCATAGTCAGAATATCTGGATATGTACATTTGGAGGAGGGTTGAGCCGGATTGTCAGACTTGATGAAAATACCGGTTTACCGTTATTAAAGTCTTTGGGCACAAAGGATGGACTTCAAGATAATGTCATCTTCTCGATTGTGGAAGATAATTGGGACAGACTATGGCTGAGCCATGATAATGGAATATCTTGCTATAATCAGGTAACGGGCAAAGTCTTGAACTTTGATATTTGTGACGGATTCCCTGATGTGTCTATGGATGATGCTTCTGCATCATTATTAAATCAAAATGGAGAAATATGGGTTGGGTGTAGAAAGGGCCTTATTATTTTTCGCCCTAATCTTTTGAAATCTTCCGTAAAGAAGAGTGCTGTATATATTATCGGTTGTGAAGTCAATAACCGGGATATCCGTAGTTATATAGATCATCCTATTCTGAAACAGTCTATCACGTATGCACATCATCTGGTTTTAAAGTATAATCAGAATATGTTTACCTTAGAGTTTGCTGCTTTAGATTTTTTAAGGGAAAAACGAGTTACTTATCGTTACAGACTTAATGGCTATGATCATAATTGGCATTATACGGGTCACCATCGTATTGCTTCATATACGAATGTGCCTCCGGGGTATTATACTTTTCAGGTTGAATCAATGGATGCCTCTAACTTGAATCTGACCAATAGCCGTACTTTGCAAATAAGGATACTTCCGCCCTGGTGGGCTACTTGGTGGGCTTATTTGATTTATGGGATACTTTTTCTGGTATTGCTGTATTTCGCATTACATTATATCCGCTATCAGATCCGTATGCATAATGATGTTTATGTGCGTTCCAAGATAGCTGAGTTTAAGATGAACTTTTATCTGAAACAAAAAGACATCGAATTTATCAATAAGGTCAATCAGATTATAGCTGATCATTTGTCAGACGAAGATTTTGAAATAGAAAAGATAGCACAGCAGATCGGTATGAGCCGTAGTGCTTTCTTTAAAAAGATTAAGATGTTGACTGGCTTGTCTCCAATAGATTGTGTGAAGGAATACAAACTCAATCATGCTGTGGAACTGTTGAAGAGCACCAGCTTGAGTATTACTGATGTGGCTTTTCAGTCTGGCTTCAGTGATGTTGGTTATTTCGGTAAGTGTTTTCGCAAGAAGTTCGGCATGAGCCCCAGAGATTATAAAGGGAGTTAGTTGTTAGGTCTTGCTTCAACCTTATGGAGCTGGCTTAGTAATGCTAATCCTTAGTTACTATAAGAAAGACAGCGGCTATAACACAAAGTTATAGCCGCTGTCTTATATGTAGAAGGGATCTGTAAATAGAGATTGTCTGATATGTATGAATGTCTTATCTATGAACGATAAGTTAATGTTATTTTCATACTATCATTTTGTTGTTCCACCATAATTTCCCCCCCTAAGTGTCGGTAGTAAGACTTACTTATATGCCTTATTCTGGGTAATAACGTTAGGATTCTGGTCAATGACACTTTGTGGAATAGGGAGATATAATTGATCTTCCGTGAGAGTGACATTCTTACTACTGTGCTTCATTACATCAATAGCTGTACCTAACCGTTTTAAATCAAACCATCGATGGAACTCACAGCCAAACTCAACCTGATATTCATGTTGTAGTGCTGCTTTTACGGTTGGATATGCAGATGAAGGATATCCAGATTCTCCATATCCCGGTAAACCGGCACGTGCTCTTACTTCATTCATGTATTTTACGTCGCCGGTAGCTTCTGTGAGCATCAATAGGACATCGGCATAACGCAGGACTATGAAATTATTGTTAGCTGCTTCTGTAAGTCCATCGAGTTTTGCATTGTCATCACGCCACTTAACACAGAACTTTGTGGGTACAAGATCTCCATTAGTATTCTGGTATCCGTTCTGGACAGTTGCATCTCTTCGTGGGTCACCATTCTCAAAAGCATTCCAAAGATCATCAGATACTTGATTTACTCCCATACCCCACGCTGTGATACACCGGTTATCCAGTGGGGTGAAGAGAGCCCAATACTTGCTATATGGATTGTTCTTTCCTCCAAGGTATTGTATTTCAAAAATAGATTCTTTACAGTTCTTGTTGTTTAAGTTCCATAGATTAGCATAATTAGGCTCAAGCGAAAACTTTCCATATTCTTTCTTGAGGAAGATAGCTGCATTATCCTTCTCACCAAGAGTGAGATAAACTTTACCTAACAGTGTGTTAGCAGCATCAGACGTTGCTGCACCAGCTATTCGTTCACCGGATTTTCCGGGCAGATTGTCGGCAGCATATTTAAGATCTTCGATGATGGCTTTGTAGATCTCGTTGGCAGGCGTACGCCCTTGCGCATAAGCTTCTGGTATACTGATTGGAGAAAGTACTAAAGGTACATCTCCCCATGCACGGACCATATCGAAATAATATAAGGCCCTAAGGAATCGGCATTCTCCCTCAATCTGATTTTTTGTAGAGAAGTCAGCTGAGTTTAATTTGGAAATTACATTGTTGATTTTGAAGAGAGCCTCATAATAAGTGTTCCAGAAATCTTCTACAACGCTATTTGATGTGATAATATTCTGATGAGTAGAAAGGGCAATTTTTGCGGTGTAATCTCCCGCCGTTTCATTGCAATATACATTATCAGAAGAGAGTTCTCCATAGTAAGATGGCAGTGATTGTGGGCCATCGATAGTATAGAGGGTAGCATAAACCGCATTCATAGCCGATTCAAAGTCTGCTTTTGACTGATAATAACTGTTTTCATTAGCTGACGATATCGGTGATAGGTTTAGAAAATTGCTACACCCAGAAAGGAGAAATATAGAAAGCAATCCTATAAAAAGTTTAGTTTTCATGATGCAGATATTTTTAATATGAAAAGAATTAAAATGATACATTGATGCCAAAAGAAGCAGAGAATGGCGTGGGATAAGCACCGTAATCATATCCTAAAAGGTAGCCTGTCTGGAAAGTACTGTTCTCCGGATCGTAATTCCTGTAATTGGACCATACGTGGACATTCTCTAAGTTTATATATAGTCTTAGGTTTGAAAGACCTAATGACTTGTTAACCTTTTCCGGAAAGGTATAACCTAAGCGAAGATTCTTGAGGCGTACGAAAGAACCGTTTTCTACCCAAGAACTTGAACATTCTCCTAGTATACCTGTGTTAACGGTACGGGGTTTAGGTGTCATTCCGTCACCAGGATTCTCATCAGATCGCCAATAGTTATAAACTGAAGCATAGGCATTCCTGTCCCCATTAAATCCACCTAAGAACCGGGCATTTTGATTCATAATCTCACCACCTTGTGATCCCGTAAGCATAAATGACAGATCAAAGTTCTTGTATGTAAATGTGTTGGTTAGTCCCCATGTGTAGTTTGGTTGATAGTTACCCAGAATTACCCGGTCATCAGAAGTAATGGATCCATCTCCGTTAGCATCGAATACTTTGGGATCTCCAGCTTCACTTCCAGATGGAGCTGCCCATCCTTTCCCCTTGTTTCCTTTAGTGGAAAGAATATTTACATCTGATGTGCTTAATACACCTAAGATCTTATATCCAAAATAATTGCCTATAGGTTGTCCGACTTCAGTCTTCGAAATAGCATTATTCGTCGTTACATAAATTGGAGAATTTCCATTGCCTAGTTTTAATACTTTGTTCCGATTGGCAGATATATTAAATTCTGTTGTCCACTTGAATTCTCCTACTAGATTGTGTGATGTCAGATTCCATTCAATACCTTGATTGCGTAAAGAACCAATATTAGTTAGTGAGGTTTCAAATCCTGTTAATACTGGAGTAGGGACATTAAGTAACAAGTCATTGGTACGTGAATAGTAAAGATCCAGAGATGTACTCAATCTGTTATTTATTATGGCTGCATCAATACCAAAATTTACTTGCCAGGTTTTCTCCCATTTTAAACTTGGATCTGGTTTTGTTGAAGTGTAGAGCCCTTGTGCAGTAGCACCGTTTATTACATAGGAAGAATAACCAAGCAGACCTATTGAGCCGTAGTTGTCAATTTGGTTGTTACCTGTTTGACCATAACTTAGACGGAATTTAAGGTTATCAAGCCATGTAGCCTTGTCTTTTAGCCAGGGTTCTTCGCTAGCACGCCATCCTAATGATGCTGAAGGGAAATATCCCCAGCGACTATTGGAACCAAATCTAGAGCACCCGTCAGAACGGACGGCAGCTGATGCCAGATATTTGCTTTTATAAGAATAGGTCACACGGGCTAAATAGGATATCAGACTCCATGCAGTTTCGTTTGTGCTTCCACTGATCGTTGTAGCAGCGTTGAGAGTATGTACCATATCATTAGGATAACCTGTTCCTGTCATATTACTATATTCAATGGTTTGTTTTTGCATAGTATATCCTAATAGTCCGGTGATGGCATGGTCACCAAAGGTCTTGTTGTAGTTGAGCGTGTTTTCCCATGCCCAGTTAAACTGGCGTAGTGTCTGGAAACTTCCGGTGGCATTAACCCATCCGGAATATCCCCAGTCTTGGCCGGCTTTCCAGTATGATTTGTAGTGCATATCTTCATTACTGGCATTCAGTGCTGTACGAAAAGTAAGCCCGTCGATGATCTTCCAATCAATGTAGGTGTTTATTAGTTCTGTATTTGTAACACGTTTTTTTGTCATTTCTCGTGTTAATGCGTAAGGATGCCATAACTGGAAACCGTATTTGACGAATGTATTCCAGATGGAGGATGGATCTTTGAATCCTAAACTTCCTGTTTCTACACGAAGAGGAAAGATAGGATCACTTTGACAGGCCAGAGAGACAGCATCAGATTTTCCGGAAAGTCCATAAGGCGAATCCTGAGAACGTGTGGCGGATAATTTCATGCTTATAGAGAAGTGGTTGTTAAACTGATGGTTGATGTTGCTTCTTACACTATACCGTTTATAATTGTTTTGATCTACAACTCCTTCTTGATTCAGATAGCTTCCGGAAATCATGAATTGTGTCTTTTCGCTTCCTCCAGAAGCGCTGACTTGAATATTATGAGATATTCCTGTCCTTAGAAGAACGTCCTGCCAATCTGTACCATTACCTATTCTGTCTATCCAATCCTTGTTTGAGAATTCATCTGGTACATAATATTTTGACAAGCTACTTTTACGAAGCAAATTCGGATTTGACTTTAATGCTGTTGCATACGAATTGTTGCGGGCATCAGTTTCATATTCCATCCATTGCTTAGCATCCATTAAGTCTATTTTTCGTGTTACTTTAGAGAATCCGAGTTCATAACTCGCGCTGATCTTTGTGCGACCGGCCTTACCACTTTTTGTGGTAATAATGACAACGCCATTTGCTCCACGACTGCCATATATGGCTGCAGAAGAAGCGTCTTTTAAGATTTCAATACTTTCAATATCGTTTGGGTTGATATTATTCAGAGGATTACGATTCGAATACTGTACATTACCACCGTTAGTACCATTTGATGTAGTATTGTCTTCCATAGGGATACCATCAATAACATACAATGGGGATGTACCACTATTTATTGATGACATGCCACGAACCTTAATGGTAGGGGATATACCCGGTGCACCTTGGGATTGCGTAATGACAACCCCGGATACTTCTCCAGCCATTGATTGTAAAGCATTCCCGTAGGGACGATCCTTGAGTTTGTCTGCTCCTACAGCTGAGACAGCTCCTGTCAGATCTCTTTTTCTTACGCTTCCATACCCTATGACTACAAGCTCATCAAGATTTTTGGCATTTTCTTTAAGAGATATATTTAGAGAAGTCTGGTTCCCTATTTTAATTTCTTTAGGGATAAAACCGATGTAGCTGAATACAAGGGTCGTTCCGGGCGTTACTTCTATGGAGTAATTTCCATTCAGATCAGTTACCGTACCTTGTGATGTACCTTTTACTACTACGCTGACACCGATCAAAGGATCTCCTTTTTGATCCTGTACAATACCTTTGAGAGTTTGCTGGGAAGGATAAGACGAAACGGATAGGTTGCTCTTATGCTCCAGTAAAGGTTTTGCTTTAATGTTTCCTTTCGTAGGTAGAAAAGATACCATTAATAACAAAACAATGATTAGAATTTGTCTTTTTTTGTCCTTCATATTTGTTCTTTTTGTTGATTAATAGATGTTTTTGGTTTATACGTTAAGGAATAAGTATTTCTTATTCGTCTATTTTTATTTCTTTTTGTATCGGTTAGTTTGGAACTATATGTAAGAAATCACAAATGAGTATAAAAGGAAAGTTATATGTTATAACATTTATTGGTTTTTGGTAACTGTTTAAGGCTTAGTATAAATATAAGGTTTATTCTAGTAATGAATTATGAAAAACTGTTTTTATGTAGCGTTTTTTATTTCTTCTTTCCCCGTTTTTAAGGAAGACGAACAAAAATACATGATTTAATGATCATAGTCTGGTTATTCTTAATAAGATATTGGCTTTACCATGTAGCATTACCATCTTGCCATCTTTATCTGTCATCCTTTTAGGGGACTTGGCTTTCACTATAAAGACACCAGGATAATGGCTGACAGTCATATTCCAGGTATCAATGATATCTACTTTGAATTTCTCATTCCCCTGTAATCTTGGCCAGATGTCATTTTTGGCTGGCAATTCGAATTTCCATTTTGTGGGCTGCTCTGAGCCGAAGTATATAAAATAGGTGTTTGGGCCTGCAGAAGCAGTCATAGGATCCCAACTCTGATCAGCTAACCTTAACGGATTAGGGAGTGACTTTAATATACTGAGTGTAAATTTAATGCGTTGTGCGGATGTTCCCTTAAATGAACCACCTGTAGCTAGAAATGAATATCCCGTGTAATAGTCTTTTCCAGTGCAGAAGCATTCTCCGTGAGTGACATACGTCCCACCCATAAGCCCAGTCCATATCCGTTGCAGCATTTGTTCTCCAGTCAGTTGAGCCCATCTTGCTTTATGATCACCTTCATAACAGACTTCATCAAAGAGAATCGGTTTATGAATGATATTCCTTACTGTAGCCGCTCCTTCAATATTGTACAGTGGCCCCTGGTCTTGTATGCTGGCATGGGTGAAGTAAGGTAGATTATAATCAATATATTTTGCGGTCCCACCATGAATACTCAGTAGATGGCGATAGGGATCCTGCTCATACACGTATTTTGTCATTTCTATCCATTGGCTATAAGTTTTTGATTTGATTAGATTCCATTCGTTGGCCATAGACCACCACACATTACTGAAGCCACTGAGTCGGGCTACGACATAATGAAGATATCGCATATTATTTTCCATACTCATCCTGTCAAATCCCCAGAGTCCTTCATCGTATGGGGTAAAAAGAATGATGTCAGCTTCTACTCCTATATTTTTTAAAGAGTCAATGCATTGTTCCAAATGATGGAAAAAGTCGGTATTAAACCGAGAAAAATCCCATGTATACTGGCATGTTGCTTTTTTATCCTTGGATAGTAGTAGATATGGATATGATTGTGGTAATTCTCGTACACTGTTATTTGGAAAGATACAGAAGCGAAGTTTGTTGAATCCTGCTTTTCTTAGGGAATAAAGAGTCTCTTTCTGTCTGGATTCCGATGCATAAATCCAAGCATAGGAAGTCGTGCCTAATGGATAGAACGGTGTGCCATCAGCATAAATGAAGTTTTGCTGTGTTCCTGCTTTTATCATTCCGTGATGAGAGGATTGTGGCGTACTGCAAATGATATACCCTTTTTTATTATCCATTTCTGCTTCGGAAGAATGGGTCGTGTAATTCCATTTCCCCAGAAGAGTGGGCATGAAACGAATACGGAAAGTGTTGTTACCATCATAAAAGCCATCTACATGCATAGTGTCGGGTATGCCTTCATGGATAAAGACAGCACTTAATGCGATATCCGTAAAAGGGTTCTTGCTGGTAACATGATGAAAATTAATTTCAGCGTGATTCCATTGTTCAATTGTATTTTGGGCCGTTGCTTTGATTATTGAGAAGCAAAGAATAAAGAATACTAAAGAGTACTTTTTCATAAGGCGAATTGATTTGACATAAAAGACAGAAGGAGAAGTCAACTTCTGTAAAATTGACTTCTCCTGAATGGCGCATTAGCTATTCATCTCTGAATCCATAGCCATTGTGAAAATGACCATTCGAATTTTTCAGGATATTATCACCCATCATCAACATGTAAATTGGTGGTTGACCATCTTCATAGCCACTATAAATATAGTAGTTATATTGCTTTTCATTGTTAACAATGTTGATGCCCCAAGGCTGCTCTGTGTAGCCATCTAGCTCCAGCTTCTGGGCTTCTTCTCCATTAGGATCTATATAGGTAAACAAACCTTTGATGGCTAGGTTGGTTGTACTTCCTGCGGTCAGATTGGACTTGCTGGTGCCATTATAGTCAGCCACAGCACTCCAGTCATCATTCTGACCTCTCCAACCAGGATAGAGTACAGGGTCATTTTCCTTTTCTTTTGAACATTGGGCAGTCAGACGATAACCATAAGTAGTACCTGCATCTACTAATTTAGTCCAGATATAATTGGATATCGTATTACCATTTGGAAATGTATAATACCCTTTGGACTTCAGACTGTTAATCATCGCTTCTGCACGCTCATGATAACGGGCAACAGCCCATGATAAACGGTTGGTACGTATGAGGTCCCATCTACGCATACCCTCTCCACCGAACTCAAATTTGCGTTCTTCAATAATAGCATTGAGCAAGGACCCATAATCTGCAATAAACTGATCCGTATTGGCTAATCCTTCCGATCCGAAGGCACGATTGCGAACTTGGTCGAGTAGGCTGCGGGCTTGAGCCTCTTCACCCAAGGCTGCTTTTACTTCAGCCTGCATCAGAATAATTTCAGAGAAACGCATATAAGGATCATTGATACCACTCTGCCCCTGTTTGGTAGTCCAAGGATGATTCATCCTGTTTTCATCCCATTTGTTTAGGGCTATACCGCCGTTGAGGCGAGAACCTTTGTTGAAGTTGAGTAGTGACTCAGCACCCGTACCAGATGAGCCTGTAACTGTGCAGGTGACATCTCGACGAAGGTCGTTGGGATCAAAATCCCCATAATAATATATGGGGGTGAAACGGCTCTGCCCGTATGATTTGCAAGGATAGTAGGAAGCACTACCACCATTGGAAGGGCGTCCAAAAGCATAAGGGCGTTGGCTACTGCTGCTGGCATGTGTCTCGGCAACTTCATAGACGCTCTCATCAGCACAGGTAGGATTATTCGTGTCGATTCCCATCATAGTTTGTTGGAAAACATATTGGAAAGGGTTAGGAGTAGAGGCGTATCGCGAATCTGTTCTTGGATCTGTGGTTTGCAGATGGATGTTGCCAGGATTGGAAATGGCATCACCCAGATACTTTTCTGCTATTTTATATAGATTCTGCCAGTCACTTCGACGTCCATAGAAACATTTTCTAGTAGAGTTCTCTGATATTTTCTCAAAGCTTAAAGGTTTCCCGTTAATATCGGTATAGTAGCTGCTTCCCATATCGGTGCGGCGTGTCTGATATCCTCCGTCCCAGAGGCAGATACGTCCGATAAGGCCTTCCGCATAGGTCCTGTTGAAATGTGTCTTCGTAATGGATGAGCTCTCACCAGAACGATACATCAATGGAATGACTTGTTCCAAATCATTAAGAAGATATTCAGAGATGGAATCGCGGTTGGTAAGGTGAGTGGCTGTAGAGCCGGAAATGGTTTGGAAAGCTACATCACCGTAATAGCGGGTCAGTTCATAGTAGCAGGTAGCACGAAGCGTAACGGCTTCACCATAGATCTGACTCAATTCAGAAGGCTTACCCGCAGAAATCATGCTTTGGAATCCGTTAGATTCCTGATAATTGGAGATAATGGAATTTACCTCTCCGATGATGCTATACAAACTCTTCCAGGTACTGTTGAAATCGCCATTACCCGAAGGACTTTGTGCTTCTGGACCCTTTGCACTTTCATTGGCATTCCAACCATAGAGATAGGACATGGTCCAGCGGTTGGTCTGAGCGGCATTGGTTTCAGGCTGAGTCTCACAGTCAGAACCGGATACCGTCATATCATAAAATACGCCCGCACTGTGCACTTTGCCATTGGCACGCCAGTTCTCATAAGCGTTCTGAAGAGCAGCACGTGCTGTTGTTGGATCAGAAAAGACGAAGTCCTTATCTGCCTGGGACGATGATGCTTGATTAAGAAAATCCGAACAAGATGACAGGCAGCCTAATAAGGTTGCTCCCATTAAACCAATTATTATCTTTTTCATAGTTTTGACAAATTAAAATTTCACATTAAGGCCGATTGTAAACGAGCGTGAACGAGGATAAGAACCGTAATCCATACCCATTGTCGGATAACTGTCGTTTCTATTCATATTCGTGTTGACTTCAGGATCATAACCTGAATAACCAGAGATGCAGAATACATTACTCATTGTGGCATAAATCCTGGCACTATTGATATATAGTTTTCTGATCCATTCTTTAGGTAAGGTATAACCAATCGTGATATCACTCATACGGAGGAAAGAAGCATCTTCCAGATATTCAGAAAGAACGATACTGGCTTCATAAAATGGAAGTGGATGACCGGCATTGGCATTCAGCGTATTTAATGCTTCAGGGTCTGTTACAGCTGCAAGCTGACCATCGACAACATCATAAAGTTTATAATAATCAGACAGATATCCACGACGATTCTTGCCATAGCCTGATTCCTTGCCACCGGTATACTCTGTCATGGCTGCGGCATTGTATACTCTTCCTCCAATCTGATAAGTGAAATTGGTTCTGAAATCGAAATTTTTCCAGTTGCCTGATAAGCCGAAACCACCGGTGTGATGTGGTTGGATCTTTCCAATGACAGATACATCATCGGCATCGACAGTACCACTTCCATTACGGTCTTTCAGCTTAATAGCTCCAGGAAAAGCATTTTGGCCGTTAGGCAATTTATCTTTCATTTCACTAGGAACAGGATAAGATACAAAGATGCTGGCGGAGATATCCGGCATTCCATTTTTTAATATGTATTTACCGTTGATATAGTTGAAATCGTTCACAGTATAAAAGCCGTCACTGGTATAGCCCCGAATCAGCCCTACAGGACGTCCTTCAGTAAGAAGATAGTCATTGGCAGGCATCAATGAAGAAGATCCCCAACCTGATCCATAAAGGATGTCTGTATTATCTTTCAATTTGTCTACATTATTATAGTTTAAATTATATGTGAAGTTGAGGTTTAAATTGAATTTCTCAGAACGAACTAATGCTGCATTCAAAGCAAGTTCAAGTCCTTTATTGGATGTCTGACCGATATTGGTATATTGATGTGAGTAACCTGTAGAAGAGTCTATTTCCTGATTCATTAACAGATCCTTTGTCGTATTCCAATATACATCTAAAGTCCCATTGAGCCTATTGAAGAATCCGAAATCAAAACCGATATTGCGTGAAATCGTTGTTTCCCATTTCAAATCAGGATTTTCTTTCAGCCCGGAAGGAGAATAGATCTGGACGGTCTTTTCATCCCATACGCCCGTACTGGCAGTATAGGTTTCATGCCAAAGACTAGAATTGATATTATCATTACCTGCTGTACCGTATGAGAGACGTAACTTCAAATTGTCCAACCATTTGCTGGCTGATTTCATGAATGGTTCATCGGATATCCTCCATGCCAATGCTGTTGCAGGAAAATATCCCCAATGGTGATTAGGGCCAAACTTGGAGCTACCATCAGCTCGCATAGTAGCGGTCAACAGATATCTGCCGAGATAGGAATAGTTTACTCTACCGAACCATGACTGTGTAGTCTCCGGAACGTTGTATTCATTCACGTATTTATTTTCATCAGGATAAGAGTTTGCATCGCCCATATTGATCATGCCAAATATACGGTTCATAGTCCATGCTTCACCGGAAGGAAATCCTCCGCCGTATACGGTTAGTTTTTCACTACTGCTTTTGATCTCTTCATTACCAATCATAAAATTTAACTTATGGTCATTGCCGAGTCCTTGGACATCATAGTTGATAGTAGCCAGGAATCTCCAGTTCTTGCCACTAGTCTTTGCCAACATTGCATATTTGTGACCTTTCGTCCAAGAGAAACCACTTACTACGGAACCGTCATCATAATATTTGTTTTGCCCCCAGTTACGTCCCATGTCATATTCTAAACGGCTGGACAGGCCCTTTACAGGAACCCATGTAAGAGCAAAATTGCCACGTAGACGATTCTTCTGGATTAGGTTATAGAGCGATTTCGTGATTCCAACAGGACTTTGTTCTGTATTGACGTTACCTTCACCCATACCGAGCAAGGTCGCTTCTCCAGTACCTAAAGGATTATCAATAGGCCGGAACTCGAAGGCTGAAGAGAGTAGAGAACCTTTGGCCGTGACAGTATCATCAATGCCTTTAATATTTACATCTGAATAACGGACATCCATATCAAAAGTGAATGTTTTGAAAAATTTTTGCTGGAACTTGAAATCCATAGCATATCTTTCAAAACCAGAATTGATTTTGATGCCATCGTCTTTTAGGTAATTGGTCGCAAATGTGAATTTCGTGTTTTCACTGCCACCACTGAGATTGATATTGTGACTCCACGAAGAAGCTGTTTTTAAAAGATTATTAGTATAGTCATGTGAAGAGGTATTGGCGTAGTCGGCATAATGATTTCCGTAATTGCTGCCTAAACCGAAATATTTCTCAAAACTGTTTTCGTCATTCTTGTTATAGGCATCGACAAATGCCCAATTTAAGGCAAGATAATCTTGAGGATCAAGCACTTCCAATTTCTTTGCGATCCATTTTGACTGATAATATCCACTATAGGTTATGGATATTTTGCCGGATTCAGCACCTTTGGTAGTAACTAATATTACTCCATTGCCGCCACGTGCACCGTAAATGGCTGTAGAAGAAGCATCTTTCAGAACATCTATGGATACGATCTGATCAGCTGGAATGTCTGAGATATCGCTTACGGGGAATCCATCAACAATGTAAAGTGGATCGTTGCTCTGAGAGATGGAGCCACCACCACGGACCTTGATATTTACGGTGGCACCAGGGCGTCCATCTTGAGAAACAACTTGTACACCGGCTAATTTTCCTTCAAGGGCCTCAGTTACGTTGGATATAGGATTGGCAACCAATGCATCATGACTTACACTGGCAACGGCACCCGTAAGATCCCTCTTCTTGACAGTACCATAACCAATAACAACTACTTCATCTAGGTTTGCATTATCTTCTTGAAGAACAACATTCAGAAAAGAATTGTTTCCTACTGCTACTGTTTGTGTCTTGTAACCAACATAAGAAAATTTAGCCTTTGTTGCTGGGGTGATATTGTTGAGAGTGAATTTTCCGTTGATATCACTGACAGCTCCTATACCTTTCCCTGTTTGTATACTTACACCAATTAAAGGATCTCCTTTCGTGTCTTTTACAACGCCAGATATTTCTTGCGCAAAACTGGCAGAATAAACCAAGCTTAAAAATAGAGTAATTATAACTCTATTAAAATTTGAATATATGCGATGATAGCATATATCTTCATTTTTAATGTGTCCCTTTTTGTCTTTCATGTCCGTTCTTTTAATCGATTAATAGATGTTTATTGGTCTGTAGATTAATAAATTTATATTTCTTATATATTTGTTTTGTGTTTCTTTTTGTATCGATATAGCTGCAAATATATGCAAAAAGAAAAAATACAAAATATATTTAATGATAAAATAGTATAGTATAACATTTGTTAGTCTTTAATAACTTTTTAGATGCTTAATTGGAAATATAAGGTAAATTACTGATAGTGATTTCTGGAAATTATCATATAAATGAATCTGAAATTTTATAGTTTCCTTGAATAGGGGCGATTTTGCAGTCTCTTAATATATTCTGAATGTTCTAATAGACAGATTTTATGCTTAATTTGTAGATTGTTTTATATAAATAGGTATGATTTCTTTTGTTTTGTTTGCGCCATAATATATATATTATTATCTTTGAGCACAATAGAGAAATAATCTTATATTATTGAAAAGTGAAGAATGATAATTAACCAATTTCCTTATTTTTGATTTATATGGTGACTTTAAAATATTCTTATCCTATTATAAGGTGATAGAAAGAGGCTTCTGAATCTAGGAATGTTTCTTCTGAATTTGGAACTTATGTTTGAGTTAGAACGTGTTAAAAAAAAATAATAAATTAATTATTTGTTTCGATTATATTTTTATTATATTTCGTTTTATTATCTTTGTGATGTTTTTATAAGACAATTACAAATCAAAAGAAATATGATGAATAAGGATTTAAAGTTAAAAGCGGAAGAATTACGGCTGAAACTTATTAAGCTGATTTACTCTTCAGGAACAGGTCATACAGGGGGAGACCTGTCTGTATTAAATGTACTTGTTGCTCTTTATAATCGTATACTTAATGTTGACCCGAAAGATCTTCGGAATCCTGATCGTGATCGTTTCATCTTGAGCAAGGGACATTGTGCCGAAGCCTTTTACAGCGTGTTATGTGATAAGGGATTTATTTTTCAGAAAGAACTTGATGATTACGGTAAAGATTATTCGCATTTAGGCGGGCATCCTGATAATTCCATTCCTGGGGTAGAAATTAATACGGGGGCTCTTGGTCATGGTTTATCGATAGGTGTCGGTATGGCTTTGGCTGGAAAAATGAATGGTAAGTCATACAAGACATTTGTTGTCATGGGAGATGGCGAACAGGCAGAAGGATCAATATATGAAGCTGCCTTGTCTGCGAGTAAGTATCATTTGGATAATATCGTTGCAGTTATTGATCGAAATGGATTGCAAATTTCCGGTTCGACGGAAGATGTCATGCCTATAGAACCGATTTTGAAGCATTGGACATCTTTTGGATGGGATGTCCTTGAAATGAATGGTAATGATATTGATGATATCGTAGATACATTTGACAGTATCGATTTTTCAAACAACAAGCCACATATCATTATCTCCCATACGACAAAAGGTTATGGCGTTTCTTATATGGAAAATGTGGCAAGTTGGCATCATGGCGTGCCTGATGAAGAGCATTATCAATTAGCCGTAAAAGAAATTGAATCTCGAATTGAAAATTTAAAAAATAATCTTTAAGGTCCATGAATATGGAAATTTTAAAAGTAAATAAAATACCTAATCGTAAAAGTTTTACAAATACCCTTTTGGATCTGGCTCTGAAAGATAAAGATATTATTGCCGTTACTTCTGATGCAACAGGATCTGCTACATTAACAGAATTTGCCAAGACACTGCCCCAACAATTCGTTGAGGTTGGTATTGCGGAACAGAATGCGGTAGGCATATCAGCAGGATTGGCATCTGCCGGAAAGAAAGTTTTTGTATGTGGTCCCGCTTGTTTCTATGTTGCACGCAGTCTGGAACAAGTGAAGGTTGATCTGGCTTATTCTCAGATGCCTGTCAAAATATTAGGCGTAAGTGGGGGCGTGGCTTATGGTCAACTGGGAGCAACTCATCACAGTCTTCATGACATTGCTGTTTTACGTACTTTCCCCGGAATGGAAATCTATCTTCCTTGTGATGTTCGTGAGACCAGAAAGTTATGCCTGGCTTTGGTTAATCATCCTAAACCCGCTTATATCAGAGTTGGGCGTAATGCGGTACCTGATGTATATGAAAATGATGAATTCCCATTAGTATTGGGTAAAGACAATACGATTATGGAAGGAAATGATCTTTCTATTATAGGTACGGGAGAAACTGTCGTTCACTGTCTGGAAGCTGCCAGAATGTTGAAGAAAAAAGGTATCTCTGCTCGGGTAATCGATGCTTTTTCCTTAAAACCTTTTGATAAAGAGACGGTTCTTAAAGCGGCTAGGGAAACTGGCTGTATACTGACAGTAGAGGAACATAGTATTTATGGTGGTCTGGGTGCAGCAGTTGCAGAAATCGTTTCACAAAATTGTCCGGTCAAGATGCGCATATTGGGCATACCTGATGAAAATGTTGTTCATGCAACATCTAAGGAGATATTTCATCATTATGATCTTGATTATGAGGGAATCTATTCTGCTGCTTTAGATTTACTGGAAATTAAATGAAGTGTTAAGGCTCTGCCTTGAAATGTATCTTGGATATGAAAAGATAATTGCTATAGTTTAATGTTCGTAATGTGTTATATTTCAGTACTGATGACAATAAACAATTTATCTTAATAATTTATGAAATATATAATCTCTATTGACCAAAGTACGCAATCTACAAAGGCTTTTCTTTTTGATAGTCAATGTGAAATAGTAAATCAGAAATCAATAGCTCATAGACAGTATTATCCTCGAACTGGATGGGTTGAGCATGATGCAGAGGAAATTTATGGAAATGTGGTAAAGGTAATAGAAGAATTAGTGGAGTCATACCGTAATGATTCTAATGAATTCTCTATTGCGATTACGAATCAGCGCGAAACAGTAGTTGTGTGGGATCGCAAAACTGGTAAACCCGTGTATAATGCGATCGTTTGGGAGGGTAATCATGGTGAGGATATCTGCAATCAACTGATAAAGGATGGCTACAATGATTTGGTCCGTGAGCGTAGTGGCTTACTTATTAATCCCTATTTCGCCGGTAGTGGTGCCAAGTGGATTTTAGATAATGTGAAAGGGGTACGTCAAAGAGCTGATAAAGGAGAACTCTGTTTCGGAACAATTGATACTTGGCTTATTTTTCGGTTGACTAAAGGGAAAAAGCATGTAACTGATTATACCAATGCTTCTCGTACAATGCTCTTCAATATCCACACGTTACAATGGGATGAAGATCTGTTGCGTATGCTTACTATTCCTCGTTCAATGATGCCGGAAATTCTGTCTTGTGATGCTGTTTATGGTGAGACAACTGTAGAAGGGGTTTTTAGTAATCCTATAAAAATCGCAGGTGTCTTAGGTGACAGTCATGGGGCACTCGTAGGTCAGATGTGCTTTAATAAGGGATATGGTAAGGTGACTTATGGAACAGGTTCTTCTGTGATGGTAAATATAGGTAATGAACCGATAGTAGCACCTGATGGACTTGTCACTTCTGTCGGCTTTTCTGCATTTGGGAAAGTCTATTATGCTTTTGAAGGAAATATTCATTGTACAGGAGGTACCATTACATGGCTCAAAGATCAGGTACAGTTAATCGATAACTTTGAGGAACTGGAGAATCTTGCGACTTCAGTCAGTAATAATGGTGGGGTATACTTGGTTCCTGCCTTTTCCGGATTGGGCGCTCCTTGGTGGAATAGTCAGGTTAAGGGGATGCTTTTCGGCCTTACCTTAGGTGCTGATAAAGCTTACATTTGTCGGGCTGCACTTGAGTCTATTGCTTATCAGATAACAGATCTGATTAAGGTGATGACAGATTTAGCTGGAGTATCTCTTCAAGATATAAGAGTTGATGGAGGACCAACAACAAATAAGTTTCTTATGCAATTTCAGGCTGATATGCTGCAAGTGCCGGTTGTAAGGGTAAAAGTAGTAGATGCTTCAGCTTTTGGGGCTATGGTAATGAATAGATTTGCATTGAAAGAATGGTCTTCTTTTACTGACGCTTCCGCTATTTGGAAACCCGATGGGATTATTAAACCTGAAAAGAGTAAAACTGATATGCAATCTGATTATGATGGATGGCATGAAGCTATCAGTCAATTATTAAAATAAATATAAACAATTAAAGAATATTATCATGAAAAATCAGAAACAGTGTTTTGGCGTGATTATCGGTACGCGTGCCTATTTTAATTCAGAACTGGCAAAAGATGTGAAAAGGCATTTGCTGGAAGTCTTGGAGCAACAAGGATACGAATATATTATTCTTCCTGAAGATGCTACTCCTACGGGTTCAAGCAGTATTGAAACTCTTGATGACGGTATTAAAAATGCAAATCTTTTTCGTGCGCATCGTGACGAAATTGATGGCATAATTGTCAGTCTGCCTAATTTCGGATTTGAAATCGGCATCATTAATACAATCAGTCGTGCCGAATTGAATGTTCCTATATTGGTTCAGGCTTGTGATGATGAGAATGATAAAGTCGATCTGGATAGTCGTCGTGATGCTTTTTGTGGTAAGATCTCTGTCTGTAACAACTTGTATCAATATGGAATTCCCTTCTCGTTAACATCACTGCATACCTATAGTATATATAGTGAGGAACTGGTAAAGGATATTAATAAATTTGCTGGTGTATGCCGTGTGGTTAATACACTTCGGCATAGTCGCATCGGACAGTTGGGTACACGCCCTCTTGGTTTTAATACTTGCCGGGCAAGTGAAAAACTGTTGCAGCGGAGTGGAATTACCGTAGTCCCTGCTGACTTGAGCGAGATTATTTTTGCTGCAAAGAAAATAAAAGATGATGATCCTGCTTTTATCAAGATGGTAAAAGATATTCGTGATTATGCCAGAATTCCGAATGCTTATGAGGAGAAGGTGAGCGTTCAGGCAAAGTTTGGGGTAGCTGTGCAAAACTGGATTGCAGCCAATCGTGTAGATGCTTTGGCTATTCAATGCTGGGATTCTCTTGAGCAAAACTATGGTTGTGCTGCTTGTGTCACAATGGCTATGCTGGGTGATATGGGCATACCTTGCGCCTGTGAGACAGATATTACTGGCGCAGTGTCTATGTTGGCTTTACATTTAGCGGCAAATAAAGCTTCGGCAATCGCAGACTGGAATAATAATTTCGCAAATGATCGTAATATGTGTGTTTGTACACATTGTGGTAATTTCCCTCGTTCATTTGTTGGTAATCATGATCTTAAACTTACGCCGTTAGGTGTACTTGGCAGAACTTTGGGTAAGATTCGTACATTTGGAGCGATCAGTGCAAAGGTGAGTGCCGGAGACTTTACTTTCTTCCGTATTTCAACTGATGATGCAGATGGTAAGATTCGTGCCTATGTGGGCAATGGAGAAATTACCGATGATCCCTATGGAATGGATGGATGTATTGCCGTAACTAAAGTTGATCATCTGCAGAAACTAATGAAATATATTTGCCGTAATGGTTTTGAACACCATGTGGCTCTTGTTCGCAGTGATGTTGTTGAGATATTGGAAGATGCTATCAATAATTATTTGGGCTGGGATCTTTATGTACATAACGATAAAAAAGATGAGGACTGATTTATGATAATTGCTACAAGCTATGTGATCGGCATTTTATGCTGTATTGTATGTTGTATTTGCTGGGGCTCATGGGGAAATGCCCAAAAGCTCGTAGCACAACGAAATTGGAGTTTTGAACTGTTTTATATGGATTTTACCATTGGATTGGTAATAACAGCTCTTCTGGGTGCTTTCACGTTAGGAAGCTTGGGCCATCAGGGACCTACGTTCCTTGCCAATATGAGTACATTGGATAGTTATAGTGTGACGTATGCTCTGCTTGGTGGAATCGTGTGGAACTTTGGTACTATATTTCTTACCGCTGCAATGGCTGTCGCTGGTATGTCCGTAGGTTTTCCTATCGGAGGAGGACTTGGATGGATTGGAGGAATCTTCTATACCTATATCTTGACCGTTGCAGATGGGAACAAATATCCGGGTAATGAAAAACTGTTATGGCTCGGGGTCGTCATTATTGTGATAGCGATATTGCTTAATGCCCGTGCTTATGGCAAACTCTCTTCCGGTCAGCATAAAACGCCTGTCAAGGGTATCGTATGTGCTTTGATTTCCGGTATAGCCATTATCTTCTTTTTTGGATTGGTTGCTAAGTCTATTGATCCAATATATGGAGGAGTACCTGCAGTAGGTGGGGTAAGTGGTCACTTGACTCCTTATACAGCTGTATTCCTGTTTTCAATTGGGGCATTGGTGACAACACCGATTTTTAATACCCTGCTTATGTATTTCCCCTTGCAAGGCAATAAGGTTTCGTTCCGTGATTATTTCAAAGGAAATTCACACACACACATCATCGGAATTCTTGGTGGATTTATATGGATGGCCGGTATGGTCATCAGTTTCTCCAGGGGCACTGCAGGTAATAATGCTATCGCTTATGCTCTCAGCAATGCGGCTCCGGTAGTGGCAATGATCTGGGGTGTCTTCGTTTGGAAAGAATTTAAAGGTGCTTCTAAGGAAACGAAAGGCCTTGTTTGGGCTACGTTGATACTGTTTGTTATTGGACTGATCAGTATTACTCTTTCCAGTGAGTAGCAAAATCTTATAACTGTGCGATAGTGTATTTTACATCGAAATCACGGAAGAGTTGCTGTGCATCTTCCGTGATATTCGAATCAGTAATGATGTGGTCAACTAATGATAATGCTCCCAGACTTGCAAACGAACTGGTGCCGATTTTAGTGGAATCAGCTACGAGATATACCTTGTCAGAAACGTCAATCATGGCTTTCTTTACGGGTAAGTCACTAAAACTTGGATAGGTCAGCCCTGTTTTTAGGTTGATGCCTGCGGTAGCTAAGAACAATTTGTCAGCATGGATGTCTGCAAAATAATTGGCAGCCTTAACGCCGGTAAGCGAAAGTGTGGGACTTTTAAACTCTCCTCCTGTAACATTAAGATTGATACCAAGATCACTACCTAGTATGACGGCAATGTTCAAAGCATTTGTTATGACTCTGAGGTTAGAAAATCCGGAAAGAAGTTTGGCTAATTCTGTGGTAGTAGAACCAGAGTCAAGTATGATCGTTTCACCATCATGAATGAGTTTGATAGCTTCTCTTGCGATAGCCTTTTTGGCTTCCATGTTTTTCTGGTTCAACAATGTGAAATCTTTCACATTCAACCCAGCGTTACTGAGTACGGCGCCTCCGTGTTCTCTGGTGATAAGGCCTCGTTGTTCCAACTTTTCCAGATCTTGGCGGATAGTTACTTCTGTTACCTTGAAAAGGTGACTCAGGTCCTGGACCTTTGCTTGTCCGTCTTCACGGATAAATTCCATGATTTTGTCTCTTCTTTGTGCAGCTAACATCATTTGGCTTTTTCTAATTTACGAAATACTTAATATGCAAAGATAGATAATTTCTCTAAAACAAAAAAGATATTAATCGATATTTCGATTACTTTGTTTTATTTTATATCAAAAGACATTAAAAAACTATGAACCAACAAAAATACCGTATTGGATTGGTGATGAAATCACTTAATGCAAACTTCTTTCAAGTTATGCAAAAAGGGGCTTTGAATTTTGCAGATGAGCATCCGGAGATCGATTTGATCTGTAGAGGGACAACCTCGCAGACAGATGTTGATGCCCAGATCGGATATGTTGATGAATTAATACAAGAAAAGGTAGATGCGATAGTCTTGGTACCAATAGATTCTGTTTCTCTTGCTTATTCTGCTTGTAAAGCGGTACGTAATGGAATACGGATAGTTAATATAGATATAAAATTAGATGATGCTATATTAAATGAGCAGCATGTGAATATCCCCTTTGTTGGACCGGATAATTATAAGGCTTCTTATGAAGTCGGTAAACTTCTGGCCGGATTTTTGCATAGAGGAGATGAGGTCGCAATCATTGAAGGACTTCCTTCTGCAGATAATGCTTCTCAGCGTAAGGCTGGAAGTTTGAGAGTAATTCAGGAAGAGGGGTATAAACTTGTGGCTTCAGAACCTGCAAATTGGGAAACAGCCGATGCTCGTAATGCTTTTTCCCGTATCTGGAGTCAGAACCCTGATCTAAAAGGTGTTTTCTGTGGTAATGATGCCATGGCACTTGGGGTCTTACAGGAAATGGATATCCAAAGGAAATATTTACCGGTAGTAGGTTTTGACAATGATGGGGTAATGTCGCCTTATTTACGGAAAGGACAGGAGATCGGAACTGTTGATATCTTTTCTTCTCAGATGGCTGTTGAGGGCATTAGATATGCCATCAAGATGATTAGTAAAGGGTCAAGGATCTATGACAGTTATTCTACTCCTTTCAAAATTATATGTGGGTGAAGTTCCTGTTGCCTGAGCTGAAGGTTTATTGAGTATTCTTGGCTATCTGTTTTATATGGTGTAAATAAGATCGAGAGGGTTGAAAGCGATTATAGTCATACTTTTTTTGTGTCGTGAAGGCATAACTTTTTACGAAAGATAATAGTAAATTTTAGGATGTTAATTAATTCTCAAAATGTTTTTCTTTAATGGATTTTCTGACTGGTTACAAATTTTATTTAAAATCGTCTTCTATATACAAATAGGTTAAATAACAAAGCTGAAGTTTTAGCATTCTTTTAAAGTCATAACTAAAAACTTATTAATAAATGGAAAATTATAAAAAATTAGTGTTTTCTTTTCTGGCAATAACGTCTTGCGGCATACTACAGCCTGTGACAGTTCTAGCCAATAAAGTGACATCTAATCTGTCTATGTTGCAACAACATCAGGTAACAGGGAAGGTTGTTGATGAAAATGGGGATCCTCTTATAGGTGTTACTGTGAAAACACTTTCAGGTAAAGTAGGTGCAGTTACTGATCTTAATGGCAATTTTAGTATGGACATCCCTGCTGGCACAAAAATTCAGTTGTCTTATACAGGATATAAATCTATTTCGGTGAGTGCTGGTGCGGCTATATTCAGAATGAAACCTGATGTTCTCGGACTGAATGAAGTTGTTGCTATTGGATATGGTATACAGAAAAAACGGGATTTGACAGGAGCTATTACTACTGTTAAGTCTACAGACGTTACGATGAACCCTAATGCTAACCCGATGCAGGCTTTGCAGGGGAAAGTGGCAGGATTGGATATTCAGAAAACATCAGGTGAAGCAGGATCAGGAATATCCATGCAACTGCGTGGCACTCGTTCTTTTACAGCCAGTGGCAATCCTACATTCATTATTGATGGCATGCCAGGAGATTACTCTACATTGAACCCTAATGATATTGAAACTATTGAAGTGTTGAAAGATGCTTCAAGTACAGCTGTCTATGGAGCTAGTGGCGCAAATGGCGTTGTCATTATTACAACCAAAAATGGAAGCCGGGGAAAAGTTAAGACGGATTTCAATTCTTATTTGGGTATAAATGGTTGGTCTCAAACTCCTGAAATGCGTACAGGCGAAGAATACCTGCAAGGTATTCGCGATGCCAATAAAGCTATTGGCAACTGGTCTTCTACTGCAGATGATGAACGGGTCATTGATGGCGTGTTGGGTACAGGAGCCTATAAGGCTGCTGAAGCCGGTCACTTTATCAATTGGCCAAAAACTTTGCTGAAGACTGCCATGACACAGAATTATAGTGCAGCTTTTTCTGGTGGAACAGAAAAAACCAGTGCTTATTTTTCTCTTAACTTTTCGGATGAAACCGGGCAGTATAAGAATGATGATTACAAGGTGTATTCTTCTAATATCCGTATTGACCATAAATTAAAATCATGGGCAAGTATTGGCGTTAATGCACGTATGTCTTATGCTTATCAGAATAAAGCTTATTCTCATTTGGATCAGGCTATGACTCGCGTGCCTATTGGCTCATTGTATGATGAGGATGGTAATCTGGCAATTCAACCAAGTTATGGATCCAGTACAAACATTAATTTGCTTCTGAATAATAAGGAAAATTATAGAAATAATAATCAGGATTTTAAACTCTATTTTAATCCTTATATTGAAATCAAGCCTTTTAAAGGCTTTTCCATCTTAAGTCGTTTGCAGGCTATTCTTACTTATACCAGAAATAATTATTTCCAAGGTATGGGTTCGTATCAATATTACAATGCCAATGGTGCTAATGCTGTTGGTACGAATAGTGATGTTTATGCTTCTATCAAACAAGACAGGCAGTATAATTATACTTGGGAAAATGTTCTTACCTATCATTTCCAGATTGCCAGTGTCCATGACTTTACGATTACTGCTGTTACTTCATGGTCAGATAACCGTAATGATGAAACATTTCAGAAAGAGTCAAATATTACAGATAATGCTTATCTCTGGCATAATATGGGTAAGACGGGTGATGCTAATTCCACTATCAGTTCATTATACCAGATGTCAAGGACGATGGGGCTTGTTGGTCGTATAGCTTATTCTTATCAAGGAAAATATTTAGCTTCGGCATCTATCCGTCGTGATGGTAGTTCTGTATTGGCAAGTGGTAATAAATGGGATACTTTCCCTGCTTTTTCGTTGGGTTGGAGACTTTCTGATGAAAAGTTCATGGCTGCAACACACAGTTGGCTGGATAATCTGAAGATTCGTTTTGGTTATGGTGTTACAGGTACAGCAAGTTTGGCACCATATTCTACCATTTCTTCTTTGGAACTTTCCAATATGCAATTTAGTAACCTCTCTACCCCTATGCAGATTTATCGTTATACGCAGGAATATGCTAATAAGTCCTTGAGTTGGGAAAAATCATATAATACTAATATTGGATTTGATGCGACATTCTTGAACGGAAGAATCAACCTTACTGCTGATCTATATCGGACTATTACTAAAGGGGTTATCTGGTCACGTCAGCTACCGGTTACTAATGGTGGATACACTTCAGCTAACAAGTTCTATATGATGAATCAAAACCTTTGTAGAACAAAGAATAATGGTGTCGAGTTGGCTTTGAATACAAATAATATTGATACACGTGACTTTAAATGGAATTCGGATATTACTTTTACTTCCAATAAAGAGAAGATTACTTCTCTTATGAATGGGGTTTCGAATAATATTACGAATGGAGATTATTCACTTTCTCTGGGACATCCTGTAAATTCTTTCTATCACTATAAGTTGGATGGTATTTGGCAAAAGGGAGAAGAAACAGATGCTGCTGTTTTCGGATGTAAACCTGGTGATATTCGTATCGATGTTCCGGGTATGAAAAAAGAAAGTGATGGTAAATTTTATAAGTTGGACAATCAAGGAAATAAAGTTTATTATACAGCAGATAACAAATATGCTTATAGTGGCAATGACTATCAGGTCTTAGGACATAATTCTCCGGATTGGACTATGGGCTTTCAGAATTCCTTCAAATATAAGAATTTTGATCTGACAGTCTTTATGTATTGGCGTTGGGGACAAATGATCAAGTATGACATGATGACTTCTTATGATCCTACAGGAGTGAATAACTTCCCTTCCAATTTTAAATATTGGACAGAAGACAGACCTTCAAATGTCTTTCCTGCTATAAATGCGGGTAGAGCATTGACTCAATATACTGGATATGCTGCTTTAGCTTATCAGGATGCCTCGTATTTTAAAGTTAAAAACATCACTCTGGGATATAATTTTAATAAAAATGTTCTGGATGCTCTAGGAATGACAAAACTGAGAATATATGCTACAATCACTAATCCTATAATTTATACGAAAAATAGTTTGTTAAAAGATTATGATCCTGAAATGAATGGTTCTTTCAATTATCCGTTGACACGCCAGTTTGTTTTTGGGGTAAATTTATCTTTTTAGAAATTTATATAAGAAAAATATTATGAAAAAGATATTTAAGAAAACTTTATTCTTAGGTTGCTCAATATTAATGCTTGCATCATGCGGTCTTGATGAATACGATCCGGCCGGAGGTACAGGAGGACAGAAATTGTATTCTTTTGACGGCTGGTCGGGGATGGAAACATATTGCTATGAGCCCCTTTATGGTCAACTTTATTCTTCTTTCGACTTTATGTCTGTTTCAGAGTTGGGGACGGATATTTGGGAATGTGCGAATAATAAGACGTGGGCTCAGCAATTATTCTATTATGAGGGGCTGACAACGAATACAAATGCTTCTAATAAAGTCTTTACTCAGGCTTATTCATGTATTAATAGTTGCAATGCAGTTATTGAATATGCAAAGGACGTCCAAGGTGGAGATCCAGCATCAATAAAAACTCTGACAGCTGAGGCTAAATTCTTACGTGCTTTCTATTATTCCATCTTAGTTACCTATTATGGTAATGTAACTCTTACGTTGAAGCCAACAGAGGAAACAGGTGTAAACTATCGTCCGGAAAGGAGCACTTATCCGGAACTCTATACTCAGATGGTTAAAGACTTGAAAGAAGCTGCGGCTGATTTACCGGTAAAACCTTATATGGGACAATGTTCTCGTGCAACTAAGAAGGCAGCTCTAGGATTGCTGGCTCGTGTATATGCACAAGGAGCTGGTGATGCTGATTTGAAGGAAGGTGATGTCAGTTATTGGCAACGTGCTAAGGAAGTGAGTGAGGATCTCATCAAGAATGCAGCTTCTTATGATGCCTATCTTTATGATGATGTTGCTGATATGTGGGCTCAGGCGAATAATCGTAATAACAAGGAAGCTCTTTTCTTGGCAGTAGGTCCTAACCCGGATGCAAATGCAATTAATCAACGGGGGAATAATATCTTCGGCTATATGGGCGCAGATCCTAATAAAGCTGCAAGTGATATTTATTCTGTTAAGAAGAATCAGAATTATCTTTATGGACGTTATGATAATGCTGTCATGGCTCCTTCTAAGTATCTGATAGACTTATATAATGCAAAATATGATAAACGCTGGCAGCAGACTTTTACTTGTGCTTTTGGATGGTCTTCGTGGGTCCAGACTACTTCTTGGAACGGTTCCTATGATAATCCGAAACCATTTGTATGGACAAACGAGTTAGCTGCAAAGTATGGAAAAGATAATTCAGTTATTGGCAAAACCGTCTATCCTTATGCTGATTTTAATTTGGTCACTCGGACTCTCTCTAATCAATATGTTGCTAAGGTCTGGCCTAAAGGTGACCATTCGGGTAATATAGCGGATCTGGAAACTCCAAAGAATGTTTATGTAGATCCGGAATACCCGTTGGATCCTCAGGATGACCGTTTCATGTTATATTTGTCAAAGGATAAATTGACGGATGCTCAGAAAGCTTCTCGCATTCAGGCTACTGTTAATATCGATGATCTCTTTGATAAGGAAGGCAAGTATATTGAAAATTCTACACAACTGGATGGTAAGACGGAACTTTACAAACTCTTTCCTGCTTGCAGTAAGTATAACTGGAATTATGATGGTGCTTACTATTCCAGCAATTTACAGAAGAAGAATGGTGATATCGCTATCATTCGTATGGCTGAGATGTATCTGATAGCTGCAGAGGCTGAGCAGAAATTGGGTAATGGTGCTGCTGCAGCCGGTTATTTGAATGTGTTGCGTAAACGTGCTTGTTATAATTCAACTGATTTTGAGAATCACATGAAATTGACGACGGCAAGTGAGCAGGATGTGCTTGATGAATATGCTCGGGAACTTTGTGGCGAATTCCAGCGTTGGGGAGTATTGAAACGCCATCATTGCCTAAAGCAGCAACTCGAGAAGGGTAATATCCGTGCTTATAGAAATTTTGACGAGAAAAAGAATTATTTGCGCCCTATTTCCTATACATTCCTTAATCAGATAGAAAATGCAGACGAATATGGTACAAATGGATATTAATCAACTCCTGTGAAGGAATAAAACATTTATTATTTAACTAAACTGGTAATTTGAATCCTCAAAGAGAATTATATCTTAATTCCTTTGAGGATTTTTTTTGAAAGCGATAATAGGCTTTTTCTATTATATCTAAGTGCTTCCTTTTTTTCTAATAAAGATCATTATAGGATGTGATGGTATTTGTAAATGATTTATAACTATAGATATCTTAAGTCATTTTAGATAATGATGTTTTTTGTTGACACGCGTTTATGATATAGTACATTGTTTAATAGATTTAAGCAGCTCTGATGTTTAAATATGTCGTATCTTCTGATTACAAAATTTTATGCCTTTCGTTCATATAAAAATATACGATTGTTGGTATATTAAATTGAAGGAAGAATGACAAAAACCTTATTTAAACTAATACTACTTGAAGCTTTACTGATATTGCCTTCTTTTACGGTAAGATCACAGACTACTATTCAACCAAAGACTCGTTATTATATCGGAATATGCGACTGGATGATCCTGAAGCGACAGAAGTTGGGGGAGTTTGCCTTAGCTAAAGCTATCGGTGCTGATGGTGTCTTACTTGATATGGGGTCTTTAGGCAATAATATTTTGTTTGAAAATAAGTTGCGTGATTCAAAGGAGGCTGATATTTTCCACCGTACAGCTGATAGCCTTCGCGTAGAGGTGCCTACTGTTGCTATGAGTGGTTTTTTTGCACAAAGTTTCCTTCAACGTAACAATTATAAGGATTTGATCCGGGACTGCCTTCATACCATGAGTGTTTTTGGCAGTAAAGTTGCTTTCCTTCCTTTGGGTGGATGTGGAAAGGACTGGCAAAAGACAGATTCTTTATATGATAAGTTGGTTCATCGTTTGCATGTAGTTGGGGAGATGGCTTCAAAAGCGCATGTTATCATTGGAATTCGTACTCGACTTGATGCAAAAGATAATAAAAAACTCTTGAAGAGAATTCATAGTGGCGGTATTAAGATATACTATAGTTTTCAGGATGCTGTGGAGAAACATCGTGATATCTGTAAAGAACTGAAAGAGTTGGGAAGCAATGCCATTGTGGAAATTCTTGCCAGTAATACCGATGGGGTGAATCTCAGGGAAGACCCGCAAATAGATATGCAAAAAATAAAAGGAACGCTGGACCAAATGGGATGGAGCGGATGGCTTATTATAGAACGCAGCCGTGATATACATCGGGTTCATGATGTGAAGTATAATTATAGTCGGAATGTAGGATTTTTAAAAGAAATTTTTCAATGAATCTACTCTTCCTCGAGGAATCTTGAGAAAATGCGATTGACCGAATCAGGTCTTTCAATCTATATAAATACGATTAACCTTAAACGTTTAATTATGAAAACAAATCATTTCTTCTCAGAACGTTGGCTTTGTTTCTATACCTTTATGGCATTAGTGACATTGTCTTTCTGTTCATGCGCTAGGGATGGATTTAGTCCGGAAACATTCAATTCTGGCGTTTTTCAAACTCAATTGACTGCGATTCCTGCTGATTCCATTTCTGTTGTTCCTGCTACGGATGGTTCGAAGACCGTTATCTCATGGCCCGTTGTATTTGGAGCTGGCGGTTATCGGGTTTCTGTTTATGATGTGACTAATTCTGAGAAATCTGTAGTTGTGGATAGTATTATGGGTGAAGTCATAGATGGATGTACCCTTGCTGTCAAGAGAGCAGAGGATACAAACTATCGTTTTGTCATTCAGGTCCTCGGTAATAAAAAAGCATACAATACGGATGCTGCTGATTCTACAACTGTTACTTTTACTTCTTTTACTCCTACTTATGCAACGATTCCTTCCGGGACGGATCTATCTGCTTATTTCCTGGAAAATCCGGTTCCGTCTGATACTACTAATGTTAATTATAATTTGGAACCAGGAGGACAGTATACCGTTTCTAATGCCGTGGATTTTGGAATACGTGAAGTAACATTACGGAATACGAATAAGACTGATAAGGCATTAGTACAGTATACGAGTAAAGAAGCTGCATTAATTACAGCTGCTCCTTTGACACTGAAAAATATCAAATTTGATTGTTCGACTTCTTCAGCCCCTGTCATTCAGTTAAGTAAGGATGCTCCAGCGTCTCTTCTTGGAGCAAAAGGAAGTGGCTCTTACTATAATATTATAGGTGCTATACATATCGCAAATTGTGATTTTACAGGTGTACAGGGTGACTTCTTGTCTGATAATAGTAAAATGTATTGCCTTGAAACTTTCCTGATGGATCATTGTACCGTCCAGACCTCTACTTTATCAAATATGAATGGCCTGGCATATTTTCATTTTAAGTCAGGATTTATTAAGGATATTACTATTCGTAATTCTTCTTGGTGGAATACCGGCAATACAAGCATGAAATACTTTATCCAATATAGTAGTGCCGGACGCGTAGACCGAGCAGGATATAATACCAGTGATGGAGAATCTGTTAATTTTTTAAATTGCTCTTTTTATAATATTTGCAAATCAGGCCAATGGTGCAACTACAGTGGCTTTTCGGGTCGTAACTATACTTTATTTGATGTAGAAAGTAATATTTGGGTTGATTGTGGAAACAACCAGATTCCCCGTCGTATATGTGGGGGGCGTGGAGCTTCTTCTTATAGAACAAAATGCGTATTTAATAATAATACTTATTGGTTTAACGGAGCTGCTGAGACTGGTAATACTTCTTATGATAAGGGATACCAATTGCAGTCTGATCCGGCCTTCGAAGATCCTGCCAATGGTAATCTGACTCCAACGGGATCGGAACAGGTGTCTAAACAGACTGGCGATCCCCGTTGGTTTAAAGAAGATGAAAATTAATCTAAATGAAGTTTACTATGAAAAATAGATATAAAAGGATATTAATGTGTGGCTTAACGGTATTTATATCCTTATTTGCGGTAGCCCAGAATAATAATAAGATGTATACAGGTTCTATTCTGGATGAAAAGGGGGAACCTGTAGTCGGCGCTACAATACGGGTTCAGGGATCAAAGTTGGCTACAATTTCAGATTTGGATGGCAAATATAGGATTGACGCTCCTGCTGGAAGTAAATTAATCGTTTCTTATCTTGGATATAAGAATGTAACTACTGTTGGTGGAAATCTGCGGCTTCAGGCTTCTAATACAGATTTGAATGAAGTTGTGGTTGTCGGTTATGGCTCTCAGAAAAAAGCTGATCTCACGGGAGCTGTGTCTACTATTCCTATGGATGATATTCAGGATCTTTCTTCAGGAGGTCTTGCAGGTATGCTAGGTGGACTGGTTACAGGTTTGAGTGTAAGTGGCGGTCAGGGACGTCCCGGTGATAATGCCAGACTTTATATTCGTGATACAAATGATTTGAGTGATATTGGCTCTACAGCGCAAGAGCCTTTGTTCGTTATTGATGGATATATCTATCCTAATGATGTCAAGGTGGGGAATGTATCGGAAAATCTTGGGGCTGAAGCTTTCAACAATCTGGATCCTTCTGAAGTTGAGAGTATTTCTGTATTAAAGGATGCTTCGGCTGCTGTCTATGGCGCAAGGGCTGCTAATGGCGTGATTCTGATCACTACAAAAAAAGGTAAGATAGGTGCTCCGAAAATTTCATATAATGGAACTTTTGGCTTCACAACTGCCGCAAGTACTCCCAAAATGCTGAATGCATACGAATATGGGAAAATGTATAATGCTGTAGCTGCCGCTGATCCTGAAAATACTTCTCTGAATAAGACTACACAACTCTTTCAGTCGGATGAACTTCAGGCTATGAAAAATCTGAATTATGATTTGTTGGATAAATATTGGAAGACAGGTGCGACACAGAAACATAGTGTAAATATCAGTGGCGCAACTGAACGGGCCAGTTATTTTGGTAACTTAGCTTATTTCAAGCAAGATGGAAATTTGGGGAAACTGAGTTATAATCGTTGGAACTATCGTGCTGGCATTGATGTTAAGATAAGCAGGTGGATGGGAGCGAACCTGACGGTATCCGGTGATTATGGTAAGAAAATGAAACCTTTAGTCAAAGTAGCAGGTTCAAATGAAGAGAATGATTATCGCAGTTTGCTTTATCGGCCCCGATATATTCCGGAAACCGTCAATGGCAATCCTATATTTTCTTATGGAGTTAGTAATACTTTGGAGGATAATGTTCAGCGGTATGCCTTTGATGTATTGCAGAATAATGGAGATTATAGGAAAAATATGACCTCTAACATGAGTATCAATGGTAGTGTAAATTATGATTTTGGCTGGAGTAAGATTCTAAAAGGCTTGAAACTTTCTTTTTCTTATTCCAAGAGTATCAATCAGGACAAGGGCAATGAGTATGGCTCATCCTATCAACTCTATGCCATGCAGAATCGTTTTGGCAGTGGCAATCATCTTTATACTCCGGTAGGTAATGAGGATCCTTCTACTTATTATGAATCAGGTAATTTCATCAGTTCTCAGATCAATAATGGAAATTATCTTTCTAGGGATATGGTAAGAACGGATAATTACCAGATTAATTTTACGGCTCAATATGCACGCAGTTTCGGCTTGCATCATGTTCAGGCACTGTTTTCTATTGAAAAAAGTGAAGCAGAAAGTGAATATCTGAATGGTTATGTTTCAGAACCGTATTCCTTTACTACAGGGCAATCCAATTCTGCTGTCGGTTCTACTGACTATACGACATTTACACGTAGCGAATCAGGGACTTTGTCTTATATTAGTCGTATTAATTATTCTTATGCGGAGAAATATCTCTTGGAATTCCTGCTTCGTTCTGATGCGTCAACTAAATTCGCGCCAAAGAATTATTGGGGTGTCTTTCCATCTGCAAGTGCCGGCTGGATCATATCAGAGGAAAATTGGTTCAAGAAAGTTGCTCCTTGGGTTGATTTCTTGAAGGTTCGTGGATCATTTGGTCTTACAGGCCGGGATAATACTGCCCCATGGCAATGGATGCAAGTCTATGCTCAGGATTCTAATGGTGGCGTGCTTTTTGGCAATAGTACTTCTATTGGGTCTGGTAATCGTATTACAATTAACAAGAATAATTCGGCTGTCAATCGCGATGTGCACTGGGATAAGGATTATAAAGTTGATCTCGGTCTTGATTTTAAGGTTTTAAATAATCGTCTAGGCGGTACTATTGACTTTTACCGTGACTGGAATAGAGAAATGCTAATGAATATTTCTCAGACCGTTCCAGGTACTGTGGGTACGCAAAGTGCTGCTACCAATCTTGGGAAAATGGATAACTGGGGCTGGGAATTCAGCTTGAACTGGAATGACCGGATAGGAAAGGATTTTAAATACAGTATCGGTGTTAATACGGGTTATGGGGATAATAAGGTGTTGAATATGGATTTCGCTCATGATTATCTTTACCGTCAAATTCTGAAAAATCATCGCTCTGATATTGGTATATGGGGTATGCAATGTTTAGGTATGTTCCGTAGTTTTCAGGATATTAACGAATATTTCGCGAAATATCATATTACTTCTTATATGGGACTTCCTAAGGATCAGGTGCGTCCCGGCATGTTAATCTATAAAGATGTGCGTGGTGCTCAACAGGCTGATGGCTCTTATGCCAAACCTAATGGGGTCGTTTCGTACGATGAAGATCAGGTTTGCTTGTCTAAACGTTCCAGTAACCCTTATGGTTTTACCTTGAATTTGCATGTTTCTTATAAGGGTATTTCTTTGATGACACAGTTGCATGCCAGTTGGGGTGCTTATAATTTTATTCCTTCTCAAGCTTTGAAACCCTATTATGGTATAGAAGCTACTAATATGCCGGTTTTTTGGAAAGCAGACAATATGTATTCTTATCAGAATGCTTATGATGGTTCCGGAAATCTGGTGGTTGCAGAAAATAGAGAAGCGCAATATCCTAACTTAAAATATACTAGCATTAATTCCGTCACTTCTTCTTTCTGGAGAGTCAGTGCGACACAGATAGCATTGAATCATCTGACGATAGCTTATACCATTCCCAAAACTTGGTTGAATTCGCTCAATGTGGGAATAGAAAATGCGCGTATTAATGTTACCGGACAAAATCTGATTCGTTTCTGCAATCCGTATCCTGATCATTTTATATATCCATTGGGGAGTTATGGAAGTTATCCTACTTTGAGAAAATTTACCATTGGTATTAATCTGACTTTTTAACGATTCGCAGATTTTTTATAAATAGAATATTATGAATAAATATATTGTTAATAGCCTGATGTTAGGCGTGGGAACAGCTCTGATGTTGAGCTCATGCAGTGATAGTTTTCTGAAAGATAAGAAGGACTATGATAATGTTACCCCTGAAGTTTATAATGACCTTACGGGTGCCAGTGCTCGTGTAAATGATATCTATGCATGGTGTCTTCCTGATGCTAACAGTGCAGCAAATTGGAAATATGATTGTACCGGTGTTCGCGATGAGCAGTCTAAATCTACAGAGGAATTCAGTGGCTTTACGATTTTTACGGATCCACGTACGGAAATGTCTGTGTCCAACAATAATGTTCCGGACTATTTCCAGAATACGATGAATAATATCCAGGCTTCGGTTTGGGGACGTATCCGTAATATTAATGATTGTATTGAGGGGCTTGAAAATAGTACTCTCTCTCAAAGTCAGAAAAATGAATTGTTGGGGCAGGTGTATTTCTTCCGTGCCTGGTGTTATTATAATCTGGTAAAGTGGTATGGTGGTGTTCCTGTTATCAAGTCTGTAGAGGAGCCGCTTCCGGATTCTTATGCTCCGCGTTCTTCCGCGAAGGATTGCATAGAGTTTATTTGCAGTGATCTGGATAAATCCGCTAAACTTCTTGCTCCGTTTACGATGAAGGGAGGATGGAGCGGTGACAATTGGGGACGCGTTACTACCGGGACTGCTTTAGCTTTAAAAGGGCGTGTGTTGTTGCTTTGGGCAAGCCCGTTGTTTAACCGTACAAATGACAAGGCTCGTTGGACGGCTGCTTATAATGATATGAAAGCTGAGTTGGATTCCATTAATGCTTGTGGGTATGGCTTATATACTACGTCCGGTAACGTGAATGGATCTGACTTTGCAGGACAATTTACTCAGATCAAGTCTCCTGAGGCTGTTTTCGTCACCTTATATAATACGGTGTTGAGTGGTGACGGACAGAAAAACAACAGTTGGGAACGGTATATACGTCCCAGGAATGCAACTGGATCAGGATATAATCCTTCTGCCATGATTGTAGATGAATTCCCTATGGCTGATGGCAAGCGTCCGGCTGACTGTGATAATTATACTAAGTTGGATGTTTCTGATTCGCTTTATAATAAAAGTTATCCTTTTATCGCTCGGGATCCTCGTTTCTATCGGACTTTTGCTTTTCCGGGAGTACGTTGGGCTTTTAATGGTGATGCTACCACTGCAAATACAAATAATCCATCGTACGATGCTGGAACAAATTATGTCTTATGGAACTATGTGTGGTATACATCTGTGTCCGATGAAGGTGATGTGGAGAGCGGAAATGAATATGGAGCTGATAATCTGCTTGGGAATGTCGCTGGATTGTATGTCCGTAAGCGTTCGGATGACCTTGACGTCAATTCCTCTCCTCTCTATTCCTTTGATGGTAAACAAACCAATGGCGGATTTGCTTTTTCTGCTGAACCTTATATGGAAATTCGCTATGCGGAGGTCCTGCTGAATTATGCGGAAGCTGCATGCGGCGCTGGACAATTGGAAACTTCTGTAGAACAGTTGAAGAAAATCCGTGCACGAGCTGGCTATACAGCTGCGGATAATTATGGCTTGCAAAGTAATCTGACTTCTGATCAGGCAACTTGCATGAGTGCAATCCTCTATGAGCGTCAGATTGAGTTCGCTTACGAAGGCAAGCGCTTTGATGACCTTCGCAGGTGGTTGCTTTTTGATGGTGGTGTGAATTTTGACAAGATATCTGGTGCGCCTGCTTCCTGGAAATTAACCGGATGGGGTGGTAATACAAGCACATGGTTAGGCTTTAAACCGCTTAATGGTCAGAGACGTGAAAATATAGAATTCCGTACGCAAAATGAATATGGCGTGGGTGGAACAACTTATACTTCTGATCCGGTCTTGATGTTGTATGTAAAAGAACTGGCTTCCCAACAAGGTGTCAGCGTAAGTGATATCTTGAAAAATAATAATCCGTATGATCTGGCTAAGAAGATCCGTCCTGCCGGAGTCGATTTAAGGAAGTCTGATCTTGCTGGTCAGTTGTATACTTTGAAAGCATGGTATTCCAAATATCTGATTCGTAAGGAAAAGAAGGGTGATTCTTATGATTCCAATCATATACCTCTTTATATAGATTTTCTGCCTCGGTATTATCTGTTAGGACTTTCTCATGGAGCAATGAACAACAATGTGGGTTTACCTCAAACTGTTGGATGGAAAGATACTTCCGGACAATCGGGATCTTTTGATCCTCTTGCTGAATAGAAAGTAAGAGAAATGGTAATAGAAAATATCAACCGGAGAAGATGGGCGAGTATTCCATCTTCTCCGGTTTTGTTTTGAGTCTGATTGTTCAGCCTATTTACTGGTCAATAAAATCAGCATGGCTTCTTCTGTTGTGTCTATCGATTCTGCTTGGATAGAAAGAAAGCGTCTACTGGTCTCGCTTATGAAGAGAAAAAGTGTCTATCGGATTCAGGTAAAGTCAGCATTATAGTCATTGTTGAGCTGCATGGTGCATATCACTCTGCTGTATGGTGCATATCGCTCTGCTGCATGGTGCATATCACTCTGCTGTATGGTGCATATCGCTCTGCTGTATGGTGCATATCACTCTGCTGTATGGTTCATAAAGTTCTACTGTTCATACAGTCTTTTCTTGGAGACTGAAGGATAGAAATGATCAATCTAAGTGGGGAGTCAAGTTGGATACATAGATATTTATGGTTCTTGTAAGAGATCCCCATCCATCTTGATCTGTGGCAGTAACTTTTATGCTGTGAAATCCTGTTCGTTTACCAATGTGAAAGATGTATTGTGTACCATGAACTCGATAAGGTAAATCGTCATCTGTAATTATTTTAAAGGAAGGATGATGGTTGTACCCCGCAAAATATTTTGTCATATCTATTGTCAGTTTTTTACCTGTTGAGATGAAGAGATGGGGCGCAGCCATCCAATTGAGATAATCTTCTAAGTTCGTATAACCATCACCGTCCGAATCTTCATTATTGTCGGCAACATCAGGATTCAAGCCTTTAGCTTTCTCCCACCAGTCTGGCATACCATCTCCGTCCGTATCGTATCCTGCAGGCCTTGTGGCAGAATAGATATCCAAACCAGAAAAATCTTCACAACCCTTGTCCTTTTCAGAATCAATCAGCCCGGGCTTTCCTGAGCGGCTTCCTGTCGTGGTCGTTGTGCCGGTCAGAGTTTCTTTGATCATACGCGTGTCATGGTTATCCAGTGCAGGTTCATTGCATCCGACATCGCTGAGTACATTTTTGAAAGCAGCTTTCGCAGTTTCTATTTTAGCAAGAGATGGGAAGAATGGTTGATTGGTAAAAGGTTTCCAGTTGAGTACTTGCCCATGTGTGAGTTCGTATCGGTAGGTAACTCCATATTTATCCATGGTAAGCCGACCGTTATTTTTCTCCTGGCGGATATTACCATGAACATAAGCACTTTGTGTACCTGTACCTCTTCCTTCAAGTTGCAGGCGAAGTAGGATAGGTTGTGTCGTTGCCGTTCCCATCTTGTAAAAATTATTGACGAAGTTGATCTCGTGGCTTCCTCCGTCACATGCCCTGTTTCCCCAATTGTATACCACATTATTGAAAATATCGTGGTGGCCGTCATAAGTACCATTACCATTAAGTCCTCCGCTGATACTCCAGTTACGTCCTTCACTGTCAACTAATAGATTGTGATGGAAACTTCCGACTTTCAGGGTTCTTGAGTTTTCTCCTCCACCGATCGTAGCGGCAAAACCATGGGCCATTCCAGAATGATAATTAGGGTGACCGGCCACGTTTAAAGCTTCTGAGATCAAAGAGTTCTGAAGTGTCAGACTCTGTGCATTGCGTGAAGAGAAAGCTTCATCAATGGTCCAACTGATTGAACAATGATCCATAATGGCATTATCGTTTCCTGCCATTCCCATACCGTCTAATCCCTTATTATTATGGGAAGTCTTTCCGTTGACCATTGGCTTATGCCCTAATCGCATCCGGATAAAACGTGTAATGCCTTCACTGGCAACACCAAGAGGACAGTCACGGAACATGATTCCGTTGCCTGGAGCTGTTTGTCCTGCAATAGTAACGTATGGATCTGAACATGTCAGACGATCCTTTAAGGCAATTACACCTCCTACATCAAAAACGATGGTACGTGGTCCATGGATTTCCGTGATACCATAACGGAAAGTACCGGGCTGGGGATCTACAGGGTCATCCTGAAGGGAGGTGACATGGTAAACCGATCCGCCACGTCCTCCTGTTGCATACTTTCCATAACCTTCAGCACCCGGAAAAGCCAGATGGCGGGGGCGGAACACCCAGGTTTCTCCTTTAGAGATACTGTCATTCTCTTTTTCTTCGTCAACCCGCCAGTAATATGTGGACAGATTAGTAAGTCTGTTGACATTGTAGTATGTATCTGTGGTTACAGCTATTTCTTTCATTTTATCGGGAGAAGTGCCGAAATAAAGGTGACTCTTGCTGGTTGGAAAGGGTTTCTGCCAGGAAATCTTTATAGTCCCGTTGTCAGCATCCACATGTATGTTTCCATTTACCGGCGAAGGATTCAGTGCTGTGGTTTTTGGATTTGGTTCATCAAATATCAAACTATTTATATATAGGCTTGTTGTAGCATAATGTTTGTCTTTTATTGGATGAGTTTGGTAGGTGATGATCACGTCCTTACCGGCTGTGGCATAGAAAGTAATATAGGATTGTCCGCATTGAGATGGAAGTATGGCACGAATACTTTGTTGAATCCCTTTGGATACGATCTTGTGATTTACATAGATGTCTATTGGAGCAGCTTCTCCGGAATAACTGTCTACAATATTATGGTAAGCAAGCAAGGAATGGTATCCGGCAGGCAGTCCCTTGATAATAAGTTGAAGGGTAGTTGCTCTTGATGTAATATTTGCGATATCCCCTTTTTGATTAGTATTCCATACAGAGACACCATCTTCAACAAGTTTTTGCCCGTTTTTCAATCCTTGTTTCCACCAGTTGGAATGTAATATGTGAATCTTATTTCCCGGAATACTTGAAAGTGTAAGAAATATATTTCCAGTTCTTAAAGTAGCTTTTGCAGATTCTGAAATGTTCCAAGCTGTGTAACTGTTTTCTGTGACCTCACTGGATGGACGGCCTGTCATGTTTAGGTCAATCTTCTGAGAATAGCCAGTAGCAGAGATAATTAAAGTTATGAAAAAACAAATGTTTCTTCTCCTTATTATATGCATCATCTTTAATATCATTTATGTATCTAAAATTAAGACGGATTAAAGATAAGAAAAGTCCTCACTGAAAAAGCATTTTTGAGATAGGTAGACTCTTTTACCTGTGGGTAAATGATATGGCTCTTCTTGAAGTTGCTGCCTTACGATTTATTTATGTTCTTGATATTTGTAAATAATATCCCCCGAAAGTTAAACAAAACTTTCGGGGGGTCCTTCGTCCTTCTTTATCACTTTTCTTTTCTCCCTAAAAGAGAGTCACTTATTTAGAGAATGTTTCTTCTTAATGTCAATTAGTCATTTTTTGTTCTGAAGAGAGAAGTCGCAAGGAAGGGTTGCTAACTGATAATAAAGTGTTTTGGCAATCCTCCAATGTCCGGAGTCATTTGGATGGAGTCGGTCTGTATCAAGAGTATGATAATATATGGCGCTTTCATCAAATAGCGGATAAAGCCCGGATACAGAATTCAAATCTATGACAGGCATTGCCCAAATATTACCAGCTTCTTTTACGGATTGTACATAGGCATCAAAATATTCACCACAAGCATTTTGATATTGCTCTGTAGGTTGAATATTCGAATTTCCTGAATAGAAATATGCACGGTGGATAGGAGTAAGCAAAACCACCTGTTTGGTTGGAAACATCTTCTTTATTGTGCTCAGTGCAATGTTGATCCGTCCGCGATAGGTGTCTTTATTCATACTGGGTGTACGCTTCCTGCGTAGTACTACAGATTTCGGCTTGTGAACAGCGGCAACGACAGAATCTTCTGTCTCATTGTACCAATGGCCTATTGGTACTGCTGCATTGAAATCATTAGTTCCGATAAAGATGAGTATAGCATCAAATTGATCTCCATGTTCAGATTTTAGCTGACGGGCTTGACGGGGAATATCATTCCACTGCCGTCCACTGACTCCGTAAACATAAGGTGTTATACCTAAAAGTTCCTGTAGGTAATTCCAATACTTCTTTTTTGATCCTTTATTATTAGGGTCTGTAATGGAATCTCCGAAATATGCAACTCGCTTCCCGCTCCAGGGATGTATAAAGGTGGCGTCACGTACGGAAATTCTCTTTGCTTCTCCTGGTAGAACCAGAAACATACATAATAGTAATACTAAAATCTTTTTCATCTTTTTGATTTTTATTTTAATAGGTGCTGCAAATTTAAATAATATTTGACAAAGATGGACCTTTTGTTGTTGTTTTTTGATTTTTTCTCCTTATTATTCTTATACCGTATGGCACTTTGTGAAAAATCTATAGATGGTCAAGCAGCATTGATAGTGTTTTATGAATAAATTTTCTTTTTTGATGCCCGGTTTCATGTGAGGATCATACATAAGCGTTAAGTTCCTGATATATTGTTTACTGCGTATTGTAAGCCCTGTATATATGCTGTTTCCGGTCCATTTTCTTTTGTCAAGAAAGCAGAAATAATAGCATTTTTTTTTAAATTTCCCCCCGAAAGATTTGGCGGTTAGGAACAAAAGCCCTATCTTTGCAACCGCTTTCGGACGAAGAGCCCGGGAGCAAAGAAAGAGTTCTTTGAAAAGATTATCATAAAACAGACAGGCAGTA
>JAKVJW010000003.1 GCA_022486815.1 Prevotella sp. | reverse complement strand
AAGCCCACGAGCGCCGATGGTACTGCAATGCAATGCGGGAGAGTAGGCCGCCGCCTCCTTTTTAAAGATAAGAACCCCCGGAGGGCCCTGCCAGCACAGCGTGCCGGCGGGGCCCTTCTTTTTTTGTACAGTATTTTCTGAATTGAGAGGGTAAACCGGATGCTTGAAAAGTGTGTGAAGGTTATGATGATGATTAAAATCTGGTGATCCTTTCTCGTTTTAAAGCGTTGAAGATCAAAACATTCGTCGGAGTACTTAAAAACGTTGATTTTTAACTATAAAATTATATTTTATCAGAAATAATTCGTAACTTTGCAAACCGTAAATTGTACATAATGTATAGTTTGGCGCCATTTCATATAGACCTGAATGCTTTAGGTGAAGGAGAAAATTCCTTTACATATAAGATTAATGGAGATTATTTTGAAGCAATAAAAGCTCCTGAAATACAGCGTGGAGAGTTGGAAGTTAGTCTAACCGTTTATCGGGTAGATGATGTTTTCGAGCTTCATTTCCATATTTATGGTGTAATATGTATACCGTGTGATATCTGTTTGGATGATATGGATCAGCCGATAGATACTACGAGTAAATTGGTGGCGAAACTTGATGAGGACCTCTCTGGCGATGATGACCTCGTGATAATTAAGGATGATGAAGGAATACTTGATATCTCGTGGTACATTTATGAATCGATAGTTCTCAGTATTCCCATCAGACACGTGCATGCACCTGGAAAATGCAACCCTGTCATGATAGAAAGGCTTAAAGGACTTTCGGCTACCCGAAGTAGCGATGGAAACAGTGAAAAAGAAATCGATCCGCGTTGGGACGCTCTCAAGAAGTTAAAGACAAAAGATTAAAACATTAAATTTTAAAGTATTATGGCACATCCTAAAAAAAGACAGTCTAAGAGTCGTACACTGAAGAGAAGAACTCATGATAAAGCT
Source organism: Prevotella sp. (assembly GCA_022486815.1). Lineage (GTDB taxonomy): Bacteria > Bacteroidota > Bacteroidia > Bacteroidales > Bacteroidaceae > Prevotella. The sequence goes on along the minus strand of JAKVJW010000003.1, from coordinate 140,940 downwards.
GTTGTTCCTACATTAGCAGTATGTCCAAACTGTGGAGCATATTATGAATATCACAAAGTTTGTCCTTCTTGTGGTTATTACAGAGGAAAAGTCGCAATTGTAAAGGAAACAGCTGAATAATGGGAAAGATTCACGCAATAATCACTGGTGTAGGCGGTTATGTACCTGACTATATCCTCACAAATGAGGAATTGTCTCGTATGGTTGATACCAATGATGAATGGATTACAACTCGCGTTGGAATCAAAGAGCGTCGAATTCTGACAGAGGAAGGTTTAGGTACTAGTTATATGGCCCGTAAAGCGGCAAAGCAGTTGCTACAGAAGACCAGCGTGAATCCTGATACGATTGATGCTCTAATTGTTACTACAACTACTCCGGATTATCCTTTTCCTTCTACTGCTTCAATAGTCTTAGGAAAATTAGGACTGAAGAATGCTTTCGCATTTGATCTTTCCGCTGCATGTTGTGGTTTCCTGTATACACTGAACGTTGCTGCGAGTATGATTGAAAGTGGCCGTTATAAGAGAATTATTGCGATAGGTGCAGACAAGATGTCGTCTGTAGTTGATTATACAGATCGTTCTACATGTACACTGTTTGGCGATGGTGCAGGTGCCGTCTTAATAGAAGGTACAGAGGAAGAAGGTATAGGATTACAGAATTCTTTTCTTCGTACTGATGGGATGGGACTACCTTTCTTGCACATGAAAGCTGGTGGTTCTGTTTGTCCTGCTTCTCGTTTTACAGTTGATCACCGTTTGCATTATATTTATCAGGAAGGACGTACTGTATTCCGTTATGCTGTAACGGATATGAGTGACGATGTCATGAAAATCCTGAAAGACAATAATCTTACGGCTGATGATATCCAATGGGTAATTCCTCATGAAGCTAATTATCGTATTATCGAAGCTGTATGTCGTCGTGCTGGTGTTCCTTTGGAAAAAACAGTTGTGAATATCGACCATTATGGCAATACCAGTTCTGCAACGATTCCTTTGGCTCTTTGGGATGCCGAAGGGAAGTTGAAGAAGGGTGATAATATTGTTTTCACTGCTTTTGGAGCGGGATTTGTCCATGGAGCTTCTTATTATAAGTGGGCTTATAATGGAGCTGATGTCGCAGCACCTACAAAGAAGTAACAGTTATTAGTTATAGGAATAGCGCATCTTTCTTCATCCTGTTGGAAGGTGCGCTTTTTTGAAAGGAAGAGAACAGGATATATATATGAATTCTTTAGGTCTGGAAAATTCTTGATATTTTGGCTTCATGTATCTGGGATAGAATGACAGTCAACGTTCAGATAGAAAATCAGAAAACTTATGTTTAAAGCAGGTTTCGTAAATATAGTCGGTAATCCTAATGTGGGAAAGAGCTCATTGATGAATCAATTAGTGGGGGAACGTATCTCTATTGCCACATTCAAAGCGCAGACGACACGTCATCGTATTATGGGAATAGTAAATGATAGCGATTGCCAAATTGTCTTTTCAGATACTCCAGGTGTGTTGAAGCCAAATTATAAGATGCAGGAATATATGCTGGCTTTTTCCGAATCAGCTTTAGCAGATGCTGATATTCTATTGTATGTAACGGACATTGTAGAAAATCCTGAGAAAAATATGGATTTCCTTGAGAGAGTTAAGAACATGACGATTCCGGTCTTGCTCTTAATTAATAAGATCGATCTGGTTGATCAGAATGCTTTGGGGGATCTTGTAGATAAATGGCATAGTCTATTGCCTAATGCAGAGATCCTTCCAATATCAGCAAAGAATAAGTTTGGTATAGATATCCTTCTGAAGCGTATCAAAGAACTTCTGCCGGAGAACCCTGCTTATTTTGATAAAGATCAGTTGACTGATAAACCTGCACGCTTTTTTGTAAGTGAGATTATCCGTGAAAAGATTCTCCTTTATTATGATAAGGAAATACCTTATTCTGTGGAGGTCCATATAGATGAGTTTAAGGAGTCTGAAAAGATTATCCATATTCATGCTGTGATTTATGCTGAGCACGAGTCTCAGAAAGGCATAATCATTGGACATAAAGGGATAGCTTTAAAAAAGGTAGGAACAGAATCCAGGAAAGCCTTGGAAAGATTCTTTGGCAAAAAGATATATCTGGAACTTTTGGTAAAAGTTGATGAGAATTGGAGGAGTTCTGAGCATGAACTTGATTTGTTTGGGTATAATCCTGAATAAGATCATCAGACTTCTATGACAAAAAGGACTTTTATAGGATTTTAATTTAGGATAGCCCTGAATGAAATGAGGGCCTAACTCTCTTTATCTTAATATCGTTGGCGATAACGAAATTGAAAAACAGATTTAGAGGGCCGAAGAATGTATAACTTCAGTAATTAAACAGAAATGGCAAATTTAGTAGCAATTGTAGGCCGGCCAAATGTCGGTAAATCAACACTTTTTAATCGTTTAACACAGTCTCGTCGTGCTATTGTAAGTGATACGGCCGGAACAACTCGTGACAGCCAGTATGGTAAATGTTCGTGGAATGGAGTGGAATTCTCTATAGTAGATACAGGAGGATGGGTAGTCAATTCGGAAGATGTCTTTGCGGATGCCATTCGAAAACAAGTATTGGTAGCTACTCAGAAATCAGATCTTGTCTTGTTTCTGGTGGATATTGAAACCGGTGTAACAGACTGGGATGAGGATGTGGCTAAAATTTTACGAAAAAGTAAAGTTCCGGTCTTGCTTATTGCCAATAAAGTAGATAATAGCGCTGATTATTATGAGGCTGCTGATTTTTACAGACTTGGTTTAGGTGAACCGCAATGTATCAGTGCTGCCACAGGCGGAGGTACGGGGGATTTGCTGGATATGGTTCTGCAGAAGTTGAAAAATGTTCCGGAAGAGCAGATTGATGAGGAAATCCCGCGTTTTGCAGTTGTAGGGCGCCCTAATGTAGGAAAGAGTAGTCTGATCAATGCTATGATCGGCGAAGATCGTAGTATCGTGACGGATATAGCGGGTACAACACGGGATAGTATCTATACTCGTTACACCAAATTTGGTTTTGATTTTTATCTTGTGGATACGGCTGGTATTCGAAAGAAGAATAAGGTTACAGAAGATTTGGAATTCTATTCTGTCATGCGTTCAATCCGTTCCATTGAAAATAGTGATGTATGTATTCTAATGTTAGATGCGATAAAAGGCATTGAGTCTCAGGATATGAATATCTTCCAGTTGATCCAGAAAAACAATAAATCATTGATTGTCGTTGTAAACAAATGGGATTTAGTAGAAGATAAAGATCAGAAAGTGATAGATACTTTTAAGGAAGCTATCTATAGGCGTATGTCACCATTTGTGGATTTTCCTATTATTTTTGCTTCTGCGCTTACAAAACAGCGTATTTTTAAGATCTTGGAGATAGCCAAGCAAGTTTATTTGAACCGTAAGATCCATGTGGGGACGGCCAAACTGAATGAGGTGATGCTTCCGATTATTGAAGCAAATCCGCCGCAGAGCATGAAGGGGAAATATGTGAAAATCAAATATTGTACCCAGATACCGAATACTCAGATTCCATCTTTTGTGTTTTATGCCAATCTTCCACAATATGTGAAAGAAAATTACCGGCGTTATTTGGAAAATCAGATCCGTGAACACTGGTCCATGCATGGTTGTCCGATTAATGTCTTTATCCGTCAGAAATAATGAGAAAGTTTTCATTCTTTTTGGTTGGTTGTATCTTGTTATGCGGGATAAGTGGCTGTCATCACAAGATAGATCCTTCTGATATGGCAGCAGTTACGGCTAAAGGGTATTATGATCAACTCTTGAAAGGTAATGTTGCTGATTTTGTGGGTGGAACTTATCATGCCTATCCTATTCCGAAAGTTCTTCATGAACAGTTGATAGCAAATGCTAAAATGTTCGTTGAAACTCAAGACTCTCTTCATCAGGGCATAAAGAAAATAGATATTGCTGATTCAAAAATAGATACGGTTTCGCATACCGATAATGCTTTCCTGAAATTCTTCTATGGAGATGGTACGGAGGAAACGATACTTGTTCCAATGGTTGAACACCATGGAAAATGGATGATGAGATAATCTTTGAAAGAAGATCATATAAGAAAGATAAAAGAAAAGCAGTGCTGAATAGGTTTTCGGTACTGCTTTTTGATTATATTCTAAAAGACTTAGAATCTTATTTCTGAATCCGGACTATTAATGTCCAGTCAATTACAGTGGTGAGTTTTCTTCTGAATACTCTTCATTTGTTTCTGCTTGTTTTACTTTCTTGAACAAATCAGATGCAAAGATTAAATCGTTGAGATGTTTATTCGTGCTGCTCATGATTTCATCCTTAGTACCTTGCCAGTCTTTATGGCCTTTATAGATGAATAAAATATTCTCACCGATACCCATTACGGAGTTCATGTCATGAGTATTAATAATGGTTGTCATGTTATATTCCTTTGTGATACTAGAAAGGAGTTTGTCGATGACGATAGATGTTTTTGGATCCAGACCTGAGTTCGGTTCATCGCAAAACAGATACTTTGGATTGAGTACGATCGCACGGGCGATAGATACTCGCTTCTGCATGCCTCCTGAAATCTCGGAAGGATATTTATATTCTGCATCGAGTAGGTTGACACGGGCCAGGCATTCTTCAGCTCTTTTGATTCTGTCACGTAGGTTCTTGTTGGAAAAAATATCCAGTGGGAAGCGTACGTTCTCTTGAACTGTGAGAGAATCGAAAAGAGCTCCCCCTTGAAAGATCATTCCCATCTCTCGTCGCATCTTAGTCGTCTCTTTCTTGCTTAATTCCACGAAGTTCCGTCCGTCGTAGAGAACCTGACCAGTTGTGGGCTTTAACAATCCTATGAGATTCTTCATAAGCACTGTTTTCCCGGAACCGCTCTGTCCAATAACCAGATTGGTCTTGCCGGTCTCAAATGTTGTGCTAATATTGAAGAGAACGGTCTTGTTATCAAAATTCTTTGTGAGATTTTTAACTTCTATCATATTCAGGACTTAAGGAAAATTGGTTCTCGGGTTAAGAAAGTAATTGGGTCAGGAAAATGTCAGAGAACAGGATAAGTATACTACTGTTGACGACAGCATTAGTGCTCGCTTTCCCAACTTCTACAGAACCTCCTTCTACTGTGTATCCAAAATAGGAGGAAACGCTGGCGATGATGAAAGCGAAGAATAGACTTTTGATCATACTCATCCAGATAAACCATTCATTGAAAGAATGCTGAATCCCCAGAGTAAGATCGTCTGGTGATATGATATGCCCGATGTAGGCTGTTCCGTAAGCGCCGATGATTCCCATCGCTGATGAAAAAATAACCAGAAATGGCATGATAGTCATTAAACCGAGTATTTTGGGTAATATCAGGTAGTTAGCGGAATTAACTCCCATGATATCCAGTGCATCGATCTGCTGAGTCACTCTCATTGTACCCAGTTCTGAAGCAATATTCGAACCGACCTTTCCTGCCAGGATCAGGCACATAATGGAGGATGAAAATTCAAGTAGCATGATCTCCCTTGTGACGTAACCGGACACCCACCGGGGCATCCATGGGCTCTGGACGTTGACCTTGATTTGAATGCAGATTACAGCTCCGATAAAGAAAGAAATCAGGAGGACGATACCGATGGAATTAACCCCGAGCTGTTGCATTTCCTTTAGGTATCTCTTCATGAACATTCGCATTCTGTCAGGTCTGGTAAAAGAACGCTCCATGAGCATTAAATATTTGCCAAAAGTTGTAAGCCACTTCAATAATATCATATATGAATATTCAAACTTATATGTATGCAAAAGTAACCAAAATCTAATAAAAAACTGCAATATTATTGATAGTTTTTTAATTTAACAATGTTATTCTCTCCTTTTTTAGTATTTTTGCACATAAATAAGGATATTATGAATGATGTAGATAGAGGGCAAATTAAGTCATCTCAGACGTTAAGCTATGATCAGCAAAATCCACAGCTTTTGCAAAGATCTGTTTTGCAGACGGAAGGATTGGTGAAACGGTACGGCAAACGTACTGTGGCTGATAAGGTTACCATCAATGTAAAGCAAGGTGAAATCGTTGGACTGCTTGGTCCTAACGGGGCAGGTAAAACAACTTCTTTTTATATGACAACGGGGCTGATACGGCCTAATGCCGGGCATGTTTATATTAATGATAAGGAAATCACAGATTTTCCTGTGTATAAGCGTGCTCGTGCGGGCATCGGATATCTTCCTCAGGAGGCGAGTGTCTTTCGAAAAATGAGTGTCGAAGATAATATCATGTCTGTTTTGGAAATGACAAAACTTTCTCATAAACAGCAACTTACTGAACTTGAAAATCTGATTAAGGAATTCAGACTTACAAAAGTCAGGCAAAATAAAGGTGACCGGCTTTCGGGAGGAGAGCGCCGCCGTACTGAGATAGCACGATGTCTGGCAATTCATCCGAAATTCATTATGCTGGATGAGCCTTTTGCAGGGGTGGATCCGATAGCCGTCGAAGATATCCAGCATATCGTCTGGCGATTAAAATATCGTAATATCGGCATCTTGATAACTGACCATAATGTGCAGGAAACACTGTCTATTACGGATCGTGCTTATCTTCTATTTGAAGGCCGTATACTTTTCCAGGGATTGCCTGAAGAATTGGCGGTTAATCCGATCGTTCGAAAGAATTATTTAAGTGAAAATTTTGTCTATCGTCGCTTTAAGCCGAACGTTGAAGATGAGGAGGCTGAGGAAGACTCTGAAACGGAAATGGAGAAATAATTATGAGATGGTAAAAAAAACAAATTTTTCACCTTTTATTAGGAATATTCGCTATTATTGCGTAATTTTGCACTTCTATTGCTGCATAATTAATTAAATAACAAATACATCAGAGATGAAAATTTCATTTGAAAATCCTGACCAAGTCAATGGCTTGTTGACGATGATAGTTGAAGAGCCTGATTACAAAACTGATGTCGAGAAGACACTGAAGGACTATCGTAAACGTGCAAAAGAACCAGGATTCCGTCCGGGTATGATTCCAATGGGCCTGATTAAACGTCAATTTGGAGCTTCTGTAAAAGCAGATTCTATCAATAAATTCGTAGGAAATCAAATTTATAAGTATGTAAAGGATAATAAGATACAGATGTTAGGCGAACCGCTTCCTTCTGATAAGCAACAGCCTCAGGATCTGTCGAAAGAACCTCCTTATACTTTTCTCTTTGATATCGCTGTAGCTCCTGAATTCAAGGTTGCCCTTACCGGGAGAGATAAGATTGAATATTATAATATCACTGTAGATGACAAACTTCTGGATCAACAAGTAGAAATGTTCGCTTCCCGATCTGGTAAGTATGAACAGGCTAAGGACTATGCTGATGGTGATATGCTGAAAGGACATCTTGTAGAACTTGATGAGAAGGGTAATGCTAAGGAAGACGGTATCTCTATTGACGAAGCTGTCATTATGCCGAAATACATCAAGGTTGATGACCAAAAGAAACTTTTTGATAATGTGAAATTGGGTGATGTTATCACATTTAATCCGAGAAAAGCTTATCCTGACAATGATACGGAAGTGTCTTCCTTGTTGAAAATTGACAGAAAGGATGTGAAGGATCATGTGAATGATGTCACTTTTCAAGTGTCTGAAATCCAGCGCTTCGTGAAGCATCCTGTAGATCAGGAACTCTTTGATAGCGTGTTTGGCAAGGGTACCGTGAAGAATGAAAAGGAATTTCGTGATAAAATTACTGTCGGCCTTAAGGCTCAATTAGCCACCGATTCTGACTATAAATTTATTCAGGATGTTCGTGCTCATTGTGAGAAAAAGGTTGGAAAAGTAACCTATCCGGATAGCCTTCTTAAACGTATTATGCTGGCTACCAACAAGGACAAGGATCAGGCTTTTGTGGATAAAAACTATGATCAGAGTATCAAGCAGCTTACCTGGCAATTGATTAAGAACCAGTTGGTTGAGGCTAACGGAATAAAGATTGATGACAATGATGTTAAGGATACTGCTAAGGAAGCAGCCCGTGCCCAGTTTGCTCAGTATGGTATGGATAATGTTCCGCAGGAGTATATAGATAATTATGCTGATGAAATGCTCAAGAAAAATCAGAATAATGATGCTCTTGTTGACCGCGCAGTTGATCGGAAATTGACTGAGGCCTTGAAGAAAGTTGTCAAGTTGGATCCGAAAGAGATAACTTTGGATGATTTTAACAAGATGATGAGCGAAAAATAAATTTTAAGAAAAAAAATTCTTTTTTTAAAGGGTTATCGACTTTTTTTCCTATCTTTGTTTCTACGAATGAAAGAAGGAAGGTCGATGACCCCTTTTTCGTCTTTCAAGGGAACTGTTTATAAGGGAATGAAGCTGTTTATGCTTTATGTAGAAATAGCTGTTCGTTGAAATAACGAGGAAGTCCCCATGACTTTTCTTGTAACGGATGAAGGTCTTTCGTAAGATAAAAGATGGAAGAAAGAAGGAAGGTTAAAATCCCTCCTTTATTTGTGTAATAAATAAGAAAGGAAAATTAATGGACGTAAAAAGTGATTTCAGAAAATATGCTACTCAAAAACTGAATATGAATAGCATGGTGCTGGATGATGTCGTGAATGCACAGCAGCAATATTTGAATCCTTATATTCTTGAAGAACGTCAGTTGAACGTTACCCAGATGGATGTGTTCTCACGCCTGATGATGGATCGCATCATCTTTTTAGGAACAGAAATTGACGACTATACAGCGAACACGCTACAGGCTCAGTTGCTTTATCTGGATTCTTCTGATCCGGGTAAAGACGTTTCTATTTATATCAATAGCCCTGGTGGAAGTGTGACAGCTGGTTTAGGGATTTATGATACCATGCAGTTTATTTCCAGTGATGTGGCTACGATCTGTACAGGTATGGCTGCGTCAATGGCTGCTATTTTACTTGTATCCGGTAAGGAAGGTAAACGCTCCGGGCTGGAGCATAGTCGTGTCATGATTCACCAGCCGCTTGGCGGTGTTCAAGGTCAGGCTTCAGATATTGAAATCGAAGCTAAGGAAATCCAGAAATTCAAGAAAGAATTGTATACTATCATTTCTAATCATTCTCATCAATCTTACGATAAGGTGTGGAAAGACAGTGATAGAAATCATTGGATGACAGCTGTTGAGGCCAAAGATTATGGAATGATAGACAAGGTCCTCTTGCCTAAGAAAGAAGCGAAGAAAGAAAAGAAAGAATAAATTTATGCCAAAGAAAGTTTGTAGCTTTTGCGGAAGATCTGAAGATGAGGTGAAACTCCTCATTTCAGGCTTGAGTGGTTATATTTGCGAGGATTGTGCCAAGCAGGCATACGACATTGTCAAGCAGACAGGAGTTTTGAAAGAGGAATCTCCCAGTGAACCTTCGCAACATCCATTCAAGTTGAAAAAATTGCCTAAGCCGAAAGAAATAAAAAAATATCTTGATGAATATGTGATTGGGCAAGATGAGGCAAAAGAGTATTTATCAGTATCAGTCTATAACCACTATAAGCGTTTACAACAGCCTGCTGATGATAATGGGGTAGAGATAGAAAAAAGTAATATTATCATGGTTGGAAGTACAGGTACGGGTAAGACTTTGCTTGCACATACAATTGCTAAGTTACTTAATGTTCCTTTTACTATTGTTGATGCCACTGTGTTTACCGAAGCTGGATACGTGGGTGAGGATGTAGAGAGTATCTTGTCAAGACTTCTTCAAGTAGCTGACTATAATGTTGAGGCAACTGAACGGGGCATAGTCTTTATAGATGAAATAGATAAGATTGCCAGAAAAGGGGATAATCCTTCCATTACTCGAGATGTCAGCGGTGAAGGGGTACAACAGAGTTTGCTGAAATTGCTCGAAGGTACAATGGTAAATGTGCCGCCTCAGGGAGGTAGAAAGCACCCTGATCAGGAATATGTCCATGTAAATACCAAGAACATCCTGTTTATCTGTGGTGGTGCTTTTGATGGTATTGAAAGTAAAATTGCCCAGAGGTTAAATACACATACGGTTGGTTATAATTCGGTTCAAAATATAAGAAAGGTTAACAAGGGTGATTTGATGCAGTATATCCGCCCTCAAGATTTGAGATCTTTTGGATTAATTCCTGAACTAATTGGACGACTTCCCGTACTTACTTATTTGAAGCCGCTTGATCGTGTAGCTTTAAGACGGATTCTTGTAGAACCAAAAAATTCGATCATCAAGCAGTATATCAAACTGTTCAGTATGGACGGCATTGAATTGACTATTGATGATGCGGTATTTGATTTTGTTGTCGATAAGGCTATTGACTTTAAGTTAGGTGCCCGTGGACTTCGTTCTATAGTAGAGTCAATAATGATGGAAGCTATGTTTGAAATCCCTTCCAAAAGATTAAAGAAGTTTGAAGTGACTTTGGATTATGCCAAGGATCAGTTTAATAGAGCGCATCTGCGTTCGGCCTGATAAAATGAGAAACCGAAACTTTAATTTTTAAATGATGATCTGCTATTCTTTTGCCATCGGGAGAAAATTCAAATTAAAAGATTTTGTTTTTTGAAAGTTTGGAAGTTTTCCCGTGGTGTAAAGAATGAACTTGCTCTGTTGAATAAAATATTTTTCAGGGGTACTATTCAATATTATTTGTGGACGAAACAATAGGAAAGAAAAGATGATCAGAATCAATATTCTTTCATTGTAAAGACCAGTAGAGAATAATAAGAAAACTACTCATAGTGTAAAGATGGGTCAGCTTGTTATATGGAAAAAAAAGTTAATCTTACAGTAGAGTTAAAGCGCTTTTTCGGCTTTGATAAATTCAAAGGCGATCAGGAAGCAATTATCCGGAACCTCATAGCAGGAAACGATACTTTTGTCCTTATGCCTACCGGTGGAGGAAAAAGTCTGTGTTACCAACTCCCTTCCTTGATTATGGATGGGATGGCTATTGTTATTTCACCACTTATTGCTTTGATGAAAAATCAAGTTGATGTTATCAATGGAATGAGTGAATCTGAAGGTGTGGCCCATTACCTGAATTCTTCCTTGAATAAATCTGAGGTGGAAAAGGTGAAAAAGGATGTCCTAAGTGGTATAACGAAACTTCTGTATGTGGCTCCAGAATCTTTGTTGAAAGAAGAAGAGGAAAAGGATGAAAACGGTAATACTACTGTTGTCAAGAAAGTAAAGTTTGCTTTTCTGAAGGATGTAAAGATCTCTTTTTATGCTGTGGATGAGGCTCATTGTATTTCGGAGTGGGGACATGATTTCCGTCCGGAATACCGGAATATCCGTAAAGCTATTGACATCTTGGGGCGAGCTCCGATCATTGCCTTGACGGCTACGGCTACAGATAAGGTTCGGTCGGATATTCTTAAAACATTGGGCATTACTGATGCAAAAGAATTCAAGAGTTCTTTCAATAGACCTAATCTTTATTATGAGGTCCGCCCGAAAACAAGTGATGTGGATACTCAAATCGTTAAATTTATTAAGCAGCATTCGGGGAAGAGCGGTATCGTTTATTGTCTATCACGAAAGAAAGTTGAGGAGTTGGCTGCTGTATTAAAGGTGAATGATATCAAGGCCGCTCCTTACCATGCTGGTTTGGATTCAGCCACACGTTCTCAAACGCAGGATGATTTCCTTATGGAACGTATTGATGTCATTGTAGCTACGATTGCCTTCGGAATGGGAATAGATAAGCCTGATGTGCGTTTTGTCATCCATTATGATTTCCCGAAAAGTCTTGAGGGATATTATCAGGAAACCGGACGTGCCGGGCGTGATGGAGGTGAAGGTCTCTGTATCGCATTCTATGCACAAAAAGACTTGAAAAAACTGGAAAAGTTCATGGAAGGCAAACCTGTTGCGGAACAGGATATTGGCAGACAACTTCTTCAGGAAACGGCTGCGTATGCTGAATCTTCGGTTTGTCGAAGGAAAATGCTACTTCATTATTTTGGCGAGAAATACCCTAAAGATAATTGTGGCAACTGCGATAATTGCTTACATCCTAAGAAAAAAATTGAAGCAAGGGATGCTTTATTGATTGTGTTGAGAGCAGTTAAAGCATTGAAAGAGAATTTTCGTCAGAACTATGTCGTTGATTTCGTCAAAGGACGCGCAACAGATAATTTGGTTTCTCATAAGCATGACCAACTTGAAGAGTTTGGCTTAGGAGAGGATATGAAGGAAAGTATCTGGAATCCAGTTATTCGTCAGGCTCTTCTGTCAGGTTATCTGAAGAAAGATGTAGAGAGCTATGGTATTCTGAAATTGACAGTTGCCGGTAAGCATTTTATCGCACATCCTAAATCTTTTCTGATTGTGGAAGACCATGATTATAGAGGTGAGGGGATTGAAGATGATTCCAGTGATGGAGCCACTTCTGCTCTTGATCCGGAACTATTTACTATGCTGAAAAACCTGCGTAAGGAAAAAGCTGAGAAACAGGGAGTTCCTCCTTATGTCATTTTCCAGAATGTGTCTTTGGAACAGATGGCTACTATGTATCCTGTTAGTTTGGATGAACTTCAGCAGATTCAAGGAGTAGGAGCTGGAAAAGCTAAACACTATGGTAATGATTTTTGTAATCTAATAAAGAAATATTGTAAAGAGAATAATATCCAGCGACCAGAAGAGCTGCGGGTAAGAACTGTGGTCAAGAGAAGTATGCTTAAGGTGAATATCATCCATAGCATTGACAGACAAATCCCTCTTGACGAAATAGCTCGTGCAAAAGGTTTGGAATTTGACGAACTTTTAAGTGAGGTGGAAGCAATCGTATTCAGTGGTACTAAAATCAATATTGATTATTTTATCAATGATGTGATGGATGAAGATCGTATAGATGATGTCTATGACTATTTTATGAATAGCGAGACAGATCAACTTGAGGTGGCTATGGATGAACTCGGAGATGATTATACGGAAGACGAAATCCGACTGGTACGTATCAAGTTTCTGTCGGAACAAGCAAATTGATTTTTTCTAACCAATTATAGTAAGGCAGGTTTCCTGAAGAAAGGGGAACCTGCTTGTTTTTGTGCTTTGTTATAATCTTGTCAGATACGGAGAATAAGATAGAGAAATGCAATGCTTACGCTGATTTGGGTTAAATTGCTTTAATTGAAAATGAAAATCATAAAAGACGGGACTTATCTGAAAAATTATTGGTATATTTGCACGCAATAAATTTCTAAAATTACATATGTCATCATTTGTTGCAGATAAAATTGTAATGGACGGTCTTACATTTGACGACGTCCTATTGATTCCCGCTTATTCAGAAGTCTTGCCTAAAGAGGTACAGTTAAAAACCAAATTTTCTCGTCATATCAATTTGAATGTTCCTTTTGTGACGGCTGCAATGGATACTGTAACGGAATCGGCTATGGCCATTGCGATAGCACGTGAAGGTGGTATCGGGGTTATTCATAAGAATATGCCTATCGCAGAGCAGGCTCGCCATGTGGCTATCGTTAAACGTGCAGAGAACGGTATGATCTATGATCCGGTAACCATTCTCCGTGGGAAAACAGTAAAAGATGCCCTTGATATGATGCATGAGTATCATATAGGAGGGATTCCCGTCGTGGACGAAGATAATCATTTGGTAGGTATCGTGACTAATCGTGACCTTCGCTTTGAACAGCAGATGGATAAGAAAATTGATGTCGTTATGACAAAAGAGAATCTTGTCACGACTCAGCAACAGACTGACTTGAAGTCAGCTGCTCATACTCTGCAGGAATATAAGATAGAAAAGTTGCCGGTTGTTGACAATGCTAACCATTTGGTAGGATTGATTACATACAAAGATATCACGAAGGCGAAAGATAAACCGATGGCCTGTAAAGATGAAAAAGGTCGGTTACGTGTTGCTGCTGGTGTTGGTGTTACGTTTGATACGCTTGACCGGGTACAAGCACTTGTGGAGGCTGGAGTTGATGCTATTGTCATTGATACGGCTCATGGCCATTCCAAAGGCGTGATCGTGAAATTGGATGAGGTGAAATCTTCTTTTCCTAACGTTGACGTAGTTGTAGGTAATGTAGCTACAGGAGAAGCTGCAAAATTTCTTGTCGAGCATGGCGCAGATGCTGTGAAAGTAGGTATAGGACCGGGCTCTATCTGTACGACACGTATCATTGCAGGTGTAGGAGTTCCACAGTTGAGTGCCGTTTATGATGTCTATTCTGCTTTGAAGGATACGCATGTTCCATTGATTGCTGATGGGGGTATCCGCTATTCCGGTGATGTGGCAAAGGCCCTTGCTGCAGGTGGAAGTTGCGTCATGATTGGATCCATGGTTGCCGGTTGCGAAGAATCTCCTGGTGATACGATTATCTTTAACGGACGTAAATTCAAGGAATATCGTGGAATGGGCTCTCTAGAAGCTATGGAGCAGAAGAACGGCTCTCGTGACCGATATTTTCAAAATGATATTAAGGATGCCAAAAAACTGGTTCCCGAGGGTATTGCTGGTCGTGTTCCTTATAAAGGTACTCTTCAGGAAGTAATTTACCAACTCGTTGGCGGACTTCGCTCAGGAATGGGATATTGTGGAGCGGCAACGATTCAGGATCTTCATCATGCCAAATTTACCCGTATTACAAATGCAGGTGTTTTGGAGAGCCATCCTCATGATATTACGATTACAAGTGAGGCTCCTAACTATAGCCGCCCTGACGAAATGGACTAAATAAGTTTTTCCCACCATGAGAATTCGTGCATTTTTTGTGGCTTCGTTCCTTCTTGCTGGAATTACTGCTGGCGCTCAGGATGATCCGACTATTATGACAATAGGTGGACAATCGGTGAGCCGTTCAGAGTTTGAATATTCTTATTATAAAAATAATCAGGAAGGAGTAATTGGCAGAAAGAGCGTGAAAGACTTTGTCCCGCTTTTCGTCGATTACAAATTGAAGGTACGGGCGGCATTAGATGCACATCTTGATACGCTTTCCTCTTTCAAACGGAAATTTCTGATTTATCGGGATCAGCAAGTGCGACCTTTGCTACTTGGCGTGGAAGATGTGGATAAGGAGGCCCACAGAATCTATGACAATACACGACAACGCATAGATGATAATGGTGGTATGGTCAAGGTTGCTCAGATTCTGATTCCACTGGGACAGAGAACCTCTATACAACAGCAAAGGACGGCTCAGCTGCTTGCTGATTCACTGTATACTGTTCTCAAGAAAGGTGGGTCTTTTTCAGATCTGGCTCGTAGATATTCCGGTGATGCCAGATCTGCATCTGAGGGTGGTGATTTGCCGTGGATGGTTAAAGGCCAAGCTCTAAAAGAGTTTGAGGATGCTGCATGGAAGTTGCAAGTGGGTGAGATCAGCCGGCCTGTATATTCTCCAATGGGGTACCATATCATATTATTGAAAAAAAAACGCCCCTTTTTTCCTTATGACTCTGTAGAAACGGATATCCGCCGGTTTGTTGAATCAAGTGATTTTCGTGAACAATTAATCGACCATAAACTGGATTCCTTGTCAGAGGGAGCTAAGGTAAACCGGGAAATGATTCTAAATCAAAAAGTGAAAGAATTATCTGCTCGTGATTTGGATTTGAGGTATCTGATACAGGAATATTATGACGGATTGCTCCTTTATGAAATTAGTAATCGGGCTGTTTGGAATCAGGCAGCTTGTGATAAAAGGGGATTGGCGAAATATTTTAAGAAAAACAAGAAAAGATATAGATGGAATCAACCTCGATTTAAAGGAGTTGCCTGTTATGCAAAAGATAAATCGGAATTGAAAACCGTCTGGCATAGTTTAAAAGGTAAGCCATTTGAAGAATGGCCTGAGATCTTGCATAATATCTTTGATGGGGATTCCTTTATTCATGTGCATGCGCAAAGAGGAATTTTCAAACAGGGAGATAATGCGTTGGTTGATCGCGATATATTTAAGGTAAACCGACCTGTTCAGTCAGTAAGGGGATATCCTTATACAGGTGTGTTTGGTAAAAAGCTGAAGAAGGGGCCGGAAAACTTTTCTGATGTCCAGTCTGAGGTGATAGCTGACTATCAGGATTTCTTGGAGAAACGATGGGTGGAATCTTTGCATAAAAAATATCCAGTGAAGGTGAATACCCGAGTATTGGCTACGATAAATCAACATCATAATTAGATTATAATATGAAAAAGGGACAACATATATTTTTAGCTTTTCTTCTTCTTCTGGGAGTTGGTTCGTATGCAGCTCAATCTCGTCAGGGAATGAGAAAAGATTCTATGTCGGATTCTTCTGCAATTGATTCTGGCAAGGTTCTGGCAGTTGATCAGGATTCAAATGCCACAAAAGTTCATACTCTATCGAAAGGGGAGGATTCCACGACGGCTATTTCTGCTCCTAAGGAAAACAGTATCGTAGATGAAGTGATTTGGGTAGTTGGTGATGAGCCTATATTAAAATCAGATGTTGAGGCCATGCGTCTGCAGGGTGAGGCTGAAGGAATGAAGTTTTCCGGCGATCCGGATTGTTCAATTCCTGAACAAATCGCTGTCCAGAAACTTTTTCTTCATCAGGCTGCTCTGGATAGTATCCAGGTTTCAGAATCGGATGTAATCTCAGGCATAGACCAGCAGATCGATTATTGGGAACAGATGATTGGTTCAAAGGAAAAGTTAGAAGAATATCGTAAGGAGAGTGTCTCTCAAATGCGTGAAGAAATGCATGATGATTTTAAGAACCGACAGTTAATACAAAAAGAACGGGAGAAAATTGTGGAGAATGTAAAGGTTACCCCTGGTCAGGTTCGTACCTACTTCAGAACGATTCCGGCTGATAGTATTCCAGAGGTTCCGACAAAGGTTGAAGTGGAGATATTAACCCGTCATCCTAAAATCGTTCAGTCAGAAATTGATAGAATTAAAAATCAACTCCGTGATTTTACCGATCGTATCAATAAAGGTGAGACCACCTTTGCAACTTTAGCCCGTCTTTATTCGGAAGATCCGGCATCAGCACGTAATGGTGGAGAGTTAGGCTATGTGGCACGTAGTGTACTGGACCCGGCATTTGCCAATGTCGCTTTTAATCTAACTGATCCTAAGAAGATTTCAAAAATTGTAAAGAGTGAATACGGTTATCATATCATACAGTTGATTGATAAGCGTGGAGATAAAATCAATGTCCGGCATATCCTTCTAAAACCTCAGGTGTCCGATTCTGCTATTGTTAAGTCTACAGAGCAGTTGGATTCTATCGGAAGAGATATACGGGCAAAGAAATTTACCTTTGAGGAGGCAGCAACCTATCTTTCTGATGATAAGGATACGAAGAGTAATCATGGATTGATGGTAAATAATTCTCAGACCGCCCGTACTTCTCGTTTTCAAATGAAAGATCTTCCTACGGAAGTTGCCCGCGTAGTAGATACTTTAAAAGTTGGAGAGATGTCAGTTCCTTTTCGGATGATAGATTCCAAGGGCAAGACGGCTGTTGCAATGGTTAAACTTATAAATAGAGTTAAAGGCCATAAAGCCACAATATCTGAGGATTTTCAGGTCATGAAGGATGTAGTCCTTAAAAAGGAACAGGAAAAAGTGCTTCAAAACTGGATTGAGAACAAGATAAAACATACCTATATACGGATGAATGAACGATATAAAAATTGTCATTTCCAATATCAAGGTTGGGTAAGATGACTTTGGATAAAGGGTTAAATACATTATACCGCGGGCATAGATTCATTGTTATTTTGATTCTATGCCTGTTTAGCCTTTTTCTGGTTCAGGCGATGACACCGGTGAAGAAACAGCGTCAGAAGGATCAGGCTGATAGGATATACCTTCTGCATGCTGATGAACTTTTTTATAACCAGTTTGGCAATAATCCCGGAGCCCAGATTGTGAAAGGTCATGTGTCTTTTCGTCATCTAGGTGCCTTTCTTTCTTGTGACAGTGCTTATTATTATCAGGAGTCAAATTCTGTAAAAGCTTTTGGACATGTTTATTTCAAGCAAGGTGATACACTTTCCTTGAGATGTGAGCGTGCTACGTATGATGGGACAGTTGAGCAGATGGAAGCACGTAAGAATGTTGTTGTCCATCATCGGAGTCAGGTTCTGCGTACGGATAGTTTAAATTATGATCGTCTTTATAATCAGATTTTTTTCTTTGATGGGGGATCTCTTGTTGATGGTCATAATCGACTGGTATCAGATTGGGGCACTTACTATCCGGAGACCAGGAAAGCTGTGTTTTATTATAATGTTCATCTTAGAAGTCCCAAGCATATCATCTCTACGGATACCTTATATTATGATGTCCGGAAGGAACTGGTACATGTTCTTGGCCCGAAATCCAGGATCCGTTCTGGAAAGACAATTATCAGAACCTCTGATGCTTATTATAACACGCGTACAGACAAGGCTCGGATGTATGGGCGTTCAACGGTAGAAGATGGTTTCAAGACTATTACGGGTGACAGTCTTTTTTATGTAAAAAATGGAAATAGTCTAGGCTTTGGACGGGTTATCTATAGAGATAATAAAAATCATAATGCCTTACATTGTGGTCTCTTCCGATATAATGAAAAAACCGGATATGGATTTGCGACACGTAATCCTGTAGCTTTTGAGTATTCTCATAAGGATACACTTTATGTCCATTCTGATACGATGAAGATTTATTCTTTTAATCTTAATAAAAAGGATGCTTATCGTAAGGTGTTTGCTTTTCATAAGGTGAAAGCTTTTCGTACTGATATTCAAGCTATCTGTGATTCCTTGGTCTATAATAGCAAAGACTCATGTATGACCATGTATCACGATCCTATTGTCTGGAATGAAGGCCGGCAGTTGTTGGGTGAAGTGATTGAGGCTTATCTGGCTGATTCTACTCTTCGGCAGGTTAATGTAATCGGACAGTCTTTATCTGTAGAAATACTTCCTGATAGTATGCATTTTAATCAGGTGTCTTCAAAGGTGATGCATTCCTTCTTTACACATGGGAATCTTCGTACCTCGGTGGCAATAGGTAATGTACAAGCTGTTTACTTTCCTGTTAATGACAAAGACAGTTCTTTGATGGGTTTAAATTATACAGAGACAGATACCATGCGTATGTATATGTCTCCTCAAAGGAAGATGCAGCGTATATGGATGCCCAAAGCTCAAGGTACACTTTATCCCATGACTCAGATTCCACCTTCGAAATTAAAACTTCCTGATTTTGAATGGTTTGCAGACTTGCGTCCGAAAGATAAAAATGATATTTTCGTGTGGAGGGGAAAGAGTCAAACACAGCAGTTAAAGGTCGAAAAACGTCATAGAGCTCCTTTACAGCATCTTGAGAATACAAGTCCTGAATCTCCTCGCCGGGATTTTCCCAAGTCCCAACCTCCACAACGAAAGGGATAGCGATAAAGGACTATTGTCTAACCGTATCTGCTGAGAAGTTTCTTTATGTTTGGAATCTGATGTGATCTTTTTGCATCCTTAGTTTGATGGATTTACATTATTGTGAGAAATTTTACCTTTTGGTAAATAAAGTTGAATAGTAAAAGCGTTCGTTTATGAGTGACAGAATACAACTTCTTCCGGATTCAGTGGCTAATCAGATTGCTGCTGGGGAAGTAATACAACGTCCTGCTTCTGTAATCAAGGAGCTAGTGGAAAATGCTGTAGATGCGGGAGCAACAACTATACATGTCTTAGTGGTGGATGCTGGCCGTACATCAATCCAGGTGATTGATGATGGCTGTGGCATGTCAGAAACGGACGCCCGACTGGCTTTTGAACGTCATGCAACTTCAAAGATCAGAAAAGCTGACGACTTGTTTGCACTTCATACTATGGGCTTTCGAGGTGAGGCCCTGCCTTCTATTGCTGCTGTTGCCCAGATAGAACTAAAGACACGTCAGCCGGAAGATGAAATAGGTTCTCACTTGTCGATTTCAGCTTCTAAGTTTGTTGGTGAGGAACCCTGTTCTTGTCCTGTAGGCAGCAATCTTAAAGTTGAAAATCTGTTTTTTAATGTCCCAGCCCGTAGAAAATTCCTTAAGTCGAATACGACTGAGATGAACAATATTATCATGGCCTTTGAGCGTATTGTTCTGGTTGATCCACAGATAGCCTTTACTTTGCATAGTAATGGAACAGAATTATTCAGTCTTCGTCCAGGTAATTTTCGCCAGCGAATTGTTGAGGTTTTTGGAAAACGATTAAATCAGGATTTGCTGCCTCTAAAGGTCGATACGACACTTGGTAAGATTAATGGTTTTGTCGGGAAACCGGAATCAGCCAGAAAAAAGGGTGTCAAACAGTTTTTTTTCGTGAATGGCCGGTTTATGCGTCATCCTTATTTTCACAAGGCTGTTGTAAATGCTTATGAGCGTTTGATACATTCGGACGAACAGATCCCGTACTTCATTAACTTTGATGTGGATCCCAAAAATATTGATGTCAATATCCATCCTACCAAAACTGAAATAAAGTTTGATAACGAACAGACCATCTGGCAGATTCTTTCTGCTGCTGTGAGGGATGCCGTCGGGATGTTTAATGATGTTCCTTCTATTGACTTTGATACGGCTGGGAAACCAGATATACCGGTGTTCAATCCGAATAGTAATATCGTGACTCCGAAGGTTGATTATAATTCCAGTTATAATCCGTTCGATCAAACTCATTCAGAACATGTCCCTTCTGCTGCTCCTGATCAATGGGAGAAACTTTATGAAGGGTTAGGGAAGAAACAAACCCATCAGGAAAAGGAAATCTTTCCCGAAAGTGGAGTTTCTTCTGAGCCTGACCACAGTTCGAAAATTACAGATGAAAAGTCTCCCGCCCATTATCAGTATAAGGGGAAATATATCCTTACTGCTGTTAAGTCAGGGCTCATGTTCATCGATCAGCACAGAGCTCATATCCGCATCCTGTACGAGCAATATCTTCAACGATTAGAGCTGCATAAGAACCATTCACAACGAGTATTGTTTCCTGAAGTCGTCCGGATATCAGCTTCTGACCAGACGATGCTGGAAATTGTCATGCCAGAGATGGAAGAACTCGGTTTTGAACTTTCTGATTTGGGCAAAGGCAGTTATGCGGTCAATGGTGTTCCAGATGGTTTGGAAGGTTTGGATTTTACCCAAGTGGTTTCTGACATGATTAATTCCGCAATTGAGAAGGGGTCTAAAGTTAAAGATGAGATTAATCGGACTTTAGCCTTAAGTCTGGCTCGTAATGCTGCTATACCACAAGGGCAGGTGCTTAATAATGAAGAGATGGAAAACATTGTCAATAGTTTGTTTGCCTGTCCTCATCCTAAATACACACCAGATGGGAAATGTATTGTAGGTATTCTTACACAGCAAGAAATTGACCATTTATTGGATGAGTCCTGTTAAAAGATCCATGTGTAAAGAAAGATGATAAATCTTATGAGGCCTTTCTTATGACTTAATGGCTGCTTTGTTAGAGATTTCTGAGGAAAAGTCAGTGAAAAGAAGTCAATCATCATGTTGAAGATGTAAATCTAATTCCAAAAAGAATTGTTTCCATGCTCTATAATGTGATAAAGGGATTGTGTTCGTGGGATTTTTAGTTAAAAACTACAATTTTTTTTCAATAAAAATGGATAATACTAAAATATTGTTTATCTTTGCGATGAAATTAAGAGAAATAATAAATCTAAATTGAGTGTTAAATTAAAAGTTATGAAAAAATTTTTGATTCTTTTGGCTTGTGCTACTACAATGTCTATGGGGGCTTTCGCTCAGGACGAACAGAATGCACAAGGTGCTACACCTTCAGAGAAGTACAGTGTGGCAACAAATTCTTTCTGGAGTAATTGGTTTATTCAGGGAGGTGCCAGTTGGAATGCATGGTATTCTAATGAGGAGCATGGATTGGGTCTTTCTAAATCTCCGCTGAAGAAATTCCGCTCTAATCCGGGCGCTTCTATTGCTTTAGGAAAATGGTTTACTCCTGGAATTGGTCTTCGTACTAAAGTTCAGGGAATTTGGGGGAAAACAGTTACAGATAATAACAATACTGGTAACGCTAATAGGTATTGGACTGTAAATGAACAAGTTATGTTCAACCTGAGTAATCTGATCTGTGGCTATAACCCTAATCGTGTATGGAATCTGATCCCATTTGCAGGTGCAGGTGTTTCACGTTCTATGACCTATAATCGTTATGCAATGGACTTCAGCATTGGCTTGCAGTCAAGTTGGAAGGTTAGCAAGAAGGTAAATCTATTTGCTGAAGGTGGCTGGATTTGCATGGAAAATGATGGTGATGGTATCCAGAAAGGTGACTATGGCCACCGTGGCTGGGATGCTCATGACAACCAGTTGTATGCTGAGGTTGGTATCAATATCAATCTTGGAAAGGCTAAATGGAACAAGACTCCTGATGTAGATGCCTTGAATGCAATGCATCAGTCTCAGATTGATGCATTGAAGAGCCAACTCAATGATGCAAATGCTGAGAATGAGCGTCTGAAGAATGAGCTCGCAAACCAGAAGCCAGCTGAGAGCGTTAAGGAATTCGTTAATACTCCAGTTTCTGTATTCTTCAATCTTGGTAAGTCAACAATTGCTTCTCAAAAAGATCTTGTAAACGTTCGCGCCGTTGCAAATTATGCAAAGCAGAATAGCTGCAAGTTGGATGTAACTGGTTATGCTGATAAAGCAACTGGTACTCCTGCTTTCAATCAGAAGTTGTCTGAAAGACGTGCTCAGACTGTTGCTAAAGAACTTGTCAAGATGGGTGTTGATAGCAGTAATATTAACGCTAAGGGTGAAGGTGGTGTAGATGAACTCTCTCCAATTTCTTTCAACCGTCGCGCTACTGTTCAGGTTGCTGAATAAGTAAATTTTCTAAACTAATAAAAAGGGACGATTTCATCTGGAATCGCCCCTTTTCTGTTATTTTATCTTTTGTGCTTTTTCTTATAGTGGTCTTAAAGATAAAGGTATTTGTGGATATTTAATATGTTCTTTTAGCGTTTTCCTATCAGAAAATCAGAATATATGCAGGGTTAGCTTCTTGATTTTCTTAAAAAAGTCAGTGAAAAGTTTGGTGGAATGGAAGAAAGTCTTTACCTTTGCAACCGTTCTACACGAAGAGGGCGTTTAGCTCAGCTGGTTTAGAGCATCTGCCTTACAAGCAGAGGGTCGGCGGTTCGAATCCGTCAACGCCCACGAGGGGTGTTCCCTGTAGTCTTTCGGGACTGCAGGGATTTTTTATATATACAGTTTGACCGTATCGGAGTAGTTGATTGATAGGGTATGAGAAGTTATCAATTGGTTGTAGTACAGGGAGCATTTTTAATAGGTTTATATGTTTTTCTCTGTTTTAAAATAATTTATCAATTCTATCTTAGGCTTTATCGATTTTAATCATTATATTTGCACCGAATTAATATACACGAAAATGAATCTTCATGTCTTAACAGCGATTTCCCCTATTGATGGTCGCTACCGAAGTAAAACGGAACCTTTAGCAAACTATTTTTCCGAGTATGCTCTTATACGTTATCGTGTCCACGTAGAAGTAGAATATTTCATTACACTTTGTGAACTTCCTTTGCCGCAGTTGAAGTTTTTTGATCATCAACTTTTCAGTCAATTACGTTCTATCTATGAGAACCTTTCTGAACTTGATGCTCAACGTGTTAAGGATATAGAGAAGATTACGAATCATGATGTGAAAGCGGTAGAATATTTTATCAAAGAGCAGTTTGATAAATTGGGTATCGATGAAAAGTATAAAGATTTTGTTCATTTCGGCTTGACTTCACAGGATATCAATAATACAGCAGCACCTTTGATGATTAAGGATGCTATTACTGAAGTCTATATCCCTCAACTGCAGGAAATGATTGACCTGCTTCAAGGTTATGCGGAGGAATGGAAAGATATTCCGATGTTAGCTAAAACTCACGGCCAACCGGCTTCTCCTACTCGTTTGGGGAAAGAGATAGAGGTTTATGTATATCGGTTGACTGTACAACTCAATGCGTTGAAGGCTTGTAAAATTACCGCCAAGTTTGGGGGAGCTACAGGTAATTATAATGCGCACCATGTTGCTTATCCTGACTATGACTGGAAGAAGATAGGAGACCAGTTCGTTCAGGATAAACTGGGTTTGCAGCGTGAACAGTACACAACCCAGATTAGTAATTATGATAATTTAGGAGCTCTGTTTGATGCCCTTCGTCGAATCAATACGATTATCATTGACCTTGATCGGGATTTCTGGATGTATATTTCTATGGAATATTTCAAACAGAAAATCAAGAAAGGTGAAGTAGGATCCAGTGCTATGCCTCATAAGGTAAATCCGATTGATTATGAAAACAGTGAGGGTAATTTGGGCCTATCTAATGCAATCCTTCAGTTCCTGGCTCGTAAATTACCGGTAAGTCGCCTTCAGAGAGATCTTACAGATTCTACAGTCCTTCGTAATGTAGGTGTGCCCATAGGACATAGCATCATTGCTATACAGAGTACTGTAAAGGGACTTCGGAAACTGATCCTTAATGAGGAAAAAATTGATGAGGATTTGAAGAATAATTGGGCAGTAGTGGCGGAAGCTATTCAGACTATTCTGCGTCGTGAAGGATATCCAAATCCATACGAAGCATTGAAAATGCTTACTCGAACCAATGAAAAAATTACGGAAGAGAAGATTCATGATTTTATAGAGGGTTTAAACGTTAGCGATAGTGTAAAGAAGGAATTACTTGCGGTTAATCCGGGAAATTATACAGGAATGTAAAATGTTGCTAATTGATTGTAAGATCAACTGCTTATCATTTATTAATAAAAACAAATTTAAAAGTGGATAACATAGTCTGCCTTATTTTGGATTCTAAATTAGAAGCTACTTTATGTGTGAAAAGATATTGATTCTCAATTCCATTGTCGCTCAGCAAATAAATGAATAAATAGTGTGTTTTCAGATAGATTAGCGTTGTATATAATTTATATAGAATTTTAAGGTTTTATTTTAACTAACCTGGCCGTGAGGCCATTAAAGAAAATTAGAAATGGATTCAGAAGAAAACGAAAACAATCTTAAAGATGCGTCTGCTGTAAATAACGATAGCAGTCGTAACAATAACGAGGATAGTCGCGAAAGCTATAAGTCTTCAGATAATACTCAAAATAATTATCGGGGCCAAGGTCGTCCTCGCCCCCGTATTCACGTTCAAAGAGCTTATAGTTCTAATCGAGGCAGTAATAATGCTAATGAAGGCGGATTTCTGCCGGAAGGTTTTGGCGAAGGCCTGCAGGGAGGAGCAGATTCTAATCAGCGTAATGGCTATGCCTCTCGTGGTGGGTATCATTCTCCTCGTGGAGGATATAGTAATAATAGAGGCGGATATAACTCTGGTAGTTATAATAATAACCGTGGATATGGCAATAATCGTGGCGGATATCAATCGCGTCAGCAAGGTGGATATCGTCCACGATATAATAATGACAATCCAGAAGATACAGGCGGTTATCGTCCACGTTACAATACTCCTGATGCAGAAGGCGGTTATCGCCCACGTTATAACAATAATACCGAAGAGGAAGGCGGTTACCAATCTCATGGTGGTTACCAATCTCACAGTGGTTATCAGTCACGAGGCGGTTACCAGTCTCGTAACGGATATCAGTCTCGTGGGGGCTACAATAATCAAGGTGGTTATCAGTCTCGTGGAGGCTACAATAATCAAGGTGGTTATCAGTCTCGTGGAGGCTATAATAATAACCGTGGAGGCTATAATAATCATGGAGGTTATGGAAATAACCATAATGCCTATGGAAATAACAGTGATGGGTATCGCCAGCATAGTGATGATTATGACCCGAATGCAAAATATAGTCAGAAAAAACAGATAAAATATAAAGAGGAGAATGTCGATCCAAATGAACCGATCCGCTTGAACAAGTTTCTTGCTAATGCCGGAGTTTGTTCTCGCCGTGAAGCAGATGAGTTTATCCAGGCAGGTGTGGTTCAGGTGAATGGAAAGGTCGTTACAGAACTTGGTACAAAAGTGCTCCGTTCTGATGAGGTGAAGTTTCATGACCAGATCGTTTCATTAGAGAAGAAAGTCTATATTCTCTTGAATAAACCGAAAGGTTTTGTAACCACAAGTGATGATCCGCAGCAACGTAAAACGGTGATGGACCTCGTTAAGGGAGCTTGCCCTGAGCGTATCTACCCAGTTGGCCGTTTGGATCGCAACACTACAGGTGTACTCCTTTTGACTAATGATGGTGACCTGGCAAGTAAATTGACTCATCCTAAATTCTTGAAAAAGAAGGTTTATGGGGTTCAACTTGATAAGTCTGTTACGGCACATGATCTCCAGCAGATTGCTGATGGTGTCACATTAGAGGATGGTGAAGTACATGCAGATGCCGTAGAATATACGGACGATAGGGATAAAACCAAGGTCGGTATTGAAATCCACAGTGGAAAGAATCGTATTGTCCGCCGTATATTTGAAAGTCTGGGTTATCGTGTTATACGTCTTGACCGGGTACTTTTTGCAGGTTTGACTAAAAAGTACCTTCGGCGTGGAGATTGGCGTTTCCTCACGGAGCAAGAAGTGGAGATGCTTCGTATGGGGGCATTTGAATAATTTTAGGGAGCCGGCTGTATTTGAAGCCGGCTTTTTGATAATTAACATTTAAGGAGAAATGAAAAGAACAAAAGTAATTGATGCCTTGAAAGGTGCTGACTTAGGAAAAGAAATCAACGTAAAGGGATGGGTTCGTTTCCACCGTAGTAGCAAAGTGGTTGAGTTTATAGCTTTAAATGATGGCTCTACGATTAATAATATACAAATTGTTGTTGATCCAACAGTTGTAGAAGCAGACACATTGAAGAAAATTACTGTTGGTTCATGCATTGGTGCTATCGGTACTTTGGTTGAAAGTAAAGGAAAGGGGCAATCTTTTGAAATCCAATGCAGCAGCATCGAGATTTATGGTCTTTGCCCTTCAGATTATCCGATGCAGAAAAAGGGGCAGAGCTTTGAATATATGCGTAAGTATGCTCATCTTCGTCTTCGTACAAATACCTTTGGAGCTGTTTTCCGTATTCGCCATAATTTAGCCATGGCAATCCATAAATATTTTGATGAGCATGGATTCTATTATTTCAATACTCCGTTACTTACATCCTCTGATGCAGAGGGTGCCGGTGATATGTTTCAAGTGACTACTCTTGATGTTGACCATGACAAGTTAAAACCGACTGAAGAAGGAAAAACAGATTATAGTGAGGATTTCTTCGGCAGGAAGGTGAATCTGACGGTATCTGGTCAGTTGGAAGGTGAACTTGGAGCTACGGCATTGGGTGCAATTTATACTTTTGGTCCTACATTTCGTGCTGAGAATTCTAATACTCCGCGTCATCTGGCAGAGTTCTGGATGATTGAACCGGAAATTGCCTTTATGGATATGCCGGAACTGATGGATCTTGAAGAAGATTTTATCAAATTCTGTGTAAAATATGCTTTGGATCATTGTCCTGATGATCTGACATTCCTGAACAAGATGATAGATAAGGGATTGATAGAACGTCTTCAAGGGATTCTCAAGGAAGATTTTGTCCGTCTGCCTTATACTGAGGGAATTAAAATCTTGGAAGAGGCTGTGAAAAACGGCCATCAGTTTGATAATCCTGTTTACTGGGGAGTGGATCTTGCCAGTGAACATGAGCGCTATCTGGTAGAGCAGCATTTCAAGCGTCCGGTGATCATGACTGATTATCCTAAGGATATCAAGGCTTTCTATATGAAGATTAATGCTGATGACAAAACGGTGCAGGGTACAGATGTGCTCTTCCCGCAGATTGGAGAAATTATCGGTGGTAGTGTTCGTGAGGCTGATTATAACAAACTTCTTTCTGAGATTGGGCGTCGTCATATTCCAATGAAGGATATGTGGTGGTATCTGGATACACGTAAGTATGGTTCTTGCCCTCATGCAGGATTCGGACTTGGATTTGAGCGTCTCGTACTTTTTGTGACAGGTATGCAGAATATCCGGGATGTCATCCCATTCCCTCGTACACCAAAGAGCGTAGATTTCTAATGGGAATAGTAAGTTTTATTGAATTAATTGTAAGATAGTTGAATCCTTTTGTCTTTTACTTGATGATTAAGTGTCTTTATAAGTGAGGATAGAGGATTTTTAATATAAAAAGAATAGGTAATTTCAATGGGGAAAATTATTTTAACGGGTGACCGCCCAACAGGAAGACTTCATCTTGGACATTATGTGGGATCACTCCGCCGTCGTGTTCAACTCCAGAATAGAGGTGATTATGATCGGATGTTCGTCTTTATGGCTGATGTCCAGGCTTTGACAGATAATGCTGATAATCCTGAGAAAATCAGGCAAAATATTATTGAGGTAGCTTTGGATTATCTTTCAGCCGGTCTGGATCCGGATAGATGTACCCTTTATATTCAAAGTCGCATTCCCGAACTTGCCGAATTGACGGTTTATCTGGCTAATCTGGTCAGTGTAAGTCGGGTACAGCGTAATCCTACAGTGAAGACAGAAATCAAAATGCGTAATTTTGAGGCCAATATTCCTTTGGGGTTCTTCTGCTACCCTGTTTCACAGGCTGCAGATATTGCGGCTTTTAAAGCTACTACAGTTCCTGCAGGTGAAGATCAGGAGCCTATGCTTGAGTTAACGCGCGAATTGGTACGTCGCTTTAACCAGATTTATGCACCTGTACTCGTGGAACCAGAGATCATGCTTCCAGAAAATACTTTTGCACGTCGCTTGCCCGGAACTGACGGTAAGGAGAAGATGAGTAAAAGTTTAGGCAATTGTATTTATCTGAGCGATGATAGAGATACTGTCTGGCAGAAGATCCGTTCTATGTATACTGATCCTTCTCACGTGAATATTGATGATCCCGGACATGTTGAAGGGAATACTGTATTTACTTATCTTGATGCTTTTTCTACAGATGATGATTTCGCTGATTTCTGGCCTGAATACAAGAACCTGGATGATTTGAAGGCTGCTTATATGCATGGTGGAGTAGGTGATATGAAGTGCAAAAAACTGCTTAATAAGGTCCTCAATAAGATGTTAGATCCTATTCGTGAGCGTCGTCATGAGTATGAACGAGATATTCCCGAAATCTATAATATTTTGAAAAAAGGTTCTGATGCAGCTCGTGAGGTCGCTGCCGGAACGATGGATGATGTCCGTAAAGCAATGCAAATTAATTACTTTGAGGATGCAGAGTTGATTCAGCAACAAGACGAGAAATACAAATTAAGATAATGATTTGATTTGTATTAACAATTTTATAGCATAACAACGAATCTTTGTTAAATCCTGTTCTACTTAATAGGCGGGTGGAGAAAATAACTTACCTTTGCTGCGGTGAATTTAGAAAGAAGACGACAACGTATCGCTCAGCTGCTTCTGTCCGTGTTTATACCGGTACTGTTGCTGACCATTACACACCATCATACGATGGTGGAGAAGCCTGCTGCACCTTGTATCCTTTGCTTGCATCATGTTCCCCATTCGGATCTTTCTTCAGGTGCAATGCTTGCCTTGCAGCACTGTGTGATCTGTCATTTTTCTACTATTCCCTATATACTTCCTGTACTAGCAGGATTGCTGGCAGTAGCTTTCTCTTATTTTATTTTATCTTTTTGGTGTAGAGTAGACTATTGTTTCGTTTTCAGTCCCTTTCACCGTTCACGAGCACCACCGTATTTTCTGTTTTGATTGTTTTTTAGCGTAGGGCTTATCATGTCTTTACGTAAATTTATTCAAGATTAAAATACGAGAAATGAAAATATTTAATTTAATATTGTCATTGTTATGCTGTGTCATGACAATGATGGCAGAACCTGTAGACCAGAAAGCTAAATTACAGGGTACGATAACGGATGCTGTAGACGGCAGTCCTCTGAGTGGAGTAATTATCTCTATTCCCGGCCTTAACCAAAATGCTGTAAGTGATATTAACGGTAAATATGTTTTTAACAATTTACCCGCTTGCAAGACAACAGTTCAGGTTAGTTATATGGGGCATCAAACACAAACGAAAAAAGTTGATTTGACTCAGACATCAATCATGAATTTTGTGATGAAAGAGTCAAATGCGATGATTAATGAGGTCGTAGTGACAGGTATCTCCGGAAATTACTTGAACAGAAATTCTCCTACACCTGTAGCTGTCGTGTCAGCAGACCAATTGCATCTGACGTCTTCTACAAATATCATTGATGCCTTATCAAAAGTACCTGGAGTCTCCCAGATTACGACTGGTGGGGGAATATCAAAACCGGTTATCCGCGGATTGGGCTACAATCGTGTTGTGGTTGTCAACGATGGTGTCCGTCAGGAAGGTCAGCAATGGGGTGATGAACATGGTATTGAGATTGACCCTCAGACGGTCGGATCGGTAGAAATTCTGAAGGGCCCTGCGAGTTTGATGTATGGTTCGGATGCGATGGCTGGTGTCATTGTTTTTAATCGTGATCCCTTCCTTCCTGAAGGCAAAATGATGGCTCAGGTAGGATCAGAATACCAGACAAATAATGGATTATTTGATTATACGGTTGATTTTGCCGGCAATAAAAAAGGATTTATATGGAACTGGCGCTATAGTGATAAGATGGCACATGCTTATAAGAATAAATATGACGGCTATGTACTCAATTCTCAGTTCCGTGAGCGTGCTGCCAGTGGGTTACTCGGGTATACCGGTGAAAAGAGTACTACTTTGCTTACTTTAAGTTATTATCATCTGACACCAGGGATTGTAGAAGGAGAACGTGATGAGAATACTGGTCAGTTCTTGATGCCTATCAATAATAATGGAGAGGAAGGAGAACGTATTGCTACTGACCATGAGCGGAAAACGTATGGTGAGGGTATGCCTTATCAGCAGATTCATCATTATAAAGCTGTATTGGATAATACCGTTTATCTGGGTAGTGGTCAGTTGAAGACACTGGTTGCTTATCAACAGAACCGCCGCCAAGAATTTGAGAATCCTGTAACTCCTAATACTTGTGGGTTGGATCTCTTGTTGCATACAGTCAATTATGACTTTCATTATCAGTCACCTGTAAACAATGGGTGGAGTATGGCTACCGGTATCAATGGAATGTTTCAGAAGTCTATTAATAAGGGAACAGAATACCTTATACCGGCCTACCGGCTTTTTGATTATGGCGTGTTCTTGATGAGTGATAAAGACCTGGGCGTTTTTCATTTTAGTGGTGGAATCCGTTATGACCAGCGCCATCTTCATAATGATGCATTGACTGATGACGGAGAACAGCGCTTTACAGCCTTTTCTCATAACTATCGTGGTGTTACAGGTAGTCTTGGGGCAACCTGGAATGCTACCAGACAATTGAATGTGAGACTGAATATATCACGAGGTTTCCGCGTTCCTACAATTAGTGAACTGGCCTCTAACGGTGTTCATGACGGAACGGTCCGCTATGAACTTGGCGACCATAATCTAAATCCGGAGTATAGTTGGCAGGTTGATCTTGGTTCTGATTATACTTCTGATATCATTTCTACTCAGATTTCTCTTTTTGTCAATCGTATCAATCATTATATCTTTTCTCGCCAGTTAGCTGATGCAGCAGGTAAGCCTGTCCTTACAGAAGGATATGATACTTATCAGTTTACATCCGGAAATGCTTGTCTGTCTGGAGGAGAATTGAATGTGGATGTTCATCCTGTTGCAGCCTTACATTTCGAAAATGATTTTTCTTATGTGAATGCGGTGCAACTTCATCAGTCGAAAGATACCAGATATCTTCCGTTCACACCTGCACCACGCTGGAACTCCTCTTTGCGTTATGATTTTATCAGGGACGGACAATTGTTCAATAATACCTACGCTGGGATAGATATGGAGTGTGACTTTAGGCAGAATCATTTTTATGCTGCCGGTGGAACAGAGACGGCTACCCCTTCTTATACGTTGTTCAATCTTTCTGCCGGAACAGAAATTCGTCA
Organism: Prevotella sp.; assembly: GCA_022486815.1. Classification (GTDB taxonomy): domain Bacteria; phylum Bacteroidota; class Bacteroidia; order Bacteroidales; family Bacteroidaceae; genus Prevotella. Next base: position 108,899 of record JAKVJW010000003.1, on the reverse strand, counting down.
CCATGGCAGAAAGTTGGCTTCTATCGTCTTTACCGCTAATAATATCTTTGATCGTGCTTATCAAAGTCACCTCAGTCGCCTGAAGTATGAAGATATTAATAACTATACTGGTAGACGTGGTGTTTATAATATGGGACGAAATTTTGGAGTGAAGATATTGGTACCTATTGCTATTTAAGTAGAATGGTTAGTGTAATGCTCAATCGGTTATAAAACGTTATAATTTTATAGCTGGTTGAGTATATATTTTTTGTTCAAAATTATTGCAATTAAAGCGCATTTTGATTTATTTTAGAGCAAAAAATGAAATTTAAGTAATAATAGTTTGGCCTTATCATTAAAAAGTGATAATTTTACACTGAAATTATTAAATTAAAGCTCAATTTTTTAAGATTCATTTTACAAACCTAATTAATGTTCTAAAAGAAATCAAAAATAATGAAAATCTGGTTGAAGTGATTTTGACAGGTATATCAGAACTGGTAAAACAAGGATACAAAGTTTTAGCAAAACAAAGAGTGATTTCCTAAATAAGACATTTAAGAAGCTGGAAGCAAGATAATTCCGATGAAAGAAGAGACCTGCATAGAGGCTGATAGAATTGTGGTAACTAGGGTATAGCCTGATTAGAAAAATCAGGTTGTCTTATTCCTTTTCAAATGTCCACTTCTGGATGTCATGCTGAAAAATGTTGCCATGATTTTACTTGGACCAGTCATGACAGGGATAGAGTATTGGCCATTTTAATCCTGATGAGTGAGGCAATTGGCAGAATATCTGTTTAGTGAAGGATTTGTTTTCAGGAAAGTCATCAGGAGACCTGTATATAAGAGGGTGTATATAAATGACTGCCCAAAGTAGATGCTTAAGGCTTTACTTTTTATGCTTCTTATTGCTCTATGCTTCTTGTAAGAATACTCATAAAAGGGTATTGGCAAGACAATTTTCTTTTACTATTTTTGCAAAACTATTCAATTAGTGAAAAAACTATTTTTATATGATTAGAAAAAAAATTGCTTGGAAAAATCTTCCAGGTTTTATGTGTATAACATTATTGTTGGCAAAGCAAAGGTGGCATAAAATGGCACAGTTGCGTTATGTGATTTTACTTTTGATTTCAATCTCAGTTTCCAATTTGTTTGCACAACAAAGAACACAAAGTTCTTTGAAGGGGTGTATCATGGATATGAATGGCAAATCTGTTGAGTCTGCTACCGTGATCTTGAACCAATCTTTATCTACGCTTACTGATAAGAATGGAGAATTTTCTTTTAATCATCTTCAACCGGGAACGTATGAATATTATGTCTCCTGTTTGGGCTTTCAGGAAAAAAGAGGAAAGGTTGTCATAAAAGATGGTGATTTGAATTTATTGAAGGTTCAGTTAAAACAGCTTTCCTTAACTTTAAAAGAGGTAATGGTTACAGCACAGTCGAAGGCGTTAGGTTCAACTTCTGTTATTGGGCAGGACGCTATTCGGCATATCCAGTCGAAGACAATTTCTGATATGCTTCAATTGCTCCCTGGTGGGATAACGGTAAATCCGACGTTGAACAATCTTGCTCAGGCAAATATTCGCGAAATAGATGGAGATGCAAATAATGCACTGGGAACTGCGATAGTCGTCGATGGTACTCCGTTGAGCAATGATGCCAACCTTCAGAATATTTCAGCTACGCGGAGTGGATCGGAGTCCAGCACTAATACAGATGGAATGAGCGACCAGACCACTGCGGGTAAAGGTATTGACCTTCGTACGATGAGTTCTGATAATATTGAGTCTTTAGAAGTTATTCGTGGTATTCCAAGTGTAGAATATGGTAATTTAACCTCTGGTGTGGTTATTGTAAAGACCAAGAAAGGAAAGAGCCCTTTGGAAGTTAAGGTGAAGGCTGATCCTTTTTCCAAGTTGGCTTATGTTCAGAAAGGCTTCTCTGTAGGTAGTGGTACCATGAATTTAGGACTTGACTGGTCACAATCTTGGGCTGATACCCGTCGCCATTATAAAGGTTATGATCGAGTGACAGGATCGTTGGAATATTCTAACGTGTTTAATCCTATTGGAAAGCACCCCGTGACCTTTGATATGAATGCCTTGTTTTATAGTAATATCAATAATTATAAGAAGGACCCTCAGATGGAAGACCTTCAACTTACTTATAAGAACAAAGATGTTGGCGGACGTATTTCAATACATGGAAATTGGAAAACAGATAATTTCTTTACGTCTTTGGATTATGCTCTGTCTGCTCAAGTTTCCCGTACTACGGACACGCATGATGACTGGATTTCTACACCTGACGGGGTTGTTACCAATAGTATGGTGTCGGGAGAAAATATTGCCAGATTTTTGGAAAAGTCATATTTTAGCCATTATCAGATAGAAGGTGTTCCTGTTAACCTTTATGCTCAGGTTAAAGCAAATAAATATATTGAGTTAGGTGAGAGCAATTATTCGAATTTTAAACTTGGATTGGAATATCGATATGATGGTAATAAGGGTAAAGGTCTTACATTTGATATGTCAGCTCCTCCTCTTTCAAATAGTTCTAAGACCTTAAGGCCCCGTTCTTATAAAGATATTCCGGGGTTAGCTAATTGGTCGGTATTTCTTGAAGACCAGAGTTCCTTAAATTTTGGTAATACGAATCTTCAGTTATCGGCTGGAGTGAGGATAAGTGATCTTTTACTGGATCAGGAAAAAGCTCAAAGGGGTGATCTGTTTGTAGTGGAACCCCGTGTGAATACAGAATATACGTTCTTGACAAAGAAGAATAATCCAATCTTTGACAAACTGAGTGTTAGTGGTGGTTTTGGAATTTCCAATAAGATGCCGACATTACTTTATCTCTATCCAGATAAAGCCTATTTTGATAATCCGAGTTTGAGTGTCGTAGGTTCTGATTCGCAATCATCTTTAGCCATTATGACTACTCAGGTTGTTGATCGTACCCAAAATCCGAATATTAAACCGACTCGAAGCACGAAATGGGAAATCGGACTGAATGCCAGAATCGGAAAGATGAACGGATTTGTTAATTTCTTTCATGAGTATGTCCGTAATGAATTTGGTTTTCATTCTCAGTTGATGATACTGAACTATAATAAATATCAGGTACCTGCTGGTGCAACAGATCTAATATACAAGGATCATAATGTTTATTATGCTTATCAGGGAGCATCTGAAAAAGCTGAAATAGTAGCAAGTAACCGACTTCGCACTTGGGGTATGCCTGCTAATACCTCACAAACTGATAAATATGGAATTGAATATTCCTGGAATTTTGGAATGTTCCGTCCTTTAAAGACTTCTCTTAATGTAGATGGAGCCTGGTTCCATATAAAAAGATATAATAAGGATGCAGATTTGAATTTCATAAATGACTCTTATGATTATATGAGCGTGATGCCTGCCGGTAATGGAACAATAGAAAACAGGGTGAATACCAATTTCCGTTTCATCACTCACATACCGATCATAAAACTTATTTTTACGACAACCCTTCAGGTGGTATGGTATCAGAATGAACGGAGTATCTACCAATCTGGAAATGGTAAGGATATGTATCATCTTTCAGAGGATGGTACGCGGTATGTCGTTTCTCCTTTAGGATTCTATGACCGGAAAGGCGCATGGACTTCCTGGCAACCTTCGTTTGAGAATGATTCTCATTATCAACTGATGAATAACTATTATCTGTTGTATGCTTTTAAATCTGATACAGTGAAACCTTGGGCTTTGTTGAATTTCCGTTTGACGAAAGAATTGGGAAATATCGCAGAACTGTCATTCCTGGCTAATAATTTCTTGAATGTCAAAAAATATCATATTGATCGGAATACAAATGCTAAAGTTCAACTTTATCCTGATATGTATTTTGGGGCAGAATTAAAACTTAAGTTTTAAAGAACAATTATTGAAATACCTGTTTTATGAGTATGAAAAAAGTATTTAATGCCTTTCTGGCCTTTTCTATGTTACTGGGTGTAATGTTATTTTCATCCTGTATAAGTAATGGAAATGATGAAATAGTCAAGTCTTATCAGTTAACGATTCATCTTAAATGCGATGACGATTTGAATCTTAGTGATGCTTCTTCTGTTTGTGTATCGTGGAACAATGACAAGGGACAAACTGATTCGCTCTTCATTACAAAGGATACGACCGTTACGGTCGTACAAGGTATGTATGATTTTGTGGTTTCTGGAAAAGTGATTGATGAGGCTAATGCGTATATATCCGGAATTTCTAATGTTAATGTTTTTTCAAATTCCACGGTGACTATTCCTCTGTCTAAGGTGGAACGGTCCACTTTGATCTTTAAAGCTATTTATACTACTGGTGGAAAACTTGGGTATATTAAAGATAGTTATTTTGAGATCGTCAATAATAGTGATGAGGTCCAATACCTGGACGGTGTCATCTTATCTTCCCCTACAGGAAATCAAAAAGGACCTAATGCATGGCAGTCTCATGGGATAGCAGATTTGTATAGTAGTGGTAGTGGTTGTGTCGTCGCATTTCCTGGATCAGGCCATGATTATCCACTGCAGCCAGGCCAGAGTGCAATTATTTCTAATGATGCTGTAGACCATTCCAAACTTGCCGGAGATGGTAATCACTGTCCTGATTTGTCACAAGCAGGTTGGGAAATTTACCTCTCTGATATAAATGGAGAGATTGATTATCAAGCACCTAATGTGGACGTGATTTTTAATAATAATGTTTATATGAAAGCTTTTGGATTGGGATTTTTTGGACGTGCCTATTTTTTGGCTCGTCTCCCTAAGAATCTTACACCAAAGGAATTTGCTTCTGATCCTAAGAATCTTCAAACTATACCCGGGGTGACTTCTAATACCCAATATCTGATGATTCCGAGTAAATATGTCTTGGATGCAGTAGATATTTGGAGTAATTCTTCTAGTACGCATTATGGTACTTTCTTGCCAAAAGATGATGCGCAGGGTGTTCTGGCCAGTAAAGCATGGGGAGGATTTTGTGTCCGTCGTAAGGTTACAAAAATTGTCAATGGCCGTGATTATTATCAGGATACGAATAATTCTGCCAATGATTTCTTGAATAATCAGCTTGCAAAACCTGGATATAATCCGACATCAGTTGATCAATAGGTGGCTGTTTGGTGATATAGAACCTGTTTTTATTCAATATGATGTCTATAGGAAAATTACTTTTATAAGAAAAATTAAAAATCTATCTAAATGAGAAAATTGATATTCTGCGTCTTGCTGTTTTTCGGCTGGACAAACTTATATGCAATAGGCAATAACGCCGATTCTCTGTATCGTACCAGGCTAAACTATCAGGAAATAAACTTTCTCCACAATTTATATTATGGGAGTTCTAACCCGGTAAGTCTTACCTTTAATACGGTACAGACTCTTACTTCTGTCAATATCAATACTCACCGGCTTACCGGCAAGCTGCGTGCTGTAGATGCTGCTGAGCGCCATAATGATTTTAGTGCTGATATCTCAGGACTTAAACGTGCCGGCCATTTTTTCCTGTCAGGTGGTATCACCTATTTGAATGCCAAGGATGACCATCATAAATGGAATTCTACATTGATGTTGTCACCGATCAATCCGTTTATTATCGGTGACTCTATTTCCAGTGATGTATCCTTGGAACAGTTCTCTCTTTTCATGGGAGCAGCTTACTCTTTTAATCGCCGTATATCTGTTGCGCTGCGTATGAAGTACAAAACGGGCAGTTCTTCTGACCAGACGGATCCTCGTCCTAAAACAAATTCCATGCATTTTATTGTCAATCCCGGTTTCTGGTATAGACTTTCCATGCATCACAATGTCGGAGTTTCCTTAAATGCGGATGTATACCATTCTGATATTTCTTTTGCAGTGGTTAATACCTTGGAGGATAGTAACTATTTTTTGATGAAAGGAATGGGTGATTATACAGTCTTTTCTACCAGTGACAACATTTCCTATCCGCGAAATTACAAGGGTTGTAAATATGGTGGAGATATTCAATGGGAGTGGTCTGCCAATGAGCTCCATAACCTCTTGGAAATAGGTTCTTGGGGTCTTAAACAAAATGCAGAGGACGGTGGTTCTGCCTATACTTATAAAGGTGGAGATTTCCAGGCAAGGCAAATTCATTTGTATGATCGTTTCACTTTTTGTTCTAATGTGCGTTTAAAGCAGAACCTTATATTATGTGGTGATTATACAAATGGATATGGCTATTGGTATGATCAACAGCGGGAAGTAGATACGCAGCATGGTAATCTGGTATACTACAAGATATTGAATAAGTCTAAGATACATGATGCTGCTTATATCAATGCATCGGTGGAATATAAGATTGATAAAATAGGATTGCAATCTAATTCACTTATCTGGAAAGGAAATATAAAGGCTGGATTCAATAAAACGGATGAGAAACATTATGAGGCTCGGACATCGGAGCAGAATTATACCTTGGGTTTTGTCTCTGTTGGCAGTACCCGTTATTGGAATATTTCAGATTTGCGTTTGTCAGCGACCCTTGGAGCTGCTTTTAATACCACTTTGGGACATCCTGATTATGATACTGTCAGAGGAAAACTCAAGGAGATTTATGTTGATCCTCAGTTTGAATATTTTACTTCTTCCAAGATGGGCTTAGATGGTCGTCTGGCTCTGGATATTCCGCTCAGATTATATCATGCACCAGTGTGGCTTACTGTCTATGGACAAGCATCTGGTCTTTTCTATCTGGGTAATAATAAGTATACTGATCGTTTTGATTCTACTTCTCGAACCACAATCGATTTCGGATTGAGTCTGACCTTATAAAAAGAATACTCTAAATGAAAAAATTGGACTTAAACAGGATAAAAATCTTATGAAGAAATCTGTATGCTTATTGGCACTGTTTCTCACTGTTTTCTTTCCACTATTCTGTTCGGGAAAAGGCTTTGTGATTTGTATTGATTCTGTCAGTTACCGGCAGGCCGAGACCGAGGTGAAGGCTTATGCAAAAGCTATCGGGCAGGTACAAGGGATGAAAGTATATACTCTGATTGATAAATGGAATGTCCCTGATTCCATTCGGAAGAACTTGTATAAGATGTACCGGCATGGAAAAATATCTGGGGTGGTTTTTATTGGGGATATCCCTATTCCGATGATTTGTGACGGACAACACCTTACGAGTGCCTTTAAGATGGATCAGCGGCAGCCTCGTCAGGAATCTTCTGTTCCTTCTGACCGCTTTTATGATGATTTTGGATTAAAATTCAATTATCTGGATCATGATGCAGGTACGCCATTGTATTACTATTCCTTACGTGGGGATTCGGAACAACAGATCCATTGTAATCTGTTTTCCGGACGTATACGCCCTACAGATGCTGGGGGAGTATCACGATATGAAAAGTTACGTCGCTACCTTAGAAAAGTTGTAGAGGAGAAGCGTTCCGGAAATTATCTGGACAGAGTACTATTCTTCCGAGGTAAAGGATGTCTCAGTGACTCTCGTGTAGCAGTTATGGACGAGAAATTGGCATATTATGAACATTTTCCATGGTTGAAGAGTGTTCCTGGAGAGAGTATCAGCTATTTAGACTGTTCTCGTGATCCTTATATTAAAATAAGATTGATGAATGAACTTCAGCGTCCGGATCTGGATTTAGCAGTCTTGCATCACCATGGTGACTATAATATTCAATATCTTAATGATCCTTGTAAAGGGGCACCTGAGAAAGAAGATTCAGCCATGCGAGATCTGCATCTATCAGATTTTGCAACTTATCATTTTAAACCCAATTGCCGTGTGATTATTCTTGATGCTTGTTTTAATTGTGCTTTCCAAAAGGAGAATTGTATAGCTAATGCTTATATTTTTTCTGAAGGACATACTGTGGCTTGTATGGGTGGAACTGTAAATATGATCCAAGATAAAAGATATGACCGGTTGATCGGACTTCTCGGATTAGGTTTTACGATTGGAGAAATTAATAAATATCAGGGTACTCTTGAATCACATATCATTGGTGATCCGACTTTTACTTTTAAGATGAAGAAGGGCGTTAGAATCCATCATTGTGCTGATTGGTTAGCTTATCAGATGATTCATCAGGATGAAAAAGGAAAGCTTTCGCCTGCCCGACTTTTAAAAGATATTCAGACGTCTCCTTATAGAGAGGTACGTCTGCAGGCTCTCGAACAGTTGGCAATTTATCATCGAGGAAAGGATTTGGTTAAAGGTATCACTTGTGCTTGTCATGATCAGAATGAAATGATTCAGCGTTTTGCAGTGAAGTATATTAGACAATGCGGTGATTCTATCTTAGCAGTTCCTCTAATGAATTTGCTTATTAGCAGTCATACTTCTCTACGGGTTCTCTTTGATGCTGAAGAAACCATAAAGGTATTTCCAAAAGACGTTCTTGTGAATGCTTTGAGTAGGATTTACCCTGATTATTTGTTAGTTGATTCAGATTCTGTTCGGAATGAACTATTCTCTTATATCCAGAAATATGCTAATTATTGGGATCCTCAGATAGACAAACTTTTGAATGATTCTTTGTCGGATGGTCAATTTCGTTTCTATGCTTCTTGCATGAGGCTTTATTGCCCTCATTCCCGGATTCCTGATATGATGAAGTATGTTGAGAACAATCATCATAAAGAAAATCGTCGACAGATGATTATGGAAGCGATGGGATGGTATACTCGTTCTTATAATACACCCTATATTGCTTCGGTTGCCTTGCAGATGAGTAGGGACCATTCTTTAGGGGAAGCATTGCGTAATGAAGCACTGAAAACTTATAATCGTGTACGCCCTCTTCCTTTTAATTGATGATAATTTCTGCTGAAAGGAAGAATTAAAGGAATGAAATTTTGATATTAAAATGATAGATAATAAAAAATAAAGAAATGAAAGATTATTTGAAATTTGGGATGTTGGCTGTATTGGCTTTTATCTTTTCGATACAAGCGGTTTTTGCCAGACGGGGATTTGCTATTGTTGTCGACCCGATAAGTTATCAGAAAGCTAAGGCTGAGATAACAGATTATGGAAGGGCTATTGAGGAAGTCAATGGTTTGAAGGTTTATTATGTCATTGATAAATGGAATGTACCAGACTCTATTCGCTGTCAACTGATCCGGTTGCATTCCCGGAAATCGGAACCTATCGAAGGGGCTGTCTTTATTGGTGATATACCGATAGCCATGATTCGTGATGCCCAACATCTTACAAGTGCTTTTAAAATGAACCAGCTTCATTCCCGTAAAGAGTCTTCTGTACCTTCGGACCGCTTTTACGATGATTTTGGACTGAAATTTAAATATATTGGGCATGATTCAGATGCTCCTTATTATTACTATTCTTTGACATCAGACTCTCGTCAATTCCTTCAGCCGGATATTTTCACGGGCCGAATTCGTCCTACTGATGTCAATGGCGTTTCCCGTTATGAGAAATTACGTCTTTTCTTACGTAAAGCCGTGAATGAAAAAAGGCAACATAACAAACTGGATCAGATTCTTTATTTTAATGGACACGGTTACATTTCCGAATCCCTGCAGGCCAGAATCGACGAGAAGCAGGGATTGTATGAGCATTTTCCTTGGTTACATCAGCAAAAGAATGGAATCAGTTATATTAGTCATACCAGTCAGGATGTTACTAAATTTTTCCTGATGAATGAATTGCAACGTCCTGAGCTTGATTTTGCCATTCTGCATCATCATGGCGCACCTGACACTGAATATATGGATGGCGCACCTAAGATCGTTACTGCTGCACGTGCTGAAGAGTTTATTAAAGCATATTGTCGTGGGTATTTACGTAGGGCTGTAGAAAGGCATAAAGACAAAGACAGTGTCATGGCTGTGATTGAGAAAAAATATAATATTCCTGAGAGTTGGTTGAGTGATACTTTTGATAAGAACGTAATGCACAAAGATTCTATTGACGATGCCAATGAAGATCTTACGATTCCGGATTTTAAAATTTATGGATATCGTCCGAATTGTCGTTTCATAACCATAGATGCTTGTTTTAACGGTTCCTTTCAACTTGATGACTGTATTGCCGATGAATATATCTTTAATCCAGGAAAGACTGTTGCTGTAGTAGCTAATTCCGTAAATGTTCTTCAGGATAAATGGAATGATCGCTATATGGGATTAATAGGACTTGGAGCTTATGTCGGTAATATTCCTCGCTTTTGCGGATATCTGGAGTCTCAGTTGATCGGAGATCCTACGTTTGCTTTCACACCTGCAGTAAAGACGGTAGATGTTAATTCACTTTTAGCTGCAAATGATTATAAGATATGGAAGAAGTATCTGCATGACTATTCTCTTCCTGATATGATGTCTATGGCGATTAATCAATATCATCGTGCTGGCAAACTGTCTTCAGATGAACTCCTCAAGTATATGGAGAATCCTAAATCTTCATTGGTTCGAGTCGAGGCGCTTAATGATCTTGCGGATATTCGGGATGATAATTTTATCAAAGCATTGGAACTTGGGGCTGATGATAGTTATGAGTTTGTCCAGCGTTCAGCCTTGAATTATATAGGTAAGAGTGGTGACGAACGGCTTATACCGACTTTGATTAAGGTTGCTATTACGAATAATGTTTCACCAAGATGCAACTTTAGTTGTGAGAATGCCTTAACTATGTTTCCGGAAGATAAGTTGTTATCAGAATTTAACCGCCAGTTCTGGAATCCAAATGTGTCTTATCTTCAAAAGAATAAAGTTGGAAAGACCATTCAAAACGCCATTTCTTCGTGTGCAACCAAATGGACTGAGGATATAGATGCTGCTGTTAATCCTTTAACAACAAAAAAGATACGTATGAGAGCGATCAGGACTTCTCGCAATTATTGTCCTCCCTATTCCGTGCCGAAACTTATTGCGTATTTTCAAACCTGTAAAGATCCAGATATCCAGACAATGATTCTGGAATCACTTGGATGGCGTAATTATTCTTTTATGGCTTCAACTATTGCTAAGTTTGCACGTGAGATTTCTCAAAATAATCGATATGATGCAAATGTGCGCAATGAGGCTTTGAAAACCTATAATCGTGTAAGATAATCTCTGGCTTGGTTATACACTATAGTCGCTGAACATTTTTACTATAGAGTTTAACTTCTTTATAAACTGTTTTTACCAGAGGAATATTTTTGAATAATTTTGTGTATTTTGGTTTTTTCTCCCTTTCTAATAAACAATAGAAAGAGAGAAAAACCAAAATGTATTTTAGAGTATTTTCTATTTTTATGTCCAGTTGTTCCTTGCTTCTTTGGAGATTTTCTGAAAGAACTATTAAGTATATCCGATATCTTCCTCAAAATTTGAGAATGATACTTCTCTGGTCCGAACAGGGTTTTATATTTTCAGGCCTGGCAGGGCATTTTTCAGTTCTGCGGTCCACACATCATATCCTTTTTCTGTAAGGTGAAGTCCGTCTATTGTTAAATCCGGACGCATAATATGCGAGATAGGTAGAGTGAAAAGAGAAAAGAGGTTGAGGAAAGATATGTTCCGTTCATTTGCTATCTTATGGATTATATCATTTACCTGAGGTATGATTTCTGTCTTTCCTTCCAGTAATTTCCATTGGTGGAAATCTTCATTGATAGGGAGAATACTTTGTAAATAAAGTTTTGTATTAGGACATTGACGGGATATTTTATCTACTATCTTGAAGATTCCTTTTGCAACTTCTTCTCTGCTAAGGTCATGAGAGATGTCATTGATACCGGCAAGAAAGAAGATTGTAGCAGGCTGATAAGGGAGAATCTGATGGAGCCGGTCATATATGCCGTCAGTATCATCACCTGCAATACCTCGATTAATGTATGGTCCTGTATCCTTGTCTAACAGGCGTTGGTTCCAATTCCCACCGAATTGGGTCAGGCTGTCACCTAACATAACAGTATCTGTGGGTTTGATAGTAGTCTCAGTGCTGAATAATCTGGTCATTTCTTGGTAACCGTCACAGTAGATTTGTCTTGTTTCATTCGTTTTCTTCATCTTTTCGATAAGCATCAATGGCTTTTTTAACTGATCCATACATCAATAGGATTCGTCTGGCATGATCATAATCCAGTCCGAGTTCTTCAACTATCATCTTTGTTCCACGGTCTACTAGTTTCTGGTTCGTGAGCTGCATGTTTATCATCTGATTACCTTTTACACGACCAAGTTTGATCATAACCGTAGTGGAAATCATGTTAAGAATCATTTTCTGTCCTGTTCCTGATTTCATGCGCGAGCTTCCAGTTACAAATTCTGGTCCGACGATCATTTCTATAGGAACATCTGCCTCGTCTTCCATAGGCGCGGATGGGTTACTGGTAATGCATCCTGTCAGGATACCATGAGCCCGTGCTTCATGCAGTGCTCCGATAACATAAGGGGTAGTCCCGGAAGCAGCTATACCGATGACGGTATCTTTTGTGTTAATGTGGTGCTCCTGTAGTTCATCCCATCCTCGTTTGGTGTCATCCTCTGCGTCTTCAACGGCATTGCGTAGTGCAAAGTCTCCACCGGCAATAAGTCCGATGATAAGAGTCGGAGGTACACCGAATGTAGGGGGAATCTCCGAAGCATCCAGCACGCCAAGCCTTCCACTTGTACCAGCTCCCATATAGAAAATACGTCCGCCTTTTTTCATGCGGGGTACAATGAGAGAGACAAGTTTCTCTATTTGTGGAATTGCTTTTTCCACAACTGCAGCTATCTTTTTATCCTCTGTGTTGATATCCACGATTAATTCGTGGATTGATTTTTTATCTAAATTGTTATAGAGGGATGGTTCTTCTGAAATCTTTTGAAATGCCATAATGATATTATATTTTCCCGGTATGAAAGGCAATCAGTCCTTCCATGGGGGCTTGAATAATGCGTCCTAAAGTCATACCTTCGCTCTCAAGAGCTTCTTTCAGGGGCTCATGAAAGTAGTAGGCGATGGAACCGTTAAAACCGATTGGCAAACTGTTCCACCCATCGTATTGTCTGACATTGCGTATCAGAAAACTTCTGAACTGGCCGACGACAAGTTGGTGGATTGATGGTTCCGAGAGGTTTTCTTTCAAGAAAGGCACAAAACTGGCAAGGAATCGGTTGGGCAGTTCCTTTCGATAAACCCGGTCTATTATCTCTGCACTGGATAAGTGGAATTTCTCGTTGAATCGTTTGATAATCGGTTGTGGCAATTGGTTCTTGAGGACATCTCCTATGAGTGTCTTCCCAAGGACTGCACCGCTTCCTTCATCACCGAGGATGAATCCTAATGGTGAGACATTTTTAGTGATGTTTTTTCCATCATATAGGCATGAATTACTTCCGGTACCCAGAATACAAGCGATACCGGGCTGGTGTCCGCAGATGCTGCGGGCAGCAGCCAGCATATCGGTGGCTACCTCACATGAACCTGTTATATTGAGGTGTCTTTTCAGACTGTTCTCTAGTATATGTGATTTTTCTGATGTGCATCCGGCACCATAGAAGTATACGTTGTCGATTGTCGTTACAGGAAGTTCTGGAATTAGAGAAGAGCGTATTTCTTTTGCTATCTCTTCTTCTGTCTGGAAAAACGGATTGGTACCCTTTGTTCTTATAATTCTGGTGTTCTGATGGTCATCAACTATACACCAGTCTGTTTTGGTAGAACCACTGTCAGCTAATAATATCATAATTTTATATATATTTTTTTCTTGAACAAGATATAACCAACACACCAGTTGAGGCAGACATATAGAATGGCCCATGCAAGCGATGCTGCCTTGATGCCTAAAATAGGTAATAGGACATTCTTGTAGGTTATTACACGGATAGATGAACCTCCAAAGAGGATGATGCCCTGTGGAATGAGCAGGATGTCGGAGAGAACAAAGAGAGCCAGTGGATTTACTCCAAACACATGGAAAAAGTCCGTTAGTTTATCCTGATGTTTCTTCTTGTCGATAATCCAGGTGAGTAGTGCAAGCAACAGGGATGCCAGTCCGCAGCTAACCATTGAGAAAGTGGGAGTCCATAATTTCTTGCTTATAGGGCAGGCGTATGACAACAGAAACCCTGCAAACGTAAGCAAAGTTCCGATAACGAAAAGTCGTTCTATTTTGTCATTTAGATTGTTTAACTTCATAATGCCTTTACCTACGCAAAATCCTATCAGTACGTGGGCCAATGCCGGGAAAGTGCTTAAGATACCTTCAGGATCGGGACTCTCCGGTTTGAAAACGTGACCCGCTCCTAGAATATAATTGTCTATGACAGCCAGGATATTGGTATTGTCATGGGCATATCCATTGCAGCATTCCAGGAGGATGTAATAAGCGATAAATATCCCTCCTATAATCCAAGGGATAAATTGATGTTTGACAGACAGGGCTATCACGGCAGCCAGACCATAACAGATACCCAGACGTGGCAGAACACCAAGAATGCGAAGATGGCAGAAGGTATCAGCAGATATGTACAGTCGTTGCGTAAAAGGAAGTTGGGCATTAAGCGGACTTTCCATACCTCTGAAGAACATGACAAGCCATGTGATGGCGAGGCCGATGAACCAGAGAAGGAAAGCTCTTTTTATGATTTTCCGTGCACACGGTACGGACCACTTGAATTGAAACTTACGCAGAGACAGGTAGGTAGTGATACCCATAATGAACATGAAGAACGGAAAAACTAAATCTGTTGGTGTGAGTCCCAACCATTCTGCATGTTGTAGAGGTGCATAGGTCTGTGTCGTACCTGGGTTATTGACAAGGATCATTCCGGCTATTGTGATTCCTCGTAATATATCAAGGGCCAGAATTCTCTGATTAGGTTGTGTGGTACTTTTATCCATTTTACTTATAACTTTTATTTATACAAATAATATTTCTTGGCAATTTTTCTGAAGGCTTTTACGTCCTTATCCCAGTAGGGCCTGGCATCTGACCATTGATGGTGCATAAGGAGGAGGTGGCGGATTTGCTTGGAACCGCATACCTTATCAATCATATCCAGACGGTCTTTGCTGTCGCTTGCTAAGATATCATGATCTGGATAGAGTTTATAAAGTTCCTGGATGACATAAAACTGGATGTCACATAGGTTTGCCTTCTTGTAATTGGTGAAATAGGCCTGTACACCTTGTAGTTCTGTCCCTTTTCCAGGACCATAGAATGGCGTATAAAATATAGGACGAAACAGAATACCTGGAAGATGTAGATTGTTCATGGCATTAGCAAAGTCATGTGCATTGATCCATGATGCTCCGAAGAGGCGGAAGGGGAGGGTGTAGCCTACACCGATGGAAATATTGTCAAGTTCACCTATAATTCCTGAAACCGCGTAGAAGGGTGCTGATTTTGCTTCCGGTATGTGTGGCGAGGCTAGAACCCAATGAAGTCCTGTATCCTTATATGTCATTCGGCGTTTCCACTTTTTCATCTTGATGACGGTCAGATCACATTTTCCTTCAAGTCTGTTCTCTCCATTGAGAAACAGAGCCAGTTCTCCCGGTGTAAGTCCATAGATATAGGGAATCTTCAGTTGACTGACAAATGAGATGCAATCATCATCAACGATGTTTCCTTCTATCTTTTCTCCTCCAAGAGGATTGGGGCGGTCGAGGACAACCACCTTTATATGATTCTGAACGGCTGCTTTCAAGATGTTGTCCAGTGTGCTGATGTAAGTGAAAGACCTGCATCCGATGTCTTGTATGTCATATACCAGGACGTCAATACCTTTCAGCATACCAGGAGAAGGCATACGATGTTTCCCAAAGAGTGAATATACGGGCAGGTGAGTGATAGCATCTGTGTCATTACCTACTGCTGAACCAGCATGGGCACTGCCTCTCAGGCCATGTTCCGGTCCGAATAAGGCAACCAGATTGACATTCGGCGCTTCTGCAAGAATATCAATGTCTGACCGTAGTTCATTGTCAACTCCGGTAGGGTTGGTCACCAGTCCTACACGTTGTCCTTCTAATATCTTAAAGTTCTGACTTTTAAGAACCTCTATTCCTGTCTGTACTTTCTGAGCATACAGACTGTATGCTGTGAGAAAACAGAGTAGAAATGAAAAAAACTTTCTCATCAGTTATTCGTTTTATGATTGTCTTTTCTTCCATAATTTTCGTCAACTTTCTTTTTGACAAAGAAAGTGACGGCAACAGTTGCCATGCAACAGATCATGACCATCCAAAAGAATTCTTTGTATCCCATCCATTCCTGGATATATCCAGCAAACATTCCCGGTATCATCATGCTCAGTGCCATGAATGCCGTGCATATAGCATAATGAGCTGTTGTAAATTCTCCTTCAGAAAAGTACATCATATAGAGCATATAGGCGGTAAAACCGAAACCGTATCCAAATTGTTCAAAGGCTACACATGCACTTATAATGACCAGATTGGTGGTATGGCTCATTCCTAAAAAGACGAATGTTGCACATGGAAAGGTCATGCTTGCAGCCATAGGCCATAGGGCTTTCTTCAGTCCCCATCTGGAAGCGGCAATTCCTCCGATGATTCCTCCGATAGTAAGAAACAGTACACCGATAGTTCCGTATATGATTCCTACATCGTCTGTAGCTAGTCCCAATCCTCCGGACTTTGTGGAATCCAAGAGGAACGGATTGACCATCTTGAGGAGAAAGGCTTCCGGCAAGCGGTAGAGAAGCATGAAGACAATAGCCAGCCATACTCCGGGTTTCTTGAAGTAAGTAGCGAAGGTACGATTGAACTCTTTCATTACCTCTTTTGCCTTGTTGCTCGTATCGTCCGTGATATGCGGAGCGTCGGCAGCAGGATGTGGAAGTATGAAGGTGTGGTATAATGCCAAAGCCGTGAACAAAACTGCAAGTATACCCATTGTAATCTCCCATGACATCGGGATATTACCTGATTGCCGTTCCAGTTTCCCGGCAATGTAGACCAGAACTCCCTGGCCGAATATAGATGAAAGACGGTAGAATGTGCTACGGATACCTATGAAAAACGATTGTTCGTTTTCCGGCATGGCTAGCATGTAAAAGCCATCCGCTGCAATGTCGTGTGTGGCAGATGCAAATGCTGTAATGATAAATAGAATCAGTGTAAAGGTAAAAAGACTTATGGGAGTTGTTCCAGCTTTTATAGTAGCTGCATCCGGATGAGGTATCGAGAGCGTAAGCAAGATAAATGCGGCACTGATCAATAACTGCATGATGGTAATCCACCAGCGTTTGGTCTTGATGATATCAACAAATGGACTCCATAATGGTTTGATAGTCCATGGAAGGTAGAGGAGGCTGGTAAACAGAGCCATCTCACCGTTGGGTACACCCATTTTTGTGAACATTGTCACAGAAATATTGTTCACAATAAAGTAGGGGATACCTTCTGCGAAATAGAGTGTAGGTATCCATGTCCAGTAGGATAGATTTTTTGTACTTTTCATTTTTTGTAATTCAGCTGCTTCAATATCTTTTTATTTCTTTATACTCTTAAATATCCATCAAAATTTCTACTGTATAACTAGTTTTCCCACAATCCCGTCTTCATTCGTATAGAGAACTTCATGCTTGTTCAAGGGCACTACCGTATTAACGAGTGTGTTTCCTGTTTTATGTTTCCAGTATATTTTTCCGGTATTGGCGTCCAAAGCGAAGATAAGCCCATTCTTGGTAGATGAAAATACTTCTCCGTCTTTTTCTTCCAGCATCACAGTAGCATGTTCATAACCGAAGCCTACATTAGTTCTCCATAGTTCTTTTGGGGATTTTGTCTCGGTTGAATAGCATACGATACTGTCTCGCATGGTTTTCGCATACACACGCTGATGGTCTTCTGATAGTCCGATAGATTCCCTGACTTTGCTCTGGTAAGTCCGCCAGAGTTGCTTCCCGGTTTGTAAGTCGATAGCTGTCATAGCTCGTTCCGGATCTACGATGAATACCTTTCCGTGTGCTGCTACTGGCCATACGGCAGCAGGGGAGAAGTGCATCCCTTTGTCAGCACAGGTTATCCATTTCCAACTCATGGATCCGTCTTTTTTGTTTAAGGCATAGAGGGTGTTGTCCCAAGCCCCGAATATAATTTTTTCTTTTGTTACTAAAGGTCGTGTTTCAACGTATCCGTTAATTCCGCCACTTTTCCAAATCAATTTCCCGTCCTTGACTCTGATAGCCCGGAAAGTGCTGTCGCTGGCACCGATGTAAGCGATACCTTTATCTATAGCGACTGCACTGACTACCGGGCGACGTGTCTTTATTTGCCAGCAGAGTTTTCCCGTTATAGCATTGATACCGTAGATACGATTGTTAGCAGAACCGGCAATGAGTATTCCCTTGTTTATTGCCGGAGTACCAAAGATGCGTCCATGCGTGTGATGACTCCAGAGAAGCCTGCCGTTTCTCAGAGAGTAGCAGTTGATCCGTCCTAAGTCGTCACCGGTGTACACTTTTCCCTTATAGACGACGGGTGAAGAGAAGATTGCTGCATGTGATCTGACTGTCCATGCTTCCTTTACCTGTGGATATTGTTTGTTGACTTTAAAATCAGGACGGATATTGAAGGATCCTGGTTTTGCATCATAGTATTTATGGGTAAGAGAGATGCCTCCCCAGCGATAGCGGGGCTCACCTACAGGATGGGTGTAGACGATCATTGAGTCCGGTGTGACATCATATTCGTTGTATTGACCGAACTGATGCCCTTTGCGTCTGAGGTTGGCGATGTTTATAAATGCAGGTATACCGTCATAGGTCAGATACCGGTTGATGTGATAGTGTCCGTTGATGAAGGCCTTTATCGGATAGGTTCGTACTGCATCAGTCACATCATACCAATTGTCCATATCCTGTGGCAACATGGGTATATGGGTGACTAGAAATACAGGCTCACCATGCTTTCCATTTCGTGATAGTTCTTTCTTGAGCCAATCGATATCTTCCGGTGAGATGTGGCCCAATGCCATTCTCATCATCGGCCCACATCCAAAACCGAGGAAAAGGTAGCCTTTATGGTTCAGGCGAAAACGTTCGTAACCAAAAATGTTTTTGAAATCCATGCAACCGCTTTCACTCCATTTCTGATCATGGTTACCCATAATAATGTAATAGGGCTTCTTCAGTCGATTCAGTCCTTTCCGGGCTTCCAGTAATGAGGCCCTGTCTCCTTCATCCGCGATATCACCGGTTACCAGAATGAAGTCAATGTGGTCTGATGCATTGATTTGATCAACGGAATGGCGCAGATCTTCTATAGCATCTGGCTTCTTTGCATTAATGTGGATATCCGTAAGTACAACAAACCGAAAGGATTCTCCTGCCTTTGCCGGGAGCGTATCCAGCAAAGAAAAGAGAATCGAGAATATAAGCAGAATAGCTTTTTTGAAAAGTTTTCTTCTCATGATTTCATACAGGTCATTTGAGTAGGAAATTTAGAATCTTCTTCATCATAGAACTTCTTACAGCATCTCCCTTTAGAGATTCAAATGGGAATCCGAATACAACTGTACGCCAATGATCTTGTTCTGAACCACCGAAGACAACACCTGCACTGAGATTGTTTTCTGAATAGCGTAAGGCAGTGTAGGCACAAGAGTCAGCCGGCTCTATTGCATCCGGTGATTCTACTACGTAGGATGTTTCATTGGGTTTGTTGTAATAGCAGAACTCTTCTTGTTGTGTGGTCAACGGTGATGCCACATATTTAACCTTTCCTTCAATGGCAGCCCTGTTGTCACGCCATTTGTATTTTAAGATTTTTTGTGCAAAGATCTTGTCACTATCCCTTGCCGGCGCCAATGGATTGAACCATAGGTCAGAGGCAACGTAAGAACCAGAAATAAATATTCTGCCACCTGTTTTACAATAGTCTGTAATCGATTTTTGCAGATCTGCGTCAAAAGTCTTGAACTTCAGTGGTGTCACTCCCGGACGGCCCATCTTGGTTTGTTTCTCCTTACCGAGAATCAGATCAACAGCACTATAGTCATTTGTATTCAATAGTTGGTTGGCAACAGCTGCGGATTTGCTTGTTGAGACGAAACTGTAGCCTGCATCCATGATGCATTTCCCGTGGAGGGCAGGATAGTCAAAGGTATTTCCTGCAATTACCATCTTCTCATAGTTGCCATAGCTATCGCCGAACCCTCCTGAATCATCGTCGGTCCAAGGGATAGAACGGCGGAATTCCTTCATCTTTCCTATATAGTTTATAGAATATTTATAGGGTACACCATTGTCTATATCGGCAAGGAATCCTGCCTGCTCATCATCAGATGAGGTGAAATCATCAGGAGCGCTGATCCTGTCAAATCCGTTGACGATAAGAATAGGTTTTGTCGTGGATTTAGACGAGATCCCTACAGAGAGAATTTCCGATGGGAAGCTTTGTCCACCTTTATTGACGGCTGTTATTTTAAAACTGATGACCTGATCTGTTGGAATCTTGCAGGTGAAAGTTGTTTTTTTAACCATGGTCCCATTGTCGAAATCACCATTACCTATACGTTTATAGACGATATATCTTTCCGGAACGGCAGTTGGTTCTAGGGAATCATTCACAGCCTTCCACATCAGTTTGACCTTATTGGTACCAGAGAGAACTGCTGCAAAATGATCTATCGGCAAAGGCTGAACGACATACTTGTAGCCATATTCATCGCTTAAGAAACGAAGCATTCCTTTATAGATGGCGCGGCTTACTGTAAACTGGAAGCGTGGATCAAGTCCATAGCGCAAATCAGCAAAGTTTTCATGAGACAAGAGTTCGAGCAGCATGGCCGGAACACGTGGCTCCCACGCCTCGTAGTAACTGGCATCCCACATCCCTCTTCTGGTCCATTTGGGCTCGTAGAGTGTTCGGATGTCATGGGTAATGCTGGATAGAACCATGTCGCACAAATCATGGCAGGCCATACGGGAAGTACCGTCAGCAAATTTTCCATTGTATTTACTAGAGTTATAGATGCCGAGTGTGCCGATGATGGAATCACCATAAACGGTTCCGGCATCGCTATGAAAGGCAAAGGAGAGATCAATAGGAATATTCAGTCCCTTATAATCTGGCGCAGCCTTAGTTCCTCCAGCCAGATAGTTGACCCACGTTCCACGGTCTTTGTAATCATCGCCATAGTCGTCACGTCCATGAGTAGGGGAGTAGATGCTGTCCGGGATTCCGGCCCATTGCAACCAGTAGCGTGATCCTTCTTCGAAACGGGGATAGCCGCTGACGATATATGGGTAGTCTATTTTGGGTTGGTAAGCATTACGTGGAATACGCTGGCTGCTTCGGTCTGTTTTTGTGTTGGGGATGATACTGTCTGGGTCAGCACGCCGTGCGATATTACCCATTCCTCCTCCGAATTTTACTGCATCTGCAGTGATTGCTGTTCCGGTTTCTTTGGAATAGTTGGAAAGGACTACTTTTCCTTTTGTTCCTTTGTCAAAAGCGAAGGTACCTAAATAAATCCAAGTTCCGCCTCCCATTTTCTGGTTGACAGAGAAAGAGGTCTTTCCGTCTTTATGATATACTGTATATTGCGCACTTGTAGTGCTGTTAGGCAATGATTTATAAGATACATAAACCGCATAATTCCGGTCTTTCGGGATATTCGGGGTCCAGGTTATGGTACTTGCATCCTTTTCTTTGTTTACGGTTTCTGTTACACGATAGGTTCCTTCCGTGAAAGGATTCTCGAAATCCTTATAAGTCTTTCGGAGATATGCAAATCCTGTTCCTACTCCATTCCTCCATAAGTTGCTTCCATTTTGCTCGTAATATGGGGAAGAAGCTTCATGGCCATCGTTATCTACGATAACCTCGTATGGATTGGTATCTCTTTCGCGGGGCAGCATGACGATAGCACCAGCGTTTTCAAGCATAGGCACGAGATAAGGCAGAACATAACTTTCTGTATATTTGTCTTCTACAGTCTGTAGCATCCGTGCACGTTGCCACTCCCAGCGTTGAAGCCCTAATTCGTAGTATGCTCCATGGCTTGGCCACATGGCTATATGTTTTCCATTAAGACCGCGGGTCGGCGTGTACGGCCGGCTCAAATTTTCTATAAGTGGAATACTGGAAGGATTGGTGAAGGCGGCCGGTTTGTCCTTCAAGGATAAAAAGGACCTTGGAATTAGATTGCAGATATCCTTGTTATCTGATATAATATGGATACTCTTAAAAGAATGTTGTGCGGATAAAGAATCCTTTAGTTTTTGGATTAGGCTTGTGTAATTGTCGATTCTGAAGGGAACATAGGAAAAATTCTTTGTAGCGAAAACTGTGAGTGTATCGTTTACAGACTTAGTGGAATCAACCTTGATCTTTCCGGTTTGTACACCCTTAGTATAACTGTTTAATATGTTTTCAATAGATTGATTTTCATCTTTTGTCAGAGTTTGTGCCTGAATGGAAAGAGGAGCAAACAGTCCAAATAAGAGAAGATTGAGTAATATCTGTTTCTTCATTCTTTTAAGTTTTATTCTGTCTGAAGTTTAAGTTTCGTAAACTTTTTAGTTTCTGCTTTTTTATTTTTTGATAATAGGGTTTTAATGAGAAAAATAAAATTCAGGGGCTGTTATTAACAGCCCCTGAACCCTTTGTTTGTTATTCCCATCCAGGGTTCTGCTTGATATTATCTTTATTTAAGTTCAGTTCGTTGCTTGGAACAGGATAGAGATAATATTTCTTATCAAATGCACGGGTTTTTATTGTCCCGATAATGTATTTGTCATTATCTACAGTCATGGTATTATCAGCTACATTTGATAAGTTAGCTCCCCGGTTGATATCCGGATGTTGCTGACTGTCCAGTTTGTCAAGTTGATGCCAGCGTACAAGGTCCCAATAGCGGTACCAGTTGTCTGTCATCAGTTCGCATCGTCTGCACCGGCGTATTTCCCAGATCAGATTGCTTACACCCATATTGTTTGCAGGGTCAGCTTCTGGTTGTAAAGTCAGGTCAGGCAGTCCGGCGCGACTTTCCAACAGATTGATGGTCTGGTTCAGATCACTTTGTGTGATGGTACCCAACTCAGCCTTAGCTTCAGCCTCATTCAATAAGATGACAGCATACCAGTATATAGGAGCATCGGTATAGTTCGTGTTGGTATTGTTCCGGTAGTAGGAGTCAAGTGTGGTGTTATCATATTTTTTGATGGTAAAGCCAGTAGAAGAGGTCATCTGCTGTGCTGCACTCGGAGTTTTGCCGTATTCATCCAGGCGAGCCCAACTGTGTCCTTTGAAACAGATGATAGAGTCGATGAGGACGCTCAGTCGTTTATCGCGGTTCTTCAACATCCCTTCTACGGAATAATCACCGTTCTGGTTCTTTACAGCCTTGTCATCTTTATTCAGCGTAGTGGTTGCCAAAGGCTTGCCGTCCTTGAACAGGAATGCATTCACGGCATCCTTTGTGATACCTAACTGTTCGGAAGAACCACTGGTAAAGTCTACTGTTCCATGCATGACAATATCCTTTTCATAGTTGCGGTAAAAGATGATTTCCGGATTGCTTGACAAGTCCAGAGAGTTATAGATTTCCCCATAGTTCGGGGTCAGGCTATATCTATTGGAGCCCATGATTGCTTCAGAAGCACCTTCTGATTCTTGCAAGTATTTCTTGGCACGATCCATATTCGGTGCTTTCCCGTTATCTGCCAATGTTCGATATTTGCAATAGGTACCCTCATACAGACAGATGTCGCTCTTCATGGCCTCAGCCATTTCTTTACTCCATTTTGTCTTGTCGCTGACATTGGAGGGAAGGTTTGTGATGGCATAGTCGAGGTCATTGAGGACAGAGTCCATGACTACGTCTCTGTCAACCCGTTTCCCGTAAATATTAGTATCACTGAGGTCCAGGATAGGATAGTTGATCCACTCTACATCACCATATTCACGTACGAGTTGATAGTATTCCCATGCCCGGTTCAATTTATCAATGGCAGTAAAGTATAGTTTGTCTGATGCAGGAAGGGTAGAGGTCTTCAGTTCCTGAAGAGAATAGGCGGCTCGGCGAACTTCTGTAAAAGCATCGTTCCAGTTACTGGAAGTGGCGGGAACAGTAGTATAGGTCCAATTGTCGAATGTTGCATTAGCCTGATCATCGCTGAGGCTCTTGAAGTAAAACCATCCGTAGTTTCCACCGCGGTTGAAGCCTACATAATTGTTATAGAACTTGTTGCTGTAGCTTTGTACGTCATTGGTGTTACTCCAGAATTCCGGATTATTTGTAAAAGTATCTCGTGGAGTCTTGTCGAGAAAATCATTACAACTGGCAAATAGCAGCAGAATAGATGCTGCAAATATGTATATAATAGATTTTTTCATATTGCTAAATTTTTTGTTTGTCGCTGTACTATTATATTAGAGTGTTAATTGAACACCGAACGACCAGGTACGGGTGATCGGATAGGTACGTCCCCAGGTACCATACTGCAAACTTGTATCTCCTGCACTTGCATCATTTACTTCAGGATCTACCGGCAGATTCCCATTACCCTTGTGAAGGAGGAACAGGTTGCTGCCACTGAAATAAATACGCAGTTTTTGAATGTAGAACTTCTTGGAGATAAAGCCCGGTAAGGTATATCCTAAAGTTATATTCTTCAAACGCAAATAAGACATGTTCACAAGATACTTGGATTGAGGATAATAGTTGTGGCATCCTTTGGAAGAAGCTAGAGCATTTACATTACCGGCAGCTTCATTTCCAGCATACAGACAAGGAAAATCGTTCTTCTCGCTGATGTTTACGATTCCGTTGGCTGGATCATATACGTTGTATTTGGTCTGGTTGGAATAAATGGCAAGATCAGCAGCACGCATTTCCGGGAAGGCAAAAGAGGACAGGGTCCACATATCGCGTTTGCCGACACCTTGGAAGAATATATCAAGATCAAAACCTTTATAGTTGCCTCCGATATGGAAACTATATTCGTAGCGTGGCATCGTATTACCAATGACTTTCAGATCACCATGGTCATCAACTGTTCCTTTTCCTCCGTCGATCTTTCCATCGTGATTCAAGTCTTTGAATTTGATATCACCAGGGCCATATACGAAGTTGTCAGTCTGTATTCCCGTTTGATCAGCTACTCCTTTCTTGTAGTTCCAGGATCCGTCTGTGTTCTGTCCGTTGAAATCGTTTTCTGTAAAGTAGCGGTCTGTTTCGAATCCCCAGATGTCTCCCCATGTTTCGCCTTTATAGGCATACGTCCGGTCTCCGGTGTGTCCGATCAGTTTAGAGGAGTTGTTCCATTTCGTAACTACAGACTTGGAATCTCCGATGTCAAAATTGGCATAGAGTCCAAGATCTTTGTTCATCTGTTTTCTCCAACTCAGTGTGATTTCCCAACCCCGTGTACGGAGCTGCCCGGCATTGGTATAAGGAGCAGCAGCACCTACTGCGGATGGAATGGCATTACCCGGTGCAAGCATATCCTTGGTGGTCCTCTGATACCAGTCAGCTGTCAGTGTCAGTTCATCGTTGAAGAAATTTAAATCAGTTCCTACGTCGAAGGTATAAATACGTTCCCATGTCAATTGAGAGGAAACCCAGGTTGGCAAGTCGAACTGATTGACTTTAGCCCCAGTTCCGTCCAGCCAGTAGAGTTTTTTCTGATCTACTGGGGAGATCGTAGAGAGGAACATGTTGTCACCTACCGCCTCATTGCCGATTTCACCGTAAGAGAGACGGAATTTTCCGTTGGATACATATTGATGCAGGTGATTCCAGTAGGGCTCTTCCGTGAAGCGATAGCCTAAAGAGCCGGATGGGAAGAATGCCCATTTTTTACCTGTAGGAAAACGGGAACTGCCATCGTAGCGTCCGTTGAGTTCCAATAGATAAGTATCTTTGTAGTTATAGTTGACTCGACCGAAATAACCGGCTGTAGCACGGTCTCTTGTTTCTGCGTTAATAGCAGCTTTGGTCATGTCTCCGTAAGCGAGGTTCAATTGTGGATAGTTCTCATCGTAGAGTTGTGTCCGGCGTGCATCGAACATATCATATCTATAGTCTTCTCCGTTGATACCTGCCATCACATTGAGATTATGTACACTATTCCAGGTGTGCATGTAGTTCAAATAAGCATTGGCATTCCATCTGTTTATCTTGATGTTCTGGCGGTAAGCATTTGTGGTAGACGGCTGAACGATGTAGGTAGGCGTCGTTCCTGTCCAGTTCATGCCGTAAACACTATTGTTACTGGAACTATAATTAAAGTTGTCTATCTGATAAGTATAATCAGCATTCAAGGTCAGGTCCTTTGTAATATGTGCTATTGCGTAAGCATTCATGCGGGTCACGTCATGCACATTGTATTCACGGGAAGCCTGTTTCTGCATGGCAACGATACGGAAGTCCTGCTCGTTACCATTTGCATCTTGCATAATTCCTGAAGGGATAAAGAATGATCCCCAACGCCAAAGGTACTGATAAATGTTACTATAGGCATTAGCATCTCCCATGTGACGACGGGAAAAATTGACACGTGTGCCTAATGTCAACCAGTCAGTGGCATCAGTCTTTAAGTTTACTGTGGCACTGTATCTATCCAATTTTCCGGGATTAAACTCCATAAGGTCCTGTTTATGGTTATACCCCAGTGAAGCGTAGAATGTCGTCTTTCCACTGGAACCGGAAATAGATACATTCTGATTTGAAGATGGTGCTGCGTTGTTATACCAGATCTTACGGAGATCATAGTCGGCATAATACATGGGTTGTCCATCAACGAAGGAGTAGTCTCCTACATCGCTGTCGCTTTTGTAAGGACGCATGACGCTGTAGCCTTTTTTCCCATGGTTCTGCTCTTCCCATTTTTCTGCGTAAGGCAAGAGTTTGTCAAAATACATTCCGAAGAGTTCCACGGAAGCAGCTCCTGCTCGTTTATTTGCAGATATTGCAGATTTGAGTTGGGTAGGCACGTCAGGGAAATTAGGCAGTTCTGTGGCGTTGTCCCAACCGAAATTGTTTTCATATTTTACAGAGATACGGTCTCCTTTGCTGGCTTGCTTTGTGGTGATCAGAATGACACCGAAGGCTGCCCGACTACCGTAAATAGAAGATGACGCAGCATCTTTCAATACTGAGATAGAGGCAATGTCATTTCCATTGATCATCGTCAAGTCATCAGTTGGAACTCCGTCAACAATAATAAGCGGATCAGACTTCTGGTCATTAGACAGAGTTCCCACTCCACGGATGCGGATGGTAGGTTGACCGTCAATGTTTCCACTGGTGTTTACAATTGACAGCCCGGGGATTGCTCCTTGTAAGGCTTTGGCAACATCCTGTTCTGGACGGGAACTGAGTGTCTGCCCTAGATCTACATTGGCAACAGCTCCGGTCAGGTCGACTTTCTTTTGCTGACCATAACCTACAGCGACGACTTCGTCCAACATGGCGTTGTCTGGAGCCATCTGTACTTTCATCCCATCGTCAGCTTTTGTTATTATGGTTTTATAACCGAGGTAAGAGATTTGTATTTTTGTCCCGGGAATAGTTTTTAGTGAAAATTTCCCGTCTACGTCAGTAATAGTACCCCGTGTACTTCCTATTTCTGTGATGCTTGCGGAGATAATAGGATCCCCCTTCTCATCAACAACCCTACCTTTTATAATAGTGTTGTCCTGTGTGACATTTTGTGGCGCAGGTGAAGCATATAGAAAATTACCTGTAGCACCGCATGATAGTAATATTACTACTATCAAAGCAAGTCGTCTTTTCATAAGCTTTTTTAAATTTGGTTATTAATAAAATATGATAATAGTTAAATTAAGCCTCTGACATTTGGTTCGTGTTTAACACTTAAAAACTTTTGGATACAAAGATTGAAAATTTTCTGAATAAAAACAAAAAATGTATGTTAAATGTGACGTTTTATCATAAAAATATTTTATGTTATATTCTCTTATTCTCATCATGAGATAAAGGATCATTTATTTGATTATGGTTTTTCCTCTGTATTTTCAGCTGAGAGTTTCCAGTTCCATTTGTCGAAATACAGATTACCTCCTTTCCATTCCACTTCGCCCCTTTGGAAATCAACTGTTTCACTTCGGGGATATGTTTTTTCAGGATACAAAGGCATACTGAAATCGGAATTAATAACCATCCTCCAAGAGTCAATACCTCCTAAGAAGAAATAAGATTCCTTTGTATTCTTTGCGTATGATGGAATACCGAATGACATGTCTACAGGCACCCATCCGATGCCTTCAAAATAGATTTCTCCCCAGTCATGAAGATTTTCAGAATGAGGATGTAGCATGAATCCACTTTCAAAATGTGCCGGTATGCCACAGATGCGACATAAGGTAAGGAAGAGCAGGGTTACTTGTCCGCAATCGCCATGATGGTTCTCCAAGACATATTCAGGAATATTTTCTATTGTTGAATATTCACGAGCTGAAGCCCATGGAAAATGGGAATTAATCCAAGTGAATATTTTTTTTGCTTTTAGCAGAGGGTTATCTATACCTTGCGTCAAACTGTCTGCAAGTTGATAAAGACGGGGAGTGAAAATGATATGACGGTCACGTTCAGAGGTATAGGTCTTGTATAAAGGGCTGCTTTCATTATAGGGACGTATATTTCCCGGTTTCAAGTTGAACCAACTCCCGTAAGAAGTAAATTCAAATGATTCCGAAAAGACGGTAGGTTTGCCCTTTTCTGCCTTTTTCTCCATATACAAGGAGGAATGAGCGTACTTTTCAGGAGACAGGATATAGCTCTTCTCACTGGTACTAAGCAGTTTTATATTTTGTTGCCTTTTGATGTCTCTCCGTGGGAACGGCATCCAGCATCGTACGGTCTCTCCTTCAGGTACAGCATTAGCTTTTACGGAAATGGTGTAAGTGATTCGCATCTGTTTGGGTTCAGCAAGATGAGAAGGGTTGTGGGGTGCCTCCTTGATGATTGAAGGTACATTGGATTCATCTGTCGTCTCATACCCTTCCCTTTCTATTCCGTCTTTTATTTCTTTTATCTTTCTACATCTGGTATTGATGCGGAATAAATTAGGGCCGGCATTATTGAAATACAATTTTTGTCCGTCAATAATTTTTACTTCCAATGCTCCGGTTTTCTCCCAAGCATTCATTTCCTGATCAGTGACGTCTGGTATATATTGTTGAATATAACTTTTAACTTCTTCATGAGTTTTCGAGAAGTCATATAATAAACGATGGTGTAAGTCTGTTTCCCAATGATAGTTCTGGGCAGAAAGAGGAATGATGGAGAAAAATGCTGCCATGATAAGTACGAATCGTTTGGTGTTCATTATATCCTGATGAATGTTTCTTGAGTTCCGGCATTATGATTGAGTCAGACTGCCGTTTGTCATATCTTATAAAAAATGCTCCTTTTAGTCTTCTATTTTCCTGACTCCTATCCCGGGTTTGTCAGGTAGCGTGATCTTTCCTTTTACTACCTGCATCCCGCTGAAACGGTCATTGGATATAAGGAGATTACCATCAAGGTCTGCAAAGTCTGCAACCGGAGATAATTGTGCCGCAGCACTTACTGCACATGAAGTTTCTGTCATGCAGCCAAGCATCACCTTCAATCCCCTGGCGCGAGCATAATTGACCATCTTCCAGGCTTCTCTCATACCCGTACATTTCATGAGTTTGATGTTTATGCCGGAATAGATTCCTTCTATGTCTTTAACATCTTTCAATCGTTGCACAGCTTCATCTGCAAAGGTTGGCAGTGGACTGTGTTCTGTCAGCCATGCCATATCATCTTTCATCTCTTTAGGCATTGGCTGTTCCACCATGACGATGTTTTTTTCTTTCAGCCAGAATATCATATCAAGAGCCATTGCCCGGTCTTTCCAGCCTTGGTTGACATCTACGGCGATAGGCAGACTCGTGACGGAGCGGATAGTTTCTATCAACTCCTTATCATGGTCACTTCCTAGTTTTACTTTTAAAATATTGAATTTGTCGGCACATTCTCTTGTCTTTTGTTTTACCATATCGGGAGAATCGATACCGATTGTAAAGGTCGTAGACGGAGTCTTGTCACGATTTAGTCCCCAGATTTTATACCAAGGTGCACCTAATATCTTTCCTGTAAGATCATGCAGGGCAATATCAATAGCGGCTTTTGCTGCTGTATCTCCAGGTGAAAGACTATCGACGTAACTCAGGATGTCTTCTATTTTGAATGGATCTTTGAACTGGCATAAATCTACCTTTTGCAGGAATTGAGAAACACTTTCTACTGATTGCCCGAGATATTGGGGCATGGATGCTTCACCATATCCTTTCACCCCGTCATATTCTATTTCTACTTGAACATCGGGCGTTGTCGTGCGAGAATAAGAAGATACAGTAAAAACATGTTTCAGTTTTAGTTCATAAGGGAAAAAGTGCATTTTTAAACAATTGCTTTTTCCGTTGTGGTTTATGTTAATGGATGAATCTTTAGTTTGGTCCATTGCTTTATTTGTATTCATCTGTAATCAGTCTTTATCAATTAGTATGCCCGATAGTATCATTTGTAGAATTCATTCCGGTCTGTGGTGTTGATTTCCTTTTCCTGATTGATGTAGGGAAGGACCCTTTGTGCCCAAAGTAATCGATTTCGATCATATTCATCATATTCTTTGTCTTCAGGGTTGAAACTGCTGATGTGTACACATCCCAGGGAGTGAATGAATTTCTGTTGGCCTATATAGAGACCTACATGACAGACATGTGCATCTTCTCCGCAACTGCCGCATCCGAAGAAGAGCAGGTCTCCTGGCCTGAGATTGCTGAAATCGGAAGTGATGTCAATATGTGCGCCTACAAGTGCCTGCTGAGAGGCATCACGCGGGAGGATGATGTCATGTTCCATGAAAATAGTTCTTATAAATCCGCTGCAATCAACTCCTTTAGTACTCATACCACCCCACATATAGGGTATTCCCATAAGTTTCTTGGCTGAAGAAATGATGCTTCGCGCATCTTGTCTGATATTTTCCTTCCATTTATTTACAATGGCACCGTCTGATACAAGAAGATAGCCGGTTCTGCCATCAGGATAGGCCACATGATAAAATTTTCCTTTTTGGTCAAGTAATTTTAAGCGGTCACTGGCAACGACATCGCTTACTGTTTGTGATTTGATGCTGTTTTTACTGTATACGAAACCATAGATAGCCGTCACTACAATCTGAGGTGCTTCATTCCAGTTTTTGAGTTCATCTTTGGTTACACGGCAAAAAGACGATTCCAGTACCCATGACTTATAATGGTCTGGAGTTTCTATTTCAAGCCATGAACTGTCTTTAAGCACCTTTATTGGTGTTCCGAGTAAGGCTTGAGAAGCCATACCTGCATTATAGTCTCCGGATTGTCTCAGATTGCATACGGAAACATTTATTATTCCCCAAGATCTTTCGTCTATCGTTTCTTTTTTGCAGATGACTGGTCCGGAACTCTGTACAGCTGCCATGACAGGTGACATCACCATCAGGCAATTTGCTGAAGTAATCAATTTCTTTATAAGATGTAGGGTCATGATCTTAAGATCTTATTCAGTGTGGTAAAACTTTATACTTATTAATTCTTTGCAAATATAATAAAAAAGTAGTAACATATTGCTATTTTTTTAATAAAAATCAGTTTCTTTTGTTTTTTAAATTCTATTATGTTTCGCATTTTGAAAGATAATAGGCGTTATATATCTGTTTTATAATTTAGAAGAGTTTGATACCATGCTTTGAACTATGTTCTCTTTTGAAGTTCTCGAGGAAATGGAACAAACTAGTTAAAACGAATAGTATATAAACTGGTAATTGCTTTCTTGAAAATGTTGGGAAGCCTATGGTTGATAAGCAATGCAAAATGAAGTTAAGATAGATGTGTAAACGTGTTGGGTCCTAAATCAATTTTTATATGAAGAATAAGTTCCGAATTTTTTAAGGTTATGTGTGTTCTGTTTTCATAATTTATTCTTATTTTTGTAACCAAAATCAATAAGTATGCTATCATTAGACAATTTTTATAGAGCCAGATTTGTTTTGGACAAGGTCTTGCGCAAGACGGATCTGATTCATGCTTCCAAGATTAATCCTGAAGTAGATGTATACCTGAAACCGGAATGCTTGCAAAGAACTGGTTCCTTTAAGATTCGGGGAGCTTATTATAAAATTTCTCAACTTTCGGATGAAGAGAAAGCAAAAGGGGTGGTGGCCTGTTCTGCAGGTAATCATGCCCAGGGGGTTGCATTGGGTGCTACTGCTATGGGCGTGAAATCTTTAATTTGCCTTCCTGCAGGTGCTCCTATTAGTAAGGTGGAAGCAACTAAACGGCTGGGGGCAGATGTCTGTTTGGTCCCGGGGGTCTATGATGATGCCTATCAGAAAGCACTTCAGTTGCGTGATGAGAAAGGATACACTTTTATACATCCTTTTAATGATGAAAATGTCATTGCTGGGCAGGGCACAATCGGACTGGAATTATTGAATCAACTCTCCGATTTGGAAGCAGTTGTCGTTCCGGTCGGTGGAGGAGGACTGATTTCCGGTGTCGCTTTTGCTTTAAAAAATTTGAACCCCAGAGTGAAGGTTTATGGCGTGCAGACAGAAGGTGCACCGAGTATGGTAGAAAGTTTGAGGGATGGAAAAGTAGAATGTCTGTCTTCTGTTTCTACTATTGCTGATGGTATTGCAGTTAAAGAACCTGGAAATTTGACATTCCAGATTTGTCAGAGATATGTTGATGGCATCGTTACAGTGAGTGAGGATGAAATATGTGCTGCGATCTTGCGCTTGATAGAGAGTGAGAAAATGGTTTCCGAAGGTGCGGGAGCGGCAAGTGTGGCGGCTGTCATGTTTAATAAGGTCCCGGTAAAAGGGAAGAAGACCGTTTGTATTGTCAGTGGTGGTAATATTGATGTAACTGTTTTAAGCCGTATTATCAATCGGGGGTTGGCAAAAAGTGGCCGGCTTTGTACTTTGGATATGGAACTTGATGACCAACCTGGAAGATTGGTATCGGTCTGTAGTGTGATTGCCCAACTTGGCGCCAATATTACTGGTGTGCATCATGATCGTTCTGCAAACCGTCAGAAAGTCAATTCTTGTATTCTTCGTGTCAGCATGGAAACAAAGAATGAGGAGCAAATTGACCAAATAATAAAAGCATTAGGTTCAAAGGAACTTAATGTCAGTCGGATTCTATGAGTTTATTAAAAATAATATAAGATGAAAGCAATTCACACAAACAATGCACCGGCAGCTATTGGACCTTACAGTCAGGCAATCGAAGTTAACGGATTTATTTTCGCTTCAGGTCAGATACCGA
Source organism: Prevotella sp. (assembly GCA_022486815.1). Classification (GTDB taxonomy): domain Bacteria; phylum Bacteroidota; class Bacteroidia; order Bacteroidales; family Bacteroidaceae; genus Prevotella. The sequence continues at coordinate 75,601 of JAKVJW010000003.1, read as the reverse complement.
TTGATCCGAAAACAGGTAAGTTTGTTGAGGGGGGAATTAAAGAACAGACTATGCAGGCATTGACGAATGCCGGTAATATTCTCAAAGAGGCTGGTACGGATCTAAATCATGTTGTAAAAACTACGGTTTATCTGGATAATATGGATGATTTTACTGCGATGAATGAAGTCTATGCTGGTTTTTTTACAAAACCTTTTCCTGCCCGCTCTGCTGTAGCCGTAAAAAAATTACCAATGGGCGCATTAGTGGAGGTAGAAGTTTTGGCTGCAAAATAAAATATACATTTCTATTATTCTGAATGTCAGTTCTGATCATTGTTGAGTATTGATCGGAAGCTTTCGGAATAACTTCATTGAAGTTAAAAGCTGTTGCTATGCTATTTACAAATAGCATAGCAACAGCTTTTTTCCTGATGGATTAAGGTTTAATTCATGCTGGGATCATGTTATATTGGCCGTTATTTTTTCTGTCTATATCCAATAGGTGTACAATGGAAGTGATCCTTGACATACTTTCCAAAGAAACTTGTATTTGGAAAGCCTAATTTGTTACTTATCTCCTTGATGGTCAAGTTGGTTTCACGCAAATAGTAGGTAATGTCATTAAGTGTGTATTCCTGAATCCAGTCATTGGCAGTTTTTCCTGAGTTCTTTTTGCAGATGACAGTAAGATATTTTGTAGATATGAATAGTTTTGATGCATAATAGACTACAGGATGATGTTTTATTTCTGATGTTTGTAGTAATTCTAGAAATTGATTGAATATTGATACGTTTTGTTTTACCTTTGTCGGATTATTTTTTGTATATTGCTTGATAAATCCACAGAGGCCTATAAGAGTTGTGCTGACTAAACCTTTTATTATTTCCTGCCAATATTCCATACCAATATTGTCGTGTTTTTGTTTTAAGATAGATCGGATAAGCTCATAGAATTTGGGATATATATTAAGCTCTTGCTGTGTTAAGTGTACGATATTCTTTTTTTGTACATAGATTACCTGATTCCATATATTAATATATGATCGTAAAGCTTGTTGTAAGGCACGATTGGTGATGCATAATGCCACATATACAAAGTCTGTTGAAATCATGATATTAGTAAGTTGGGTCTCTGGTGAGCAAATGATTATATCTCCATATTTGCCCTTGATAGGTTTACCATTTAATAATGCTTCAAATTTTCCTTCTGTGCATATAGCAATGATATTCATATTAATCTGCATCTGGTTAAGAGTACCAAGTTTTTTAGCACTGTCAATGATCATCAGGTCGTCATCTGAATAATTAAGATCAGAATCCTCGTTGTTTTTTCCCAGGTCCTTTTCTGTTATGTATCTATTATCTTTCATTGTATTTATTTTAATTACAAATTTAGGGGATTAATCCTAAAAAAGATGTTCAAAAGTGGAATATTTTTATCTTATTTGTGACTATATTCTATAATCGAACATTATTCTTCTCTTTGAGAGCGTTTCGTATAGCTGATTGCGATGTACTTTTGCCCTCAAACTAAAATGTTGATTTATGAAGAAGATGAGATTGCAAATAACATTGGCCTCTTTAGCCATTCTTATGATGGGTTGTAGTCAGAAGAAACAAAATGAAGAAAACATCATTAAAGTGAAAACGACTACCGTCAGTACTTCAAGTATGACAGGCGAAGAAAACTATGCCGGTACGATTGAAGAAATGACAGGTACATCTTTAAGTTTCGCTAATGCAGGAACTATCAAGGTCTTGAATATCCAGGAGGGACAGAACGTGAAAGCTGGTCAACTGATAGGCGTCCTGGATGCAAGTGATCCTGCCAATGGAGTCGCAATATCGAATGCTTCTGTGGCACAGGCACGTGCACAACTGAAGCAGGCCCATGATGCTTATCGGCGCATGAAACTGCTGCATGACAATGGGTCATTACCAGAAATCAAATGGGTTGAAGTGGAGACGAAGGTTTCTGAAGCCCGTCAGATGCTGAATCAGGCACTTGCTTCCGGGCAGATTGCTCGCAAAGGATTGGCTGATACTCGTTTGGTGGCTCCTTTTAGTGGCTATGTCGCTCGTAAAAATGCGGATGTAGGTCAGAATGTTATTCCTGGTCAGAGTATTATTCAGTTGGTTAAAATTAATAAGGTTAAAGTGAATGTAAGTATTCCGGAAGAGGAGATTGACAAGGTTCATATAGGACAGAAAGTGATGTTCAAGGTTTCTTCATTAGGTGATGTGGCTTTCTGGGGGAAAGTCTGTGAAAAGGGTGTATCTGCAGATCCCATCTCTCATTCCTATTCGGTTAAAGCTGTAGTAGACAATCCTGGTCACAGACTTCTTCCGGGAATGGTCTGTGATGTATATATGGCCACAGGACAACAGGCTGATGGAATGATGCTTCCTGCCAATATTATCCAGATTGCGTTTGACAATACACCTTTTGTGTGGATTGTCCAGAATGGTAAAGCAAAAAAGGTGAATGTCGTTCTCGGGAACAATGTGGGTGAAAATGTTGTGATCAACAGTGGCTTGCAGATAGGCGACAAGGTTATTACAGAGGGGCAACAGAAGGTCAGTGATGGCATGAAGGTAAAAGAATAATGACAAGATGAAAGTAAAGAGATATGGAAAATAAAAAAAGAAGTATTGTTGAGTGGGCAATGCACTATCGGTCGATAGTAATATTTATCACATGTGTTTTGGTAAGCTTTGGCATCTACTCTCTTGTCAAGATGAACAAAAATGAGTTTCCTGACTTTACTATCCGTCAAGGGGTGGTTGTCGTTGCATATCCTGGTGCCTCTTCAAGCCAAATTGAGGAACAGGTAACCAAACCTCTGGAAAATTATATCTTTACTTATAAAGAGGTGAAGAAAGCCAAGACAAAGTCATTCAGCCGTAATGGTGTCAGTATCATTGAGATTGAACTTAATGATGATGTCAATAAGTCTGATAAAGAAAACTTTTGGAGCCGTTTCAAACTAGGGCTGTCACAGTTTAAGAAGACATCACTTCCGAGTGGGGTTATTGGTACTATGGTTCAGGATGATTTTGGCGATGCCTCTTCGTTGCTGATTACTATGGAAAGTAATCAAAAGACTTATCGTGAACTTAATGACTATATGGACGATTTGAAAGAACGTCTAAGAGATATAGAGAGTGTGGGTAGGTTGCAGGTAGTGGGTGGTCAACAGGAACAGATAGGCATCTATATTGACAGTAAAAAACTTTCTCAGTATGGTATAGGACCGAATTTTGTAATGTCTGCTTTGATGGCCAAAGGTTTTAATACCACAGCCGGTTCACAGAATGCTACCACATACGAGGCTCCTATTCATGTAGAGGCTTCTCTCAATATGGTTAATGATGTAGAACAAACTGTAGTCTATTCCGGTCCGGACGGTCATGTCGTCCGTGTGAAGGATATTGCAACTGTAAAACGGGAGTATGCTGATCCTTCCAGCTATGTTACAAATAACGGTAAAAAGTGCCTGGTGTTAAGTGTTGAAATTAAGAAAGGTAGAAACATTGTTGATATGGGTAAAGAGGTAAAAAAAGCTATTGCTGATTTCCAACAGACTTTACCTAAAGATGTTTCTCTTTATACCATTACTGACCAGAGCCAGGTTGTCAATAATTCGGTCATTGACTTTTTGGAAGAATTACTTATTGCTGTTATTGCAGTTGTTATTGTTGTGATGTTGCTTTTGCCGATGAAAGTAGCTTTGGTTTCAGCAAGTACTATACCTATTACTATATTTATTTCACTAGGACTTTTTTATGCTCTTGGTATAGAACTGAATACGGTGACGTTAGCTGCATTGATATGTACATTGGGCATGATAGTTGACAATTCGATAGTTATTATTGATAATTATGTAGAACTCTTGGCGAGTGGTATGAGTAGATGGGACGCAAGCATCAAGAGTGCGACCCATTTCTTTAAATCCATTTTTTCGGCTACATTAGCCATATCAGTGACATTCTTTCCGTTATTGCTCTCTATGACTGGAATGTTCCATGACTTCTTGTTGTTCTTCCCATGGGCTATTACAATTGTCTTGATGGTGTCTTTGTTGGTAGCTGAACTTGTGGTTCCATTTCTTCAGTTTTATTTTATACGCAAACCTATAGAACAAAGATTGAATAAAGATGGGAAACCAGCATTTTCTTTTCTTAACATTATTCAGAATTTCTATAATAAGGTTATAGAGATATGCTTTAGATTTCCACATGTAGTTATTGCTCTTGCCGTTGTCTTTGTCATTTTTGGCGCTTTTCTTTTCAAGCGTCTTCCTCAAAAAATGATGCCTACAGCCGATCGAAACCAGTTTGCTGTAGAGATTTATCTTCCTACAGGTACATCCTTGGAAAAGACCGTATCAGTGGCTGATTCTATTGAACATATTTTGAAGAAAGATAGCAGGGTGTTATCTGTAGCTTCATTTAAGGGCACTTCTTCACCTCGTTTTCAGGCTACTTATGCTCCTCAGTTTGGTGGAAAAAATTATGCACAGTTCATCGTCAATACCAAGAGCAATAAGGCCACGGTTGAAGTTCTGAAGGATTGTCGTATGAAATATTGTAATGCTTTTCCTGGAGCTTATGTCCGTTTCAAACAACTGAGCTATAGCAATGAGGATAATCCTGTGGAGATACGGCTTAGTGGTGATGATTGGAAGCAACTGAAAAAGACAGCTGATAGTTTGACAACTGTATTACGTGCAGACAGTCAGTTGATTCTTGTTCGGAATAACGTCAATGAGCCTTTGTTGACTACAGATGTAAAACTCAATTCCTCTAAGGCTAATCGTTTGGGTGTAACCAATGCTATAGTAGAGTTGGCTATGGCTACCCGTTATACAAGTGGAGGCATCCCTGTTGCTACTATCTGGAATGGTGATTATGGAATTCCCGTTAAGGTAGAGAGTGAACATTCCAACAAATCAGTCATAGCAGATGTAGCGGATGAACCCATACCTGTTGCCGGTGGGCTGAAAACCGTTCCCTTGCGACAGATTGCAACGGTTAAACCTGTCTGGGAAGACGGACAGATCTGTCACCTTAACGGTGTGCGTACCATTACTGTCATGGCAGATGTCGTAGATGGTCTGAATGTCATGTCTAAAACATCAGAGTTGCAAAAGAAGATCACACAGGATAAGTTACCTTCAGGCATCAAATTAGCATGGGGTGGTGAGTATGAGGTATCTAATGAAGCTAATCCTCAGATTATAGCAGGACTGTCAATCAGCATTATCGTTATCTTCTTTTTGATGCTGGCTCACTTCCGTAAAATAAGTACAGCGTTTATGCTGTTGCTTTCTTTGACTTTAGTCATTTTCGGCACCGCAATGGGGGTTCTTATTTCAGGGGGAGCTTTCTCTTTGACTTGCTATCTGGGCATCATCTCTTTGATGGGTATCCTTGTCAGGAATGCTATTATCATGTTTGATTATGCAGAGGAACTTCGTGATACGGAGCATCTGACTGCTCATCAGGCTATTTATGAGAGTGCCAAGCGGCGTATGCGTCCTATCTTCCTTACATCAGCAGCGGCCTCTATGGGTGTCATCCCTATGATTCTTGGCGGCTCTGGATTATGGAAACCTATGGGGAATGTGATTTTCTTTGGTACTTTGATCACGATGATTTTTATCCTGACGGTAATGCCTATTGCATACTGGCTGATGGAGTATGGATCTACCAGAAAAAGACAGAAGAGTCTGGCATTGGAAAAACAATAGAAGTCTATATTCATCTTTTAAAAGGAAATTTAGGTTCTTAAGATATTTATTGAACATGAAAAGAAGATATTATATAATAGGTGTAGCCTTAATATGGGGCTTATCTCTAAAGGCTCAGCAATACCTGACTTTGGAACAAGTAAAGCAACTTGCTTTAGAACACAATATTAATATGCGTACTGCTGATAATTCTATTCAGCAGGCAATAGAACAGAAGAAAGAGGCATATACGCTTTACTTTCCAACAGTTAGTGCTGTAGGGCTTGGTTTTAAAACAAATCATGATATGTTGAAAAAGAATATCAATACTTCTGATCTTACTTCTTCTTTAACACAAACGATAAGTCAGAATCCTTCACTGGCAGCATTGGCACCGACTTTGGCCCCGCTGATGCAGATGATCCCTTCTACAATTCCTATAGGATTGATGAATCATGGTGTGATGACTGGCGTTCAGGCTGTTCAGCCTGTTTATGCCGGTGGTCGGATCATGAATGGAAATAAATTGGCAAAGGTAAATGTAGATGTCAAACAGTTGCAAAGACTTACTTCAAAGAATGCTGTAGAGTTGCAGTCTGAGCAATATTATTGGCAGATAGTTACTCTTGAAGAAAAACAGATAACACTGAAGGAGATTCTTAAAATGCTTAAAAATCTGGAGAAAGATGCTGCAATGGCTGTTAAGGCCGGAGTGGGTATGCGTAATGATTTGCTGGCAGTGCAGTTAAAAGAAAATGAGATAGAGAGTAATCAAATAAAATTGGAAAATGGACTGAAATTGTCAAAGATGGCTTTGGCTCAGTATCTCGGTATGGACGGTCAAAATATAGATGTCATCTCAAAGATTGATATGACAAGAATACCTGATTATCCAACTATAAAAGTTGATCATGATCGTGTTGTTGCTAATACGCCGGAATATCAATTGCTTCAGAGAAATGTTGAGGCGAAAACGCTACAGCGTAAGATTGAGGTCGGAGAAAATATGCCTACGGTTTCAATTGGTGCGGGATATAATTATTTTAATGTCGGTGATGGCCTGAATAATAATTTCGGGGCCGTTTTTGCTACAGTCAGTATTCCAATATCTTCTTGGTGGGGAGGCTCCCATGCTATCAGACGAAGGGAACTGGCTGAAGCAAATGCAAAAGAGGAATTGGTGGATAATACTCAGTTGCTGAAGGTTCGTATGCAGAAGAATTGGAATGATGTCGATGCAGCCTATAAGCAACTTCTACTGGCTAAGAAGAGTATTGAACAGAGTAATGAAAATCTTAGACTCAACCGCAACTATTATCATGCCGGTACTGTTACTATGAATGATCTGCTTGATGCCCAGCAGAAATATCAGCAGTGTCGTGATAAGTATACTGATGCTTATTCAGATTTACAAACTAGAATATTGGAATATAAACAAAGTGTTGGTGAATAAGAATAATTCTTCCTGGGTAGGTTGGTGCTCAACTTAAGAAGTACTGTTTATGATGAGGCTAAAAGTAATGGGTCCAGTAGAGTTTTACTGGACCCATTACTTTTAAGTAAACTTATAATATTATTATTTGATGTCTGATTTTCTGGTGATACAAGATATGTTGTCTCTGAAAAAGAGATTACCAATCGAATTTATAGAGTTGCTTTGCCAGTTTCTTGATTGACTTTGTGTTGGGCTGTTTCCAGCCCATTCTATTCTTTGAAACAAAATGATTCAAATCATATTGCTCACATCCTCTGCTTTGTGCAGGATCATCAATTACAGTTTCACCGAGTATGGGCTCAATGAGCAATTTTGAATTCATGGGATAATGACAGGGATGTGCGATGTAATCCCAGATCAGAGAGGTGAGATTGGAGACAAATGATGTCATTGAGGAAATCCTTTTCTGTAACATAAGCTTGAAAGTTTAGTTTAGATATCACAAATATATGTTCAATAATTGTAATTGCAAAAGATGTGCCGATTATTTAGAAAACTTTTATACCGATTAAGTTTTCCCCTATAAATTGAACAAAAATAAATTAAAATAATAAAAGTTTAGCAGGTTAATGTAGATTACTATCCGGTTAATGATAAATGAGAATCATATAATAAGGCTTCCTTACACCTTATTATTATATAAAACCCTTATACCCTTCCTGTTATTGTTTTTCCTTTATTGAATCCAGCCAAGATGTCAGTTGTAACTCTATTAGACAAAAAAATCAGCAAACCGTTGACACCACTCTTCGGTCTGCTGATTTAAAGCTATGACTACAAACACGGAGGAATTACCGTACTTGTTTCTTTTATTTTACATTGCCTGTTTTTATCAGATATTCAGCTATTTGTACGGCATTTAAGGCCGCTCCCTTTCGAATCTGGTCACCCGTGAGCCAAAGGGTACAACTGTTATCATCAGCCAGATCCTTTCGAATGCGGCCTACATATACGTCATCCTTTCCTGCACTTTCCAGTGGCATAGGATAAATATAGTTCTGAGGATCATCCTTTAATTGAACTCCCGGAGCTTTAGAGAGAGCTGTTCGAATCTCCTCTACGCTTAAAGGACGTTCAGTTTCAAACCATACACTTTCTGAATGAGAACGAAGGGAACTGACACGTACGCAGGTTGCACTGGTGCGAACATCGCTGTGCATAATCTTCCGCGTCTCATTGTACATCTTCATTTCTTCTTTCGTATAGTCATTGGATGTCATCTTGTCAATTTGTGGGATGACATTATAGGCTAACTGGAATGGGAATTTCTTGATGGTAGAAACTTTTCCATCTTCTACCATTTCCTTATATTGTTGTTGAAGTTCTTTCATAGCAGAAGCTCCTGCACCACTGGCACTCTGGTAAGAAGAAATATGGATTTTCTTGATATGGCTGAGTTGGTCAATAGGATTCAGAACAACGACCATCATGATAGTAGTACAATTTGGATTGGCGATGATTCCACGTGGTCGCTTTAATCCGTCTTCGGGATTAATTTCAGGTACCACCAATGGTACATCAGTGTCCATACGGAAGTGGCTTGAATTATCAATCATGACTGCTCCGTATTTCGTGATTGTATCTGCAAATTCACCTGCAGTATCTCCTCCGGCAGAAGTAAAAGCTATATCGATATCTTTAAAGTCATCATTATGCTGTAAAAGTTTTACTTCGTAATCCTTACCCTTAAAGTTGTATTTCCTGCCTGCTGAACGTTGAGAACCGAACAATACCAAATCATCCATTGGAAAATCTCTCTCAGCGAGGATACGCAGGAATTCTTGTCCTACGGCACCGCTTGCCCCTACAATAGCTATTTTCATACCTCGAATTTTTTAATATTAATGGGATATCTCTTGCAAATGTACAACTTTTATAGTGAAAAATGTAAGGAAAAGCATCATTTTAATGAATTTATTCTCTATTTGCCATTAAACCGTAAAATCCTTGCATCTTTAAGCATGGGTTTACCTTTTTTTATTAACTTTGCAAATAAACTATACCCTTTTTTGATTTGAATCGTTTGACAGGATTTGAAGAAAAGGAAGAGATATACATGACGAAAAATTATATCAATGGATACAAAAGAAGACTCAGCCCCAGTAAGTATGATTGATACGAAAGGCATAACAAAGTCTTTCGGTAAACTTCAGGTGCTTAAGGGCATTGATCTGCATGTGAATAAAGGTGAAGTCGTGAGTATTGTCGGTCCTTCCGGGGCTGGAAAGACTACACTGCTTCAAATTATCGGGACTCTTGATCAGCCGGACAATGGTTCTATTTTTATAGATGGAACAGATGTCAGGAAATTCTCGACAAAGAAGATGAGTGATTTCCGTAATCAGCATATAGGGTTCGTGTTTCAGTTTCATCAGTTGCTTCCCGAATTTACTGCTTTGGAAAATATCATGATCCCAGCATTTATTGCCGGACAGAGTAGGAGCAAGGCTGAAAAAAGAGCAATGCATCTATTGAAATTTATGGGTTTGGTAGATAGGGCAGGACATAAACCTAATGAACTTTCGGGTGGAGAAAAACAGCGTGTAGCTGTAGCAAGGGCATTGGTTAATCACCCGGATGTCATTCTGGCAGATGAGCCTTCCGGATCTTTGGATAGTAAGAATAAGGCTGAGTTGCACCAACTTTTCTTTGATTTGCGGGATCAGACAGGCCAGACATTTGTCATCGTAACGCATGATGAAAATCTGGCTGCACTGACAGATAGGACTATCCACCTTGAGGATGGACAGGTTATCGGTGAAACAACAAAGGCTGACCGTTGAGGTGAGAGCGGAAGTTATAAAATTCCGTTTCTCTGATAAGGCAGGGATACGGGCAGGTATGGGAAAATAAATAAAAGACAATCAACATGGAAGACAAAATAGATGAGAATGAGGAATTCGATAATGAGAGTTTCGAGATAAAATTAGGTGATTACAACACACTTAGTGTTGTAAAGGAAGTTGATTTCGGCCTGTATCTTGATGGAGGCAGGGATGGCGAGATCCTTATGCCGAAGAAATATGTGCCGGAAGGTGCAAAACCCGGAGATAAGCTTAAAGTGTTTATCTATCTGGATTCAGAAGAACGACCGGTGGCAACAACAGAAACACCTTTGGCAAAAGTAGGCGATTTTGCTTGGCTCAAAGTGAGTTGGGTGAATCAGTTCGGTGCTTTCTTGAATTGGGGAGTAGAGAAAGATATGTTTTGTCCTTTTCGCGAAATGAAAATGCGGATGCAAATGGGACAGTCTTATCTTGTTTATATTCATGTGGATCTGGAAAGTTACAGACTGGTGGCTACTGCAAAGATTGATCGGTACATAGAACCAGTTCCACCTGAGAAGTATCTGCCAGGAGATGAGGTCCAACTTTTAGTCTGGCAGAAAACAGATCTTGGATTCAAGGTAATTATTGATAACCTGTATCAGGGTTTGATCTATGAAGATCAGATCTTTCAGGTACTTCATTCGGGAGATCGTCTTTCTGGCTTTATTGATCAAGTTCGTCCGGATGGAAAGATCGATGTATGTCTACAGCAGACTGGGAAAGCAGAACGTCTTTCTTTTGCGAAAGAACTTCTGCAATATCTTCAGGAAAATGACGGGTATTGTGATCTGGGAGATAAGAGTGCAGCGGATGATGTATATGAACGTTTCCATGTGAGTAAGAAGGTTTTTAAAAAAGGTATCGGTGAACTTTATAAGAAAGGCCAGATCACAGTATCTTCCACAAGCGTCAGATTAGTAGATAAATAGTGGAAGTCCAATTTTATAAGTTTGTTTTTTCGGGTATAGCTCTTTTATCTTGAAAGATCGGTTTCATCAAATATTCCGATTGGCCTTGCCGTCAATCATTTCGAACATAACGATTCCTTTGCTGGGACTTTGTGATGTGGCTATTGTCGGTCATATTGGTGATGCTCATTATATTGCGGCAATCTCGGTAGGAACGATGATATTCAATGTCCTTTACTGGGTCTTCGGATTCCTTCGGATGGGGACGGGAGGAATGACTTCACAGGCATTGGGACGTCGGGATCTGGCTGAAGATATGCGACTTCTGCTGCGAGCGCTCTCCATAGGCTTTGGTATGGGTGTGCTGTTCGTACTTCTGCAGAAGCCCGTTATAGACATTGGCTTGTGGGCGATGGGCCCTTCGGCGGATATTTCCAGACTCTGCGAGCGTTATTGTTTTATTGTCATCTGGGGTGCACCTGCTGTCCTGAGCCTTTACGGTTTTACCGGTTGGTATGTCGGTATGCAGAACACACGTTTCCCGATGTTTGTCTCTATCTTTCAGAATATCATCAATGTGATAGCCAGTCTTTCCTTGGTATTCGGCGCTCATCTGGACATTGAAGGTGTTGCATTCGGGACGCTGATTGCCCAGTGGAGTGGCTTTCTGATTGCAGTGTCTTTCTGGTTGATTAATTATCGGAGATTGTGGAAGCATCTGAAAGATACGGTTGGTGGCTGGAGGGGGAATCTCCGAGACTGGGGAGAATTCTTCAAGGTCAATCGGGATATTTTCATTCGTACCGTATTTATAGTAGCCGTCTCTTTGAGTTTTACGGCTATCGGTTCCCGCCAGGGAGCTGTCATCCTTGCTGTCAACACACTATTGATGGAGTTTTTTACCATCTTTTCTTATTTTACCGATGGCTTTGCCTATGCCGGAGAGGCTCTGGGTGGAAAATATTATGGAGCGAAGAACGTAAAGGCTTTCAAAGATCTGGTCAAGAGTTTTTTCCAACTTGGTTTTATCATTATGCTTCTTTTTACTCTCATCTATGCCATAGCAGGGAAACCTTTTTTGAGTTTGCTGACCAGTGACAGAAATGTTCTAGAGGCTGTTGGTCCTTATTTTTACTGGGCAGTGGCTATACCTTTTGCAGGGGTTGCCGCCTTTCTGCTGGATGGTATTTTCGTCGGAATCATGAATACCAAAGGCCTGTTGACCTCTTCCGTTGTTGCTGTCATCTGTTTCTTCACTGTATATTTTCTGTTCCGGAATATTTTAGGTAACCATGCTTTGTGGCTTGCTTTCGATATTTATCTTCTGGCAAGGGGAGTAGTCGAAGCAGGAATATATCTAAAGTTAAAGATTGAGAGCTGATTTCGGTCAGATTATCTGTTTTAACGTGGAGAAGACAGTTTTGTTACAAATGTAGTGATAGAAAGTGGTGGTAAGTTAGTATTACCATCAGTCTTGTCTACAGGAGACAGGTTTTCTGCGGTATTATCTGAAGTCCGGTACATTTGCCACGTACAGGCAGGATTATTGTTGATCGTGAAGCGAAAAGGTTTTGGCGATTTTGAATAGTTAATAGCCACTATAGCCCATGTATCATCGGCGTTTTTATAAGCTGAACACATTATGCCGTTTGGATCGTTAAATCCTTCAGGTATAACGTTTCCCTGAGAATCTTTAGCCAGAATGTCATATCTTACAGCTCCTGGGCGGATGAAGCGGCTATAGTTACCGACTGCCCATAGAAGTTTTGAATCAACTGCATAATCGTTTCTTTTATCAGGGGTATTGTAAGCGCGGATCAGTCCATCCTTGTAGTCACCACCTACAGCACGCCACCAAGACCAGCTGCAGGCATTGCCGAATACAAGGTCATAGTGTATGATCCTTGCTACATAGAGGGCTGTCTTCATGGAAAAGTCGTAGCCATTGCCACCACCTATTTCCTTGTCATTGTTCATGATGCAGATTTCTGAGGCCCAGAATTTCAGGTTATACTTATGAAGAGAGTCACGTAAAGCCACACGACTATCATGCATATATTGTACTGGTGTGTCTGTCCAGTAATCATGCCCAGCGATCAGGTGAGCCACGTTGGGAACTGATCCAATGTAAGTTCGAACACTGTCTTTCGAGAATAGTGTCCGGATTGTGTTTCCACGTTGCCAACTGGTATGGTAAATGCCCATCAGACAACGCAGGTCTGAACTTTCATTTACGATGATTTTTGTTTTGATATGTTGCCTGACAAACAATTTCCCCATGGTTCTTACTAACCGGGCTATCTCCCAGTTGGTAGCAGGAGATCCTTCCTGTTTTGGGCCTTGCCAGTTCCAATTGCCATCTGGTTCGTTCACCGGTGAGATGTAGTCAAAATGAATGCCGTCGTGATTCTCGAGACCCTTCAGTGAAGTGGCAATGAATTGTGCAAATCTGCAATAACAGTCATTACGGAGGTTCATAGTCCCTCCTCGCCCTGTGTTAGTTGCCAGACCATTCTTCGTAAAATAGACAGGAGCCGAATTGGCGAAAGCCAGGAAATGTGTTACCCCTCTATCCTTGGCCAGTTTTAGAAAGTTACGCTGTCCTTGTTGGGCATTCCAGTTATAAGATCCGTCAGGTCTTAGGAAGCATTCTGTCCGGGTGAAAGGTTGAATGTGTGAGGCGTTTCCTTGTCCGGCACTTCCTGCTCCGAGGTTAAAGCGCCACAGTGACAATCCGATTCCAAGAGGTTTACCTGATGCATCTTTTTTCATACTGAACAGCCAGTCTGCAATCTGCTGTTGTTGTTTCTTTGGCCATAGCCCCAGATACTGCATGCTCCAAGCGTCGGAAGCTCCGAAACCGTCAATTATCTGGCAAGGTTTATTTGCATCGATTTGATAATGTTCAGGTGGAACACTTATGGCAGATTCCTTAGCGGAGGAAGGGGGGAAAACACAAAAATTAGCCAGGACTATGAGGACACTATATTTTATCATGTATAGGAATTTTAATAATATTGAAACTATAAAGACCAGCCCCATAAGGTTGGTCTTTGTTAAACAATCTACTTATACTTCATATCACTATACTATCAATATCCTGGATTCTGTGTAATACTCCCACCTGAAAGCGTTACTTCTGAAACAGGAATTGGGAAAAGCAAATCTCGCGGAGCTGTGAATGCGCTACCTTTGTTACTATTCTCCTTTTGGTTAGTCTTTTCATACACATCTGTTGATGTTTCCATATTATATTTTACAAAAGAACCATTCGGCCCCATCACATCTTCTATTAGTGGATTACCTCTATCATCTTTCCATCGGCGCAAATCATAAAGACGATTATCTTCCAGAGCCAACTCCAAACGGCGCTCTAAACGGATGGCGTCACGTAATTGTTTTCCAGTTGAGGTAACGGCTGGCAATTTTACACGGGCACGCACTTGATTAATAGCCCATTGAGCCTGAGTATCATTGCCTAAGTCGTTTTCTACTTCGGCATACATTAGTAAAATATCGGCATATCTTAATATCCTATAATTCAAAGGATTTTTATCACTATCGTATGGTGTAGGACGTTCATTTACAGGTATGTAGATTTTGCGACTGCAACGTGCCGATTTGTGTTCATCTGGCTTAACTCTATATGGCTTAGATGCACTCCATACTGGATCGCCTGGAACAACCGTTGCACTATCCTTAATAATGGTCCATTTTAATCGAATAGAATCGCCAGCATCAATAAATGCCTTTTCAAGATTGCTGGTAGGTAATCCCCAAGCCCATCCAGAATCATTACGGGAACCGCATGTAACTGGGAGATGAAGACCTAAATTATAGGTTATATCACTATTTGTTTGTATTTCGAAAAGTGACTCTACACTGTTATTGTGCTTTATAGCCCAGACGTTTCCGAAATTAGGTAGAAGAGCGTATTCGCCACTATTTATCACATCTTTTAAATAGGTTTCAGCTTGTTGATACTTTTCATCATACAAATACACTTTAGCCAATAAGCCTTCAGCAGCCCCTTTCGTTACACGGCCCAAATCAGAACTACTTTGAGCACTTCTTAATGGTAAATGAGGGATAGCTTCTAACAGATCTTTCTCTGCCTGAGCGTAAACGTCGGACTGAGATGCACGAGTTACACCTTTGACGTCTGTCGGCATTTCCAGATGCAACATGATTGGTACTCCACCGAAATTTCTCGCAAGATCAAAATATAAATAAGCACGAATAAATTTTGCTTCTGATACTAACTGGTTCTTCAGACTATCATCACTGACGGATGCCTTTGGTATATTATCAATGCAGATATTACATCGTAGAATACCTTTATAACGAAATTGCCAAAAGTTCTGGCAATCGTTACTGGCGCTCATGGTGTTTCCCGTATAAAAAGCTAAGTCGCGATAGTCTCCTGCATCTTGAGTTGTATTACCCATCCACATATCATCCGTACACATATCTCCTATCAAGATGAATTTTTGAGTCTGCCACCATCCACCATTCCATAATATGGATTGATAACATCCATTCAGTTCCTTTTCACACTCGTCAGCATTCTGAAAGTAAGTGTCAAAATCTTCTTTTCCCACAATAGGTTGGTCCAAAAAACTCGAACATGAAGAGCTAAGCAAAGAAACTATGCAAAGCACCATTCCAAATATATGTTTTTTCATAATTCTTATGTCTTAAACAATTAGAAATTAATATTAAGTCCAAATAAAAAAGTTCGAGGATTCGGATAACCATTATAATCTATTCCAGCTTCTGTTACACTATTACCTAATGAAGCTGCTTCCGGATCCATACCTGAATATTTTGTGATTGTAAATAAGTTTTGTGCAGAAAAAGATAAACGCATAGTTGTGCTCTTTATCCAACTTTCCGGTAAGGTATAACCGATTTGTAATAATTTGCAACGTAAATACGATCCGTTTTCCACGAAGAATGTTGACACCCTTTTATAATTCATATTTGCATCGTTTACAGATAATCGGGGATAGGTGTTACTTGTCCCTTCACCATTCCAGCTCTTTTTGTAGGTTCCTGCATATACATTAGAACCATCCACTCCTGAGTAGTAAGATTTAGTAGTATTATAAATGTCATTCCCAAATGTACCATAGAAATTTACTTCCAAATCAAAATTCTTATAAGCAACATTTCCATTAATTCCCATCGTCAAATCTGGGAAAGCATTACCAATATAGGTCTTATCCTTATCATTAATTACTCCATCACCATTTAAATCCTTATAAATGAAATCACCAGATGTGGCATTAGGTTGCATTTTAGCACCATCTTTTCCTACATAAGAATCTACCTGTTTCTGACTTTGGAAAATTCCATCAACTACATATCCGTAAAAACGACTAATCTCCGCATATTCATTATTTCGTATAATAAAATCACCATTCAACGAACCTGTATATAGTGGCTCTCCAAGTAATTTCAACGCTTTATTCTTAACTGAAGACAGATTGACACCTACTCCGTATTTAAAACCGCCTTTCTGATCCTGCCAATTTACAGAAAGCTCATACCCGGTAGCTTTCATACTCCCGACATTTTCCCATAACTGACTATTCCAGGAAGGATATCCCAAGAATAATAAATTATCTTTTTGCATCAACATGTTATGGGATTTCTTCGTAAACCACTCAGCTGTAGCCGTTAATCTATTATTCAAGAACCCCATATCAATACCTAAATCGTAATCTTCAACAGTTTCCCATTTCAAATTGGAGTTACCTACATTCGCAATCGCCGTTCCGATTTGGCGAGTCGCATCAGAACCTAACACGTAATCAGCTCCACCATCAACATAGGATTCATAAGCTGCGTCAGCTATGGACTGATTACCCACTTGTCCCCAACCTGCACGGAATTTCAAATTATCAAAAATATGCTGGTGCTGCATGAAATTTTCACCACTTATACGCCAAGCCAATGAAACAGCAGGGAATGTAGCATATTTATTACCCTTAACAAATTTCGAAGAGCCATCTACACGAATCGATGCTGTTATATAATATTTTTCATCATAATTATACATCACACGTCCTAGATAGGATACCAGCGTTTGGTAAGCATTCAATCCCGTTGCCTGTTGATTTTGCGTTCCGGAACTGACATACCTAAGATTATCATCATTGGTCGGTGTATTATCTCGGGATCCAGTTAGCCAATAATTCTGAAAACGCTCCATGGTATAACCACCCATAATATTCAAATTATGTTTCTGATTAAATGTTTTCATCCATGTAGCTGTATTCGTCCAGTTCCAGTCCACCCAATTATTCATTGTCCGGCTTGCTGTACTGTAATCTTGTTTCTCAAGGTTATCAATAAAAAATGTAGGTTTGAAACTATCAGACAGGCGGAACCTGGCATTCAATCCAAATTGTGAGCGTAAAGTTAATCCGTTAAAAGGCTTTATCTCAATGAAAGGAGTAGCCAATAACCCATATTCGTCACTATGCGAATCTTGACGAGCTAATTGTGCTACCGGATTAAGTGCCTCATTATTATTGGAACGGGCGTAATTACTGTATTTGTTATCTGTCCAGTCAGCTTTCGGACGCATGATAGGAGTGGTAGGATCCATACTCATAATATTAGACATTAAATTTGGGGTATCATTCCAATTCTCATATTTAGGCGAAAAATCCAAACCTACCTTTACATAACGATTAAATGTATAATCCATATTTAAACGTGCTGTCAGTTTCTGCCAACGCCCAGTACCTTTATATTGAGAATCTTGTCCAAAATAACCTACACTTACCGAATAAAGAAATTTATCATTTCCACCGGAGAATCCTAAATTATAATTCTGGATTAAGGCAGCTTTACGGATACTTTTATTCCACCAATCAGTTCCTTCTGCATCAGTGATGTTATTTTTGCTATTCCATACTGGAGTATTCCCATCATTGGTGTATCTTGCTTTAAATACTTTTTCGTACTCTGATGCTTTAGCCATATTAGGATTCTTCAATGTCTGGAAACCTGTCGAAGCAGAAAAGGTAAATTTTGTGGAACCCTTTTTCCCCTGTTTTGTCGTAATCAAAATAACTCCATTCGATCCTCGAGTTCCATATATTGCAGCGGCAGAAGCATCTTTCAATACTTGTATACTTTCAATATCATTATCATTTAGAAAATTAATATTAGTACCAACAGGCATGCCATCTACAACGTACAATGGGTCAGAGCCATTGATGGTTGATACGCCACGAATGATAACACGAGGAGAAGATCCAGGAGAACCGGAATTGGAGATTTGCACGCCGCTTACTTGCCCTTGTAAAGCATCCATAGCATTACCTGTTGTTATTTTCAGATCCGAGCCTTTTACAGTTGAGATGCTACTTGTAAGGTCACCTTTTTTCACAGACCCATAGCCTATGACAACAACTTCATTTAAATCTGAAGAAGCGTCAGTTAAAATAATATTGACAACTCTACGGCTATCGACTTTTAGAGTTTCCGCTCTGAAGCCAATCATAGAGAAGGTAAGAGTGGCATCTTTATCGGCAGATATAGCATAGTCGCCATCCATGTCGGTGACAGTACCACCGGGTGTACCGGATGCTCTTACTGTTACGCCGATAAGTGGCTCTTTATCTGATGAAGAGATCACTTTTCCTGTAATCTTAATACTCTGTGCATTTACGCTAAGAGAAAAAAGGTATACTAATGTTATGAATATGTATTTTTTCATTTCTGTTAGGTTTAAAGTTTCTGACTATTTAACAAGATACAATCTGAATTGTAATAAGGATATATCGAATTTAAAACGATATTTTCTGGGGTTTTGAAAGTAACAGGGGGCATGTTATTATGATCATCTAGGGTGTCGTGTTCATTTTCTCTTGAATGATGAACACCTTTCGCATCAAATCTATTGAGGAGATGGACACTAGTTTTAGTTGTGTTTGGGAATAATTTTATAACGCTTGTGATAGTGAACAGGTGTCCCGATTCTTCTGAATTGTACATAGTTAATTTGGCCATTTTGTTAGTTTGATAATTAAACATACAAATATAAATTAATAAGAAAAAGATTTCAGTTTTCAGGTCCATGGCTTATTTTCGGTTTAAGTCGTTTTCATGTATTAATCTGGAGTGTTCTTATTAGGAGTTGTACAGATCATTATGCTTTGTCAGCCTGATTGCAAAGGTAATTTGAACAGAAAGAAAATAGGTCCCTTATTTGTTATTTATGGGGAACAAATTGTGAAATCATTTGTTCGTATGTGTTTTTGTTGCTATATTTACCACCAATTTCAATGTTTTTGTTCCATGAAAAAATATATCTACGGTCTGTTACTGTTTGTTTGCGAGATATGCGCAGCGCAAAATGTACCTTATCATATTCTTACAACTATTGCAACATCACCATCAGACAACTATGGAAGTGTTTTCTTTGATCATAATGGATTGATGTGGTTGGGTACAAGTTCAGGATTGAAAGTATATGATGGGTATACGATGAAAACCTTTAAATCAGATGCTTTTTCACCTGGCATATTGCCCAATAACCAGATTCGATGTATAGCGGAAGACCATCAAAATTGTTTATGGATTGGGACCTGTAATGGGCTTGTAAGGATGGATGAAAAGACGGGAAAGTTCCACACTTTCTATTTGCCGGCTGAGAATCAGAGGATAATCTATACCTTATTCTGTTCTAAAGACGGAACTATTTGGATAGGAACAGATGGTGGGTTGTCTTGCTATCTTCCTAAGACGAATAATTTTTATACCTATAATAGTAGGAATACATGTCTCGTTTCTTTGAATGGTAAGTTGAGGAGAATAGGCTCATATAGTGTAAAGTCAATCATTGAAGATGATAGAGGAAACTTGTTTCTGGGTACATGGAACAATGGATTAATGCGATTTCATCGGGGGGGCAATTACTTTTATCAATATCCAAAGCTCAATGCTTTTAATTCTGCATATTCTCTTTATCTTGATAAACGTCATCATCTTTGGGTTGGAACCTGGGGATATGGAATGTTGAGGATTGATCATCCAGAGAATATCGCTCATCTACAGATTCATCAGTATCCTTATAAAAGTCATTATTTTGATACTTACTATAAAATCATCGAAGATCCTGTAACTAATACTTTATGGGCTTGTTCTTGGGAAGGTGTCAGCATTTTGGATGAGAATTATCCGGATGCAGGTTGGAAGAACTATACTCTTGCAGGAGGGAATAATCTTAAATTCAGCAGCGACATAGCTACTGATAAATGTGGAAATATATGGATTGTGAAGCAAAATGATGATATCGTTCATATAAATACCAATCCTTCACCTTTCCATTTTTGTTATCTCAACACTACGGATTCAGGTCTTTCCATCAATTCAACAGGTCCCATTTATACTTTAGACGGAATAGAATTTTGGATTGAAATGTACCCTTATGGGCTTGCATATTATAATTGTAAAACAGGAGAGACAAAATACAATAATGCTATCAGTGGTTTCAGCTCTATTTCTTCTAAAACATTAGGTGGCACATTTTCTTCTATTATTCGAAGAAGTAATGGTGAGCTATGGTTTGGAAGTAACAGCAAGGGTATTCTGGTAAGGAAAACTAATGGAAAAGTATTGCTGCTTAACCATCTGAATACTTCTTATATTACGGACGATTATGTAAAAGCTCTCTATGAGTCAAGTGACAAAGTTCTATGGATTGGCGAAAATAAAGGAGTCAGTATTGTCTATCCTGATAATAAAGGTTTTCATCTTATTCCTGATAGAAGGAATGCCTGTTTTTCTCAGTGCGATGTCCGTAATATCACGGAGGATAATCGGAAAAATATCTGGATAGCCACAGATAATGAGGGGATCTTTAAGGTAAGTGGCAATCCCTATCATCCAAAATCTCTGACTTTTCATCAGTATAATCCTGCTCATAAGAATTTTGCTGTCGATGATGCTATAGCTTGTTATATGGATAGCCACAAACGATTCTGGGCCATCTCAGATGATGGTGGGCTTTTTCTATATGATTCCCGAAAAGATGCTTTTAAACCAATGAACCAGATTTATCATATCAATGGCGATCGGGTATTTTCTATTAATGGAGACAGTGATGGGAATTTATATTTGACGACTGGTGATGCCCTCGTCCGGTTATCTTTCAATCAAGGTAAGTTGCCGGATGTGATGAGCTTTTCTAAGGAGGATGGTCTCAATGATTTTTTGTGTACTCTCAATTCTTCCTTTCAATTCAAGGATCATGTATATATCGGCAGTCGGACTGGCTTTTACTCCTTTATACCTAAGCAGTTAAGAGAAAATTTTCATCATAAGAAATGTAATCTGGTGATTACGGATCTGATCATTGATGATAAACCTTTTAATAAGATTGATTCTACTTTTCGGTCAAGACTATCTGATGAAGCTCCTATCTATACTCGAAGGATTTGCATTCCTTCATCTATCAAGAAGTTTGAAGTGGAATTTGCATTACTTACTTATTCGGATCCAAATGGAAACAAATATGCCTATCAACTTGTTGGGTATGATAAGGACTGGCAATACTGCCACGACGGTGCTCATAGGGCGATCTATCAGAACCTGCCATCGGGTACCTATTATCTGAGACTGCGTGCAGCTGACCATTATGGTCAGTGGCAGAATCTGCCATACGATATAGAGGTGAAAATCCTTCCGCCCTGGTATGCCACATGGTGGGCCTTCCTGTTCTATCTGATTCTCCTTGCTCTTACCGTCTATACAGGTATTGGCTGGTACAAGAGGCATCTCAACACGAAAAATCGTCTGCAGATGGCGGTTGTCTTCACCAATATCACTCATGAACTGCTTACTCCGCTTACAGTTATTTCTGCTACGATTGAAGATCTGCAAAGCCGGGTACCACAATTTAAAAGGCATTACACGAGTATACAGGATAACATATTCAGACTGACCTATCTCCTGCGGCAGATTCTGGAGGTAAAGAAATCCCAGTCCGGACAATTGAAATTATTGGTATCCAAGGGAGACCTGGCTTCAACGGTCAGAAAGATCTGTGAGAATATCCGTCCGATGACATTGAAAAACCATACGCGGATGACCCTTCAAATCCCGGATGAAGACGTCCCAGCATGGTTCGATGCTGACAAGGTGGATAAAATATTGTATAACCTGATATCCAATGCAATCAAATACAACCATGAAGACGGAGAAATAAAAGTCTCGCTTGAGATCATCAACGGACTGGCGAAATTGATGGTCAGTGATAACGGCATAGGGATGTCCAAAGACAAACTCAGGCATCTTTATACACGGTTCCTTGATGGTGATTACCGTAGGATGGGGACTTCCGGAACAGGTATAGGCCTTTCCCTGACACACGATCTGGTCCGGCTACACCATGGCCGTATTGACTGTCGGAGCATTGAGGGGAAAGGTACCACTTTTACGGTTTTCCTGCCGGTCAGAAAACAGGACTACAGGGAGCCGGAGATCGATACGAACGAGTCGTCCAGGTGGATGGGACCGAAGAGAATACCGGACGTTATATCTCAGCCATACAGTGCTCAGGACGAGGACTCTGCGGAATCTGTTCCTCCTGTTTCGGCACCCGATGAAAAGAGCCCGGAAGATGGCTATAAGGTCTTGCTGGTAGAAGATAACACAGAATTACTTTCCATCATGAAGACTGTCCTGGGCAGGCAGTACCAGATTCTGACAGCTAAGAATGGCTTGCAGGCTTGGAATGTTATCCAGAAAGAAGAACTAGACCTGGTGGTTTCTGATGTGATGATGCCTGTAATGGATGGCATTGAACTGACGGGAAGAGTAAAGGGCGATAAAGATTTCGCTCAACTCCCCATCATTATCCTGACTGCCAGGACGAGTGAAGAGGATCAGAATACCGGCTATGAATCAGGTGCTGACGAATACCTTACCAAACCTTTCAAGATGAAGGATTTGCAAATACGCATTAATGCTATTATTGCAAACAGACAGCGTATCCGGGAACGTTTCGAAGCTCAAACGGACTTGCAACCGAGTAGTCAGCATTATACTAGCCCTGATGAAGATTTTATTCGGAAGGCTATTAATTGTGTCAATGACCATTTAGATGATCCTGCTTATAACCGTGAGGCATTTGCAAGTGATATGGTGATGGGGGCTTCTTCTCTTTATAATAAATTACGTGCGTTGACTGGTCAGAATATTGTGGAATTTATTACGAGTATTCGCTTAAAAAAGGCTTGTCAAATTTTGAGAGATCATCCGGATATTTCAGTTAAAGAACTTTCAATCAGAGTGGGATTCAATACTCCCAAATATTTCTCCAAATGTTTTAAAAAGGCATTTCATGTCCTGCCAAATGATTTTGCCATGAAAAAAGAAGAATAAAATTTACATTTGATCACTGTTGCCTGTTTCTGGAAGATGATCTGCTGGGTACCGGTTGAAACTCTTCGGGCAATCATTATCATGGAAGCGCTCAGCCAGGCCATAGAAAAGGTCACGGCCATGAGAGGAAGCTAAAGTAAGAAGACATCACTCCGACCGTGGCGTATAGTACTGTTGTGGTAGTTATGCGAAGATGCTCAGCGATCACAATTGGATTCAATTAAAGTCACGATTAGTAAAGATGTTTAGTTCTATGCACCATCCAGCAAAGCTCAATGCACCATAGAGCTTTGCGATATGCACTATAGAGCAGAGCTGTATGCACCATCCAGTTCGGTAACATAATAGATTGAGAAAGATAATACAGGAAAATCATGAAAAACAAATCTTATAGCAGATAGAAAAGAATCATTTGTTCGTTACAAATTCTGGTTCTATACGTTATAAAATAAAGATTAAAGGTCAAATTGAAAAATATGAAGAGATTAAAATCAATTTTTGCAGTTTGCTGCTTGACATTGACCACAATGTCAGTTTATGCACAGTATCCTCAGATTACTCCTTCAGCTCAAGCAAAGTTTGATTCTTTGCAAGCTGCCTGGACGGCTCATTCTGATTCAGCCTGGGCAGTAGCATTTCCTGTTGTTGAAAAGGAAGCTATGCAAGGACGTCCTTATGTACCTTGGGCTTTCCGTCCATACGATTTGAGACAGGCTAGGATTCCTTCTTTCCCCGGAGCTGAAGGTGGGGGCATGTTCACTTTTGGTGGGCGCGGAGGCAAAGTGCTTACGGTGACGAATCTTCAAGACGGTGGCCCCGGATCATTCCGTTGGGCTTGTGAGCAAGGTGGTGCACGTATTATCGTATTTAATGTTGCTGGCATCATCAGATTGAAAACTCCTATTATTGTACGTGCTCCTTATGTCACAATTGCCGGTCAGACAGCTCCTGGTGATGGTGTCTGCATTGCAGGACAGTCTTTTCAGGTAAATACCCATGATGTGATAGTCCGTTATATGCGTTTTCGTCGCGGTAATACTGATGTCTGGTACCGTGAAGACTCCTTTGGTGGTAATCCTGTCGGAAATATCATGATAGACCATTGCTCTTGTGAATGGGGATTGGATGAGAATATTTCTTTTTATCGTCACATGTTCAGTCTGGGAGATAAATTTGGAAATCGCAAGGAGCCGACAGTTAATGTAACTATTCAGAATACTATCTCTGCTAAGGCTCTGGATACTTATAATCATGCTTTTGGCAGTACAATCGGTGGCGAGAATACTACTTTCATGCGCAATATGTGGGCTGATAATACAGGACGTAATCCGTCGATCGGTTGGGGAGGTGTATTTAACTTCGTCAATAATGTGGTCTATAATTGGTACCATCGTACAGCAGATGGAGGTGAATACAGTACCATGTCTAACTTTATTAATAATTATTATAAACCGGGACCTGTTACTCAGAAGGATAAACCGATTGGTCATCGTATTGTTAAATCTGAAAGTCGTAGTGTCAACCTTTTCCCTTACCCACAATATGGGCGTGTCTTTGCTACAGGTAATATTATGGAAGGTGATGAGGCTGTAACTCGTGATAACTGGAATGGCGGTATACAAATCAATGATGCAACAGACACGATTCCAACTTTAGTAAAGGCTATGATGTGTTCAAAGGAGCCCTTTGTGATGCCATACCTTTCTATCATGCCTGCTCAACAGGCTTATAATTGGGTTCTGGATCATGTTGGTGCAACCTTGCCTAAACGTGATGTGGTAGATCAGCGTGTCATTGATGAGGTTCGGACGGGAAAAGTGTATTATGTGAAGAAGCTTCCGAAGAAAAATCCTTATGGTGATTTATGGGGGCTGTCTCTTAAGTCTCAGGCCAAGGATGGTACTTTTAAGTATCGTCGTTTAGGTAATGACTCTTATAAGCAGGGCATCATTACGGATATCTGTCAGATGGGGGGATATCCTCGTTATAAAGGTAAACCTTATAAGGATTCTGACGGTGATGGTATGCCTGATGACTGGGAAATTGCTAATGGGTTGAATCCAAATGATCCGAATGATGCGAATAAAGACTGTACGGGTGATGGATATACTAACATTGAGAAGTATATTAATGGTATCAGTACGAAGGTAAAGACTGACTGGACCAATATGAAGAATAATCATGACACACTGGCCGGTCCTTTGATGTATTAATCATTTAATATACGATAGTTGGGTATCACTTGTTCTTTTGAATCTTGAAGTTTTCTGGTAAGTTCATATAAAGGTCTGATAATGGTGAAAAAATTATTAGTTTTCTTTTATCTCATATCGTTTGTGGTTGTCGTAAAGGCACAGGTGGTATTGGATAGTGCCGGTAGGGATCCGGAATATGTCAAAACGATTCTGATACGTTCACAGAAAATAATAGATGGTTTAAACTTGGGCAGTCTTTCTTTCAAAAATGAGGTCACAACGATAGTTGCTAACCGGTATTTTCAATTGAACGATATTGATAAAAAGTTTGGAGCAGATAAAACTGCACATGCTGCGGAACTCTATGCTCACCATTTTGAGTTGGCTACAGCTTTGGGTAATTATCTGACTGCTGATCAGATAGAGAAGATTAAAGACGGTATGACTTATGGTGTTGTTCCGAAGACTTATGAGGCTTATCTAGAGATGATACCGTCATTAAAGGATAACGAGAAACTTCAGATCTTAAACTGGTTGAAAGAAGCGCGCGAGTTTGCTATTGACGCAGGAAGTTCCAAAACAAAACATGCTTGGTTTGGTAAATATAAGGGGCGCATCAATAACTGGCTTTCTAAAAGGGGATATAACTTAACCGTTGAGCGTCAGGAATGGATGAAACGGATAGAAAATCAAAAGAAGAAATGAAAAGATTGTTATTTTTAATCGTTGTAATTATAGGGGTTGTACGGATTTCCGCGCAACCCTTTCCGCTAGATTATTCATACGTGGGTTATCGGATGTCCGAACAGCCAATACCTGATGTCCCTGTTAAAGTTTTTGTACCTTTCCATTCCGGTGACAATTATCAGCGCATTCAGCGTGCATTGGACTTTGTGTCATCCCTGAAACCGAATGGTAAGACAGGGTTGAGAGGGGCAGTGCTTCTTGATAAGGGAATGTTTGAGATCTCCCAACCTTTGAGGATTTCTGCTTCTGGAGTAGTCCTCCGTGGTGTTGACAGAACCCGAACTGTGATTTTGAAAAAAGGCTATGATCGTGGAGCTATCGTTTATGTTGAAGGGCGTAATGGTCTACATGTTGAAGATACACTTCGTATCCTTTCTTCTAAGATACCTCTTAATCGTTGTACGCTTTCTGTAAAAGGCAAGTTGGCTCCTGGTGAAGAGATACTGATCTACCGTCCTTCTACTCAGCGTTGGATAGAT
Source organism: Prevotella sp. (assembly GCA_022486815.1). GTDB lineage: Bacteria > Bacteroidota > Bacteroidia > Bacteroidales > Bacteroidaceae > Prevotella. The sequence goes on along the minus strand of JAKVJW010000003.1, from coordinate 48,831 downwards.
GCTCTTGGATGCAGTAATTTTGGCGGTGGCAAGAAGTTGGATTATTGGGGGTGGCATCCTGGTGAATTGGATCTATACTGGGATCGGTCTATGAAGGCTGTGAAAGGAGATATAATTACCTTAGATGCACCTTTGAGCATGGCTTTAGATACTGATTATGCGAATACAGAAGTGCTGAAATTCTCATGGCCTGGACGAATTAGTAATTCTGGGGTTGAGCATTTGACACTTCAATCTGATGTCAATCCGGAGTATCCGGAAGATGAAGACCATGCATGGCAGGGAGTATATCTGGCTCAAGCCAAGGACTGCTGGGTGAGACAAGTGATCTTTCGCCATCTTGCCGGTTCAGCCGTAGACATACAGCGAACCGGTTCACAGATTACAGTTGAGGACTGTCAGTCTTATCAACCAATATCGGAAATCGGTGGCTTGCGTCGACGTACTTTTTTTACTTTGGGTGAGAAATGTCTCTTTCAAAGATGTTACTCTGAAGGAGGAATCAATGATTATTCAGCTGGATTCTGTGCTGCCGGACCGAATGCTTTTGTACAATGTGACAGTAAAGGATCACTGGGATTCAGTGGATCTGTCTCTTCATGGGCAACCGGACTTCTTTTCGATAATGTAAATATAGATGGGAACGATATTAAATTTACCAATTTAGGCCTTGAAAAATATGGAGCCGGTTGGAATACGGCTAATAGTTTAATCTATCAGAGTACTGCTTCCGGTATCTGGGCCGATAGTATACCGACAGGTGCAAATAATTATGCTTATGGTTGTTGGGGAGAATTTAATGGTAATGGCCATTTTGAAGAATGTAACAATCATGTGAATCCCTGGAGCATTTTTGAGTCCATGTTGAGTAAACGTTTAGGTAGGGATGTCTCAGCTCAGTGCCGTACATTGGTTAGAAATGTCAAGGAGGCTACAAGTCCTACCATCCGGCAGGCACAGATGATGTCTGCTCAGGCACATCAGCCGCGTCTGACCATGGAGATGTGGATAGATAGTGCAAAATTTACAGCTTCAGTATCTCCGTATCATGTTCGTGACATTGATCATATTGTCAATCCCCATAAGACAACGCAGAATGAAAAATACCAGTATGATATAGTTGGTGGCAAACTTGTTATGAATGGGCAACTACTGGTTGGAGGTCGTCATGATACGCCGTGGTGGAACGGCCGCACCCGGTATCCGTCTATTCAAAAAGCTACTTATGCACTTACCCGTTTTGTTCCCGGACAAGAAGGACATGGTGTAACTGATCGTGTTGATTCTGTTGTAGCTCTTATGCAGAAAGAAAAGATGCTGGTTTTCAAGCAAAACTATGGTTTATGGTATGATCGCCGTCGTGACGACCATGAGCGTGTCCGACGTCGTGACGGAGATGTATGGGCACCTTTTTATGAGCAGCCATTTGCTCGTAGTGGTAAAGGGATAGCTTGGGACGGACTGAGTAAATATGATCTGACTCGACCGAATAATTGGTATTTTTACCGTTTGAAGAACTTTGCTCTGAAAGGGATGAGCAGGGGACTCTTGCTGCTCAATGAGCATTATTTCCAGCATAATATTCTGGAAGCCGGTGCACATTGGGTGGATTGCCCTTGGCGAACCGCCAATAATATCAATCATACAAGTTTCCCTGAACCTGTACCTTTTACAGGAGATAAAAGAATCTTTATGGCTTCTTATTTCTATAATATAAATGACCCGGTATTGAAATCACTTCATAAAGCTTATATTGAACACATGCTGGATGCTTTTGCAGACCAGCCTAATGTCATTCATTCTATAGGTGAAGAGTTTACCGGACCTTATGATTTCGTGAAGTTCTGGCTGGAGACGATTAAAGAATGGGAACAGAAAAACAGTAAGAAAGTGATGGTCTCTTTAGCGGTCAATAAAGATGTGCAGGATTCTGTGCTTCATAATCCTGAGCTTTCTTCTGTTGTGAATATCATTACGATAGAACAATGGTTTTATAACCATAAAGGACTTTATGCTCCAGATGGAGGATTGAATATGTCTCCAAGACAGTATTTGCGTAAAATAAAGGCTGGTGTTGCGCGTTTTGAGGACGTGTATCGTAGTGTTCTGGAATATCGTAAGGCTTATCCGGATAAAGCTGTTGTCTACTATGCGCAGAAATTCCCGCAATTGGCCTGGGCTTCCCTGATGGCAGGTGGATCCTGTCCTGATATTCCAGTTACAAATCATGATTTCCTTCGAGACGTTGCATCAATGACTCCTTCTGGTAGTGATAAAGGGATATATCAAATGAAAAATGCAGTTGGTGATAGGCTTATTTATATTGATGGAAATTTGTCGTCAAGTATTTCCTTGAGAAATGGTATTTACCAGTTGTATCAGGTGGATACCAAGACGGGTGTCATATCAAAGGTACGGTCACGGATTCATTCTTCCAATTCTACTTTGTCTCTGAAAGGATCTAACGCATTCTGGCTAAGGAGAATAAGATAGGTCTTGTATCAAACCGAGTGTTAGTATGTTCTATTTATAATACTCTGTTAATTACAGAGTGCCATAAAACAGAGGAAGTTTTTCATCTTCTTGTTAAAGGCTGGGACAGAGAGGTCTTATAAAACTTTTTTGTATATGAAAGAAGATCAAGAATGTGATTTCTATGTTATCAACTTATTAGAAAATACTGATTTTCTAATTTATGTTCTAGAGGATGATGTACGCCAGAATCATTTTTGGAAGAGAGTTATCGCAAATAATTCGAGAATTCGTTCTTCATTTCATAAGGCTGTAGATATTCTTAGGAGGTTAGACCATCCCCCAATGGATTTTTATCGGGAAGAAATAGACGGGTTAGGAAATAGGATCGAAACTTCGTTAAAGAAGGAATAATAATAATGGGAAAAATTGGTGAAATACCATTTTTTCCCATTTTTTTATCTGATATTCCATAAGCCTGAATGCCTTTTTAAATACCTTTGTGACATCTACTTAAGACTTACAGAATAAAAATTTACCTAATGAAGAATACCTTTACGACTAAAGACAATCAGGCATCTCAATTACTACATGCTTATCAAAATGGAGATGATCATGCGTTTTCTCTTTTGTATAAAATGTATATTCAGATGATGTTGAATTATGGTAGGTGTTTAACCTCTAATCTTGAACTCATCAAGGATTGCTGCCATGATGTTTTCATGAAATTGCTGGATAGAAATAATCCACCTCATATTACCCGTATGAGTTCTTTTCTGATTATTTCTTTACGTAATAAACTGATCGATGAATTTCGCAGGAATACTTTTACGACAGAAATATCGATAGATGAGATCCGCTATTTAGGTGGAATTGGAAATAATGTAGAGGAATCCTATTTGCATCGCGAGGCTAAACATACAGAGGAAGCTAAAGTTTCCTATTTGATGGCTTATCTTACACCACGTCAGAGGCAAGTATTTGACCTATATTATCTTCAGGAACGGAAGTATGATGAGATCTGCCGAATCATGAATATGAATTATCATTCCGTACGTAATCTTGTACATAGGGGTATGACTAAGTTGCGTTCTGAGGCAGTATAAGATAAGACTGGGTCTTTTGTCTGAATTTCTGATTTAGAGTTTTGGCTGTGTCTGTATTATTGTTGACTCCACTCTTTTGTCTGGTTAACAATCCAGTCTACTATATCATTAGTTGCAGAAGGCAGAATGCACCGATCACTATATACAACTTTAACGTCATTACCTAATGCTTTTTGTATCTTTGGGTCCAAACCTCCAGATGCCATGTCTTTGGCGGTATAAGAGAGGTATACACCTTGGATTATGATGCGCTTTTTTGTCTTCGCAAGATCCTTGAGTACTGGTATGATCTGTTCTGCTACCTTATTGCCCATGCCAACAAGTTGATATCTTGCTTGGCTGATTCCTGTTGAAGAGATGCAACTCTTACAGATACTATTTAGTTTTGTATTCCAGAAACCATCGTACATTTTATCGCCATGAGCCAGAATCAGGATCGCTTCATCTTTAGGGTTCTTTGATAAAGCCTTTACATTTTCTGCTGTGATTTTTTCCAGTACATTACCGTAACAACCTAGTGTTGGTCCGAGGACGATATGTACTTTGCTGTTGACGAACTTTGTTCCTTCAGCCTTGAGTCCTTTTATTGTAGCTGGATTGAATTTATGTCCGATGATATTCGGTATATCATCTTCAGAATGTTCTGAAGGGATAATAAACAAGGGAATAGCGAAGACTGTATCGCAGTTTTGTTTTTCACAGTCCTTGATTACGGTAGCAATGGTAGGCTCTGTAAATTCCATCATAGCTACACGTATATAAGAGATGTTTTTCAATCCTTCTTCAGCAATCTTTTTCTTAAGTAAGGGCTCAAGATTCAATACCGGTTGTATCCATTTCTCTGACGGAGATCCGTGAGCGATTATTACGAGGGCATTTTTTGCATTGATGGGTAATGATGCGATGGCAAAAAACAAAGCAATTAAAACTTTCTTCATTTCTGTAATTTTAAGAATTAAATATAGTTAGTTCAATCTATCATTTAGTTTCTGATGAACGTATACTAATCATCTGAATTTTTCCAAATTGGTTGGAATCCAAGAAAATGGCTATTTTCGGGTGCAAAGGTAGGAGTTCTATTCTTACTAAACAATACCTAAAATTAATGAAATCTATAGGAAATCAGGTACAGGTACAGTATTGCTGTTAATGTTTTAATACCTTCTAATATAATCAGTGCTTTGGCCTGAGAACAAAAAAGCCCGTTAACCTTTTAATTAACGAGCTTTGTATGATGAAAAATTGATAATATCAAGAATATCTCAGAATCATTCCCGGTCTGATATTTGCATTCTTTGTCAAGTGGTTAAGTTTGCATATCTGGTCGACCGAAACTCCTCTGCTACGTGCAATAGACTCAAGAGTTTCTCCACTCTTCACCTTATGGTACATATTCTGACCACCAAATTCATTTTCAAGTTTTTCTTCCTGTTTTGTTGAAGCAGTCTCACTCGTTCCGTAAACATCAGAGTGACTATAACCACCGTTGCCTCGTTTACCTCTCAATCGCGTAGCTTCAGCTGATTCAGCTCCGTATGTATCCTGATTATAGGTGTAGTAATCAGCTACGACATCTTGATTTCGGAAGTCAAACATTAATGCCGGATTAAGAGCAACTCCACACAGGCGTGTCTCAAAATGAAGATGGGAACCCGTGCTTCGTCCTGTATTGCCCCCTAAACCAATAGGTTCTCCGGCTTTGACATATTGATTTTCAGCAACCAATTGCTTAGAAAGATGGCCATAGACAGTCTCTAGTCCATTATTATGACGAATGACAATATAGTTCCCATATCCTCGAGGTTCGTATCTTACTACACGGACCTTGCCCGAAAAAGCTGCACGAATGGTATCACCGATATAAACCTTTACATCAAGTCCTTTATGCATTCTGCCCCATCGATAACCAAAGTTGGAAGTAATGACGCGACTTGGGGTAGGCATACAGAATCCTCTTAAGTCAATTTTAAAATGATCTGGTAATGGGGTAGCTTTATGAGCAAATTTATCAGAAAAGTCTGCATATAAATCAGCAGCAGGATTTTCACGATTTTCTTTGATGATATAATATCTCGTTGCGACAGTATCTACTGCTCTCATCTTACGGTCTATTGGCGCTTCCCTGGCTAAAAGGTCTTGCCCGCAAGCAGGAATTGCTGTGATAACTAATAAGGCTACTATCGTTAATCTTTTAAAATTTCTTTTTAGATTCATGTGGTGAGTATGTAGGTTTAAGTTTTTCAATGGGAACTAAGTGGTTCCCTTAGAGAATAAACTGTCATTATATAAAGGTGATTTTTACTAATGACATTGCAAATATAATAAAAATATTGCAAAATGACAATACCATTAACAGATTTTATTGCGGTTTAACAAGTGCTATTTTTTGTTTTTCGTTTTTTCAATTTACAATTTTCGTTTTTTTAATGTAAGAGAGTCTATAAGATTTAAAAGATATCTCTTTGAATTTTTTCTTACAACTTTATGGAATTTCTGCTAATTGATTTATATCAATTATTTACTTATACAGTGTTTCTTTCTTGGGAGATTTGGAAAATGTCTTATTGGTGATTTTCTTCATTGCTTACATTTTGGATTCTCAATCTCAATCTTGAGAGAATGACTATTTATTATTCGACTCTCTTAATTAGAAATTCTATGGCGATTACTGTTTTAACTTAAAAATAGTGAAAAGCAGGCTGGAATTATAGGAAGAAAAAGTTCTTTTTGATTCTTTGAAAGATAAATAACTTGAATTTTTAGCGCTCAAAGTCATGTTATCTATTTCTTTTATGATAATGATTTCTTTGATATCTTATGATATGGCTGCCCAATTGATGTGGGTTTTTCGGAGCTGTTTCAAGTGTTCCCATAATATCTGATTATCAGTTTTATTACATAGAGGATCGTTATCGATAATCTTTTGAGCCTGCTCTCTTGCCAGTTGTATAATCTGTCCGTCTTGAGCGATATTTGCCAATTTCAGGTCAAATGCAATACCGCTTTGTTGTGTTCCCTCCAGATCTCCTGGTCCCCGGAGTTTCAGGTCAGCCTCTGCGATACGGAATCCATCATTGGTTTCACACATGATCTCGATACGTTTACGCGTAATCTCATTGAGTTTATGTGTGGTCACTAAAAGACAGAAACTCTGATCTCCACCACGTCCTACCCGTCCACGAAGCTGATGTAATTGGGATAATCCGAACCGCTGAGCATCAAGAATGACCATTACGGTGGCATTAGGGACATTTACACCTACTTCTATTACCGTTGTGGCTACAAGTATTTGTGTCTCACCCTTTACAAACTTGTGCATTTCTGCTTCCTTCTCAGCCGGTTTCATTTTTCCATGGACTTTACTGAGTTTGAATTCTGGAAAAATATCCTTTAAGGCTTCAAATCCTTCCTCAAGATTCTTGAGGTCAGACTTTTCACTTTCTTTGATAAGAGGAAATACAATATAAGCCTGTCTTCCAAGAAGAATCTGTTTGCGTATGCTTCCATATAGGCTTGTTGTCTGATTATCAAAATAATGCTGTGTTACAATTGGCTTCCGACCCGGTGGAAGTTCATTGATAACGCTGACATCAAGGTCACCATAGATGGTCATGGCAAGTGTACGTGGAATAGGTGTAGCTGTCATGACAAGTATGTGCGGAGGACGTTCCCCCTTTAACCACATTTTGGCTCTTTGCTTAACGCCAAACCGGTGTTGCTCATCAATGACAGCAAGGCCGAGATGTAGGAAAACTACCCGGTTTTCGATGATAGAGTGTGTACCGACCAGAATTTGTATTTCGCCGTTAGCCAGTCCTTGAAGAATCGTTTGTCTTTTCTTTCCCTTAACGATACTTGTAAGGAGTTCTACACGGATATTCATATCTTTGAGAAAGTTGCGAATCGTAATCAGATGTTGCTCTGCAAGAATTTCCGTTGGAGCCATGATGCAGGTTTGATAACCGTTGTCTATTGCTATGAGCATAGACATCAGAGCCACAAGTGTTTTCCCTGAACCTACATCACCTTGCAGAAGGCGATTCATCTGTTTGCCGGTTTTCATATCATTCCGTATTTCGTGCATAACTTTCTTCTGTGCATCTGTGAGTGTAAAAGGTAGGTTATGATTATAGAAATAATGAAATTTAGTTCCTACATGTTGGAAAATATACCCTTGATATTTCTTTTTTCTCTCATTCGCATAGCGAAGAATATTCAGTTGTACATAGAAAAGTTCTTCGAATTTGATTCTCAGGCGTGCCTGCTGCATCTCTTTCGTGTCGTGGGGATAATGGACCAGATGAAAGGCTGAATCACGGGAAATCAGATGAAGAGACTGGACGATGAATGGTGGTAGTGTTTCTGATAAAGGCTGGTAGGAAATTTTTTCAATAAGTGTTTTTGTTAGTTTCTCTATAGAGCGGGATGTAAGTCCCACTTTTTTCATCTTATCAGTTGTAATATAATAGGGTTGCATGCCCATAGAAGACAGTTCAAGTTGATCGGCTTGATCGATATCCGGATGTGTAAACTGAAAGCGTCCGTCGAAAATAGAAGGTTTTCCGAAAATGACATATTCAGTGTTGGTCTTATACTTCTTATAGACATATTGAGTAGCGTGGAACCATACTAAATCTACCACGCCATGACCATCGGAGAAATGTGCAACGATACGTTTTTGCCTTATTCCCATGGCATATTCATCAAAACTCAAGATCTTGCCTTTCAGTTGTACGAAAGGCATATCATCAGAAAGTTCATCGATATGATAGATTTTACTCCGGTCAACATATTTATAGGGATAGTATTCTAATAGGTCACCATAAGTTTTGATTCCGAGTTCTTTACTCAGTATCTCTTTCCTTCTGGGGCCTACACCCGGCAAATACTTAATGTCCTGATCGAGAATATGATTCAATATCTGGTATCTTTCCTAATTGATTGGGATGATAGAAAACTCTTATGGTAAAAAGAACGATAAAAGACTCTGTTAAAGGTTATCGCAATGTTCTTATCGACTGCTCACCCGCTGACTCTTTTTTTACGAAGACTTCTGCAATATTCATGTCGAAAGGCGTGGTAAGTTTAATGTTTTCCCGGTTGCCTTCGATAAGAGTGACCTTCTTCCCATAAGCCTCTACAACAGATGCATCATCGGTAAAACTTTTACTGTATGGTTGCTGATAGGCTTTCTTGAGAAGACATATATCAAAACACTGAGGGGTTTGCACTAATCGGAAATCACTGCGTAATACATTCTTGTTCTCAGGTAGGTATCTTAATGTTTCTTCCACGGGCATTACGGGAATTACTGCTCCTGCTGTTCTGGCTGTCTGATAACACCTGCTGATAACATGAATTGAAGGGAAAGGGCGTACTCCATCGTGGACACCCACTATACCTCTAGCCTGATCAGGTATCGATGCCAGGCCGTTGTAGATGGAATGAAAACGTGTTCTTCCTCCTAAGACAATTTTACACGGTATGTTAAATTGATACTCTTTGCATAGACAGGCCCAGTAGTTGACTTGGTTTTCTGGTAGGACAAGAATAATATGCAGTTTTTCCGAATAGTCCCAAAATCTTTGTATCGTTCGCATCAGGACCGGCCGGTCGACAAGAGGCAAGAATTGTTTAGGGGTATCAGAACCCATCCGGGTCCCTTTTCCTCCTGCGGTGATAATAACATAATCCTGATCCATGAGATGAATGTTTTTTATATCACTCTTTCTTTTTTGCTTCTTCCATTAAATGCGCATATTGCATCTTGACCTCGAGTTGCTGTACCGCTTTGCCGCCAATAAAATAACTGAGGATACGATAAGTGTAAGGAAAAGTAGCAGCAGGTCCTTCTCCCGTTATAATATTTCCATCTTCTTGGAAAAGGGCTGCCGTATATTCGGCACCTGTAAGATATTTTTGGAAACCTGGAGAACAGGTTGCCTTTTTGTCTTTCAGAAGTCCCAGACTACCCAAAACCATCGGAGCCGCGCAAATGGCACCGATTCTCTTTCCTGCACGATATTGGGCCATCAATGCATCACGGACACCTTGATGAACGTTCAGATTGGTTGCTCCTGGCATTCCTCCGGGTAACATCAGCATGTCTGCATCATTTAAGTCTGCATCTTCGAATTTGATATCAGCCTTTATTGTTACTCCATGAGAAGTCTCAACCCATTCTGTCCCTGTTACACTTACCGTTTTGATATCTACGCCACCTCTCCGAAGGATGTCTATTGGTGCCATTCCTTCTACCTCTTCGAAGCCATTAGCAAGAAATTCATATACTTTCGTCATAAAATATGTATATCGTTAATAATACTTTTCGAAAAATTTCGCTATTTTTGCAAATGTAACAATAAAATCCGAAACGGCAAAAATATATGTTTAAGGAGAAGTTGAAATTTATCATCTTTGGCAATGAATATCGCAAGCGTGATATCATTCCTTGTATCCAGCGTATAGAGCAGTATCTCGGACAGCGCCATGCTCTCGTTGAGGTGGATCCTACAGATTTAAGCGAAGCTGATTATGCTATATCCATAGGTGGAGACGGGACTTTTCTTAAAGTAGCCAGAAGAGTGGGAGAACTCCAAATTCCTATTATAGGTATAAACATGGGGCGTCTTGGCTTTCTTGCCGATGTCCTTCCCTCTGAAATAGAGGAGGCTTTGGATGATATTTATGCAGGAAATTATTTCTTGGAAAATCATGCTGTGATTCAAGTGGAAACCGATGGCGAACATTTGACAGGCTATCCTTGTGCATTGAATGAAGTAGCTGTCTCTAAAAGGGATACGGCATCCATGATCAGTATCAGAACTTATATCAATGATGAATTTCTTGTGAATTATCAGGCAGATGGCTTGATCGTGACGACTCCTACAGGAAGTACTGCTTATAGTTTGTCTAATGGTGGACCGGTCATTATTCCTCAAAGTCGAAGCCTTTGTCTTACTCCAGTGGCTCCGCATAGTTTAAATATGCGCCCGATAGTTGTTACTGATACCAGCATTATTAAACTTGAAGTTGAATCCCGCTCACATAATTTTCTTGTCGCAATGGATGGTCGTTCTGAAAAGCTGGTGGGGGGAACCCAACTGACTATAAGGAAAGCTCCATATTCTATTCATGTAATCAAACTTATGAATAGACGATATTTTTCCACATTACGTGAAAAACTGATGTGGGGTGCTGATGAAAGACAAAGAAAATAAGATTCATTTTGGATTTTGAATGTGGACTACTATGATAAAACACGCTGTTGATGATATATTGGAATTTGCGCCGATATTTTTACGGTTTATTGGTTCCTGAAGACAATGGAAGTAAAGAATGGGCATGGAATTGAGGTCACTTCTAAGATTGCCCAAAGCAGAGTATAGTACTCGTACGATTTTGAAATGGTTTTGGAAGGTCTGGAAAGGTAACCGTTTGCAGGCTTTTCTTAATGCTATCATCGGATTATGCGGGGTTGCCGTAAGTCTTTGTCAGGTAGCGGCAGTAAAGCATGCTATCGATGTTGCCTCAGGAATAGTAAAAGGGAATGTCATAGTGGCTGTTGCGTGGATGGCTGTTCTTGTTCTTTTCGGTTTTGCCCTTAATATTTCAAGTATTTGGATCAAGAATATCTTGGGTATTAAGGCTCAGAACAGAATGCAGCAACGGTTCGTGAACCGACTCCTTCACTCGGAATGGAATGGAAAGGAGAAGCGACATTCCGGAGATGTTATCAACAGGTTGGAATTTGATGTAAATACAGTAGTTAACTTCCTGACTGAAACCATTCCTTCAGCTATCAGTATATTAGCAATGTTCCTTGGTGCCTTTATCTATCTCTTCTCAATGGATCATTTGCTGGCGATTATTACAGTAGCAGTTTCTCCCTTTTTCCTTCTTGTCAGCAAGATTTATGTCCGGCAGATGAGGCGGCTAAACAGGCAGGTGCGCAACTTTGATAGTAAAGTTCAGAGTGTATTGCAGGAAATGATTCAGCATCGTGGGCTAATTAAAACTTTAGAAAGTGATGGTATGATGGTGTGTCGACTGGAACATACCCAAAGACATCTTCGACATCGCATAGTAAAACGTACGAGATTCCGGGTTTTCAGTAATTTGTTTCTCAATATTGGTTTCACATCTGGTTATTTATTGGCTTTTCTATGGGCTGCCATAAGAATGTCTCATCATACACTAACTTTTGGAGGGATGACGGCTTTTCTACAATTGGTCAATCGTATACAGGGGCCTGCACATAATCTGGCACAACTTATACCAGTCTATGTTAGTGTTTATACAGCTGCAGAAAGATTGATGGAACTGGAAGAAGATCCTTTGGAAGAACAGGGCGATCCTGTTAAACTGGATTTGCCTTGTGGCATCCGGATGAAAAATGTTACCTTTGAATATGATTCAATAGATGGTGATGTTATTAGAAATTTTTCTTTTGATTTCACGCCGGGATCTTCTACGGCTATATTAGGCGAAACAGGTGCAGGAAAGACCACACTTATCCGACTTTTGTTTGCTTTTCTGCATCCTCAGACCGGAAATATTGAAATCTACGATGACAAGAGTTGCCAAGATTTATCTCCATTGCATCGTTGTAATTTTGTGTATGTCCCACAAGGGAATACCTTGATGAGTGGTACAATCCGTGAAAATCTGCACTTGGGGGGACGAAATGCTACGGACGAAGAGATGAAAGAAGCACTTCGCATAAGTTGTGCGGAATTTGTCTTTGACTTGCCTGATGGACTTGCTACAGTGTGTGGTGAACAAGGTGGGGGACTCAGTGAGGGGCAAGCCCAGCGTATCAGTATTGCCCGTAGTCTTCTCCGTGATCGTAGTATTATGATTTTTGATGAGGCAACCAGTGCTCTGGATCCGGAAACGGAACATCGCCTGTTGCAGAATCTTCTTTCGATACAGACCAAGACAATATTGTTTATTACCCATCGCAAGGCAGTCGCAGAATGTTGTGACAAGATTCTGATAATCAGAAAAATAAGATAGGGTGAGGAAAAATGGAATGCAAAATTTTCAAGATTAATGATTTAAAAAACGTGTGTTGGATGATAGTAACCTTTTCAGATTTTACTTTTTGAGCAAACGTTTGCATAAAGTTTAAGTAAATAAAAAGATTGGATAAAGAGTAGGTTGAATGTTTTTGGTTATCTTTGTGTTTGTTGAGATAGAATAACATGAAAGAACAAGGATCAATTACTATGAAGGATATTGCACGTAATCTGGGCGTGTCCATAGCTACCGTTTCCAGGGCTTTGCAGGATTGTCCGCGTATTAGTGCCAGGCAAAGGGCTCGTATTCAGATTTATGCAAGGGAACATAATTTTTATCCTAATATTATAGGAGCAGCTCTTCGACATAGCAGGATGATGCCAATGAAGATTATCGGAGTAATTGTACCGCAGTTCGTACATTATTATTTCGCTTCCGTCCTTACGGGCATTGAGGAGGAAGTAAGAAATAGAGGCTATCGGATTATGGTTGCTCTGAGCGATGAACGTTATGCCAGGGAGGTAGAAATATGTGAAGATTTCTATAAGGATAAGGTTTGTGGCATCATTGTTTCTCAGGCGAAAGATACGACAAAGTACGACCATTTTCAGAAACTTATAGATAATGGCGTGCCTTTGGTATTTTATGATCGTATCTGTACGGGTGTTAATTCTTCTCGTGTTGTCGTAGATGATTATATGGGAGCTTATACAGCGGTGACGCACCTTATTGATACGGGGTGTAAGCGAATAGCTTATTATGGGTCCTCTATGACTTTGGAAATTTCCAAGAATCGTTTTAATGGTTATAAAGATGCTTTGTTGAAACATGGTCTGAAATTAGATGATAGTATTGTCCGATTATGTGATAACCGCTCTGATGCTGAGGCGATAACTCCTGAGCTTTTGAGTATGGATAACCATCCGGATGCTTTCTTTGCAGTTAATGATGATACGGCTATCGGAGTTCTTTATACTGCTAAACGGATGGGATTTGATATACCAAAAGATGTTTCCATCTGTGGATTTACTAATGGCTATCGTGCTGTTACTTGTGATCCGATGCTGACTACTGTAGAGCAGCGTGGTACACAGGTTGGTGAAGAAGCTGCTAATATCTTAATAGGACAGGTCGAGGGTATCATCCCTATGGATAAAGTGGAGAAGAGAATTGTCCGGACTCGTTTGATAATCAGAGAATCAACAAGATAGAGTAGTCCTTTCAAAGATAGAAATCGGGTCAAATTCTCGGAGTATATATAAGAAAGAATGATGCAAAGATACAAATAATAAGGATTATATCATGAAGGAAAAACCGGATTTGAACTTCTGGAAACTTTGGAATCTGAGTTTTGGATTCTTTGGCGTCCAGATTGCTTATGCTTTACAGAGTGCAAATATTTCGCGTATCTTTGCCACGCTTGGTGCAGATCCACATGACTTGAGCTATTTTTGGATTCTTCCTCCACTGATGGGTATTATTGTGCAACCCATCGTAGGGACTTGCTCTGATAAAACATGGTGTCGGTTCGGAAGGAGAATTCCTTATCTGATTCTCGGAGCTGTTATAGCTGTACTGGTCATGTGCCTTTTACCTAACGCCGGATCTCTGGGGATGTCGGTAAGCTCGGCTATGCTATTTGGGCTGATTGCCCTGATGTTTCTTGATACAAGTATCAATATGGCTATGCAGCCATTTAAAATGCTGGTTGGGGATATGGTGAATGAGAAGCAGAAAGGATTGGCTTATGCCATTCAAAGTTTTCTCTGTAATGCCGGATCCTTGGTCGGGTATGTCTTTCCTTTTTTATTCACAGCATTTGGTATAGCCAATACTGCTGTACCAGGGGTGATTCCTGATTCAGTCATCTATAGTTTTTATATTGGTGCAGCTATCTTGATACTTTGTGTGTTCTATACCTCGGCAAAAGTAAAAGAAATGCCACCTAAAGAATATGCTGAATATCATGGACTTAAGAAAACTGACAATGAAGATCATGCCAATTGGTTTAAACTCTTGAAGCATGCTCCTGCAACTTTCTGGAAAGTAGGGCTGATACAGTTTTTCTGTTGGTTTGCTTTCATGTATATGTGGACTTATACCAATGGGACGGTGGCTTCCAATTGCTGGAATGTAGATATGACTTTGACCGCAGCTACAAGTTCCAAAGGTTATCAGGAAGCCGGTAACTGGGTAGGAATTCTTTTTGCAGTCCAGGCTATCGGCAGTATAATATGGGCAGTTGTTCTTCCTCGGTTCCATCGCCATAAAGTAGCTTACGGATTGAGCCTTTTATTGGGTAGTGCAGGTTTTGTGATGACGGCTTTCATACATGATCAGTATCTACTCTTCTTGCCTTTCCTCCTTATCGGGTGTGCATGGGCTGCAATGTTAGCAATGCCTTTTACTTTTGTGACAAATGCTTTGGAGGGTTATGGGCACATGGGAGCTTATCTGGGACTTTTCAATGGGACTATCTGTATACCTCAGATTGTAGCAGCAGCTATTGGTGGAACTTTACTGTCTGTGACAGGATCAGTACAGAGTCGTATGATGCTTCTGGCTGGAATAGCCTTATTGATGGGTTCTCTTTCTGTACCAATGATTAAAGAGAAGGGGGACTCATAAGAATCATGCAAACGTTTGCATAAACTGTTGGAGATTTTATAAGTGACTAATAAGGTATCCCTGTCTATTTTTATTAATTTAGCATCGGAAAACTAATCATACATCTATGGTATTTGAATTCAATATAGAATATAAGACTGCTTATGGAGAAGAGGTCGTCCTTTATCTGATAAATGACAACAAACTCTTGCGTTGTGAAATGTGGACCAGTGATGGCCGGGTTTGGAAATACCAGCTCTCCATTAATAGAGTGCCGAAGGTGCTTACTTATAGGTATGAAGTGGAATGCGGCAAAACTCATTCAAGATGTGAATGGTCGTTGATGCCGCATACAGTAGATATCACGGCCAAAAGGTCAGGGACTTATATCTTGTATGACAGGTGGCAGGATATTCCTGAAGATTCATACCTGTACAGTTCTGCTTTTACGGATTGTATTAATAATCAAAGACTGGATAATGTTAAAACTTCAGACTTCACAAAGACAATCCGCTTAAAAGTAAGAGCTCCTCAACTTTGTGATGGAGAGCGACTGGCTATTGTGGGTTCTGGCAAGGCTCTGAAAAGCTGGGATGCAACTCGTGCAATTGAAATGACAGAGCAAAACTATAATGAGTGGATCGTGGATTTGGATGAAACTGCTTTTCCTGATCATCGGATGGAATTTAAGTTTGTTGTTCTTAATGCTGACAAAAAAGAATTTCCATTATGGGAAACCGGAGAAAATAGAATAGTTGATTCGCCACAGATAAAAGACAATACAGTGGTCGTATATGAGTTGGATCAGTCTTTTCTTGATCGTTGGAATCGAAAACTATCTGGAACATTGGTGCCGGTTTTTTCTTTGAGAAGTAAAAAAAGTTTTGGCGTAGGTGATTTTGGTGATCTGAAAAGAATGATTGACTGGATTTCGATGGTCGGACAAAGGGTCTTGCAGATATTACCGATTAATGATACGACTACTACTCACACCTGGACGGACTCTTATCCTTATAGTTGCATTAGTATTTTTGCTATCCATCCCCAATATGTAGATCTTAATGTACTGCCGGCTTTGAAAGATAAAGATCACATGAAGTATTATAAAAAACTTCAGGGTGAACTGAATTTTCTTCGCCAGGTTGATTATGAACAGGTTAACTCTGCCAAACTCAGATATCTGCATGAACTTTTCCGTCAGGAGGGCAGTAGAATCTTAAGAAGTACAAGTTTTAATGCTTTTTTTAAGGAAACGGAACAGTGGCTGGTACCTTATGCACAATACTGTGTCTTGCGAGATGAGAATAAAACGGCTGACTTTTCCAAGTGGACCGGTCATACGATGTGGAATGAAGAGGATCGTAAACGTCTCTCGGCTCCGGGGACAAAAGACTATATTAAAGTTGCTTTCTGGTATTTTGTCCAGTATATCCTTGATTTCCAGATGAAGGACGCGCATCGTTATGCCCGTAGTAAGGGAGTTATTCTGAAGGGTGATATTCCAATTGGTGTAAATCGTTATAGCTGCGATGTCTGGATGGAACCAAATTACTTTAATCTTAATGGACAAGCGGGTGCCCCTCCTGATGCTTTTTCGGCTAATGGGCAGAATTGGGGGTTCCCTACTTACAATTGGGAAGTGATGTTGAAAGATGGTTGCAAATGGTGGATTCATCGTTTTCAGAATATGGCGAAATTCTTTGATGCTTATCGCATTGATCATATTCTGGGTTTCTTTCGCATCTGGGAGATTCCTGTAAATGCAGTCCAGGGACTCCTCGGCCAGTTTTCTCCGGCTCGGGGGATGACAGTTGATGAAATTCGTGGATATGGATTCAATTTTCAAGAGAGGCGATTTACAGAACCATTTATTACAGATTGGGTACTTGACAGGGTGTTTCGCTATCGGGCGGAGGAGGTACGTGAGAAATATTTAGAAAAAATTGATGACGAACGTTACCGGATGCTACCGGAATATGATACGCAGCGAAAAGTAGAGAAGGCTTTTGAAGGGACTGTAAATCAAGAGGACAAAGATCTTCTTGATGGACTATATTCTCTGATCAGTGATGTCCTTTTTATCCGTGACTATAAAGATTATAATAAATTCCATCCCAGAATTTGTGCGCAGTTTAATTTCATTTATGAGAGTTTATATGATAATGATAAGGCTGCTTTTAATAAGTTGTATGATGATTATTTTTATCATCGTAATAATCAGTTCTGGGAGGATCAGGCAATGAAAAAATTGCCTAAACTTGTTCAGGCTACTCGTATGTTGGTTTGTGCTGAAGATTTAGGCATGGTTCCGGATTGTGTCCCTGCAGTCATGAATCATTTGAAGATTCTCAGTCTTGAAATTCAGAGTATGCCGAAAGAACCATACGTACGTTTCAGCCATTTGGATCGGAATCCTTATCGTTCTGTTTGTATGATATCAAGTCATGATATGCCAACGTTGAGACAGTGGTGGGATGAAGATCTGTCCCGTGCCCAGGATTATTATAATTCCGAATTGAACCATCAGGGATCTGCACCCCATCCTTTACCGGGATGGCTGGCTCAGGATATTATTTCTCGTCACCTGAAGTCTCCTTCTATGCTTTGTGTCCTGAGTATACAGGACTGGTTGGCTATGGATGAAAGTATTCGACTGCCAGATGAGAATAGTGAGCGAATAAATGTTCCGGCTGATTCGAATCATTACTGGCGCTACCGGATGCATCAGAATATAGAAGATTTGATAACAGATCATGATTTTTCAACTGCAGTTTCAGAATTAATCAGCCAGGCAGGAAGATAATATTTTTTGCCTTTGCTTGATGTAAATGAAGATGTTCTTCGATATGGCGAAAATGTTAATGGTGTCTAATAAGGCATAGTGGGGCTTATACAGCAATATCTTTGCCACATTATGCAAGCGAAGATGATATGATGGGAAATGCAATCTATAAAGATTTTTGGAAAATGATAAGAAAGATGAAGAAAAAATTATTATTTTTGTTCGGTTGCTTATTAACCGTGATGCAAATGAATGCCGTGAATATTGATCGCATCGAGCCAACCAATTGGTTTGTCGGAATGAACAATCCATCCTTGCAACTAATGGTATACGGCAAAGGTATCAGGAGTGCGAATGTGATGGTGAAGTATCCAGGTGTGAAGGTTGATTCAATCGTACGTTTGGATTCTCCTGATTATTTGTTTCTGTATTTAAATATAAAAGATGCCAGGGCTGGTCATCTTATGTTGAATTTTACACAAGGTAAAACAACAAAAAGGATAAGTTATCAATTGAAAGATCGTGAGATGGCTGGTGACCGTCATTTAGGTTTTACAAATGCGGATGTCTTGTATATGTTGATGCCTGATCGTTTTGCCCAAGGGCCTCATCATAAAAGTCATATTAGTGGCATGAATACTTATAGAGAAGACCGTTCTCAGCCGAGTCTTCGTCATGGTGGTGATTTGGAAGGAATCATAAATCATCTTGATTATTTTAAGCAGTTGGGTGTTACTGCTCTTTGGCTTACTCCTGTTCTTGAAAATAATTCTCCTGATGATCATGCTTTTAGTACTTATCATGGTTATGCAACGACAGATTATTATCATGTAGATCCGCGCTTTGGTACGAATGAAGAATACAAGCAACTTGTTCGGGCAGCTCATGAAAAGGGATTGAAAGTGGTAATGGATATGATCTTTAATCACTGTGGCTTTGAACATCCTTGGGTGAAAGATATGCCATCAAAAGATTGGTTTAATTCTCCGGAATGGCTAGCTGGAGGTAAAGATGCAAAGAATAAATATAAACAGACTTCATATAAACTGACAACAGTACTGGACCCTTATGCTTCTAAAATTGATAAGAACGAAACTGTGAATGGCTGGTTTGTTCCCACGATGCCTGATTTAAATCAGAGAAATCCTCATGTTATGAGATATCTTATTCAGAATAGTGAGTGGTGGATAGAAACGGTTGATATTGATGGCATTCGTATGGATACTTATCCCTATGCTGACCGTAAAGCCATGTCTGGTTGGATGAAAACGCTTACTGAAGAGTATCCTAATTTCAACGTAGTAGGAGAAACATGGGTTACTGAACCTGCTTATACAGCTGCATGGCAGAAAGATTCCAAACTTTCGAAAATTAATAGCTATTTGCCTACTGTCATGGACTTTAGCCTCTATGATAAAATCAATAAAGCTAAGTCTGAAGAAACTGATAATAGTGAGAAAGGTCTGAATCGTGTATATAATAGTTTGTGTTATGATTACCTTTATGAAAACCCTTCTTCGGTTATGGCTTTTATAGAAAATCATGATACGAATCGTTTTTTAGGCAATGGAGAGGATACTTTAGCATTGAAGCAGGCATTAGGACTTCTGCTAACCATTGATCGCATCCCTCAACTTTATTATGGTACGGAAGTACTGATGAATGGAACGAAAGAGGTAACGGATGGTAACGTACGTAAGGATTTTCCCGGTGGTTTTCCTGGAGATAAGCAGGATTGTTTTACACGTGAAGGTCGTTCAAAGGCTCAAAATAGTATGTTCGATTGGTTGAGCAAACTTTTGCATTGGCGTCAGGGTAATGAATTGATTACCAAAGGAAAACAAACACAGTTTTGCCCTTATAATGGTGTTTATGTCGTAGCTCGACAGTATGACGGAAAAACTTCTATGACGATTCTGAATGGAACTAGTAAAACGGCTATCATGGATGTGAAGCGTTATGCGGAGATCATAGGCAGTCATGTTGCTGCTAAGGATGTGATAACCGGTCATGGAGTCAGTCTGGAAAGGAATCTACACTTGACGCCACGCCAGACTCTGATTGTCGAGTTCTGAATGGATAAACTTATGATGTGAAATAAAAGATTACAAAGTTCTTTTGATATTAAATATAATCAAAGAAGTTTGGATGTTTTCGGGATAGGGGGAAAGTGGGCTTTGATGCTTGACTTTCCCTTTTCTGGTTACCTTTGAATATAAAAAGGAAAGTAGTGAATAGAAAAATATTTATTTTTTATCGGACCATTTTCTGAAGATTATTTGTTACTTTTGCAATACTTGCTTATTGGTATAAGTAGATAATATATTCATGAAAGACATCTTTTGCACCCTTTTCTTCCTTATTTTGGCATTTTGTCAAGGTTTTTCTCAGAATGCCTTCACTGAACAGTACAATTGTTCAGTTCTGAATATGTCAGGTGGCCTCCCTAATAATTTTGTAGATGACATTTATACGGATAGTAATGGCTTTGTCTGGATTTCTACACATGGAGGAGGGTTGGTTCGCTATGACGGTTATACCTATCAATATTTTGGTGTAGGAAACCAGGGCATCAATTTGAGAAGTAATAGTTGCAAGAATGTTTATGAGGATAATTTTCATAGACTTTGGATAGCTTTTGAAGAGGGTGTGGAAGTTATTGATCTTGAGACTCTTGATCCTGTCAATTTAAAATGTACGACCCATGTCCTTTCTAAGGAGTTGAAAGTGTTGATGGGTGAAAATTGCATCCGGGTGTATAAAGATTCTAAGGGACTGATGTGGTTTCTGACCAGAAAGCATTTTTGTAGGGTGTATTTTGATAGAAATGGTGATGTCTGCGATATTAAAGTTTTTAGATATAGTGCTATTGCTCCTGATGTGGCGATAAAAGATTTATATTCAGATGGGAATGTGCTGATTGGATATGATGGTAAGGTTGGTAGAATGATTGTAAGAAAAGGGAAATTGATTATGGCACATTTTTGGAACATGCCAACAGATCTTCCTGGTTCTTTTGTGACAGACTTAATTCGCTATCAGAATCATATTTGGGTAGCTACAAATGCTGGTTTGTATTGTTTAGGGGAGAAAGTAATCTGCTATTCTCATCATAATAGAAAGATTACTAGGCTTTCCCATGATTTTGTCTCATCGTTGGCTATATCATCAAATGGCAGGCTTTTAATTGGCACTCTTTGTGGGGTGGATATTCTCGATGGGAAAAATGGTAAAATGGAATATTGGAATGCCTTAAGTAAAATTAATCCTTTGAGCAGTAACTTTGTAAATTGCATCTATACCTACCATAAACAGATTTGGGTAGGCACAGAAACTGGAGGGATTGTAAAATTAGTTCCACAATATTTAGAACTGATTAATTATGTCCATTCAAAGGAAGAATCGTCATTGTCTCCTAATGCGGTAAATGCTATGTATGTAGAGCCTGGCGGTACATTGTGGGTAGGAACTGTAGAGGGCGGGTTGAACCGTCGTATTGCTGGTACCAAATCGTTTATACATTATACGACAGCTAATTCTGGTCTTACTCATAACAGTGTGTCTACGCTTACTGTTGATCATCAGAACCGATTATGGATTGGTACATGGGGAGCAGGGGTCTGTATCATGGATTTGAGTAAACCAGAATCAATTATATCTTTATCTGTTCCCCGAAAGTATGCATCTTTATTGATGTTTGTCGGTGCTATGGCTTATGACCGAATTAATAATGGTATGTGGATTGGTACTAATGCCGGATTGTATTTTTATAGTTTTACAAGACATCAAGTGGAAGATCCTTTTCCAAAATGCAGAAATATAAAGGGATGTATAGGTAGTCTGGTGACACGTAACGGATTTCTCCTTATGGGATGTGGAAATGGACTTGTCGTAGTTGATCTGAAATCACGGCCTGTGGGGAAAGGTTTTTTCAAAATGAGGCAGTTCAAATATAAGTTAGATGCTCCTGAAAGTGGAATTATAGATGAAATAACATCTTTTTACCAGACTTCTGATGGTACAATCTGGATGGGCAGTAATGGATATGGGCTTTATCGCCTTACTTTTAGAAATAAGATACCTGTTGTGCATTCTTTTACAATGAAACAAGGGTTGGTGAATAATGCCGTAAAGGGTATAGTGGAAGACAGAAAAGGATTGTTATGGTTAACCACAGATCATGGCCTTTCATTATTTAATCCACGGACAGGTGTGTTTACCAATTACATGGAAGGGGATGGTTTACTGAGTTCTCAATTCTATTATAACTCGGCTATCCGTTCAAGTAATGGCCATTTGTTTTTCGGTACGGAAAAGGGACTGATAGAACTGGTTGGTGAACATACTCCTTATATATATAGTGGAAAACTTCATTTTACCCGTCTTTTGGTAGGCAGTCAGGAAGTACGTGCTCATACCCGCTATTTAGATAAGGATATATCTATTGCAAAACAGATTAATCTGCATGAAAGTGACCGATCTTTTACGATAGAGTTTTCTTCTCTTAGCTATGGAAGCGAAACACAAGGAATTTATAGCTATAGGATGAAGGGTTTTGAGGATAAATGGATGTTCTTGCCTCCTGGACAGCATAGTGTCCGTTATTCAACTTTGCCTTCTGGTCATTATGATTTTGAGGTAAAATATATCTCTTCAATGAATATGGATGATCATAATTCTATTATCTCTATAGATGTTCATGTAATTCCTTATTTTTGGAAAAGTTGGTGGTTTATTACTTTGATGCTAGTTTCTCTGGCTGTATTCGTTTTTTATCTCTATAAATCTCGTTTGGAAAAAGTAAGAAAACTTGAGGCAGAACAACTTTATCGTCCTATTGAGGTTGTCTTGAAAAAAAGTAGGGATCCTGGAATTTTACAACAACGTATTCAAAATATTCTTAATAATCAGAAATTATATGATAGCAGCAGTCATAAAAGTGTTATGGCTGATAAAGCGGAGACTGTAAAAACGAAGAAGTCTTTTATGGAAAGAATCATGGAAATTTTAGAATTGAATTATGATGATTCTTCCTTTGGTGTTGTAGAACTTTGTGAGCAGATGCATACAAACAAAAGTACCTTAAGTGTAAGGTTAAAACTGGAAGCTGGTGTGTCTACAATACAATTTATTAGAGATTATCGTTTGGATATTGCTAAAAAATTATTAGAAGAAAATAAAGCTAATCGTAATGTCGCAGAAATAGCCTATCGGGTGGGTTTTAATGATCCTAAGTATTTTACACGTTGTTTTACAAAGAAGTATGGTATATCTCCTTCTTTTTATTATAAAGGATAGAAATTTATACATTTAAAAAAATGTGTTTATTTTTATTCAAAGAAATGCTTTCTCAAAATTAGTGTTTGTTTTACATTCAAAATAAGTTTTGTCCACCTAAAACAATATTTTGTCCACCTTCTTTTTTTTAATATTATCTACATTTGTGGCAACAATTTACCAGACATATGTAACCTAAATTTAAAGTATCATGAAGATAACGAAGGTGTTTACTGGCATTGATATTGATGTGCTTCTACCCACAATTTTCTATCCTTAAATCATATAAAAGAAAAGCAGCAATATGCTGAATGCAATGAACCAATATACAAATAATTGGTTATTAAGACCTAAACAAGTATATAAATCTAAATGTAATTAAAATGAGGAAACAACTATTTTCAGTAATGCTAATTCTGAATGCTATGGGTGTTTTTACAGTCTATCCGACTCCTATAATAGCTTCAGAAGTGGTACAAGCAGAGACTATTCATGTCAAAGGCAGGGTTGTTGACGAACATGGAGAGCCGCTCATTGGAGCAACTATCAGGCTTAAAGGTGCCAAGAGTGGTACCACAACTGATCTTGATGGTAGCTTTCAAGTTGACGTTCCGGCCAATGCCACCCTCATAGTGAGCTACATGGGCTACAAGGACCGTGAGATTGCCGTACGTAGTCGAGCTATTATTTCCCCGATTCAACTCTCTCAAGATACCAACTTGCTTGACCAGATCGTTGTCGTCGGTTATGGAACACAGAAGAAAGCCGACCTCACCGGGTCTGTATCTGTGGTAAATGCAGAAGAGATGAAAAAGACATCTAATTCTAACATATCTACTTTGTTGGAAGGTAAGGTGCCAGGTGTACAGATTACCACAGATGGTCAGCCTGGCGCTGATCCAACTGTAAGAATCCGTGGTGTGGGTTCTTTTGGAAGCACGGCACCTCTATATGTTGTTGACGGTGTGCCTATGGGGACGACTATTCGCGATTTCTCACCTAATGATATTGCTTCTATTCAGGTGTTGAAAGATGCGTCTGCTGGTGCAATCTATGGTTCACGTGCTGCCAATGGCGTGATTATCATTACTACCAAAAATGGACAGAAGGACCAGCCGTTGAAGGTGGATTATTCTGGTTATATAGGTGTCGATAATATATCAAAGAATGTATATAATTTGATGGATGCAGATCAGTATAGTCAGTATATTGGTCAGGCTTGTGCCAACTCTAATACCCCCCTGCCAGGTGGATATAGCCTTGATGCTTCTACAGGGCGTTATCATTTTATGGACAATACAAACACCGACTGGTTTAGTGAAGTGTTTAAGACAGGTATTCGTCAGGATCACAATGTAAATTTCAGTGGTGGCGGTGCACATAATACTTATAATATAGCCCTCGATTATTTTGACCAGAAGGGTACGCTGGAAGGTGCCGGCCCTAACTACAGGCGTTATACAGCTCGTGTAAATAACACAATGGATACGAAGTTTATCAAGTTCCGTACCAGCTTCGTCTATTCTCACTCCGATCAGGACAATATGGGACTGTCGAATGCTTCAGAGTATGTTCAAGGTCTTTACGGTGATGTTACCAATGTACTTCGTGGTACGCTGCTAATGCAGCCGACTATTAAGGCTTACGACCCATCTACATGGGTGCTTGATGACCGTGTAGGTTTGGCTAACAGTTATCATTATGATGCTTATGGTTACGGTGTGTACTATGATAATATCCATGGTGATATTTCTGCTTCAAATCCTCTGTTGGTTAACAATTTGCTGGCACGTAATACCTTGGTAGATCGTTTTGTTGGCAATGGCTCTGCTGATGTAGATTTATTTAAGATGGTTGGCTTGAAGACAAAGAGCCATAGTTTGCATTATAATATTAACCTTTCGTATAGTAAAACGAATGACAAGGATTATACTTGGATCCCAGCATGGGTTCAGAGTAACCGTGTTTATCTTGACAAAAGCAATGAGCGGCTGACAGAAGGCTATCGCACTTATGCTGATGCCTTGATTGAGAATACGTTGACCTATGACGGTACTATCGGGAAACATCATATTAACTTAGTGGCTGGTCAGACCTATGAGGAAGAAAATAACAACACACTTACGGGCTGGGGTATAGACTTCCCAGAGCCTTATTTCCTGCAGATTCAGAATGCAGCGACGACACATGCTGAATCTTACGAATACAAGCATGCTCTGGCTTCTTACTTTGGTCGTTTGAACTACAACTATGATGAAAAGTATCTTTTTTCAGCTATCGTTCGTCGTGATGGTAGTTCTCGCTTGACGAAA
Source organism: Prevotella sp. (assembly GCA_022486815.1). Taxonomy (GTDB): domain Bacteria; phylum Bacteroidota; class Bacteroidia; order Bacteroidales; family Bacteroidaceae; genus Prevotella. The sequence goes on along the minus strand of JAKVJW010000003.1, from coordinate 23,254 downwards.
AATATTCGCTGGGGTACATTTCCATCTATATCTGTCGGTTGGCGCTTTGATAAGGAGAACTTTTTCCCAATTAACCGTGACATCGTCAACATGTTTAAGATTCGCGCTAGCTATGGCGTGCTTGGTAACGAAAACATTGGTGAATACCAGTATCAGGCTACAATGACCCGCAACAATATGACCTATAGCTTTAATAACTCAGCTGTGACGGGTTCTGCTATTTCGACCTTCGTTGACAATAATATCTCATGGGAAAAGAAGAAGACTACTGATATCGGTCTTGATCTGGCCATGTTCAACAACCGCTTGGAGTTTACTGCCGAGTGGTACAAGAACCGTTCAGAGGACTTGCTTTACGGTGTCCCTGTTCCTGAACAGGCTGGTGTTTCTAACACTACTGTGACAATGAACGCAGCTTCTATGGACAACAGTGGTTTTGAATTTTCAGCTCTTTATCGCAATCGTGACCATGCACTGAAGTATGAAATCAGTGCAAATCTGAGCACTTTGAAGAATAAGGTGACCTCTCTAGGTTTCGGTACCGATTCTTACATCACAGGTGCTTATGCCACGTACGTAGGTCAGGAGGTTGGTAAGTTCTATGGTTGGGTTTATGAAGGTATCGCACGTACGCAAGCTGATTTGGATAATCATGCTACCCAGCATGGTGCTAACATAGGCGATTGTCTTTACAAGGATGTTAGTGGTCCTGAAGGAAAACCTGATGGAGTAATTGACGAACATGACCAAGTGGTCCTGGGTAGTGGCATGCCAAAGGTCAACTTCGGTTTGAATGCACATTTAGAGTACAAAAACTTTGATTTGAGCATTGTTACGTATGGGGTGCTGAACTATCATGTAGCAGATGATATCTATAATAGTCTGAATTCTTGTTATGGCTGGGGCAACAAGGATGTGGCCATACTTGATGCTAACAGATACTCTAAGGATGGTTTGACATATATATCCAATGTTCCACGTACTTATGCTACGAACAACGCTACTTTGGCCTGGAATGACCTTTTCAGTTCTCGTATGATCCAGAATGCTGCATATTGGAAGATTGCTAATGTGGAACTTGGCTATAGTTTTCCGGACAAATGGTTTGCGGGCATTGTTACTGGTGTACGCGCCTATATCTCTGCACAAAATCTCTACACTTTTACGAGCTATCACGGCTATAATGTGGATTATGCGGGTGCTACGTTTACTCCGGGCTATAACTTCTGCTCTTTTCCAAGTGCACGCAGTTTCATGTGTGGTATTCATTTCACATTCTAATAACTCGGAATTACAGATAAAACTCTATGAGAATTTAATATGAATCATGAATATGAAACTATATAAAATTTCCTTTGCCCTCTTCCTGGGCCTCGGCACGCTTGTTTCGTGCAACGACAAACTGGATTTGGTGAATCCTAATCAGCAGACATCAAGTACTTTTGGTTTTAATGCTAATGACTTGGAAGAAAGTGTTGTGGCTGCTTACAACCATATTCGTATGGAGGGTTCTTACGCTCGTGTTGGCTACACTATTGATGTGTGCCGCGGCGATGAAGCCTGGAACTCATCACAAGTATGGTATCTGCCTTTTGATGATCTTGATGCTCCTGTTACCAGTGACATTACTTGGTGGCCTTGGCGTGAGTGGTACTACACTATTAACGTTTGTAACTTCGCCATCTCGCGTTGTGGAGATGATGACTCTCAGCTCTCTGAACAGATGCGCCGCATCAAGGGGCAGGTACTCTTCTTACGTGGTTTGGCTTACTACAATCTTGCCGGATATTATCAGAATCCACCACTTATTACAGACTATAACAGCTACTCTACACTTGATGGCCTTTATGGTGCAAACAGTACTTATGATAAAGTGCTTGATCAAGTAGAGAAAGACTTCAAGGAGGCTATGGAGCTTCTCCCATCTCGCGATGAAGGTGGTGAATGGTCTGGTGGCCGTGCAACTTGCGGAGCCGCTGCCGGATACTATGCCCGGACATTGATGCAGCGCCACAAGTACAGTGAAGCTCTTACTGTACTTAAGGACGTCATCAATAAAAAGTATGGAACATATAAGCTCATGGCCAATTATGGCGATAATTTCCGTCAAGGACCAGAATATGAAAATAATGCAGAGAGCCTCTTCGAGGTACAGTTTCTAGACTATGGATCACAGGGTACCGATGATGAGTGGACGCCTGTCAATACTAGCCCAAATGCTACACAGGGTTCTGCCATTGAGAGTAACTATGCACCAGGTAGATTCGGCGGTTGGGCAGATATATCTGCTTCGCCATGGCTCTATCAGCTCTTCAAGAAAGAGCGCACCACACATGGCACACTTGATCCACGTCTCTATTGGACTATTGGTACTTATGAACCTGACTGGGAGGGGTTTGAATACGGTAATGTGGCTTATGGAGAGACCATGACTCCTACCGATACTATAGTGACAAATAATACTAATGGTGGTCTGCCTATTGCTAAGTTTACCAACTTTCGTACAGGTCTCTATAACAAGGTGGTTACAGGCTTGCACGATGGCATTAATCTGCGGTTGATGCGCTATTCTGATGTGTTGCTCCGTGCTGCTGAATGTGAGAACGAGGTCAACGGCCCGACACAGCAGGCTATCGACTGGATCAATCAGGTGCGTGAGCGTGCCGGTCTTGCTGATCTTAAACTTGTTGACTTCCCAACGGCTGACAAACTTTTTGAGCAGATTGCTAACGTAGAGCGCCCTAAGGAGTTTGGTTGCGAGTTTGGACGTGGTTTTGACCTGATTCGCTGGGGCTTCTTCTATAGTGCCGACCGTCTGCAACAGTTGAAGGAGCACGGAACATTCCGACGTTCTCTTCATCATGCCAAGGATCCTGTCAAATACTCCGACATCGCTAATGATCCAGAACTGAAGTGTTCTTACGATACTTATGTACAGGGACATGAATTTCTGCCGATCGTCCAGACTTTGACTAACAAAAATCCTAATCTCAAGGGCAATTCGGCCAACGAGAGTACAGATAATTCTGTCTACTTCAAACAGAATGGTTGGACTGTGCATCCTGTGGTTGATCTGAGCAAATAGAAAAATAAACACGACTTTCATGGAGCCTTATCGGACTCCATGGCAAAGCCTAAAACATTATAATTAACTTATATAAAGAACATGAGACATCTAAATAAATTAGTATCTGTCTTCAGTACTGCTGTTCTCGGGCTGCTGGTTCTGACAAGTTGCGAAGGTGGCGACATGTATAAAGTGAATGCCCCCGACTGGATTACCCAGAAAATTGATTCAATTGAAAATGCGAAAAAGTCGCATGAAGAGCCATTAAAAGGTATGCAGGAAGACGTATATAACATTGGCGCCACAGATTTTTCTTCTGGCTGGTGGCAGAGTTTCTCTAAATATTATGTAGCGCCCGACGGTCAGAAATGGAACGCTGTGTTCAACCTCAATCTCAACCCGAGTGACAACACTTACTATAAAAACTTTGCTCTCATCATTACCAATGATGCAGACCGTGGTGGTAATGGATATACCGAGTATGGAACCATCCGCTTTGATGCTACAGGAGATACTGCCACTTACAACTCCCAGTGGGGGACATACCTCTACTTCAAGTATACAAAAAGTACGCAACTACTCTCACCTGATGCTAATAATGCTGATGCTAATGTACAGAAGCTGGGCGGTAAGGTGACGCTGACCGTGGATCGCTCGAGAAAAGATTCATTTGTTGTAAAAATGACCAACGGCACAGTGACAAAGACCTACACGCAGCCGTATAAACTGCGTAATCTTAACGCTGACGCTTCTGATACTAACATCCGTTGCTTCCTCTGTGTGGAGGGATCCTACATCAATTTTCTGCAGACCAACATTGTTCCTATCGGTGGACTTACATCAGCTAAGGATAAGGCACCAGTTTCCATGGTATTGCAGAATGTGCCTGGTGATGTAGACGAAGGCACTTCGCTCGACAATGCTATGGCCAACGTATCGGCAGTTGTGACTTACGAGGAAGGTGTGAAAAAAAACATTCCGGCTTCCGAGCTCTACTTCTCAGCCATTCCTGACATGAACGATTTGGGTGAAAAAAATTTGGTGGTTATTTACAATAAGACCTTCAAAGGTGAGGTCGCCACAAAGCCTATTGTGGCCAGCGCTAAATTCAATGTCGTGGCTAAGGTTAGTTCTATAAAGGTGACGCAGAATCCTACTCATACTAACTATTACTTCTTCAGTACCACGGCTACCACCAGCCTGAGCAGCCGCACCTTGGCCTTTGACCCGACTGGCTTGGAGGTGACGGCTACCTATGCTAATGGTACAACAAGTGTAATCAATAATTCTAAACTGTCGTTCTCCGCAGTTCCAGCTTTAGCTGGTAGCCATACTGTGACTATTACGACCGCTAATGGCAAGACTGCGAGGGTGAACGTAAGTGTTATTGAGTCTAAGTCTGAAACTGTCACTGCCAGTCCGACTCTTCTGGGTGCTGAGGATAACACAACAGCCTTTGCTTCCGCTTTCACGGATCTCATCAACGTGCCGGCAGGTGAGACTCGTGCCGTCAGCTTTACCAACTATAGCGATATGAAGAACAACTGGGATAATTTCGTAATTGAACTTCGTGGTAACGGTGGCGTTTATGGTGACGTACGTGCTGACAACTACGGTTGGTCTGGGCAATTTTATGATGCTTGCATCCACAACGGTACACAGGGAGACTGGGCTGCTTGGCTCGCTACGATGAATGGTGCTAAGGTGACGGTCTACGTGACCAATTGCAATAACGGTACTGCTGATGTGCAGGTTGTGATGAAAGGTACTGATGGTAATATTTACACTCAATACTACCTTGGACTGAGCAACATTAAACCGAGCGACCTAAACTTTGCTTTTACTGTAGACCACTGCCATCTTGTGTTTGGCACGGTTGCAGCTAAGATGTTATATCATCATTGAAGAGATTCATGCATATAAGATGAACAGGGGAGTTACTAATTTTGTGACTTCCCCGGTTCTCTCTTAGGTATTATTTTATATTACTATTACTTTAAATGAAAAAAATTGCATTCTTAGCTTTGGCACTCCTGAGTGTCTTTTCGTTTACTGCTTGTTCAAGCAGTGATCCTGACAACAATAATGGTAGAACGAGCAACAATAATAATCCTGATAGCGGATACACCGCTCCGGCTTATGAAGATTACTATGTAGGCCTTGCCGACTGGAATGACCGCACGAAGTGGAACTTAGCTAATGTCCATGACCCCAGTGTGGTACTTGCTGACGATGGTTATTATTATATGTACCAGACAGATGCTAGCTATGGCAACGTTCATTATAACCATGGTCACTTCTTTTGCCGTCGCTCTAAGGATTTGGTTAATTGGGAATTTCTCGGAGCTACGATGCATGGTATCCCATCATGGGTGGAGACCAAGCTTAACGAGATACGTAGCAATATGGGACTTAGCGCCAGTACGGTGAATTTTAATGACCAGACTCAGTTTGGTTTTTGGGCTCCTTGTGTACGTCGTATCAGTAATAAGCTTTACCGTATGTACTACGTCATTACTATCCCTGGTACTATTGGTGGAAATGGTACATGGAGTGAACGCTGCTTTATCGGTCTGATGGAGACATCTAACCCTGCTGACATCAATTCATGGAAAGATAAAGGTTATGTCATCACCAATTATTCAGATAAACAATTGAATTTTTATGTAAGTGCAAACGACTGGAACAACTGTTATTTCAAATATAACGCCATCGATCCATCGCTGATTATCACTGATAGTGGTGAGAATTGGCTTATCTATGGTTCATGGCATAGTGGTATTGTTGCCGTACAGCTAAATCCTTCAACAGGTATGCCGCTCAAAGAACTGGGCAATCCTTGGGGTGACAAATATGCGGCTGCCTATGGCAAGACCGTCTACAATCGTTTTTTGGGTAAGACAGAACAGCGCTGGCAGGGAAGTGAGGCTCCTGAAGTAGTCTATCATAACGGATATTACTATTTGTTTCTCGCCTATGATGAACTATCTGTGGCGTATAATACTCGTGTAGTACGGTCGAAAAACGTCGATGGCCCTTATTACGATATTACGGGGCGTAATATGACCAGTGAAGGTGGAGAAGCTTATCCTGTTGTCACTCATCCATATAAGTTTGGTAATGATCATGGCTGGGTAGGTATCAGTCATTGCGCTATTTTTGATGATGGCAAAGGCAATTGGTATTATGCTTCGCAGCAACGTTTCCCGGCAAACTTTAACGGTAATATTTCTAGTAACGCCTTGATGATGGGTGGAATACGCTCCATAGTTTGGACTTCCACTGGATGGCCTCTCGTTATGCCGGAACGCTATGGAGCTGTGCCACAGAAAAGAATCAGCGAAAATGAGTTGGTCGGTAACTGGCAGCATATTAACCTTATATATAACTATCAAAAGCAGGATGCTTCTACAACTATGGTGCTCGGCAACGATCATAAGGTGAAATCAGGGTGGAGTGTAGGTTCTACATGGTCTTTTGATGCAACAAACAATGTACTGGTCATTGATACCGTGAAGCTCTATCTCAAGCGTGAAGTCGACTGGGAGGCATCTCCTCGCAAGGTTACTATCGTTTACGCCGGTTATAGTCCAACGGGCACTATAACTTATTGGGGTAAGCATGTTTATTAAGATGATTAATCCTCTAAAAGCTAATAGGGGGTTCTTTAATGGTTCAATTGTTGATTTATTTATGAAAAAAATAATTTTTATCTGCTCTGCATTATTGATGGTGATTTTCGCAAAGGGTGCTTCTCAGGACACTATTGCATTCGTTCATGATCCCGTTATGGCTTATGAAAATGGTACGTATTATGTCTATTCTACAGGGGAAAATATTACTGAAATGACCTCTACTGATCGTTGCCATTGGACAATTCATAGAGGAGGACTACTCCACACAATACCAGTATGGACGCATCGTATACCTGATTTTAAAAATCATATTTGGGCACCTGATGTTATTCATTGGCACGGTAAATGGTGGATGGCTTATAGTTGTTCTTCTTTTGGCGTGAACACTTCTGCCATTGGCCTTCTTCAGGCTAAGTCTCTAGGACAAAATGTCTGGAAGGATAAAGGCATGATCATTGAGAGTAAGTCCAGCGATCATTATAATGCCATTGATCCGAATTTTGTTATAGATGATCATAATCATCCATGGCTTGTTTTCGGGAGTTTTTGGGATGGTATTCAACTGGTGCCTCTTAATGGTAAGATGCATGTGATGAAAGATGCTAAACTACTGACTATAGCTCGTCGTTATGCTCATATTCCGGATAGTATTGTTAACCCCACATCTGCTCATGCGGGCAGTAATGCCATTGAGGCACCATTTGTTTTTAAGCATAATGGCTGGTATTATCTTTTTGTAAGCTGGGATTATTGTTGCCGTGGATTGAAGAGTAATTATCGTGTAGTCGTAGGAAGAAGTAGGCAGATATATGGTCCATATTTGGATAAGAATGGGCGTAAAATGTCTCAGGGAGGTGGTTCTTTAGTTATAAAGGGTGACAAAAAAGAATTTGAAGCTGTAGGGCATTGCGCTGTTTATCATCTTAAGAATGGGGATATTTTTATTTGCCATGGTTATAGTATCCCGAGAGGAGGTGCATCTATTTTATTGCAACGTCATATAAAATGGGACAAAGGAGGGTGGCCTATACTTAAATTATAGGGATGGTTTTATAGAAAATCTGGATGTGTCAAAATGTTATCCTTTCGTGATTCTCCTGCATGGGAGTTCTTTCTGTTCCAGTTATGACTGATATTACTTTATCTGTGACTGATTCAGATGATTCTAAGAAAATTTTCTGGTATTCTGCTTTAGGGAATTCTCTCATTGCAGACTTTTAGCGGTCCAAGGTATGATTTAATATAGATTGGCAGGGTAATAGGATGTTATATTATCCATTGATGGATAATATAGCTTATATATTTCTTACTTTGAGGATATATATATATTCTTTTTCTTCATTTATAGAAATGGTATTAATAATGGATAAAATAGTATCATTTCCTTCGTGATGTTTTTGCTATATTTGTAGCTGAAAACTAATAGTTATTGATGTAAAGTGTATATTCCAATATTTTGAAAAATACTGAAATGGGAGAGATAATTGATTCTCTGTAGTTTAATAGCCAAATTATCGAGGTGTTTCGTGAAACAAGTAATCTTTGTGCCTCTTATTTATAATTTTTCCTGTTAATATCAAATGTCAATTTCTTAAAAGATATACTTGTCGTTATCATTCTTTAAGAATGATAGAGGATATATATGAATTTGAAATTATAAAAATACTCTTAAATGTCTGAATGTTTTTAGGATAATATCAGGGGAAAGTAAGCAGTGATTGTTATACTTTCCCTTTCTTTTAGGATAAAGAGTATAGAACTGACTTCCTGTTTTATGCTTGGTATATTCCTATTTAGTACAAAAGTAATAATCCGGCTATAGCTGCATAACCGATTATTCTGATGGGATTCATTCTGAAGATCTTTATACCTATAATAGTTGCAATAAACAAAAAGATACTGATACAGAACTGCCAAGGATGATCAGGTGTGGAAAAGTTATCACTTGTGCATAACAGTAAGGTTGTAGCCACTAATAGCCCTACGATGGCAGGTTTGATGCCTAGAAGTATGTTTTGAATGGTTGAAGGTTGCACATATCTTATAATTATTTTACTGGCAATGACGATTAGAATCAGAGAAGGAAGAAGAAAGGCGAAAGTAGCTGTAATAGAACCTAAGATGGACATAAGGGTGCCAAATCCGGCATTATGAATGACGGAATACCCACAGTAGGTCGCAGAATTAATTTCAATTGGTCCTGGAGTTATCTCAGAGATGGCAATAATATCGGTGAATTCTTTCATCGTTAACCAACTGAAATGGGTGACTACTTGTCCCTGGGTGAGAGATATCATGGTATATCCTCCACCGAAACTGAGTAATCCTATTTCAAAGAATGTAATAAAAAGACTTAGAAAAATCATGCTTAATGGTCTTTATCATTAAATAATGAGGATATTTATCTTATGACATAGATTATACTTTCAACATTCTCGTCATCATTTGTCTTCTGTAGGCTGAATGAATCTGCCATATATGAAACCTCCTGTACCAGCTGCTATAATTATCCACATAGGATTGACTCCTAACAGCCAGATAAACAATGCTCCGCCAGCAGGAATCCAGCAATTTGTCCATGTGATATGGGTGCTTTTAGCTAATTTGAATGTTGAAATTGCAACCAGAGCTACTACTGCTGGCCGGATACCGCAGAACATGGCGTTGATGAAGTGATTGTGTTCAAACTGATTAAAGAATATGGCTATAATTAGAATGAGGAGAAAAGAGGGAAGTATTGCACCAAAGGCGGCAATAATACTGCCCCTCGTCTTTCGGATTTTATATCCGATGAGGATGCTTGAATTGATGGTCATAATGCCTGGATAATTTTTGATTCTGGCAATCATGTCAAGAAATTCTTGTTTTTCAATCCATTTATACTTATCGACTACATAGCTCTTAATAATGTGAATGGTGGCATCTCTTTCTCTTAATGCCATCAATCCAACCTTAAAAAAAGTTTTGAATAAGGTCTTATAATCTTTTTCCATTACTTTTCATTCTAATCACGTAGTCCTTTTCACCTTTTGAAAGAGATGAAAAAAGGGAGCTGGAAAGCCCCCTTTTTTCTTTCCTGATAATTTATATCTGTTATTCTGTCTTTTGTTCAATCCACTTTCTAGCATTAACAAAAGCTTCAATCCAAGGTGTGATCTCATCCTTCTTACGATCTGTAGGATAGAATGCGTTTTGCCATGGGAATATTGCACGCTCAGGGTGTGGCATCATAGCAAGATGTCTGCCATCTTCTGATGCGATTCCTGCTACATTGTAATCGCTGCCATTAGGATTACCAGGATATTCCGCATAGTTATATTTGGCTACGATGTTATAGTGGTCTTCCGGTTCTGGTAGGTAGAAGCGTCCTTCTCCATGGGCTACCCAGATGCCGAGTTTGCTTCCTGACAGGCTCTTTAACATAATGCTGTCATTTTGAGGAATACTTAATCCCAGAAATGCACTTTCGAATTTTTGAGAGCGATTTGGACGAAGATGGGCACGGTGTTCGTGTTGGGGATTGATGAGATTAAGTTCTATCATCAACTGGCAACCGTTGCAAATACCCAGACTCAGAGTGTCCTCTCTTGCATAGAATTTATCCAATGCTTCCTTAGCTTTGGGATTATAAAGGAATGCGCCTGCCCATCCTTTAGCGGATCCAAGTACGTCGGAATTAGAGAACCCACCACAGAATACGATGAAGTTGACATCTTCCAATGTTTCCCTGCCACTGATCAGATCAGTCATCATGACATCCTTTACATCAAATCCAGCCAAGTATAAAGTATAAGCCATCTCGCGATCTCCATTTGTACCCTTCTCACGTATTATAGCGGCTTTTATCCCTGTGTATTCACGTCGGTCAGGATTCAGACCATATTGAGAAAGTTTACCTGTAAAATGGGGATTGAATTTGATCTCTATAGGTTGTTTCTTGTAATTGATGTAACGCTTCTTTGCCATTCCATTCTGACTCTGATCACGATCAAGCAGATATGAAGTCTTATACCAGATAGTCCGGAGTGCTTCAATATCAAATTCGTGTTGAAATTCGTCCTTTATAATGACTAGTTTTCGGTTATCAGGAGTAGGGTAGCCTATCTTAGCAAAACCAATACCTGCAGCATCTAGAAATTTCTTTAATTCATGTTTGTGCTCATCGCTGACCTGAATGACAACACCAGGATTTTCGGCAAACAGAATCTTAGTAATATCGTTACCGGCAATGTCATACAAATTGATGTGCATTCCTCCATTGAGGTTCGCAAATGTCATTTCCAGCAAGGTTGTGATGAGTCCGCCTGCAGAAATGTCGTGACCTGAAAGAATCCATCCCCGGTGTACAAGTTCCTGTACAGCATTGAAACAATCAACAAAATAATCGGGATTTTTGACAGTTGGAACATCATCTCCTACCTTATTAAGACTTTGTGCGAATGCACTCCCGCCTAATCGTTGCTCGTCATAGCTGAAATCAATATGGTAAAGCGAAGAATTTTTATCATTGACAAGTACTGGACTGACCGTCTTTTTTACGTCACTTACTTGCCCTCCTGCTGTAACGATGACCGTACCCGGAGAAATGATCTTTTCTCCGTCAGGATAATCCTGACTTAGGGAAAGAGAATCTTTTCCGGTAGGGACATTTACATGAATGTCACAACAGAAATCAGATAATGCTTTCACCGCGGTGTATAAACGAGTATTTTCGCCTTCCTGACTGCGGCAAGGCCACATCCAGTTAGCTGATAGAGAGACATAATTTAATGGACTTTCAGATTCTGTTCCTGCATGCCCTGTTTCTTTATCTCCTAATGGAGCCCATACAAGGTTGGTCAAAGATTCAGCAACAGAAAGTATACTTCCTGCTTCAGGATCAGCTAATCCTGCTTGTGGAGCATGTCCGAGAGCAGTGGCTATTCCTTTTATACCTCTATAATCAAGGGCGACAACACCACAATCACTTAACGGTAACTGGATTTCTCCTTGGCCTTGCTGACGGGCAACTCTTCCAGTTACGGAACGGTCAACTTTGTTCGTCAACCAATCCTTGCAGGCTACAGCCTCTAATTGTAAGACGCGGTTGATGTGTTCGTCAAGGTGATCTTGAGTATAGGATACGTTCTCATAGTGGCGTTCTACGGTCTTGTCGACCATAACTGTCTTAGGTGAATGCCCGAACATTTGGGCAACATCCAAGTCGAATGGCTTTTTCCCATCATCTTGTATGAAACTGAAGTGGGCATCACCGGTCGTTTCTCCGACTACATACATCGGAGCACGCTCACGGTCTGCAATCTTCTGAACATGATCCAGATATTTCTGGTCAATCAAAAGTCCCATACGCTCCTGGCTTTCATTGCAGATGATTTCTTTCGCACTGAGGGTTTTGTCTCCGATCGGTAGTTTCGCCATGTCTATTTGCCCCCCACAATCCTCAACAAGTTCAGAAAGGCAATTCAGGTGCCCTGCAGAACCGTGATCATGGACGCTGATGACAGGGTTAGTGTCATCTTCAACCAAAGCGCGGATTAGGTTATAGTCTCTTTTCTGCATCTCCGGGTTAGCTCGTTGAACAGCATTCAATTCGATGCCATTACTATATCTACCAGTGTCTACAGAACTTACAGAACCACCTCCAAGCCCGATACGGTAATTGTCTCCACCAACGACGACAATCTCATTTCCTTTTTGTGGCTCTTTCTTCAGGCAATCGCGCTTTTTACCGTAACCGACACCTCCTGCGAGCATGATGACTTTGTCATAAGCGTATTTCTCATTGTTTTCGGTATGCTCGAAAGTAAGCAAAGAACCTGTGATAAGTGGTTGCCCGAATTTGTTGCCGAAATCACTGGCACCATTGGAAGCCTTGATCAAGATTTCTTCTGGAGATTGATAAAGCCATTTCCTGACAGGCAGGATATCTTCCCAATCACGTTCGGAATCCGTTTCCTCACTGTCATCTTTCAGGCGTGGATAAGCCGTCATATAAACAGCCGTTCCTGCAATAGGCCAAGAACCTACACCACCACCCATACGGTCACGTATTTCACCTCCGGTTCCGGTAGCGGCACCATTGAAAGGCTCTACGGTTGTAGGAAAATTATGTGTCTCTGCTTTTAGGGAAATAACACTTTCAATATCTTTTATCTTAAAGAAATCGGCGGTAGTCTGATCTGTTGGAGCAAACTGTTCAATAATTGGGCCTTGAGCGAAAGCCACATTATCTTTATATGCAGAAAGAATTCTACCTGGATTTTCTTTTGTTGTCTTTTTAATCATTGCAAAAAGAGAGCTTTCCATTTTCTTTCCGTCAATGACAAATTCTCCTCCAAAAATTTTATGGCGACAGTGTTCCGAATTAACCTGTGCAAAACCGAAGATTTCAGAGTCTGTCAAGGGACGATTAATCTCTTTTGCAATTTTATGGAGATATTCGATCTCTTCAGGAGATAAGGCCAGACCTTCTTCCTCATTGTATTTTTCTATGTCATCAATGTAACGGATAGGCTCTGGCTGGTGGTCAACCGTGAATACGTCTTGTCCGATATCGTCATACATGCGTTGCAGCATTTTATCATGCTGAGCGTCTTTTGAGTTTACAGGGAAGTATTCCTCAATACGAGAAATGCCGTGGAGATTCATATTCTGAGTAATCTCTACGGCATTCGTACTCCAAGGAGTAACCATTTCTCGGCGTGGACCAACGAAGAAGCCTTTAAGTTCCCGGCAATCTTCAAGTTTGGCATCATCGTAAAGCCAACTAAGTTTTTTGATTTCGTCCTCATTCGGCTGATGGTCGATTTCGGTTGCGATCACACTTTTTGATGGAGTTCTGAAAAAAAGAATCATATTTCTGTTTGTTAGGCACGTGTTACTTTTGCTTGCAAAGATAATGCTTTTATATGAGAATAGAACTCAGAAGTTGAGATTTTTGCTCTTGAAATGAAAAAATAAAATGAATTGTTTTCAGACCTGAATCAGAAGTCGGTCCTGGAAATATTGTAATGGACTTCTAAAGAAGAATTTCTTACATAATTGTGAGGGGAACAAACAAATATTCCTCTTTTTGGAATCTTCTGTTTTTGAGAAAACTGAAAAATAAGATTAAAGAGAAGAAGTGGGGACGAACAGGCTCGAACTGTTGACCTCTGCAATGTGACTGCAGCGCTCTAAACCAACTGGGCTACGCCCCCATTTTCAGTTGCAGTTGCAAAGGTAACGCTTTTATTCTAATCGCAATCGTTAAGACTCAGTAATTTCTTTTTCGTGAAGTTAAAAATATATAAACGGTTCTGCCTTTTAAGTGATTTTGCCGTCTTATTTATAACTTTGCATATCAGGATTTCTTCTGAGGGAAAATATATTGGTAAGCAATTAATAACTAAAAAATAAAGGATATAATTATGAAGAAAAACGTATTGTTTTTAAGCCTTATTGCAGGTACACTTCTAGTTTCTAGTTGTGCAAGTAAAAAGGCTCTTGAGAATTGTCAGACTGAAAATCGGCAGCTTTCTACTGATTATCAGGATACAAAGGAGCAACTGTCTGCGGCTAATGCGCGTGTGACTTCTTTGGAAGATCAGATCGCTCAGCAGAAAAAAGATTATGGTGCTCTGCAAAATTCTTTGAATCAAAGTTTGACAAACGCTAATTCAACGAATATTAATATTTCCAAATTGGTAGATCAGATCAATGAGTCTAATCAATATATTCGTCACCTTGTGGAAGTCAAGAGTAAAAGTGATTCTCTGAACTTGGTGCTGACTAATAATTTGACCCGTTCCCTGAGCAAGGATGAATTGAGCGAAGTTAATGTCAAGGTTCTTAAAGGTGTAGTGTACATATCTTTGGCTGATAATATGCTTTACAAGAGTGGTTCTTATCTGATTAACGATCGTGCTGAGGAAACATTGGGCAAAATTGCCAAGATTATCATGGATTATAAGACTTATGATATCCTGATCGAAGGAAATACGGATAACGTACCTGTGAACTCAAAGAGTTCTCTGATGAAGAATATTCGTAACAATTGGGATCTCTCTGCATTACGTGCAACTTCTGTAGCTCAATATTTGCAAGATCATTTCGGGGTAGATCCTAAGCGTATAACTGCTGGTGGTCGTGGAGAATATAATCCGATTGTTGGTAATGATACAGAATTGGGTAAGCAACGTAATCGCCGCACAGAGATTATTATTACTCCAAAACTTGACCAGTTTATGGATTTGATTGATAAGGCTCCTGCAGAGCAGAATGGAAATACTAATAATTAAATAATGAATGTCTCCCGGTGAAATCTTTCTCCGGGAGATTTTTTTTACCAGTGAGTTTTCTATATAGCAATGGTTCAAGTGGAATATATAGAAACTGAGTTTTTTCTCTTATCTCAGAACTTTTTTATTAATATAAGAGGTGTCTTTTTTTCGTATTATTTTCAGATAGAGTCATTTGCCGTTTTTACGATGTTTGGTTGATAACTCTTTTAGTAGATATTCTAATCATTAATTGGTTTGGGTGAAAAATGTAGTTTTATTCATTTCGGTCATTTTTTTATATCCTTTTGTAAAAAAACAGATATGTTTTTTGGAAAGGTCATGTAAATCTGCTACTTTTGTAAAAGTGATATGAAGGTAGTCGAAAATAAATGAGTATAGTTTGATCAGTGTGAATAAATCATAAATATGAATAGCATGGACAGAATCAAGATGAGTACTCCTATTGTGGAGATGGACGGCGATGAGATGACCCGTATATTATGGAAGTGGATTAAAGACGAACTCATTCTACCTTTTGTGGATCTGAAATCAGAATATTATGATTTGGGTTTGCCAAATCGTGATAAGACGGGGGATAAAGTAACAATAGAAGCTTCTGATGCAGCATTAAAATATGGCGTTGCAGTGAAATGTGCTACAATTACACCGAATGCGCAACGGATGACGGAATATCATTTGCATAAAATGTGGAAAAGTCCGAATGGAACGATCCGAAGTATTATGGATGGCACCGTCTTTCGTGCACCGATTATTATTCCAAGTATCCATCCGTTGGTAAAAGGTTGGGAAAAGCCTATTACGATTGCCCGGCATGCTTATGGGGATGTCTATAAAAATACGGAGATTCGAACCGACGAACCTGGAACTGCCATGTTGGTCTTTCAAGGGGAAAGCGGTAAGAGACAAGAACATGTTATTCATGATTTTTCTGGTCCAGGAGTCATTCAGGGTATACATAACACGGATAAAAGTATCCACTCTTTTGCAGAGAGTTGTTTTAAGTTTGCTGTAGAAAGTAAACAAGATCTGTGGTTTGCTACGAAGGATACAATTTCGAAGACATACGATGCACGATTTCGTGAGATCTTTAATGAGGTCTTTGAAAAAGAATATAAGGAAATCTTCAAGGAACTTGGTATTGTCTATTTCTATACATTGATAGATGATGCGGTTGCTCGTGTTATACGTAGTAAAGGTGGATTTATCTGGGCTTGTAAAAATTATGATGGAGATGTGATGAGTGATATGCTGTCTACTGCTTTTGGTTCTCTGGCCATGATGACTTCTGTTCTCGTTAATCCAGATGGTAAATATGAGTATGAAGCAGCTCATGGTACTGTGACCCGTCACTATTATCGCTATCTGAAAGGTGAAGAGACCTCAACAAATCCTATTGCTACCATTTTTGCTTGGAGTGGAGCACTTCGTAAACGTGGAGAGTTGGATCATATTGATGAGTTGCAGAATTTTGGTAATCAACTTGAAGGTGCTTGCTTTGATACATTGAATGCTGGTATCAGTACGAAGGATTTGGTACATCTTATGGAAGGTGTTGAGGCGAAACCGGTGAATTCTAAAGATTTTATAGCTGCTATCAGGGCAAATTTGGAGAAGCGGATAGTATAGACAATCTATGGTGGTATAGATTTGAAGATATTAACGAAAGATTTATTCTGTAACCTGATTTTAACAGAATAGTAATATCTAAGACATTATCATTTCGAGAATTCATCTTATATTTGCAGAAATGAAATATCAATTACATAAATTGAATGAAAGAAAATAAGAAGGCTATTCTTGAAATTCTCAAGAAGGATTCAAAAAAAAATAGCAAATTTGATGAGTTGGTTATTAATTTAGCATTACAGAAAATTTCAGGTGACCATTTTGAATTTGACAATAAGGCGGTTTATTCTGCTGATCATAAACGGATGATTTATTGTCTTTATGAAGGTGAGAATTTTGAAATTCCTGAAGGTGTGGAAATAATAGGACAAAAAGCATTCTATAAGAAAAAGGATCTAAAAAAAGTAACGATTCCTTCTTCGGTGACAACTATAGAAAAAGACGCATTTACAGGTTGTGATTCCCTTGAGGTAGTTAATATTCCAGAGTCTGTAGAGCGGATAGAGGGCTTCGCCTTTTCTGATTGCAATACTCTTAAAACAGTTGATTTCTCCGGAATCCCCAATCATCTTAGCCGCCATACTTTTGAGGATAGTGAACGATTAGCTAATATTATTGTTCCTTGCGGAGCTGTTAAAAAATTTCGTAAAGCTCTTCATTTCGATGACGGAGATACTGATTATATTGTTGTAGATTGTGATACGATTAAGGCCGATTCTGCAAATGAACTGAAAAAGAAGGCCGATAGGGCAATTCAAAAGAAAGAAATAGAGAACGAAGCGTCGGTAAAAAATAAAAAAAACAGTTCAAACAAGAGTAAGGGTAAACACGGAAAAAAAAGTTGATTTGTTGATTAGAAAAAAGACTGCTGGAGAATTGTTGAGACCTGTTCCTCTAATATCTGATAAGTAAGATTGGAGCTAATGAAAAGTAACATAAAATTGAAGAATGCTTACGTGTCCCGTGATGTAAGTTGGATGTATTTTAACCATCGTATCCTTCAAGAAGCTGAGAAAGAATATGTCCCGCTTTTGGAGCGTCTTTCTTTCTTGGGAATCTATTCCAATAACCTTGATGAGTTCTTCCGGGTTAGAGTGGCTGCATTAAGTCGATTTGTTGATAATAAGGAATTGAGTAAATCGCTGCGTGAGACGATAAAACATACTTTGAGAACAATCAATCAACTCAACAAATCGCATTCTTTAGAATATACAGAATGTACAAAACAGGTCTTTCAAGAACTTGAAAAATATAAGATACGTCTCCTTTCTGAAAATCGCTTGAATGACGAGCAGAAAAAGTTCTTGACAAATTTCTTTTACCAGAAACTTAATGGAAGTATTAATCCTATTTGGATGTCTCAAATTCCAAAGTTGACTTCTCTTGAGGATAATCGTATTTATTTATTGGTTGAGCGTACAGAAATAGAATCAGGAAAGGTGCGCTATGTCGTAGTAAAAGTGCCTGATAGGTATTATGGTCGTTGGGTACATGTACCTTCTAGTGAAGGATTTGACAATATAATTTATCTGGACGATGTGGTTCGATATTGCCTGCCTTTGGTCTTCATTGGCTTGAAGAATAGTACTTACCGTGCTTATTCTTTTAAGTTTACTAAAGATGCAGAGATGGAGATGGACAATTATTCAGATTATGGCATGATGGAGAAGATTGCAGCAGGGGTCAATTCTCGCAAGAAAGGTGAGGCTGTGCGTGTAATCTATGATCAGAATATGCCCAAGAATATGGTGAGAGAGATTCGGAAACGTCTGGATATGAAGGAACTGGATACGTCTCTTGCCGGTGGCCGTTACCAGAATCATAAGGATCTAATGACATTTCCAGATTGCGGGCATACTGAACTGAAATATAAAAAATGGCCTCAAATTATGAAACCGGAATTTCTTTCCCGGAGAAGTATATTAGATCAGATTCGTGAAAAAGATAGATTTATACATGTCCCTTATCATAGTTTTGATGGTTATATACGAGTTCTCCAAGAGGCTGCCATTAAACCGGAAGTGAAAGGAATAAAGACTACTCTTTATCGTTTGGCTAAAGATTCTAAGGTGGTGAAGGCTTTGATCAATGCTGCGCATAATGGCAAAAAGGTAACAGCAGTGGTTGAACTTCTGGCACGTTTCGATGAAGAAAGTAATATCAAGTGGAGTAAAAGGATGCAGGAGGAAGGGATAAATGTTATCTTTGGTGTGGAAGGATTGAAGATACATTCCAAACTTCTCTTTATTGAATCAAGAAAAGGCAATATAGCCTGTATTGGAACAGGAAATTTTCATGAAAAGAATGCAAAAATATATACTGATTATTTTATGATGACGGCTCGTCCCGGAATCGTTAATGATGTGGCACGTGTTTTTGAATTTATTAAACGTCCTTTTTCACAAGTTCGTTTTCGAGAGTTGCTGGTTTCTCCTAATGCTATGAAAAATCGTGTTCTTCGTATGATTGATACCGAAATCAGAAACGCAAAGTCAGGCAGTGAGGCTTGGATGAAAATAAAAATCAATCATATTACGGATCATGATATAATAAAGAAGATTTATCAAGCTTCGAAGTCAGGGGTTAAGATCGAACTCTTGGTACGAGGAGATTGTTCTTTAGTTCCCGGCATTCCGGGATGTAGTACTAATGTCCTTGCAGTGGGTATTATCGATCGTTATCTGGAGCATTCCCGTATCTTGATCTTTTGTAATGGAGGAAAGAATCGTTATTATCTTGGTAGTGCTGACTGGATGCCTCGTAATCTGGTCAGTCGTATAGAAGTGATGGCACCTGTTTATGATGAGGATTTGAGAAGGGATCTTCTCCGTACTGTGGATTATGGTCTGAAGGATACAACAAATGGAAGAATTGTGGATGGTAAGGGAACAAATGAAATTCAAAGAGTAAAAGAAGGTGAACAACCATTTCGTTCGCAGTACGAACTTTTTAAGGTATATCATCAGGAAATCTGTCAATAATTTATTTGTATAAGTAGTGAAAAAATTGGCATTTAATATTGCAGCAATAGATATTGGTTCTAATGGAGCCCGACTCCTTATCAAGCGTTTTGATGAGAATGCGCGGGTAGAAGAGGAACGTAATAAGAGGGTCATGTTTATTCGCGTTCCTTTACGTTTGGGAAAGGATGTATTTACCCTTGGAAGGATATCTAAGGAACGTGAATACAAAATGGTTCACATGTTGAAGGGCTTCAAAGAATTTATGAAGTTGAATGATGTGAAGGCTTATCGTGCTTGTGCTACTTCTGCAATGAGAGACGCAGAGAATGGATGTAAGATTTTGAAAAGAGTAAGCAAGAAAACCGGAATACACCTCGAGATTATTCCAGGAGCAGAAGAAGCACGTCTGCTTTGTAATGATTTTATGGAAGTGGCTGCTTTGCGTTCTTCTGGGCAGTTAGCAGAAACGGATGCTTCTGAAACTAGCAATTTCGTATATATGGATGTCGGTGGTGGTAGTACAGAGGTTTCTCTTATCCATGATGGGACACTTATAGATAGTCGTTCTTTTAATATCGGTACCTTGCGTTTGCTTGGAGGAAAGGTAACAAAAGATATAAAGCTGAGATTTGAAAACGAGATGAAAAGTTTTGCATCGAAGTTTTCTGATATCTGTATCCTTGGCTCTGGAGGTAATATTAATAAATTATATAAGTTGATTAAACCTAAGAATGACCATTATGAACTACCTGTATCAGATCTGAAGCAAATGTATGATGTCTTAAAGCCAATGAGTATAGAGGAACGTATTCGTGCTTTTCATTTGAAAGATGATCGCGCGGATGTCATTGTACCGGCCGCTGAAATCTTTTTGAAGGCTAGTGAATGTTTACATAGCAAGTCCATTCTAGTGCCAAATATCTCTTTAGCTGATTCAATTATTGATGGGTTGTATCGTAATGATTTAGGAAGCGAACTCAAATAAAAGGTGATAGGGGAATTTCCCTCTTAATTTATCGGTAGTAAGAATCTTATGAGAGGAAATGGGCTTGCTGGGATTGTTTTTTAATGTGTTTTGCTGAATTCGTGCTTTATGCTTTTATCTTAAGATACTTATTGTTACGATTTCCTAAAACATTGCAATTTTAGTTTTTGTAAGACAAGTTCTGAGAAAAATTGTTTAACTTTGAAAACGGTCAATTGAATTTGCAGTGATTAACACGAATTTTAACTCAAAAATATAAAATATGAGAAAGAGCACATCTGCTTTAATGCTATTATTAGTTGTTGTCCTTACAATGACAAGTTGTTCAAATAATCCCTTGAAATCACAAACAAAAAGTATTAGTTCACAATTGCCGCTAAAGTTTGCCGATTGGGCATCTGTGACGGAAGCGGATTATGATGGTGCTAATAATACGGTTAATTTAGTTGTGGATATAAAGGATAATGGAAAGATAAATGAGGGACTGATTAATCAAGAGAAAGAGGATTTAGCAACAGGAATGACTTTGTTCTTTTTTGGTAATAAGGGGAGTTTACAATCCATGGCTCAATCTTTAGTTCATAATAAAGGCGCCCTTTCCTTTACATTTCGCAATAGCCGATCAAAAAAGATTGTAAAGGCTGTTGCTCCGGTAGAAAAGGTTGAACAGCTTTTAGGCGGGAAGGTTTCTCCTTTAGAAGAATTGAGGGGGAAAGTTGCAATTGGTAATCTGACCGCACCGAATGATTTTGATGATTTGAACAAATTGGGGCAGATGAAAGTTACCCCTGATAATCTGGAAGTAGTTTTACTTGTTGATCCTAAAGCTTTCCGGGCTGATCTGGATCTGAAAACTTTAAAGAGTTATATTCTTCAGAATGTATTTGTGGATATAGATTTAAAGCAATTTACCTCTTTGGCAGCTAATGCTGGAATTGGAGTCGTTTTTGATTATTCGAATGCAAGAACAGGGAAAAAATTGACTATTAATTTTACGAAAGATGAACTTTTGAAGAACTGATAGGGAATAGTCGTTTTTTAGGATTGGTAAAATAGTTGATTGCAAATTTTTAAATTATGAAAACTGAATTTGAGAAAATGCGGAGTGAGGAGTTCTATGATTTTACTGATCCTGAAATTCTTTCTAGTTTGAACCATAGTAAAAGAGTTTGCCAAAAGTTGAATCAAATGACTCTTTGCTCTCCAGGTTACAGAGATGCCCTTCAAGAAATAATTCCGGATATTCCTGATAACTCTAAAGTTTGTCCTCCTTTTCATTGTGATCATGGGAATGGTATTAAAGTAGGGCATAATGTATTTATCAATTATAATTGTTGTTTTCTTGATGGCGCATTTATTTATTTGGGGGAAAATGTGAGGATAGGCCCTATGTGCCAGCTTTATACCGTTTCTCATCCTGTCGATCCGATATTACGTAGAGGTACTGTTGAGGTGGGCCATCCTATTTCGATTGGAGCAGATACATGGCTTGGTGGTGGCGTTATTGTCTGCCCTGGGGTCAAAATTGGTAGAAGATGTATTGTCGGAGCAGGATCTGTTGTTGTACATGATGTTCCTGATGATTGCATGGTGGCAGGTAACCCTGCTATTATAAAGAAGCGACTGAATGAGCGGTAATTAGAGAATGCGAGTTTGGGAAGATATAGGATCTTGTCTGAAAAGTCAACTTTGATGTTTCTTTATATTAACCTTTTATTACCTTGTTCTTTTTAAGGCCAAGAACGTTTTTTTAATCTGTTTTTTAAAAGAGTCTATTGATTATTTAAAAAAGAATAAAATTATTCTTTAATTGGAAGATATATTGATTTTCTGTATTATCTTTGAGTTTGGAGAATAAGAGTGTTCTTCCTACTTTATTAGAGTCGATTTTAAACAATAAAGTTGTTTGATCTTCTGATAGAGTGAAAAGGCATGAAACTTAATATCATCTTAAAGCTCAAAGTGAGCAACTGAAATTCAATATTTCAAAGACTTTTAAAGATTTCTTATTATGAAAAACAAGAAGAATGAAATGATTGAACAGATTTTTGTAGACTACACGTGTAGAAATACAAAGAAAGATGATTCTGGAAATAACGAAAGAGAGAATCATAAGATCAGTGCAGATATCTGGTATGGGTGATTGAACTGTTTTAGTCAGTTTCTCGTCCTATCGATTACAAAAATCACACGTTTGATCTGTTTTAAACAGATGGTATCAATTAGTTTGACTATCTGATGTTGATTAGGTGGAATATCTATTTTTATAGAAAGGGGGGGTAGCTTTTTTATAAAAGCTACCCCCTTTCTTTTGAGTATTTATCCTATACTTTATGATATCGAATGATCTGTTAGCATAAGGTATTGGGCTTATTTATGGATGTCAGTGTAAATTTGCGTTCCTTTAAGGAAGAATATTTTTATTTTTTTTATTCAAAACTGTCCGAGTGCGGATCATAAGCGTTAAGTTCCTGATATATTGTTTACTGCGTATTGTAAGCCCTGTATATATGCTGTTTCCGGTCCATTTTCTTTTGTCAAGAAAGCAGAAATAATAGCATTTTTTTTAAAATTTCCCCCCGAAAGATTTGGCGGTTAGGAACAAAAGCCCTATCTTTGCAACCGCTTTCGGACGAAGAGCCCGGGAGCAAAGAAAGAGTTCTTTGAAAAGATTATCATAAAACAGACAGGCAGTA
>JAKVJW010000002.1 GCA_022486815.1 Prevotella sp. | reverse complement strand
CTATGCAGGAGCCATGCTGGTAGATGCCATAGCTGCACTTGTTTTTGGCTGGATGTATGATAAATATGGGATAAAGGTTCTGATCCTCTCTGATTTTCTATCGGCCTTTTTCGCACTGTTCATCTTTTCTTCACACTCCATTGGTTATATTATTATCGGAATTGCGCTCTGGGGAATCGGGATGGGTGCTCAGGAATCTATCCTGAAATCGGCTGTCACGGCCTTAGTTCCAAAGGAGAATCGCTCCACAGGATTCGGTGTCTTCGGAGTATCCTTTGGGGTCTGCTGGTTCATCGGGAGTTGGGTACTGGGGATACTCTATGACACCTCCATTCCTGCAATGGTTACGATCTCCATCATCTCGCAGTTGGCTTCCATTCCTATCCTCATGGCTCTTGCAAAGTCACATAAGACAATGGATAATGTAAATTCTTCCCTGTAAATTTGCATAGATCAACTTTTGTTCATATTTTTACGAATTTAAATTCGAGGGAAGCAGAATCAAGGGGAATATATCCTTGTGTTGCCTTCATTTATAGGCATCTTTTAATATACAGATTATGACAAGCAAGAAAAAAGCAGCTTTAACTTCTATTATTGCAGCGGTGTTTCTAACCTCTATGAAATTCATTGTAGGGATTCTTACTTCAAGTCTGGGAATTCTTTCAGAGGCTCTTCATTCCCTTCTTGACCTGTTGGCTGCAGTGATTACTTTCGTTTCCGTAAGCATATCTGATAAACCAGCCGACAAGGAACATCAGTATGGTCATGGAAAGATAGAAAACCTGTCTGCATTTTTTGAATCCATACTGCTTGTTATTACTTGTGTTTGGATTATTTATGAGGCCGTTAGTCGTTTGATTTCAGGCCATACGGCTATTCAGGTAACGGTATGGAGCTATCTTGTCGTCTTGACAGCAATGGCTGTAGATATTGGACGTTCACGGATTCTTTTCAGGGCAGCAAAGCGTAATAACAGTCAAGCACTTGAAGCTGATGCCATTCATTTCTCTTCTGATATCCTCAGTTCCGGTGTCGTACTTCTGGGACTGATATGTGCCAATTTTGGTTATCATAAGGCTGATGCCATCTCTGCTTTGGGTGTAGCGGTAATAGTGCTGGGTATCTCATATAGGTTAGGAAAGAGGGCAATTGATGTATTGCTTGATAAAGTTCCGGAAGGATTGACTGAAAAGATAGAGTCTGAATTGAAATTCAACAAGGATATTGTATGCTATCATAATTTAAAAATACGTGTCGCAGGCCCGGACACATTTGTGGAAATGAATGTACATCTCCATCCTCATACAGACCTCGAAACAGCTCATGGGATATGTAATAAGATAGAAAAGGACATGTCTTCTCTGATTCCAAGATGTACGACTATTGTACATGCAGAACCTGATGAATGAATGGCTCTTTTGGTTGTTCGAAAAGATTGAGTTTGAATGGGGAATATGAGTTGTTTTTATTTTTATAAATAATTTCAATGTCATTAAGAAAAAATCCGATTTGTTTGGTGAATTGGTGAAAAGCTATTATCTTCGCTGAAACAAAAGCATTTAGTTTTATGCAGATTCTCCTTTCTTGTGCCAAGACCATGCGTGACGCCTCTACTGTAAAGCCGCCCTTCACTACCCTGCCCCGTTTTAAGGATGAGGCTGGACAGTTTGCTTTGGAACTCAGGCAGTGGACCACCGACAAGTTCAAGGATGCTTTGCAGTGCAGTCCGTCTATAGCATCAGAAACAAAATTGCGCTATCTTCGTTTTTTTGATGAAGGGCAAGAACTTCCTGCCGTTCTTTCTTATTTCGGTCAGGTCTTCAAATATCTCAAGGTCCGGAATTGGAAAACGGGAGACTTCTATTATGCACAATCTCATCTATGGATTACCTCTTTTCTGTACGGTTTGCTCCGTCCCATGGATAGGATTCATTCTTATCGCCTTGAAGGAAATATCTCACTTGAGGCCTCTGGAGAGAAAGCTCTTTTTTATTTCTGGAGGAGCCGTCTTACTGATCTGCTTTTGGAAAGTGTAAAAGCTGACGATGGTATTCTATTGTATCTTGCTTCTGAAGAAATGAAACTTTTGTTTGACAGGAAACGGATCAGAAGTGAACTGCATGTTATACAACCTCATTTTTTCATTATGAAAGACGGGAGACCTAAGACCATCGTTATATATACCAAGACCTGTCGTGGGGCTATGGCTCATTATGGGATTTGTAACAGGATTCGTGATCCAGAGGACCTTAAAGCATTTGAACATGAAGGTTTTACCTATACGGACCAGTATGGGGATAACGATCATCCAAATTTTTGTATTTTATAAATTTATCAGCATTATGGAAATTCATCATGACAAAAAGAATCAAAGGGCATGGACTGAAATAAATGGTTCCATTGCAGAAGTAAGATATGAGTTGAATGAGGGAAAGATAAATATCTTTCATACCTATGTACCTGAGTCACTTGAAGGACATAGGATTGCCGCAAGACTTGTAGAGTTTATTTATAACTATGCCCGAGAAGAAGGGCTGGAAATGATGGCTACTTGTTCGTATGCCGATCATTGGTTGAAAAAACATAATCAAGAGCAATAAACAAAGATATTTTATGAAAACAGACAATTATTTCTTACCTGCAGAAGATTTTGAAGAGACCCGAAAGTTTTATTCACAGACCTTAGGACTCCAGGTAAAATTTGATTTTCCTGATAAAGGTATGACCGCCTATTGTATAGGAAATGATGAACCGGCTATTATCATCAAGGACAAGAAAAAGTTTCCTGATGCTAAACCAGCTATATGGATAGAGGTGGAAGACGTGAAGAAAGTTTATCAGGAAATGAAGATAAAAGGTGTACATTTTCTATCTGAACCGTTCAGAATACAGACGGGTTGGGCCGTAGAATTTGATGACCCTTCCGGAAATCGTCTGGGAATTACTGACTATCAGGTATAAGGGTCGTACCGTGCCATCTCACCTATTTCTATATAGGCATGGTATTTGGCACATTCCATGGCAACACTAAAGGTGTTTTTTTCTATTTAGTGCTTTCTGATTACTGCTTCAAAATCTCCACTTATCGTGAGTGGAAATTCACTTTTCTGATGGCTGTTTAAATGGTATATTCCCCATACTTTCTTATAGTCAGGTGATACCCTTTTTATTTTTAATTCGCCTTCTAATGGTTGTGAACTCATAAGGTTTGTCGAAGCAAATGCTGCTCCATCCCCATGATTATTCAGGATGGTTGATCTGATGTTTGTGTAATACTTCTGTGTTCCTCTCGCTTTCTTTTCCATGGGCCATGTTGTGTCTTCTCCGATTATTTGTTTTTTAATCAGTTCAGGACAAAAGTTTATCTTAAAGATTTGATCATTCATTAGGGGCTGTTGGTATTCTAATAGATAGAATGTCAAGTTGTAAATCGTTTGTTTTGTACCATTAACAGGATATAAGGAGGTATAATATTGTATGATACTATCATTGTTAAAGAAAATAAATTTTGAAGAGGGTATGTAGTTTGTCATAGTCCATTTTTCTTTATGCACATACGCCTTACCATTGATGATAGCATGTCCTACAGTCCTGACTCTTGTCAGGACTGTGATAGGATCTTTTTCACAGTTGCAGAATGTCATTAATAGCATCAAAAATAGGATTGGAATATATAATTTCCTTTTTATCATTCTATTGTGCTTATCTGTATTTTCTGTCACAAATTTAGTCAATTATTGCTTAAAAGAAGAATTCCAGATACGTTTTTTAAGATTTTATACGTCAAACAAAAAACGCCATAATTTGCTGTTTTTCAAAGAAACAAACGGTTTCTTATTTGCTTATGATATACATGATACAATAAAAGACGTATTTGAAACATCCTGTATAGTCTCTAGATGAAATTATCTTTAATTTTGTAGAATTAATTTATATAAATTTATCCATGAAACAATATCTTGTTATTTTTTTATTTATGGGACTCCTCTTGTCTAATGCAACAAGAGCGTGGTCAGCAAAAGAAGACAAACTGGTTAGCATCAATGTTAATGGTGAAAGTCGTTCTTATTTGCTATATGTTCCGGATAATGTCAAGGCAGAATCTCCTTTGGTATTCAGCCTTCATGGTACAGGGGGACATGCAACGGACAAGAGTCCTTTCCTTAGCAGCGTAGCAGATGAGGAAGGATGTATCGTGGTGTATCCACAAGGTAAGAATATCTATTTCCCTCTCTTTCACGGTAATTTTCCAGGTTGGCACTCTACTGGAGAAACAAGTGAAGACATCGACTTTTTCAAGGCTATTATAAAGGATGTTGCACAGCATTATTCCTTTGACCATAAGCGCATTTATTGCTGTGGATTCTCCAACGGGGGTATGATGACTTATACTGTAGCCAATGTGGCAAGTGATATCTTCGCAGCCTTTGCTTCTATCAGTGGCTATCCTATCAATGAGTTCCATCTCCATCATACCGGTGCACGTCCTGTTCCGTTTCTTCATATTCATGGAAAGGATGATAATTTTGTAAGGTATGCGCTAGTTCCCAGAATTGTGGATGATATGGTTGCAAGGGATGGTGCTATACCGGTCCCGCAGAAGACATCTGTAAGCGGGCAATATGATAAGAGTGTCTATGCTGCTGCCGATGGTGGTTTTCCTTTTGTCTTTTATGAGATTGATGGTATGGGACATAGTGGTTACACAACAAATACAGAAGATGGAAACTCTGCACTGACCATGTGGAAGTTTATGAGTCAATATTCTCTTGATGACAGTTGTGACAAGACTCTTAAATGGCGGCCGCAAGTAGAGACACAGAACTGGAATCCGGAGTCTCATGGATGGACTGTTAATTCAGGAAACATACTGTTGAGTTTTGGCTCAGAACAGAAAACTCCTGCTAACCAGAATGTATATCGCTCATTGCAGTTGAAAAATGGTAAATACAAACTGTGTTTTCATGCTGATGGAGCTGCTGGAAAACAGATTACAGTCAGACTGCATAAGTTGACAGGTAATCAGAATGTTGTTATTGATAAACAGGTCGCTGTTAATAAAAAGGACGTCGTTTTGTACTTTACAATTTCAGACGGATGGGGTGAATACAATTTCAGTATATTACGCCATAATCCTACTGACGTTGTTAAGATCAGCAAACTGGGTATCTATTCGGCTATGTAAAGAAATAAATCATTGTTTGTGCTATCTCTAATTTTTTAAGTAGGCAAACAATGAACACTAGTAGTTGTTCATTTTCAGGAATTCATGGTATTTATAGATTTTTTAATTGGAAATGAACTCCTACTAGTTATTTTTCGCTAATGTATTTGTTTCAATGAGATTACCGTAAGAAAGTTATTTTCAGCAATGGATAAATCACTGTATCTGTTTGCCCATCCTGTAGTTTAAGGGCGTCTTCCCTATTTTATCTTTAAACAGACGATTGAAATAGGATACTTCTTCATAACCCAATGCATCAGAAATGCTCTTTATCGGCATATCTGTGGTAATGAGCAGCAATTCGGCTCGTTCCATCTTCAGTCTGATAATGTACGCATTAGGTGTCTCGCCTGTTTCACGGTGGAAGACACGGATAAAATGATCTTTTGACATACATGCCATTCCTGCAAGAGAATCCAGATTGATGCGTTCAGTGATGTGAGTACGGATGAAACTTATCGTCTGGCTGATGCGTTCATTCTTGACGGCCTGTTTCTCTTTGGCCTGTTTGAGGAAACGTGACAATAGAATGAACAGAATACCACGCGACTCGACAATATTCCAGAAATTACGTTGCTTGTTCTGGGCAATGTTGCGCAGCAGCATGCCATGATTGTCATAGGATGCTGGGTCTGACGCAGGCAGGCGCATCGATGGGTTCAATATGGTAAGCCGTCGGAAGAGTTGCCCGTCATGATTTTCACCCAATATCTCGTTAGGATATTGTAAGTCTTCTAGAAAGCTGAATTCACCGGGATTCTCATATACGTGGATATAGAAGTGGCAGAAATGCCCGTGGCAGATATTGTTGTGCTTGGTAAATGGCGGAATCATATAGAGATGATTGGGTATGAGATGAATACACCTGTTCTTTATCTCCACCCACGCTTCACCTTCGGTGACATAATACAGCCTGGCGAAAGGACTGCGTACGTTATGCCAGTTCCAATCGGCATTATGCTCTGCATAACCTGTGTTGAGGGTGATAATTTGCAGTTGTGAGATATCATAGTTTGTCATATTTGCAAATATTGTTCTTTTTTTTGAATAATGCAAATTTATTGATAAAAATCGATAAAGTATAAGTTCTTGCAAATAAAGTCTAACCACTTTATGCCTTTGTTTTTCTAATTTTGTAACGACAATAGATCATAACACAATCACTACCTTTAAATAATAAATTAACCGTAAGGTATCTATGCTTTTCTCTTTGACTATTTTGTTCATATACAACACCTTTGCTTTTAGTACTGAAAACCAAATAAACAATCATATTAATCAAATTATGAAAGAAGAAGGATATATTCAAAATGAGTATCACCAAAAGGTGAAACGCTACTGTCAGACTCTTGATCTGAAAGATGATGCTGAGTTGATAGCACGCTATCGTGAGGCACACAGCAAGAGTAAGGCTTGGCCAGAGATTGCCGCTGGCATTCGAGAAGTGGGCATTCTGGAAATGGAAATGTACATTCTTGGCAACAAGGTATTTATGATTATTGAAACCCCACTCGACTTCAATTTTGATTCGGCAATGGCCCGTCTTGCCCAACTGCCGCGCCAACAGGAATGGGAGGATTATGTGGCTGAGTTGCAGGGATGTGTGAAGGGCATGACTTCGGCAGGTAAATGGCATCTCATGGACAGGATGTTCCACCTGTACTGGTAGACAAAATAGAATTTATTACACAAACTAAACAATATAAAATGATGAAATATAAAGAACTGGGGAAAACAGGAATGAAAGTTTCTCGTATAGGCTTTGGTGCGTCGTCACTCGGTGGCGTGTTCCATGATTTTGAAGAGAAACGTGGCATTGAAACTGTATTTACAGCCATTGAAGCAGGGATTAATATCATTGATGTATCTCCCTATTATGGCTATTATAAGGCTGAGACTGTCCTTGGCAAGGCTTTGAAGGATATACCCCGCAGCAAATATTATCTCTCCACAAAAGTAGGACGTTATGGTGAGGATGGTCACAACACATGGGACTATTCCGCACGCCGTGTCAAAGAGAGTGCTTATGAGAGCATGGAGCGATTGAATATTGATTATATAGATATTCTCAATGTCCACGATATTGAGTTTGCTGATCTTCATCAGGTTGTCGACGAGACACTGCCGGCACTTATGGACCTGAAGCGGGAAGGTGTGGTCCGCCATATCGGTTGTACTGACTTGCAGTTGGAAAATCTGCAGTGGGTAATAGAGCATACGGAGGAAGGTACCGTTGAGAGTGTACTTAACTTCTGCCACTATTGTCTGAATGATGACAAACTGGTAGACTTTCTGGATTTCTTCGAAGCTCATCATGTGGGTGTCATCAATGCTTCACCGTTCTCTATGGGATTGCTTACTCAGCGTGGAGCTCCTGCCTGGCATCCTGCACCGGAATCGTTGAAGGCAGTATGCTCAAAAGCAGCTGCATACTGTAGGGAGAAAAACTATCCGATCGAAAAACTTGCCATGCAATATGCCGCTTCCAATGACCGTATTGCTTCAACGGTTTTCAGTACCACACGACCAGATAATCTGTTGAAAAACATTCAGTGTATGGAAGAACCTATCGATGAACAGTTGTTGAAAGATGTACAGAACATTATCGGAGATCAACGCAGGGTGTCATGGAAGAATACATAAAGATTATTGATGCCCACACTCACCTATGGCTGCGGCAATGTGCAGAAGTAAATGATAAGCCCATCTATGGCATGCCTGACGGCCGTGCCATGTTCATGGGTGAAGAGGTACAGATGTTACCTCCATTTATTACTGACGGCAGGAATACTGCTGAGGTTCTGCTTTCTAACATGAACTATGCCCGTGTGTCGGCAGCTGTCGTTACACAGGAGTTCATTGATGGTTTGCAAAACGACTATCTTCTGGATATCGTCCGGCGCTATCCTGACCGTTTCTTTGTCTTTGGCATGGCTGACTACCGTTGCCCGGGATGGCCTGAACAGATAAAGAAACTCGTTGACGATGGGTTTCGAGGCATCAAGATACCTGCAGCCAGGCTCATTGGTACTGATTGGCGCGTCCGCCTTGACAGCGACGAGATGATGCAGATGATGCATTTGCTGGAAACTCATGACATGCTGCTGCATGTAGAGTTGGCTGACGGTGATATACAGGTGCCGGAGATAGAACATATTATCCATGAATGTCCAAGACTTAGAATCATTATCGGGCATTTCGGTATGGTGACACGTCCTCATTGGATGGATCAGATCAGACTGGCACGCTATGAGAATGTCTATATCGAATGTGGTGGTATCACCTGGCTTTTCAATGATGAGTTCTGGCCATTTCCTTCTGCCGTCAGAGCTATCCGTGAGGCTGCTGACGAGGTGGGTATCAGTCACCTGATGTGGGGCTCTGACTATCCCCGGACGATCACGGCAATTACTTATAAGATGTCGTACGATTTCATACTGAAGAGTAAACTCCTCTCTTGGGAAGAAAAGTGCGCCTTTCTCTCCGGCAACGCTCAGCGTGTGTTCGGCTTTGATCATTTGATAGACTTACCTTACATTAAAAATATGAGTGAATGAAAAACAAGAATCTGATGCCATTGACACTGGTGTTTTGCCTATTTTTCCTTTGGGCAATCAGCAGTAACTTGCTGCCTACAATGATTCGGCAGTTGATGAAGACTTGTGAGTTAAATCCGTTTCAGGCTTCCTTTACCGAGTCTGCTTATTGGCTGGCCTATTTCATCTGTCCGATACCTATCGCTATGATACTGAAGCGATGGGGGTATAAGACGGGTATTGTCATGGGATTGCTCTTCGCAGCCTTTGGCTGTTTGCTCTTCCTTCCGGGAACTGCTATCCGTAAATATTGGTTTTATCTTACCATCTTTTTTATTATTGCCACGGGCATGTGTTTCCTTGAGACTGCCGCTAATCCTTATGTGACTGTACTAGGAAATCCTTCAACAGCCAGCAAGCGACTTACGCTGGCGCAGTCGTTCAATAGTCTGGGTGCATTTATTTCAGCCATGTTCCTAAGCAAACTTATCCTCAGTGGCCATCAGTACACCCGTGCTACATTGCCTGCTTCTTATCCTGGAGGATGGGATGGACTCTTGCGGGATGAGGCGTGTGCCATGCGCCCACCCTATATCACGCTGGCAGTTGTCCTTATCGTTATGGCTCTTGTTTTTATATGTTGCCGGCTGCCGAAGATAAAGGAGCATGGAGGGAAACTTATCAATATTGCTGTACTTAAGCGTAGTCATCTCCGATGGGGAGTCATCGCTCAGTTCTTCTATAATGGAGGACAGACTGCCATCAACAGTTTGTTTCTCGTATATTGCTGCATCTATGTGGGCATCGACGAGAGCAGGGCGACAACACTTTTCGGTTTCTATATGTTGGCCTTTCTGTTAGGGCGCTGGAGCGGATCATGGCTGTTAGGTAAGTTTGCACCACACAAACTGCTGACCTTTTATGCTACAATGTGCATGTTATTGTCATTGGTTGTAATCATTTTTGGCGGATGGACGGGTTTGTATGCTATGATAGGCATTTCATTCTTTATGTCTATCATCTATCCCACACAGTTTTCTTTGGCGCTGTCTGATCTTGGCGATGACACGAAGAGTGGATCGGCTTTTCTCGTCATGTCTATCATCGGCAATGCTTGTCTTCCACAACTCTCGGCCTTTGTCATGAATGCCCATCCTGCTCATTACCATTTCGCTTACTTCATTCCGATGGTCTGCTTCGGTTTTTGTGTGCTCTACGGTTTGAAAAAGTACAAGGTGGTACGTCCCAATTAATAATTATCAGTAATCAGTAGAAATTAATAGAGAAAAATATTTTATTCATTATGAAAGCAATAAAAATAGTAAAACCCTTCGAAATGAAGGTCGTGGAAATGGAAAAACCTGTCTGTAATTTAGGTGAAGTAATGCTTCAGTTGAAGTATGTAGGTTTCTGTGGTAGTGATCTTAATACTTACCGTGGGCGAAACGGTTTGGCTAAAATGCCAGTGATACCGGGGCATGAGATTGGTGCTGTGATTGTGGAGAAAGGCAGTGATGTACCTGAACAGTTGCATATCGGCGAAACGGTTACTGTGAATCCTTATACCAATTGTGGACAATGTCCTGCTTGCAGGCGTCGGCGTTACAATGCTTGCGAGCACAATGAGACGCTTGGTGTACAGCGCGATGGTGCCATGCGTGAATATATCACTCTACCATGGGAGAAGGTTATTCCTGTAGGAGACATTACAGCTGAGCACAGTGCACTTATCGAACCGATGAGTGTTGGATTTCATGCGGTAAACCGTGCACAGGTGGTTGACACGGATGTGGTGCTCGTCATTGGATGTGGCATGGTGGGTGTAGGTGCAGCAGCACGCTGTCTGGTCAGGGGAGCTACGGTCATTGCTTGTGATCTGGATGATGACAAACTCAATGTCGTAAAACGTATTGGTGTACAATATGTCGTCAATACGGCGCGTGAAGACCTCCATAAACGTTTGATGGAAATCACTGACGGACAGATGCCGGATGTCATCATTGAAGCAGTTGGATCACCGGTCACCCAGGAGGAAGCTGTTAATGAGGTTAGTTTTACGGGACGTGTCGTGTGTATAGGGTATGCAAAACAAGATACTCCTTTCACTACCAGCCTTTTCGTCAAGAAAGAGCTTGATATCCGTGGTTCTCGTAATGCATTGCCTGAAGACTTCAAGGGAGTTATAAAATATCTGGAGCGTGATACGTGTCCTTATCAGGATCTTATCTCTTCTGTCGTC
This sequence comes from Prevotella sp., assembly GCA_022486815.1. Lineage (GTDB taxonomy): Bacteria > Bacteroidota > Bacteroidia > Bacteroidales > Bacteroidaceae > Prevotella. Next base: position 133,020 of record JAKVJW010000002.1, on the reverse strand, counting down.
TCACCAGAGGATGCTCCTGAAGCTATGGCCAATTGGCATAATCATCCTCAGAAGGTGTTCCGTATCCTGGTGAAGTTCTAGGCTTTCACAGGAGAACTCTGACTTTTGTATCTATCTGATGTAAAAATAAAGCCCCGATGTCGTCATGGCATCGGGGCTTATAAATGTCTTGATATTTCAAGATATCAGAATTTCCAGTAATCAAAGTTGAATGTAGTTTCAGGTGAAGGGAGACGGAAGCATAGATAAAGGTCATGAATGCCTTTTACATGGACTACTTTGCATGAGGCTTGCTTGAATATCAAGTCTCCTCCTGTTGCCGGGATTTTTAGCCTTCCCATGACAGGTCCATTGATGCTGTTTATACGCAGGACGATCTCTGCGCCTTTTTCTTGTGCTGCTACTGCTGCAGTGAACCTCTTGGGACCTTTCTTCCCAAAATCTACTCCTCGCAGCCGGATGTATTCGCCATTATCAATATTGGTAACATAAATACCATCTGCCTTTTTCTTCGTTTTTAAGCCATATCCCCAGTTCATGGTTTCTGCTTCCACACGACGGTATGGATTGAATGGCTCGAGTTGTTTTAGTGGTTTTTGGTCAAGCCAGTAAGGAATCTCCTGGATTGTGCCATCAGCGTTATAGGTGATTTCAGCAGCGGAAACAGAGCGCCGTTCATGATGTTCCGGAGTCTTCAGGTGCATGATGTCATAGTTGAGACCGAACACATAAGAGTGGCCTTTGTAGTCGATGATTCCCGGATGGTTGCCTCTGGAGCGGTCTGTAGGCCGCATGATATATCCTTTGCTTGTCCATGGACCTGTTGGAGTATCGCTCATGGCATAGCCAATGGCTTCAGGACAACAGGTGGTGGCATAAGCTAAGTAGTAATGTCCTTTTCTTTTATAAAACCATGGACCTTCCTGGTAATTTTCGATATGGTATGGCAGGCGTGTGACACTGTCCTTGATGGATATCATGTCTTTATTCAACCGTGCATAGTAAGTATAGGGATTTCCCCAATACATATAGGCTTGTCCGTCATCATCAATCCATACTGTCGGGTCGATGTCGTACCAGTTGCTCTTGTTCCAGACTATTGGCTTACCGATAGGATCATGGAAAGGACCATAAGGAGTATTTGCTACAAGAACACCGATACCATGGCCGTGAAGAGGACAGTACATATAGAATTTTCCATTACGTGGAATTACCTGGGGTGCCCATGCCCCATTGTCACGTGACCGCCAACTGAAGTTTTTCGTTGAAGCTATTGCTCCATGATCCGTCCAGTTTACCATATCTGTTGAGGTATAGAGCAGCCAGTCGTACATCTCAAAATTGTTGGCTGTGTCTTCATCATGGGTGGTATAGAGAAACACGGTATCCTTATAGACCATAGGAGCCGGATCAGCCGTATATTTTGTTTGAACAAGAGGCATGTTTTGTGCCATGGATGTAATCGGCAACAGTGATGTTGCCATTAGAAATGAAACTGCTATCTTTTTCATTGTTATAAGTTTTTGTTTTTTCTTACCTGAATAATAAAAATGAAACCGCCACGAGGTATCATGGTCACTTGGTCAGGCAAATGTTTTTCCCCTTTCTTGATTTCCCAGTGATGTTCTTTACTGGTATTGTCCTCGAAACTCTCAAGATATAATGGAGCAGAAGGAAGTCTCAGACTTTTAAGATTCAAGTTGACTTCAAGCTTCTTGTCTGTACCATTGATTCCAGCAATATACCAGGTTGCACCTTTCCGGCGGGCCATGATTACGTATTTCCCTGGATAGCCTGCGATAAGGCGGGTATCATCCCATGCTACAGGCAGTTTCCCCAAGAAGTGCTGTACTTCAGAAGGCTGGGCATAATAACTTTCGGGTTTATCGGCCAGATGCTGAAGCCCGGATTGATAAAGGACAGTGAGTGCCAGTTCATGCGCATTACTGGTGATATGTGGATGTTGTGAGTCAGAGAAGGCGCAGGGAGTATAATCCATTGGTCCTATCACGTTGCGCGTGAAAGGTAAGGTCGCATTATGGCAGGCAGCTTTATTGGTAAGTATGGGCAGGTTGTTGTACCATTCTTCTCCATATACACCTTCTGTTGAGAGGAGGTTGGGAAAGGTACGCTGCCAGCCCCGGGGAATAGTAGCACCATGGAAGTTCACCAGAAGATGGTGGCGTGCGGCACATTTCAGGATAGCTATGCAATAGGCCATTGTCGGTTGGGTGTCGCCATCGAAGAAGTCTACCTTGACACCGGCTACTCCCGACTTTTCGAGCCAGGCAAATTCCTTTTCGCGTTTTTCTGGAGTGTTGATACGGAATTTCGGTCCTGGTGCACCATTGATCCATGCAGTAGAAGAGTTATACCAGATGAGGGGGCGTACACCCTTCTGATGAGCATAGTTGATGGCATCTTCTATCTTCCCCCCATTTGTCATCTCATCCCATTCGGCATCAATGAGCACATAAGGAAGGTGGAAGCGGGCTGCCATATCAATGTATTTTCTTACGATTTGATAATCTTTTGAACCATGATTATAAGCCCAGTATACCCAGGAGACCACACCCGGATGGATCCATGTGGTATCTTTCAACTGAGAGGGTCTTGCCAGATCAGTGATCAGTGTAGACTCTACCACATCACTTAGTTTGCCGATGATGACTACTCTCCATGGAGTATGCCAGTTTCCGTCAAGATGAAGAGGGTTCCGATCAGGGAACACTTGATAGCCGGTATTTCCGGAGCTCTTTAGTGAAGATGCACTTTGATACGGGTTGATGTCAGCCTCGCTGTAAAGTGTATAGTATTGAGCATCCTGTAGTTCTACAAGGGCCGGGTATCCCCAGTGACGTTTATTGGAAGCCTCTTGAGGCTGTGCTGTAGTTAATGGAAAGAAATCTTCGTATGATGACTGATAGTTTTGCATCCACCGCCGCAGGCCTTGTTTTATATAGTATGTTGTGAGTTCGCCCATGATACTATCAGCCTTCAGACCTGATAATTCGTACCGGAAAGCAATACCATTATCGTAGGCACGTAACCGGAGTTTTAGTTGTGGGGAGAGAGTGCAAACGGCTTCTGTAGCTTCATTATTGCAGATGCTCCGCTTTCCGCTAAGCATTCTATAGTGTTCCTCTATATGTTTCTGTTGTTGCAGGATGATTTTTTTGCAGGTTACTACACCAGTTTTATTTTTAGTCATCAGTCCCAATCGGGTACAGAGGACAGCTGTCTTTCCCTGATAACTTACTGTAAATCCTGTATTTGATGCAGACAGAGTGATCTTGATCTTTTGGTTGGGAGATGTCAATATCTTATTGTTGGCCTGCATGGTTGAAGTCATTGCCCACAAGAAGATTGTCAGCAGTTGCCCTATCCTATTTATCTTTATCATCTTTTTCTTATTTTTCCATTTCCCACCATGAGAAATTCATCAACTTTCTACCCTTTTGTCCATGAAAAACAAAGAAGAGATCATGGATACCGGTAACAGGACTGAGTGTATTTACTGAGAAATTGCAGAAATTCTCCCATCCTCCTGTGCTTGGTATGTTGATAGTGGCAATCATTTTACCATTGATGCTGTCAGTATGCAGTTCTATTGTTCCGCCCTGAGAGGCACTGGCAGCACTGATACTGATCTTTTCAGGTTCCGAGGAGAAGTTTACTTCTCTCACTTTCATCCAGTCACCGTTTTGTATGTCGGTCACATATACTCCGGTCTTTAAACTTTGTTCCGTTGTGAGTCCCTTCTCCCATGCTATGGTGGATGCCTCTACCTTTTGGAAAGGGTCCAAGGTGCCTGTTGGCTTCACGCCCTCTCGCGTGGGAAGAATTGTAGGAATAGTGCCGTCTTTATTATACTTGAACTCCTCGACAGCAATACTACGGTCAAAACCTCCTCCGCCGGGCAGATTACCTGTATGATAGAAGAAATAACTATGCCCTTTGAAATCTATAATACCACAATGGTTGGTGAAAGAATTGGTCTCATTTTTCTGAGGCATGATAACACCTTTGTAAATCCATGGCCCTTGTGGCTTGCGGCTCATGGAATAGGCGATGTGTTCCGGTACTCCGCCTGCAGCATAAAGAAGATAATAATTCTTGTTACGTTTAGACAGCCATGGTCCTTCGACATAAATGTCCTTGTATTTCATTCCCCGTTTTCGAAAAGCAGGTGAAGGTGCACCGAAACTTTTCTCGTCTTGGCTGATGATAGAGACATCTCCATCAAAACTGGTCATGTTGTCCGCTAATTTGGCCTGATGAATCTCCGGATTGCCCCATACCAGATATGCATTCTTTCCATCCATCAGTACCGTTGGATCTATATTATCCCATTTCCCGTCATCATAAAGTGGACGGCCGATGGCATCCTTGAAGGGGCCGGTAGGTGAATCACTGACGGCTACGCCGATGGCCATCCCGCCGGATAGTTTGGAATGAGCACATGTATACCAATAATATTTTCCATCTCGTTCACAGCACTGAGTAGCCCATGCACGGTCATCAGCCCATGAAAAACTGTTCAGTCCGAGCAATTCTCCGTGATCGGTCCAATTGACCATATCGGTGGTAGAATATACCCGCCATTGGTACATCCAGAAGAAATCAGCCTTGGGTTCATCTACATCAGCATAAACATAGAGCGTATCGCCTTTTACCATTGGCGCAGGGTCAGCAGTATAGTGGGTCTGTATGATCGGATTCTGCGCCGAGGCGGTGAGAGACAGGCCAAGCATCATAATCGAAATTGTCTTTTTCATCGTTGTCTTGTGAAGTTTTTATTAAGTTTTTAGTATATCAGGAGCAAAGATAAGCATTTTTGCTCGTTTTTATCTATATCTGTTATATCATAGACTTTTCATAATGTATCATCTGGGGTCTTGTATATGCGGAAAATGCCTTTTGAGACAAGTAAATAATTTTTAGATACAAAGGATGGAAATAATAAAGATTAAAATACGTAATTTTGCAATGATTCATTATCATAGGACAAAATCGACCAAGACCATGAAAAAACTGTTTTTCTTTTTGATCATCTTACTTTATAGTCATTCTCTCCATGCCATGGATGCACGTCCGCATCTGCAGTTTGTTACTCCATCCATTGTCAGGGTTCAATGGGCGGCTGACGGCAAACTTCACCGGAATAATACAGGTGTATGTATTTATACTCCGCAACAGGTTAAGGTAAAAGTGATAGATAAAGACTCTAAGGTGTTTTTTATCACTTCCGAACTCATTGTCGAAATGGATAAGAAGACGAAGGCACTTGCCTTCCGTGACAGGAATACTGGCAATGTGCTGCTGGAAGAGGATCATGTAAAGCCTTATGAGGCAGAACCGGTCGTGCAACAGCGGATCAACTATGATGATGCCATAGCACATCAACAAAAGATTATGGCTTGCTTTTCGATGCAGGATAATCGCCATGGGAGTTTTCCCGGTATGCTTCATCATCAAACCTTCATTCTTCAACTTCCTTCCGGGAAAAAGGTTATCCATCTTTAGTAATATGGATGGATCTGAGAATACAAATATCATTTATGGCATATAGAATATCTCTCATTGATGTTCTATATGCATCATGTTCTCCATATCCTTAAATCCCAGCGACTGATAGAGGGAGCGTCCGCTGTCAGAAGTCTCCAGATAGATTTTCTGTACACCTAAGTCTTGTACCTGTCTCACGAGCCAACGTACAAGCGCATGTCCTACACCCCGATGCCGGTAAGTTTCCCTGCAATAGATATTCATCAGGTAAGCACACTTGCCGTTGGCATTATCAGGCGAAGGCATCTCTTCATAAAGACAGACGCCTCCGCACCCTACTGTTACCCCATTGATCTGGGCAAAACAGGCGAGATGTCCTCCTCCGGCAATCTGCTGCCGGTAATAACGGCGGTTCTCTTCTTCGAGTTGTGTCGTGTCCAGATCATCGGGCAACGAGAATACATGGTGCAACACTTCCATCCGCCATTTCATCAGATTTTCCATATCCCCGAGTCCGACTCGGATAATCTTTATTTCTTCCATATCCTTATAATTTCCATTCCTTTAATACGACAGGCAAGGCTTTACGGTCCACCTTTCCGTTTGCAGTCATAGGCAGCGACTGCATCTTGACGAAAAACTCCGGTATCATAAAGGGAGTCAGATACATGGAGAGTTTTCTGTGAAGTTCGTGATAGTCGAATGTCTCTTCATCACGAGGTACGATATAAGCCACGAGATATGACAACTGGTTGGGGTCTGTATAAGCACAGACAACCCCCTTCTCTACCTCATTACAGGTATTGAGCAGATTTTCCACTTCGTCACATTCCACCCGCTTGCCGAGGATCATTACCTGTTTGTCTTTCCTGCGGAGAAAAGCAAGATTACCGTCAGGAAGCACATAGCCCAGGTCTCCGCTATGGTACATCTGCCGGCCCTTCCCCGTTTCTGTAAAATTCTCCTGTTCCGGTTTGTTTCCGATATATCCCTGAGATACGCCATTGCCGTAAATGCAGATTTCACCGGTTTCTCCGTCTTTTAGCACGTTTCCTTTTTCGTCCTGGATATTGATTTCCACCCCCAGGACAGGTTTCCCGATGGGGTAAGTACTGTCTTCAAGTGCATAGCCACCATTGCATTTATAATAGGAAGCACATACCGTAGTCTCCGAAGGACCGTAAGTATTATATACCAGTACCTGAGGCAATAGATGGGAGATATACTTCTCCCGCAGCACATCACCACCGCTGATCAGCAGACGGAGACAGGAAGGGATTCGCTCCAGTTTGTTCATCTCTAGCAACAGGTAAGGAAATCCACTCAGTTCTGTAATCCTATTACTCTCGATATATTTCATCAGTGCGGGAATATCGGCTTTGGTCTTTTCCGAAGGAATGCAGAGTGCAGCTCCGGAAAGGAGTGTCGTAAACATCTCCTCTACGAAAATATCAAACGAGCATACAGAATACTGCAACATCCGGTCACCTTCTTCTGGGTGGAATTCATTCTGGAAAGCATGCACATAGTGACAGACATTAGAGTTGCTGACACATACCCCTTTCGGCTCCCCTGATGTTCCGGATGTATAGAGTACATAAGCCAGCCCATCCGGCTTTGACATATCATCAATCTGAATATCCGTCCGGCATTCCTGTCCCCTTTCAATAAGCAGTTTTCTGAATCCTCCGTTGACATCTGCAGCATATTTGCCATGAGTAATGAGAAAGTCGATGTCACATTCCTTCATCATGTAGCGGATACGTTCAACAGGAAAGGATGGTTCGGCAGGGACATACGCTGCACCTACCTTGACGACGGCGAAGATAGAAGCAATCATCTCTACACTGTGATCCATTACGATACCGATAAATTTGGGATAGTTCACCAGAAACTTAGAAGCGATGGTATCAATGAGCTGGTCCAGTTGGGCAAAAGAGAGTTGCCGCTTATCATCCATCACGGCTAAGGCGTCAGGTCGTTCCTTTACTTGCAACTTGAATAATGAATAAATTGTCTCCATAGTTTTCCTGATTGATTTTTTACGACACGAATGGTACAAAGTTAAACAATAAATTCTTTTTTGCACTTTTTTCTTTGTAATTTATTTCAATCTATTAGAATTACCATGAGTATAGACATCATCTTCTTGCCAGCCATATCTTATTACATTTTCCAATATTAAGTGCACACATTTAAAATGTTTTTATATCTTTGCAACAGATGAGTGGTGATGTTCCGGATGTTATATATACGATTTTGGATGTACATATTAAACTTTGTCTAACTGTGCGGTACTATAAATGAATACATTCTAAAAACAAAGATAATGGAAAAATATAAGGTTTTAGTAGCTGGTGCCACTGGATATTTAGGGCAATTTATTACTCAGGAATTGTTGGATAGAGGTTTTGCCACCACGATAATTGTACGGAATAAGAATAAAATAGCCATAAAAGCACCGGATCTGAAAATTATTGAGGCACAAGTAACTCAGCCTGACACGTTAAAAGGGATTTGTGATAATATCGATGTCGTGATTAGTTCTGTCGGAATCACGAGACAAAAAGACGGACTGACCTATATGGATGTTGATTATCAGGCCAACGCAAATCTGATGGATGAGGCAAAAAGGAATAACATCAAAAAATTTATTTACATTTCTGTCTTAAACGGTGATAAATTGAGACATTTGAAGATTGGTGAGGCTAAAGAAAAATTTGTTGATAAACTAAAATCATCAGGTCTGGATTTCTGTGTTATCAGACCTAATGGCTTCTTCTCAGATATGGGTGACTTTCTTAATATGGCAAAAAGTGGAAGAATTTATTTGTTTGGTAAGGGGGAATTAAAACTCAATCCTATTCATGGACAAGATTTAGCCAAAGTTGTCGTTGATGCTATAAATCAAGATGTTAAAGAGATCAATGTCGGCGGCCCTGATCTTCTCTCACAAAATGAAATAGGTGAATTAGCCCTTAATGCCTATTCCAAACCGGTAAAGATCACTCATTTACCAAATTGGATCAGGATATTCGCAATCTGGCTCGTTCACACTTTTACCAATTCAAAGACATACGGGCCTATAGAATTTTTCTTAACAACAATGAATATGGATATGACCTCTCCTAAATATGGAAAACATCATTTATCTGACTTTTTCAATGACAAGGTCAGGTCAATACTCATCGGCGATGATAACATGAGAAAAGATTAGAAGATGATTTATCTGCCTTGAATAATCTTGGCTGCCTTTTCTTTATCATCATTGAAGTTGAGCAACCGATAGATGCTGTAAGCATTCTGTGGATCAACTATGTGATGTGCCATATACCTTAGCGCTTTCAGTTTATCATCTGCAAAGGAAAACAATCCCATAATCCTGGCACATTGGGCACAAGTATAGTAACAGCCCAGACTTGCCACTTCGATAAGATCATATTTATCCTCATCAAAGTTTCCTTTGCTGACCTTGTCGTACAATATAGAGAAATCATGGTCATTCAAGCAATAGCCACCGTATGGATATGGATGCATCGGTACAGGCAACGGATTTGCAGTCCTGTCGTCTGTTGGGTCAAAATTTGCAGGAACGAGAATATCCTGATAGCTTATTACTTTATCGTTACGGTCGAAACCGACGGTAATTTCATGATTGTTAGTGTCAAGCAAACTCCCGTATTTTATGTATTTCCATTGTTCCAAATATTGATCGAAACTGGTAGATTTTGGTTTCCCGAGGATTTCCAGAACATCCTGTTTACTCATGCCACGTTCAACCATTCTCTTGTCTTTGGCTATAGCATTCGTACTGAATGCAGAGAAAATTATGCAAGCAATAAGAACGATCAGACTATTTTTCTTTTCCATATCAGTATTCTTTTTTATTGGATAAATATAATGTGTATAAGTTAAATCATAGATGGGGAATCCCTTATTCAGAAAATAAATTTAGGTAAAAGGGATGCTCCGATTATCTTTTTCTTTAATATTTCAGATTTGTCTCTTGATCAACTAATGAATATCAAAGGGACGTCCATTCTTTTCCGTTGTGACACAGATGCCGTTAACATGAAAACCAATTTTATCTTTTACCACTCCATCTACCATTATCTTATCTGTAAAGATGTTTGCAAAGAAGTTATTTGATTTTTTATAATCGAAAGCACCCCATGAAGAATTGAAAGATCTTGCATCATAATAATATATAATTACTTCGTGCTGTTTTCCACCATAAGTAACGTGGTAAGTTTGTGGCTTGAATTTTGTCAGGTAAAATTGGATAGGATCATTATCGAAGAAGTCGATATGGCAAGTCAATGCTTGTGGCTGAACGTCCATTAATGCTTCTTTCAGTTCCGTATCAGTAATAAAGTCAACCAGAGCCTTCATAGGAATATAATCTATGGTCAGAGTCGTATCTTTCTTTACAGACCATTTCATATTAAATACAGTATCTGTTTTTATTCTATTTGAATTTGGTTTGTATGGTTCGTTGATTCCAAATGTCATCGGTCCGGTATATTCACCGGTCGTATTCTTTAAAGCTTCCCCGATTTCCGCTTGTGTCAATACTTTTCTGCCATTATCATCGTCCTTATTACAGGAGATCAATGATAGACTGGCCAATATCGTAAGAATAAAAATAGATATAGGAATTTTTTTGATCATGATTATTTTTATTAAGCTTAAATTCTTTTATTTATGACAAAGATAATCACTTTCTTCCTGATTAAGGAAATAATAAACTGAAAATCTATAAAAAATAGTTAAATAAAAGATTTTAAGGTTTGATAAATCTCATTTCCCGTAAAGAAAATGAGATTTCATCATATTCCTCAAATCATATTTCAAAGTACTGGGACGATATTAATAATTAATATGATCTTCTTGAATAAACCTTTTTGGTTTTCAAACGTCAAAATTAAGAAGAGTGAAAGATATAAAGCTATTTATTTTAAATCTCACTATTATGAAAAAAATTCTTTTGACATTTGTAGCCCTCTTGTCTATGACAATGGCTATGGCACAAAGCAACAACAGTTATGGACAAAAAGGTCCCAGGCAGATGACGCCTGAGGAGATGACCAACCTGATGGCAGGCAAATTGGGGTTGAATGATGCGCAGAAAACCAAGGTAGCTGCCTTGAATAAGGAATATAAAGACCTGTTTCAGAGACCGGCCTTTGGCAAAAGGCCTCGTAAAATGGACGGCAGCGGTATGAATGGGTTTCCACAGATGACCGACGAGATGAAAGCTAAGATCAAAGAGCGCATGGCAAAAAGACAGGAATATGAGAGTCAGTTGAAATCTATTCTTTCAGACAGTCAGTATCAGACTTATCTGAATATGATGTTTAGGCATGGTCATGGTGGTCCTTTCGGCCACAACCATCCGTCTCCAAATAATCAATAGGTAAAAAGGTTGGAGTTTTTCGTAATTATTTAAAAAAGGATCAGGGGCAGCCGAATTTTTCGTTTGCCTCTGATATTTCTTTATAATATCCTTTATTTTGTATAAACGAAGGATTCAAGTCCAAAACCTTTTGCGGTATAGGAAAAACAATAGTATGGCGATCAGCCTCTTTTTCAGAAGCTGTCCTCAGGTCATAACTCTTATGAAAGAGATCAAAACGGATCAAGTCTTGACGACGCCAGCCTTCCCACATCAATTCCAATAATCGTTCTGTTAGAATATTTTCTAATGTTGCTTTGCGATAAGGCATGCCCGCCCTACTCCGCACCTCATTCAATTCTTGATCTCCGTCTCCCCCATTACGCACTTCAGCTTCAGCCTTCATGAGCAAAACATCGGCATAGCGATAGAGCACAATATCATTATCAATATTCTTTCCATCATTATAAGCGGTAAGGTCAGTCTCATACTTTTTCTCCCTTGCCCCAGCAGTCTGCATGTATGGGCTACCCGTAAGGTCTGTTTTTACTTCCAGAGGCTTGTATACCAAAGGCTTTCCATTATCAAGTTTTACGATATCACCATTGATTCTGACCGTGTCAGAAAAGAAATTGATCGCATAACGGGTATCCACACTATCTGTACCATAACCGTAAGCATGGATGGTAGAGATAGTAGCACACGTACCATTCTCAGATGCCATCCCCATGGCACTGCCTTGAGCATAATGGCGGGAGCGAAACAGATATTGATATTGGTTGCTATACAGTGTCTTATCCATTGGAATAGTAAAGATGTTCTCCGGCGAATTTTGATTGTGGATGTAAAAATTGCTGGCATAATTATTTGCCAGAGTATACCCCTCATCCTTTATCTTGTCGCAATAGGCAATGCAGGTCTGCCAGGCATTGAGATGCTTGCCATCCACCGTAAAGAAAATATTCTTACCATCCGGTTGATGGTTATCTGTCCATATCGAATCAGAGTATATTTCCGCATTTAAAGCTAATTTTGCAAGTATGAAATTGGCTACAGGACGAGTGACACGCCCATAATATTTACCTTCATAGTTACTATGTTCATCAGGGAGCAAAGGTTCCACCTCCTGCAATTCACTGAATATATAGCGAAATACGGCAGGACGGGAGTATTGCTTTGCATTCTCCCCGGTTGTATTATTTGTATCCGTACTACTGGCTATGGGCACATTGCCATACATATCCATGATATAAGCATAGTAAAGTGCTCTCAGAGCTCTGACTTCTGCCCTGAAAGACTGATACTGTATATCGGTAAGTAAGGATTTGTTCTTGTCAATTATGGCAAGTGACTGATTACAGAGTACCACTACCTTGTAAAGATACTGCCAGGTGTTGTAAAGTGATTCATCACTGGCAGACCAGTTATGGGTATAGAGGTTTTCCCAGAATCCCCCATCATACCAGTCACCGCCACGGATAGGAATGATAGCTTCGTCACTGCTAAAGGTATTATAATCGTATACACCACGATAAGTACCTTGCAACCCCTGGCTATCCTGGTTGCCGCCAATATAATTATATAAGGTGGCAACAGCATTAATATAGAGAGAAGATGCTGAAGTATAAGTTTCATCTTCAGTCAGACGATCTTTTGCGGTTTCATCAAGACAAGAAACGAGCAGCAAGGGGAATAGTAATATCAGGTAAGAAAGTTGTTTCATGGCTAAATTTAAAATTGTACATTCACACCGACAGAGAAAGTGCGATAGACCGGATAACTACGCTTGTCATCAATTCCAAGTGTGTTGTTTACGATATAACTGTTTATCATCGGAGTAAGTCCATTATAATGGGTAAACGTTACTAAATTGTTAATGCTGCATGAGAGTCTCAGGTTACTGATGTATTTGCACTTGACAGGTACATTCCAACCTAAAGTGACATAATCGATATTAAGGTAGTCTGCACTCTTCAGCCAATAGTCGGTTACTTTCTGGTCAACGATATTGGTGGAAGGAGCCTTTTTGAAAACATTATAGTCCGGGAAACTTGACATATTCATATAACTAAGTGCCGTAGCATTAAATATCTTATGTCCGAAAGCACCGTTCATCTGCAAGGTGATGTCGTAGTTCTTGTAACGAAAACTGATATTAGAGCCCAAAGTCATCTTCGGTGTAGCTTGTCCGGCGATGTATCTGTCAGCACTATTATCACTTAGATCAACCTTGCCATCATGATTCAGATCAGCTACCTGGTATTTCTTATGTCCTTTTCCATCATCAACAATCCCTGTGCAGTGAGGCAGATAAAAAACACCCAGCGACTGGCCGACAATCTGATAGAGAATATTGGAATCACCACCATGCAGGCCGGCACCGTTCAAACTTCCGAGCGGTGTGATATTCGATGCTGACATGTGATTACCTTTATAGTTGCCGCTCAAGGATATCAACTTGTTTTTCTGCCAGGACATGTTGACATTGATGTTAAGTTCCATGTCTTTTTTGGAAATCGGTACAAGGCCTATACCGAGTTCAAAACCACTGTTTGACATAGAACCTATATTAGCCAGCAATTTATCAAAAGCATAATTCGGTACAGGTACATCATATTCATAGAGCATGTCTGTGGTCTTGGAATAATAGTATTCAGGCGTCAGCAAAATTCGGTTATTGAGGAGCCCTATATCCAGTCCTATATTAAAGGTACTTCTCGTTTCCCATTTCAAGTCAGGATTACTATTGCGCAACTCACCCATAGTAACGGTCGGTGTGCCATTATAGGAGACAACCCCAACTGGTTCTCGGCTGTTGAGTGTAAGATATGAACTGATGGCACCCAGGTTGCCGGTACGTCCATAACCCGTACGAAGTTTCAACATGTAGATCTCTGGAATATTCTGCAGAAACTTTTCTGCCTTCATATCCCAGGAGAGGGATACTGAAGGGAAAAAGCCACAGGTATGGTTTTTCCCAACCATCGAAGAAGCGTCAGCACGCATTGAAGCATCCAGGGAATACCGGTCAAGAAGTGTGTAAGATGCTATCAGCATAGCAGAGGCCAGTTTGGGATCCTGATAACTGCTGCCTGTTCCTCCATACGGTATCGTCGATCCAGCGGCAAGGTTATTGTATCCGAAGTCATTGGAAGTAAAACCTTTGACCTGTGTCCAAAAGGCTGTGGTCTTTTCTTTCTGATACTCGCCTTCCAGTGTAGCATTAATATGATGAATATTCCAGGTATGATTCCAGTTCAAGTCTATATGTCCCATCAACTCTTCCGACTTCGTCTCTCCTCTATAGGCAAGGCCTTGGGCCCACACCCATGTCGGTGCAAACTTGTCATTCTCCATCGAACTGTAGGAATAAGCACCAAGGGCCGTCAGTTTCATACCGTATGGCAGCGTATAAGACAGTTGGAGATGGGTATTGAAGTTGAGATCCTTGTTATCATTGCATTCCTGAATCAAGGCACCGGGAGGGTTGATCTGCGAGGCCGTACCATTCTTTACATAACTTCCATTATAGGTTCCGTATGGATAGGTGGGATTCATGGCAGCTGCTGAATAAAACAGGATTTGAGTATCATAGATATTATTATCTTTCTGTGATGACCCAAATACACCAAAATCAATCTTCATCCTATTGTCGAAAGCCAACTGGGAAATATCGAGTTTTGCTACAAAATTATCATAGTTCTTTGACTTGATAATGGTCTGATTACTCATCATGCCGAGAGATGCACGGTAATTTGACTGGTCTGTACCACCACTGAATGCAATGTGGTGATCCTCGATCTGTCCTGTACGGCTGATCTTCTTCTGAAAATTGGTGTTGAACCCAAGGTCGTTGTAATCTATACCCAGATTCTTGGCTGTAGCTGCGTAATCTGTTGCATTGAGCATATCCAGATATTTATATCTCATCTCAGCACCCACATTACAATCGTATGCTATCTGAAACTTGCCCCCATGTCCACGTTTCGTCTGGACCTCGATAACACCGGAAGCACCACGCGATCCAAACTGTGCGGTCTCGGAAGCATTCTTAAGAATAGTAAAATTTTTAATATCGGCTGGATAAACAGTCGCAAGTGCCGTAAGGTCAGAATAGACCCCATCAATGATGACAAGTGGATCATTCCCTCCTGTAAGGGAAGTGGTACCACGCACACGGACACTATTGAGCATGGCTATACGATTGGCTCCGGAGGACTCTATATTCACACCGGCAGTTTTACCTGAAATAGCATCAAGAGCATTCTGCACAAGCCCTTTGTTCATCTGCTGCTCCCCGAGTAAGGCTGCTGAACCAATAACGGGAATGGTGTCTAATTTGATAATTGTGTTCTTCTTCTGTCCCTGGGTAATTGTTGAGGTGCTGAAAAGCATTATAAATAATGTACATCTTAAAGTCTTTGTCATGGATTGTATTCGTTCTTTCTGCATGGATCAGAATTTTATTAGGTACTATTGTAAACTGAATACAAATATACAATTTTTTTTGTTTTTCAGATAAAACAAAGCCGAAAAATTATTACCGCTCAGGTCTTTCTTTGCGCTCCTCCTATATTTAGATGATTTTTAAGTTCTTGTACAACAGGATTATCAATTCTTTGTAACTAGTATTGATATATAATGAATGTGTCCAATTTCTTTGTATCATGATACAAAAAGTATGATACAAAAACAATAATGTAAATGGATAATATCTGCTATCTTTGTAGAGTAATTTTAAATTTTTACTTATGAAAAAAATATTATTATCCTTAGTTCTGACAGCCGTGGCCATTATACCTGCACAAGTGTTTGCCCAAAAAACATTTAATCTCCAAGGAACTGTCGCAAAAGCTCTCCATGATGTAAGATATTACATCTATATCGCTAAAGATGATGGATCTTTTGACAATAAACCTACTGATTCAGTAGAAATAAAGAATCACAAATTTGTTTATAGTATAAAAATGAAACAGCCTCGTATGGCTCATGTTCGTGCAATATTCGATGATGGCTCTCTTTGCAGCGTCTATATGGATTTTCCGTTTGTGCCTGGCGAGAAAGCATTATTAAATGTGCAAAATGGTTCTTTCGTCTTGAATGGATCTAAATTCTATCGGCAATGGAATGCTGCTGATAGCTATTTCGGACCTCATGATAATAAATATAGGACTTTTGAAAAAAAATATACGGATATAAGTGATCAGCCTAAATCAGAGGAACGTGATAAAGAGTTAGCTGAACTGGACAGGAAATACATGGATATGTATAATGAGTATAACCATTATGCCCATGAGTATCTTAAAGAACATAATGATGAAGCAGGGACAATTGCTTATTTTACTATGAATTATAGTTTTGGAAAGACATGGGATATTGCACGTAATTCTGTAAAGAATGGCCTTGACGGAAAATTGTTTCATGGGCTTATCGTTGAGCAACAGAAACAACAGAAACATGAGGAAGAGATGAAAGTGGTTGCAAAGGCTACAGGCGAAGGTATGATGTTTAAAGATATCCAAGTTGAATATGACGGAAAACTACAAAAGCTTTCAGATTATGTCGGTAAAGGAAAATATGTAATTGTCGATTTCTGGGCAAGTTGGTGTGGTCCTTGCCGCAGCGAGATACCTAACCTGATTAACGTATATAATAAGTATAAGGGAGCCAAATTCGACGTTGTCGGTGTAGCAACATGGGATAAGCCTGAAGATACGAAGAAGGCCATCAAAGAACTGGGTATCGAGTATCCTCAGATCTTCAATGCCCAATCTATCGGTTCTGAAGCCTACGGTATTACTGGTATTCCTGAGATTATTCTCTTTGGCCCTGACGGAAAGGTCTTAGAACGTGGCCTTAGGGGGCAGGCTATTGAAGAGGCTGCCAACAAATATCTTAATTAGGGTTATGGCCCATTATAGATAAGTTGTCAAAGTGTTCGTTCATTTGCTTGAAGAAAAAGCTATAAGTGATTTGAAAAAAGAATGTAGACAATCTTGTTCTGGGTACTATCATTTTTCAGTTTAGTCTGATACACAGGAAAAGATTTCGATATTTCTATGATAAAAGTCAAATTACTTATAGCCTTTTTTTGTCATTTCCAGCCGTTCCCGCTCTGCAGACGCACTCTTTTCTATTGTGTCTTCCTTTACTTTCTTTCCCCTGTTAATGTTCCAACTGACAGTCAGTTTCACTACCCTGCCGCTTTCTGCCATGTTGATATGAGTGTTAGTGGTATAGGTGTCTAAAATCATCCGGTAGCGGTTTTGCTGATTCAGTATATCGTCAATGCCCGCTGATACGGTTAGCTTCCCATTCAGGAATTCATGCTTTACGGAAGCATTAACCAGATGTATAGATCCAATCTGACTGTTGCTCGTATACAGGCGGCTATGCATGTTATATTCCAGTTCTATAGTAGCAAGACTGTTTATTCTTGCTTGTAGCAGCGCATCTGCAAATACCAGATAATGTCCGGTACTTTTGTCACCTGCGTTTTTTTGTATCTGTTGTCTCACGCCGGTGAAATTAGTAGTCAGTCTCATCAGGTTGCCTAGGTTAAACGGAGCTGTCACCGCGATAAAGAAATGATTCTCATGTGAATGGTTTTCGTAGGTGACATAGTCTTCCAGTTTGTTCCCTGCATCATGACGGCTGTAGGGCCGGATCATATCCTGATAGAAATTGGCACCCAGCGTGAAGGTATAACGATAGTCGTAAACGAATGTAGCGTTGACATGATGGCCGTAGGTAGGCTTCAAGTAAGGATTTCCAACGGAATAAGCATACTCTGACGATTGTACCCGTGTGGGATTCATGGCATAGAAGTCAGGCCGCTCTATCGTTTTGGCATATTGCATGATCAGCATCAACTTCTTCATGTCATCAAAGGAATAGTTGACATTGAGGTGTGGAAACAGGTCAAGGCATCTCTTATCAATAAGTCCCGTAGCATCACGTGCACGCATATACTCCATACGCAGTCCCCCATTCACATTCCAGTGCTCTTTTTCAAAACCGAACATGGCATACGCTGCTCCTATATGTTCATGGTATTTCAGCACAGTCTGCAAAGAAAGATCTTTCATCTGTGTATAGGTATATTTCAATCCTGTCTGTAAATAGGATTCATGGAGGAAAACCTTTTTCAGAGAAACATCTTCCGAAAAAATATCATAGTCAATATTCTGCAACAGTTGGTTTGTACTGTCCTTGCCGGTGAGAGGATAATGATAGGTATAGAAATTGTCATTACTGATACGCTTGGCAATGTAATCAGTCAGGATTTTTGCACAGGATCCCCGGTCATCCAGCATTCTCCGGTAATTTACTGTAAAAGAATACATCCGGGGATTGTTGAACTGGCTGAGCACACTCTCGCTCTTGGAAACCACACTTCCCAGATTTAAGGACGACTCCCCAATGGTATGTTTTCGGTCCGAGTCTTCTGTATATTCTATATCGGCATCAAGACTATTGAGAGAATCCATATTCCATTCCATTCCCAGAGCATATCTTTTGTAATGATAGGGTTCAGAAATATCCCCGTTCCCTGTCAGCATATCCGTCTTGTTTCCATACATTCTTTCAGATTCATAGCATCCCTTATTCTCAGGACGCACCAGACGAGAGAATGATGAATATAAGGTGACCTTCCCCATTCTCATCGAGATAAATACGGAAGGCATAAACTCATACATCCTATGAGATAATCTGATACGTGAAGACACATTCGCCTGCAATCCGTCCAGAGTCCTCTTCCGCAGAAAGAGTTTGATGACTCCCCCCTTGTCATCTGCTCCCATACTGGCATCTGCATGAGGCTGTACCTCTACCCTGCTTATACTCTGTCCCGGTACAGATTTCAGATAGTTAAGTAATTCTTCACCCGTGAGTTTCAGTTCATGGTCATTGACCAGTACTTTCACACCCCCGGTCCCATTGATCAGAATATCTTTGTCCGTCACGCTTACACCCGGAGACTGGCGTAGGATTTCATTTACCGTTTTAGTTTCGGAAGGAGACACATGGACTATTACCCCGTCTGATTTCCACTCTGTTTTTCTCGCTGTGGCTGTCACACCTGCCAGATGCACCACCGTATCTTTCTGTGTATTCAAATGAATGTTTTGTGCCATGGACAGGCCACTGGCAGAGAGTGCAAACAGGAGTAAGATTGATCGTAACATCATATTTTTAAAATAAAGGATAATACATTTTCATTTTTACTTCCGAGGTCTTGGAATCCAGGACAACTGCCTTGCGGGCGTATCCCTCCAGAGGTCTGCCCTGTTCGTCGGTATCCATCTGTCTATTACCGTTCTCATCATGAAAGACAGAAATCAAGTATTCTCCGTCAACGACATTGGTTAATGTCACGTCTACTTCTCCCTTTACCGCATCACACATCATCAGAATAGGTTTGCTCTTTGTCTTTTGCGGGTCTTTCACTTTACGTTCGGCCATCAGCATGATCTTTCCTTTCTGGTCTCTCACCCCTTGCAACTTCACTACTACATTCCTGGCATTGGCAAATGTCATGCATGTAAATGCAATGACAATCATTAATAATCTTTTTTTCATATCAATTCATATTAAACGTTATTACTGCTATATATTTAAGCCCTTATATAAATAGGTTTATATTATAAACTTAATATGTTCTAAAAAAAGTGCTGGAGATCAGCACTTCTTAATGACATCGCAAAGATAATGAAGTTTATAACATAAACCAAACTAAACAATGAACAAAGTAGCAAAAAGCCAATTAATTAAGTTATATTAACAGACTGCAAGCGCCCTGATTTTCTATCGTAGTCAGGTCTGTTTGTATAAAATATTCCCTTGTTTTTCCATACTATCACTCTGTTTATTCCATAATAAATGAATTATTTATCTATGGAATCAGTTAAATAATGATAAATGAAAACATCCTATAAAACTTATTTAGAGAAAAGTCTTTATTTTTGATAAGAAATACTCCTTTTAGGTGTTTTCCATTCTATAATAAACAAGTTATCCCCTATGGGTCAGCGACCGGACTTTGACAAAATCAATACTTACCAGGAATTTGACAGATTCTATTGGTATAGAGAAGAATTGGTCCGTATATGCAGGTCAAAGGGTATTTATCATTACGGCAACAAGGCAGAACTCTGTCAGAATATCAAAGCCTACTTCGATGGCAATATCATTAAGGGAAACGTTCCTCAGAGACGGATCAAATGCAATGTCAGACATCTGACATTGGATACCGGATTGTTAAGTTGCAGTTTTGTATTTAACCAGCGGTTCCGTGATTTCTTCTCCAGCCAAACTGGCATTGTGAACTTCAAATTCAATGCAGATATGGTTGCAACGGTCAGGAAAGTTAGACAGACAAATGATATGTCTTTTACATTGCGTGATCTGTTGGACATAAAGCAAGGTAAGGCAGAATATGCAAAATATAATCATTCATCCTGCCAGTGGAATCAATTTTTAAAAGACTTCTGCGCTGATAAACGAAATGCCGTATTCAGAAATAAACTGGAAGTCGCTGCTGTTTTATGGAAGATTGTAAGAGAATCTACGGACAGGAAGGTATACAAAAGGAAACTGGTAGAAGATAACTATAACGAAATAAAGGATTTAACCTGAATAAACTGTTATTAACCTACCCTTCAAGCTTATTATCAAACAATATCCGTTAGTCTCATATCCGTATTTTTATGATGAATGAGAATAACACTATAGTGCGAATGTACTTACAGACGCAAGCAACAGGCATACTATAATTAAATTTTTCTTCATGATTTTCTGTTTTTATTAAAGATTACATTGCAAATTAAACGCACCTTTCTCCTCTTGCCCAACAACTGAGTTGGCTATACATGCCAACCTGACTGTTGCGATAAGGACTTATCTACGTAATAAGTTAAATAACACTAAAACAAATTAATTTATAAAACTTATTTAAAGAAAAGGCTTATTTTTGCTATTAGAATACTTTTTCTATGTATTTTTCATTATTATTTAATGAATTTAATACCGCCAACGGATTATATATTTTTTTATAAAACGAGAACTTGATCTTATTTTAGTTGTTTATTTTGGTCAAAGTAAGGATTGATATTTTATATAGTTAGTTCGTTTTTAATAATTTCCATGTAATAAATAATATTTTTTGTAGATCTGTGATTTTGTTTTTCTATAATGTACAATTTAATTTTAATACGCTTATGAAAAAGAAAATGATGAGTGCTGCGGTTTTATTAACTGCGGTCTTTGCTATGAATTCACAGTCGGTTAAAGCTTGTACACGTGCTGTATATCTTGGCCCTGATAGTATGGTAATAACAGGTCGTAACATGGACTGGAATGAGGATCTTAAATCAAATATTTATGTTTTTCCAAGAGGTATCAAACGCGCAGGATACAATAAAGGTAAAACCATAAATTGGATTTCTAAGTATGGTAGTGTTATTACAGCTGGTTATGATATAGGAACTTGCGATGGAATGAATGAGAAAGGTCTGGTAGCGAGTTTACTTTATCTGAAAGAAACGGTTTATAATCGTCCCGGTGATACCAGACCGGTAATGGGAGCAAGTATTTTGACTCAGTATATACTTGATAATTTTGCAACAGTCCATGAGGCCGTGGAGGAATTTAAAAAAGAAAAATTCCAGATTGATGCTCCTAATTTACCGAATGGACAGGAATCAACATTTCATTGGGCGATTACTGATACTACAGGTAATTCTGCAATATTGGAATATCTAGACGGGAAATTGAGTATACATGAAGGTAAGGAATTTCAGGTGATGACCAATTCTCCTCGTTATGATGATCAGTTAGCTATTAATGATTATTGGAAGGAAGTCGGAGGATTGCAAATGCTGCCCGGCACTAATCGGGCTGCGGATAGATTTGTACGTGCCTCCTTATATGTTAATTCTATTCCGAAAACCGATGATCCGAAAATAGCTGTAATGAGTGTCCTGAGCGTAATGCGAAGTGTTTCTGTTCCGTTTGGGTTTAGTACACCTGATAAACCTAATATTTCCTCTACTCGCTGGCGTACGGTTTCAGATGAAAAGAATAAAGTTTATTATTTTGAATCGACTTTAACTCCTAATTTATTTTGGCTTAATTTAAAGGAGATTAATTTTCGTCCTACTGCTTCTATAAAAAAGTTATCTTTGGCGAACGGCGAAGTTTATGTTGGAGATGCTGTGAAAAATCTAAAAAACAGTAAACCGTTTATTTTCCTTTTTTAAACTTATTGACAAATGCTATGCTCTATGATTATCTTACTTTCAGAAATCATATCACAAAAGAAGGAGGTGTTCCAACACCTCCTTCTTAGAAATTAGAGCTCAAACTTGTAGCCCAGTGTAATCTGGAACACACTATTTTTTGTAGACTCTCCGTCACCGGTAATTGCCTTCGTCACGCCAAAATTGTATCTTGCATCAAGTTGGAACTGGTGATATTCATACGATATACCTACAGGTATTGAAAAATCAATATCCTTCACATCAGCATCGTCCATACCTTCTTCACGCAATGCCTTTTTAAGGTCAATTTCTGCAGATACCCCATCAGCTTCTACTTTTACTTTATCATTCATCAGAAATCCAGGTTGTATACCTACCTTCAAGGCTAATCCTTTTGCAACATAGATATTGGCCAGGATAGGTACATTCACATAGTCCATTTTGATAGTCCCTGTTACTTCATCATCTTTAGACTTGATCCCCTGCTGGGAGTATAAAGCACCAGCGGTAAGAGAAAAGATAGGAGTAGCCTGGTATTCAAACTCTGCTCCTCCGACAAATCCTATACGTGAATCCCCTCCATCAGAGTTGGTCATGGTTGCAACGTTGAGGCCTATTTTAGGTTGAATGTTGAAAGAGCCGACAACATGTTGTGCGAATGTACTTACAGATGCAAGCAAAAGGCATACGATAATTAAATTTTTCTTCATGATTTACTATTTTTATTAAAAATTACATTGCAAATTAAACGCACCTTTCCCTCTTGCCCAACAACTGAGTTAGCTATACATGCCAATATAACTATTACGATAAGGACTTTTTCATTAAGAGTTTAGATTATGTTATTATTTGCAAAGATAGTCACTTTTCCTGATTAATGAAAGAATAAATTGGAAATTCACAAAAGGAGAAATGCCATAATTTTTATTTGTTGGTTTATTATAATATACGGGAGTGTCATAATTATGGAATACATTTCTTTTCTTCTGCTTCTACTTCCTTAATATGTTCTTCTGTGTCTCTAAATTCTGTAGTTAATTTGTCTATAATTTTAACTTTATTTACCTCCCAATTAGACAAATCATCTGATCCGTGAATGTATGAATAACCTAAAGGCCAACAATGTTCCGGTTTTTCTTCGTAAACCTGATGCTCGCAAGTAATATTATTTTCATCATCACGGTTGTAAGTAGAAATTCCATAAAAAAGTTCCCTAGATTTATTATGTTTATATTTATCACAGCCTATACAAAAAACCCATTTGTTATATTTGGATTTCTTATCTAGAAAATAAATATAAGATTCATTTAAATAAACTATTTTTTCAAATTCACCACCATTTTTATCTAATTCCAAACCATATTTTCTAGCTTCTTTATCTAACTCTTGCATGAAATTCCTTCTTATTTGAGCTTTTATTTCATCCTTATTATTGATTATATCAAGAGTTGCATTCAGGTATTTCTCATCCGTAGCAATGTTCAAGATTTTATTTCCATTTTCTTCATCCATAATATTCAAAATTTCTTTTAAGTTAATAATATATTGATAAATAGTCTCCCTGACCGTTGGTATCATTGCACTTATGCTGATACACTTATTCAACCAGCCAAAAATATCCTGTCGATAGCTAATAGGAATATAATATTGTGCATCTTTTCCTGCAGAGTCTTCACTGGCAGCACTGCCGTATTTTGTAAGATACAGCAACTTATAGTTCCGCAATTTTTCTTCTGCATAATCCCTGTATCTGATAAGTTGGTTAGGCTGGTCACAGGCATCAATCTTATTCTCTATAATAATCGCATTGTTCTTTGCGTCTTTAATAAGAATATCGATTCTGCCTCCTTCATCTCCCTTTTTGCTAATTGAACCTATATAATGTTCTGTCTCAACCGTTGCAGATTTTGTATCAAATTCTTTTATAAAATTATTGCTGGAGAACTTTTGGTCTCTATAACCAAAAATGGTTTCAACGAAAGCCTTGAGGAATTTGTCACCTAATCCATGACTCCCTAATGGATTAAGAAGCTCTGCAATAAAAGCGGAATGGAGACGTACTTCATTTCTTGACAATTGTAAAACGTCAAAAACATTAAAATACTTCCCCTGAATTTTGAAATCCAGACGTTTCTGTTCTTCCTGTAGATGTACCTTGCCCACTTCTACAAGAAGTTTTGTTAACACATTGTTTGGTTCCATAAAATAAATTTTATATCATTCTTTTTGTTTTATTCGCTATTTCTTTGTAAAGCAATATAGGACTTAAAACCTTAATATCCCTATCATTATTGTCAATCTCTTGTTGAAAATCGAAAGTTGGACGGATGCAGAGTTTAAAAAGGCTATATTCGTCATTGCATTCTATTTTTATTTGTGAATTATGCAACTTTAGGTCATGGATATCGTTAGCTTGATGCTTACTTACTTTGATGCGGACAATCTCGGTTTCAACATCATATTTAAAATATGAGTCCTCTTTAAAAAGTCTTTTTGGTAATAATATTACTTAACTATCTTGTTTGTTAAATTAATCTTCATCCAATTGAACCATGCTGAACTTCTTAGAATTAGTATATATTCTGGTTATCCAATTCTCAACCTGTGCCCGTGAAAAGCAAGGCTTTCCTTCTGCATCCTTCATCTTTTGCATCGCCAGAGACACAAGAGCATATTCTACATCTAATGATGTACTGAAGATACCCTGATCATCTGTATTAATAGTTACAGGCAACTGGTGCCTGGAATCCACAGTATTAAAACGGAAAATAGGATGATAATCATATTGCCCCAACTTTCCAATCTTAAAGTTGGAAGTAGGACAACATTCTACACACAATTGCATTTCATCCATCTTGTCAATCATCCAGTCCTGTAGCTTTTTCACTACATTCACATATTCCTGAGTGATATGAAATTCTTCAACTTTTTCTCCATTTACGCGTACATCATAATCATAATAATAGGTTTTGACTAACTTTATAACCTGATTGTCTTTACGACAATCATCTAATGTAACATTGTCGTTTTTGTGACAATTATAGAGTATATTATCATCCTTAACCTGATCACAATATCTCCATGAAGATGAAAATTCAGAACTTTGTTTTCCAAGAGTCTCTGGATTGTCACCACGCAACAGCATACTGTGATAATAATCATCCATGCTTATACCCTTATCTTCGTGACAATAACCTAATTCTCTAGCCAGTATATGGAACTTCTCCTTTAAAGCTAAATCCAAAGCCGAAGGAAATGATATATCGGCAATACTGGCATGAAAGTAAAACCATACAATATTATCTATAAGCACTTGCTTTGGGATAATGATATTTCGTTGCCGCTCTTTATAAAATCTTTCAGCATCTATTCCCGCAGCCAGTGCATGGCCTATCCTGTCACCATGCCGCATCTGCATATATAGTATAGCCTCATCTATGGACCTCATGCCATCAATAAGATCATAGAAATCCTCACCTGCATGGTATGTAAGGCCTATATTCGGACAACAATACCTGATATAACGAAAGACTTGGGCAAAGACTTCTGGAGAAGCCTTCAACTCATTTCCAGCCGCGTCAATACCTATAATCGGGCATTCAAATTTAAAAGAGTCTGATTTTAAATAATGTACTAAAGTAAAAGCCTGTCTTTTTATATTTTGCCTGACTTTATAACATCGGTAATTAAGGATTCTGAGGTGAGGTAATTTTTCTTCCTTACTTTTTATAAAATGAACGATCAGATGAGTATTTACTTTTTGATCTTTTCCAGGGCAGCAGTCCTTTGCCTTAATATCCAAAGACTTTACATTTTCACTTGGAGTGATTCTGGTCTCCAGATAAATAATATGATGCCGCATACTTTCATAATAAATGATATCATGACGGAGAGAAAGATAATTTCTGTTCCCCCAAAACAAGTATTCCTTTCTTCTGTCAAAAGACTGAAAATTGCTCAACCCGATCTTTTCATTTGTTTGAATAAAGAAATTACGTATTTTATTTTTTGCCAGCAGATATTTATAAAGATAATAAGAAGTGATGTCAGCATTCTCCCCATTCTGCATAGCTGTTCTCATCGCAAGATAAAGAAGTCTACGCTCCCCTCTCATCACCGAATATTTCTCTGTTTCCATAGGATCATTGTCGGTAATGGCATAATCTATGTTATTGCTTCTTCTTAGGCCAGTAACAGTACTACGCAAAAGACTGTTCTCACCCCATGTTGACAGCCTGATAGCCTTATCCAAAGGAGTCGGAGATATTTTTAATATATAAGTGCGAAATAATTCTATTCGAATAGCTACCGCTTCAATATATGCGTCATATAAACCATCTTCTGCATCTTTAAAAAATTTTCTTGAGACGATATGATTCATCAGATAAAGCCAAGAAACCTTGGAATTATAACCTGTAGCTTTGAAATGGCTGTGGAGCTCATATAGCCCTTGCTGTTGCAGATAACCTATATCTACATCATCGGATCGTAACACCATGTCCCAATTAAAGTCATTACGATTTACCATATAATTATCATTATGCGCCAGCAATGCACAGACAAACATATCCTCATCAAGAGACATCACCAATTCCCGCCAGTGAAATAACTTATCAAACTTCACCACTGGAGCATTACCTTTCATCCGAAGAGTAGAATGAGCAAAGCGGTAAAGCACAAATATGATATTTTCATAGCCATCAATTCTTTTACACCATTCATCATGAAATAGTCTTACGATATGTGCAGATGTCTCTTTGGAGAGTTCGGGATGCATGTCATTAATGACTTTTTTTATCTTTTCATCATTTATAGCTAAACGCGGACACATAATTCTGCTTTGATCCTTTAATATTGAAATAAAAGGATATTTGCAGAAAGCTGCTAATATAAACTTGCAAAGATCATCCATACAGTTTTATTCTAAGAAATTATGTTTCCGAAGGATTTCATCGAATGCCTTACGAAGATCTTCTCTACTATAAGAACTCTGAGTACCGTTTTCAGGAAGCTTTGCATTTAACTCTTCTTGAGAAATATCTTTCATTTCTGGTATCTCTTGCTTGGCTTGCGTCAAAGCGGTCTTTGCCTTACGAGCATAATAATGTTTCACAAAGAAATCATCAAGTTCTTTAGAAAGAGAAGGCTCATATATTGAATTAAACAGATTTTTGCAATCATTATCATTTTTTATATTATCAAGTACTTGACCTATACAACTAATAGTTTTTAATGATATAGATTTATAGTGATCTTTTTCCCCAATTTTCTTATTAGAATCTTCAGTTTCACTATTAACATTCTCTTCTTTATTGTATGTATTCATACTCATATTTTTCATTGCTTTGAAAAAAGAAACAAGATCTATAAATGTATCCTTTTTATCATAATTTTCCTTATTATCTTTCAACTGAATAAAGAAATTATCAATAACTTCAGAATTACGAAGACAAATCTTAGATAAGAATTCTTGATATAGTTTCTTTTTCTTTACCTCCTCATTCTCTGTTTCACTACTAGATATTTGATTATACTTAATAATTGTATTATAAAGTGAATTCTGATTATTCTGTGCTATATTAAATATGTCTTTATTAAATCGAGCATAACAACGCTTCACATCAAGTATATTAAAAAGAACTGAAGTAATATCAAAGACAATATTCTTTAGATTTTTACTGATCAAGGAACGATTATAATTGATATCAGAAGATGAGCGATAATCATTTTCTACTAATTTCTCTTCTGAATTTTTAAGTCGGACATAATGTGATGTTGTGAGCATAAAAAACTCTACCAATTGTAGTTTCTTCGTTTCTTCGTCTGACAATTGTTGTTTTTCAACCAATTCTACTATTGCTTGATTTAGTATAGAACCATTCAACAATCTTAATTCGCGATTATTACCAGAATTCGTTTTGGGAAGGATGCTATCTCCTTCCAACAAATAGTAAGATCCTCCAACTAATTTCTGTATTTCATTAATATCAGTTAAATCATTAATTTTATCTAATGGGCTCTCTGCATTATCGTTAATGGAATCTATTATATGGCTATAGGCTTCATAAAGTCGTATCGAATAAAGTGCCTTTATGAAAAAAATAAGTTGTAATGATTCTTTATCATAAAGAATACGGCTTAAATAATCAAGGCAAAAGAAACTGTCAGCGAGAGAAACATTATAATTAGAATTTCCATTATTAATGATTACAGACAATATTTTACCATCTTCTGTATCCTTATCAGTTACCATAGCTTTATCTATATCTCCACGCATCAACTGAACTGTTTCTTTGTTGAAAACGCTCATATCTTCTTCATTAATAAGCGTTTTGGCAATATTTCGATTTTCAGAATTCATATCATCCAACCATGTTCCAAAAAGAAAATGTTTGAACTGTTCTTTATTTCTATTTACAGTATTCTTTTCTTCTTGGTTCATATCTATGTATGATTTTTCGCAAGAATTCATGGATAAAAGCATTTTTAAGAAAAGGCGTAAAGTACGTAGATTACGAGGAATAATCATGCTGGTACGACCGGCGGAATTATAAAATAAATAACGGCATTTTTCATAAATAAGATGTGGTATAGTGTCTCTGACAATACCATGATATAATTCTTTTTTCTCTCCTTCATCAGAATAAACAATTAGGTCACTATTAAAGAATCCCTCATTGAGAGACATATATACCCTATTGTTAAAAGGAAATAACTTAGTAAGATAGCGTTCTGTCATCTCTGCTATTTCCGACATCGAAATTTCATTCTTGTCCAGCAGATCTTTAAAATTCTTGGTAAGCTTTAATTTAATGACATCACTCAACTGTTCCATTTTAAAAGCGATCAGGATAACAACATTAGGAAGAATAAGATATTTTCTGATCTGTTCTACCATTTCATAAGCTTGAGCAGTATTTAAATCAACATCATCAATACTTATTACAAGCATGTCTTTTCCGAAAAACGTCAAATATTCATTAACCAGTTCATATATTGATTGTTTCAAGTTAACACCTGAGCTTAAACTAGCCAGATCTTCAAGTTCATCACCGTCATCAAATTTGTTTTTTCCATCAATATACTGAAGAGAAACCTTTACACCTGAAAACAATTCACGTAATTTAGTTGTTTCTTCTGCATTATTCTTTTCTGAGCCGAAACAATCAGAGGCTTTTACTTTACACAGTAAGTCCTTATACATCATACTGATGATCAGCTCTATGATATTATGTTTCTCGTCAAAATAAGATGGATCTACACTATCAAGAATTTTTAGCTTTTTGCTAATTTTAATTTCCTTTAAGTCCTTAGGAACTTCTTGAACATCGTCACTTATTTCTTGCAGTATTTTTACAACAGAATACATGCAAGATGTTTTTCCGGAACCTCTATCTCCTATAAATGCGACAATATTATTGACATAAACATCTTTTGTGGAAAATTTTGTAGTTTCTTTTCGTTTCTTTATGCCATTTTTGATAATATCCTCAACAGTATTTACTGCTTTATAAATCTGATCTTTAAATATTGAAGAACCATATCTTTTTGATCCGTCAACGACAGGACGGGTTTCCTCTCCATCATAGAATTCTATTGTTTCCATAAGTTTTATTTAATATGTTTTCTGTTATTAAGTACTTTTCCATGTGCTATTGACAAGTTAAATCAGTGTGAATAAGCTTTGTCAAAAAGGTTGTTATTCATGATTAAGTATAGTGCATGAAGGTAAACACACTGATTTCACCAATTTGCTTGGTAAATAAACCTTCAGTAAATCTCTACTATTGGATTTAAGACACCCTCGCCATTAATGTAGGGGAATATCTTATCTCTTTACGATTTGCAAATATAATCAAATTTTTTATATTCAGCCGCTCAAATTGATATTTTTGCTTCATTTTATTCGTTTTCACGGATAATAATTTACGATTAGTCACAATATGCCAATCTACTCCTTTCAACGAGTATTGCGGCAGGATATTATTTCTTCTTCCTGAAATTTAATAATAGGTGGCCATCAATATTTGTAATGTAATTTTCAAAGGAACGGAATAAACCAAACTATCATCTATTTGATAGTATTAGCGTGATGGTACCGATACAGCGATACTACCATGCAGTTCCTATCTGAATGAATTATCCTGATTCCGCAAGCTGATTTTGAGAAGCCTTATGCAATTTCCTCTGCCAGTAATAGAATGTCGATTCCTTGATCTTCTGGGCTGAAGTATATGTCCTCACGCGCCCGATAAACTTCGAGTCTTTTGTAGACTGTGCGGAACCTTTCTATGTTCATTGCACCATTTTGAGTGGTTATTGTTTTAAGCGCAAAGGTAGACGGAAAATTATAATGCACAATACGGAGATAGTTGATAGCTTACTACTATTTTTTTAAAAGGTTATATTGCAAATTAATTATTTTAAAGGATAGCGTTCAATTCAGTGATGCACAGTCTTTAAATCTTGATTGTGGTTTCAGATTAGTCGAATGAACAACCTCTTTTCCTTACGATAAGGACTTTTTCATTAAGAGTTTAGATTATGTTATTATTTGCAAAGATAGTCACTTTTCCTGATTAATGAGAGAATAAATTGGAAATTCACAAAAGGAGAAATGCCATAATTTTTATTTGTTGGTTTATTATAATATACGGGAGTGTCATAATTATGGAATACATTTCTTTTCTGCTGCTTCTACTTCCTTAATATGTTCTTCTGTGTCTCTAAATTCTGTAGTTAATTTGTCTATAATATTTTTTGTCAATTCTTTCCAGTTAGTGGAATCGTCTAATCTTCCGAAAGAATCCCAGCCTAAAGGCCAATAGATTGTACCAGAATTTTTATATATACTTGGATTACAGATAACTTTATTCTTGTCATCACAATCATGAGTCGAAACATCATAGCGAAGACCTTCTATACATTTATCCCAACCGATGCAAAAAGCCCATTTATCATCTTTTGAACTATTCGGCATAAAATAGATATAAGCATTTTTTCCTAAATTTGCCATATTCTCTAGTGCATCCCCGTTTTGATCATCTACTCTCAAACCACATTCCTTTGCTTTTTCTTCTAACTCTTGCATGAAATTCCTTCCGCTGCATTTTGAAATCCAGACGTTTCTGTTCTTCCTGTAATGTACCACTCCCACTTCTGCAAGAAGTTTTGTTAACACATTGTTTTGTTCCATAAAATAAATTTTATATCATTCTTTTTGTTTTATTCACTATCATCAACTTCTATACTAAATCTAGAATTATGCAAGAGGGGGGCTGATGGCTTACGTTCGGAATGCACACTTTGTCCATTTTGAATATGGATGCAAAGGTACCCAATTCAAATGTCGAACATTCTTTTTCGAACCTAAAATGTTGTACATGAGAATGATAAAAAGAAATTAATTGATTTTAAGAGACATCTGTGATATTATTTTTCACTTTCATATTTTTTGTTATTTAACGTTCTCATATCTAATGCAAAAGCTTTTCTTCCCATCATATCCAATTTATAACGAATCCATGCTGCACTATCATCCTCATGGGTAGACAAAAGAATATTCTTATTACCGAACTCATGCCGCATTGTCTCTATTAATCCCCAAAGATTGATATCATCAATCGTCTGAACAGGATCATCTATAGCAAGAATATCAGCTTTATCATATAACTTATTCAAGGCTAAGAGAAATGCAATAGCAATAGAAATAAGTTGTCCACTACTCATATTATAAAGAACATCAACATCATTTGAATAATCACCACAAACAAAAAGTATTCGGGACACTTGACTATTAGTCACACTTCGTTTTAAAAAAATGCCCCTTCCATTATAAGAATCTTGCATGATTCGCCCCGAATAAATATAAAAAAGGACTTCGATGTCAGATACTACATGATTTATATATTGGTCCCTTTGTTCCTTAATATTATCTTCTACACTTCTTAGATGATCTCTATATTCGTTACATTTTCTTATAAGATTATTATACCTATTTTGCTCATTAGAGTCCTTGTTTTTCTGTTTAAGACATGTTTCCCACTGATAAGCCAACAAATATTTGCGTTTTTGCTCAATATTTTCCTCTTGGACATGCTCTAACAAATACTTACCATATTTTGTTGCGGCTTGTTGAAGCAATTCTATATCTATATTGTCATCAACAGGCCTTACTTGATCTTGTAGTGTATGTGGCATTCTTTCTTCAAGCTCTTCAAGTGACAAATCTGTGGATAAACTATTGTCAACTATTCTCATGGCAAGATTATAATCTTCAGTTGAACTAATATTCTTTACAGTATCATATTCCGAATAAAGTTCTTCGGTAATATGATTGTCCATGAAATACTTTTTTACCTTATCTATAATTTGTTCACGCAAACTATCTTTAAATTTAGAGAACGTATCCGATGAATTTTTTGAAATAAGATTAGATGCACGAAGAAACTCTTCATCATATTGATTAATATGAGCTATAAGAGATTCTTTGGTATTAAAATCTGTACCACATACCGGACAATGATTAAAATCTGTTTCATTTAAATCCCGACCAACCTGTCTTCTATTGTCTAACAGACGATTACAGACCTGTTGAAGTCGGGTACTGGATAAGAGAATATCAGCCGTGCCTTTGCGCAAATTCTCCAATACATCACGTTCTTCATTTGTTATAGCAATAGGTAAAGATTCAACAGGCGGTAGATGATTGCTACTTATATTTTCGATGGTTAAGTTGTCATAATACCTAAGATAACCATTCCTAAAATTTCTATATTGATTAAATAAGCCATCTGAAGTATGAAACTTATAGTAAAATGCAATTTGATGTAATCTCTCCGGTTGAACAATATGTCTGATTTTATTATTCCGTACTAATGAATGATATTCTTCACTATGTCTGATAAAGTAAAGAACATGATCAAGCTCTCCATCTTGCTGAATTATTCCGTCTATTTCATTAGAAGAAAGGGACGGAGTATCTACATCCCATGCTATGCTATTTTCCCCAAAAAGCTGTATATTATGCATTTCACTTTTAACTTCTTGAGATGATTGTTCTATTTTTGTATTAAGAGCATCAATAGCTGCTTGTAAACGATCTTTTTTTTCAATATAGGTATTACAAACCCCATTTAAACCTCTCTTCGCTTTACTAATTTTTTCAATTTGATCATCAAAACTGTCAGTCTTAAACAATGATTCAATCTGCTTGGAACGATCTTTTTCATTTTGCTTCAAATATTCAGTAGATTCGTCCTGACTTAAGTAATTAATACGAGTATAATGCTTGCATAAGCTACGAATCTCTGGCATATCAAAAGCAGAACCTTCTTTATGGAAAACACTAACAAAGTCAACAGGAATACCTATATTTTCAACATCGCCTTCAATTTTGAGATTTTTCATACTACCATCATTCATCTGAATGCTAGCTTCAATAAAAAGATCAGTTACATTCTTATCATGTACTAAAGGCTTACCATAAAGAGTCAATCTTCCATCATGATATTTATTGCCATAATCCTCATATCGCTTTATTTTACCCGTAAACAACAACTCAAGTGCATCAAAAACAGACGTCTTTCCATAACCATTTCTTCCGCAAAGGATAAAAGCATTTCCATCAGAGAAGTCTATCTCTGTATCTGCAAAAATTTTGAAGTTATGAATTCGAAGTTTTAGTATTTTCATTTTAGTTTTCCTTTTCAATTAGACTTTTCATCAGTACTTCATTATTATCATCGGTAATAGAATCAATTTCTTTAAGAAGTTGTTTGTCATTGTCATTATTTATATTGAAATTTGCAATGGCATCAAAGTCTTTCGGAGTGACACTCATTGTTAAGAAAGGCAACTTGTGCCCCAATGAATAAAGCAAGTGGTAGGTACCAAATTCGTTTTCATCTTTCATTTGTTGGAAATTATCATCTTCCATTAGAATGTCACTCATTGTTTTACCTACACGTTCTCTATTCAAAAGATCAAGTAATCCATTTACGGAATCATCTGTATAGGACAATACATACTTCTTGAAAAAATAAGGATCATTCTCTATTTCAATAATTTCATCATCTGCTTCCGATAAATTGACCTGACCTTGATGTTTGACGAAGAGTATAGATATATTTTTGAGGAAAGACGCATCATTCACAATACCTTTCACCTCTTCTAAGAGTCCTTCTTGTTTATCTAAGTCGAACTCATTTGCAATAATCCAATAATCATGTTTATTCTCATCATCAAAATAAGCCAACTGATAGCTATTAATATTCTGTACATGATATTTAGCTTTTTCAAAGCAAAATATCACAATATCATTTATAGTTCTCATTATTCTTATCATCTATAGTTAAAATTCCTATATCCTGAGGATTAAATATCTTATCACTCTCTTGCCGAGTAGTATTATCATACCTATCTTCAGTGTTCTTTAATATATTCGGAACTTCTTTTCCAATACTTTGCACAGTTCGATTCGTATCTGCAACTAACCATCTATAATCAAAGAGGACATTAAGGTTCGCACGATTATTAATAATTTCATAACATATTTCATCAGCAGCTTCTGATTTTGACAAGGTACTAGGAGTTAAATATACCCCATTGCTTTTCCAACACATATTAGAAGAAACGTATTCCTTCACCCCATCAACTACACCAAATAAAGACTTGACATTATCACCTTCCCATCCACCAATATCTTTAATCTCGCTAACAATTTGTTGAGGATTAAGTCTCGTAAAAAGTTCCCATAACTTTTGGGAGGGATAACATGCAAAAACATTTTTCATATTAGCAATTGCAGATTTATTTATATTTTTCCCCAATTGAAGTTTTATCTCAATGGTTTTATCAATTTGTTTTAAATAATAGATACGAATGTAAGAGGCTGCTTCTTCTTTCGTAATAAGATCCGAGAATCCATCTCCACTTAATGTTTGATAAAGATTATTAATCGGCAAAATTTCGCCACTTGCAATATTAAAACTAGTCTGTCCTGGATTATTCATTATTTTACTATGAATTGCCAAAACTTTATTATCTATCCAAAAGTATAATCTTCTTATAAAAATTCCTTTGTTAATACATATATCTTTGCCTTCGTTAATTTTATCAATGAGACTTCCTAGCTTCTTTTCAATTTCATCAGGATTTACATTGGATACCCGATCAATATATTGATACAAAACAACATTTTCACCTACAGTAACATTTTGATTACAATGAAAGTAAAGCTTGGCATCTGTCTTACAATTTCCATTTTCTACATACTTTTCTTTTCGTTGACGCATTTTGCCAAATTCATTGGAAAAATTGTTGCCACTATTAGGCCCATAACATTTGCATTGGTGCAGAAACAAGCATTTCTTTTTCTCATCCAAGATGGCAAAATCTTCATAAGCATCCAGTGACAAGAAACATTTCTGTGCTTTCTCTGGTTCTTCATAACATAATCTTAGTGCCACGTATGCCGCACATAAACCTTGATAAATAAAACCAGACCAATTAGGAATAGCTGTATGCCCTCCTACGGATTTCATTGTCTTCCCATCTTGTGATGACTTCATAATATAAAAATCTTTAACTATAGTAATAACATACATATCCGACTAAATACCGGAAATCATAAACGGAATTTTACAAGAATATTCAGGGCAGTATTTCCCTGCTCTTCATGGTATTGGCGATGAAGTAAACGGTTATTAGATTAGTAGCCTCCCCCCATCTTTCTCGTTGCCACATTTAGTAAAAGATTTTTCTTTTACCGCAATTCCGAGTTGTTTTGACAATACGATACAAATATACTGCTTTTTTAGAATAAAAGCAATTCTTATATCTATAAATAAGAAAAAGATAAGAATTTCCACTAATATTGATGACATTTTTATTTGTTTTATCTATCGTAGAAACAATAGAATTACTGATATTTCTACTTCAATGAGAAAAGAACATCTGTTCAGATGATGAATAAGCAAGACACATTATCAGCATTATTCTATCGTAGTTTGTATGTATCAGGCAGACTATCAGTAATGACTATATACATTGGGGTATCACTGAAATCGAGTGGTATCCCAATAATTTTATAAATACTATTTGGAAGATAAATATTCCAAGCGATGATTTGTGTTCTTATTGTATACTAGATCAGGATGATAAACAAGAATCTGTCAGTGAACCAGTAGTACTTTCAAGAAGTTGCACTGTGAATCAGTAAATATCTTGTTAAGTGTGTGACGAAGTTAACTCCTGTTTTTTCTTTCTCATTACCAAACTTTGGTAATGAGTTTACCAATTAGCGGTAAGGTGGTCTCCATACTATGGTAATATGCTTACCAGGCTTTGGTAATATGCATTCCATTACTATGGAAATATGTTTACCAGTACTATGGTAATATACATTCCAGTACTTTGGTAATGTGTTTACCAGTATTATGGTAACATGCTTTCCCAACCCTTGGTTATATGCCTTCCAAACATGTGGTTATATGTCTTCCAATTTCTTTCCTAATCCTAAAATTAGGTCCTCTGTATTTTTACTCATTAATCGTTGTCTGTCAGTTCAATTCTTAAATTTTTGACATCTGTCTAATCGATAAGAGTTATCTGCAAATATAAGACAAACTAAGCTGATATCCAAATATTTAGAGTCATTATTTGGTCAGTTGGCTGTTTTTCATTGTATCAGTTGGCTGTTTTTTGTTTAGCCAGTTGGCTATAGATTTCTATAGTATTTGTACCAGCTTCTTTTTGTAGACACCAGAAATACCATTATCGAAAAATTTACAGCAACCCAGTCATGTACACCGGTACCATCATCACATCTCCATCCTGTCTCAAATCCTTAGTATAAATCAAGTAGCGGTAAAGGATTTCTGATGAATACTTCTCACAAAACTGGTCAAGGGATCTATGTACTTTATAGCCAGATGATTTTACCTCAATGGGACAAAGCTTGTTCCTACGAGAAATAATAAAATCTATCTCATAATTATGCTTTCCATTTGGCGTCGGCCATGTATGATAGTAAAGTTTATTTCCTGCAACCGTAAGCATTTGTGCAACAACATTCTCATAGACATAGCCAAGATCTGCACTTAATTTTCCAAAAAGTAGTTTTTGGTAAATCACATTTTCCGTAACGTCTTTATCCCAAAAAGCCAAAGTAATGAAAAGACCAGTATCACCAACAAACAATTTATATCGATCCTTGTTTTTGTGCAAGGCTAATCCGACCGATGGAGCATTGACATAATAAACAAAGTTCACACACAGACTGTCTTCCATATCTTCAAGTAACTGATTCATATCTACATTCTCCGCCTTACGACCTATTATTGACATAGCTTGATAGCGAGAAGAGTTTTTGGCAAGTTCTGAAGGTATAGCCATAAATAAACGCAAAGCTCTCCCAGAAGGATCAATCTTTCGGAAATCATCGGCATACAACTCTATAATTTCACGTTTAGTCTGATCAACTTCCTGAAGGTTATTCGTTTCTAAATAAGTATTCAGTGCCTGTGGCATTCCACCAATAAGCATATAAAGCCTAAAATCTTGTAATAATTTTCTGTTAACCTGATCACCCAAGGATCTTCTCTTATTCAAAGCCTCTTTCATCAATGGAATGGTCACTTCATCCCCCAAAGCCCATCGAAATTCTTCATAATCCAAAGGATACATTGTCAGCCGCGTTTCTTCACTCGGAATAGTGATATTTTTGACATTTTTCTTAATGGACAATAAGGAACCAGTTTCAATATAGTCATAACGATGATCTTGTACCATATATTTAATGGCCTGACGAACTGCAGGAGCCTTTTGAATCTCATCAAAGATGACAACAGATTTCCTTTCTATCAATCGAACCTGATAAATAAACTGCAACTGAAAAAAGAAGTTGTCCAAATCTGCAATATTAGCCACTGCTTCCCAAACAGCTTGAGGTGCATTGTCAAAATTTACCACAAGATAGGAAGTGTATTCATTCTTGGCAAATGCTTCTGCTATTGTTGACTTCCCAACACGGCGCGCACCCTTGATCAATAGAGCAGACTTTCCATTCTTACTATGCTTCCAGTGAAGCATACGCTCGTAAATTTTTCTTTTATACACACGATTCTCTGTTTCCATATCAAAAATAAATTCCTTTCAGATACAAAGATAAGCGTTAATAGTGATACCTCAAAATGTTTTTAGCGAAAATATGTAGTTTCCTCAAAATGTTTTGATGCAAATCTTGTAGTTTCCTCAAAATGTTTACTGTTTTTCACCTCCTAGTGTCTACTTTTTGGGGAGCAACACCCCAAAGATTTTGCATAGCCAAGTAGATACACTATCTTTTAATTCTTGTGGTCCTTTTGTCGGGTATAAACATGAAAGCATAATAAATCTACCGTTTACAGAATCGCATATTGACCATTTACAAGTGTCAAACTTTAACTGCTCATAATGGCAATGTTCATCAGAAGTTTTTCTTGCAAGATTTGGCTTGCAAGAAAAAACACAGAATAAAAACAATATCGCGCACTGTATATCTCATCGAGCATTTTTATAAATCAAACGCTATTTCTGAATTTAGGAAAGCTCTATAATGATCCATAGCACCTTCAAAGAAAGTTTCATAGCTTTGAATTGCACTTGGATGATATGTAAGCAGTATTATCAATTTACTTTTACCATCTTTTTCTGGACGTATTCTAATACTGTTATGATTTGGAATACTTAAAAAAGCGTTTTCACCACCATACATGTCAATTATGAACTTATAAATATTTTTATTAGTACAAACAATAACATTTGGATTTAGCACTTTTATTTCCTTTTCCAGAAGTGGTTTGTAATCTTTATTATTTAGATATTGATTTAGCTTGTCATCAGATATTGATGTTTCACCTCCTTGTTTTTTACATTCCACAAAAGCAAATGGTTTTGTAAGGAATGTTTTTTTAACTTCTTCCTTATCAAGAGATTCAAAAGAAACAACACTGCCAATACGAGAATGATATATTCCATAAAATAAGTTTGCAATATTGTGAATGAATTTTGGTTTCAAATCACTGTTTCCTGCCCCTTTCTCTTTATCAATCAGCCATTTGCGAGCATCATTTCTATCTTTTGATGGCTGATCCTTAAGAAGAAACATAACTCTTATATTCTCATTCTCCCAATCCTTTTCTAACTTTTCTACATTCGAATTTGGTTTTTCCATTAAGCCATCAGATGTAAAAATAATACTGTTGTAATGATTATCATAGTTTTCGCGGGCTTCCCCGTTCTTTTCACTCTTTTCTATCCATTCTTTAAAGATAGAATCCAATTTTTCATTATATTTTCCCATATTATTTACCCGTTGGCGGAATTAATTTAGTGCGTACTTAATTTTACCGATAGGGATTCTTTTAATGTAATTCATATATTGTGAAACGGTCAGCGCACTAATTTTGCCGATTATTCCGGCAAACAAACCGTTTATTATTTTGTAAGCAGTCAAAACTAACGTATCCCCTATAAAACAATGTTTTAAAGCAGGAATATCCATTTTAATTAACAATATTTTCGGTTAAATTATTGTTTTAATCCGATAGTTGTCGGCAAAAGATTCTGATAATCTGTTCTTCCAGCGGCAATGCTCTCAAAGAACTTCACAAAATAATCCTTCACTGATAAATATGGTTCATGCTTTTGCCAGCATCATCGTTATTGGAAATTTAAGACACCCTCGCCATTAATGTAGGGGAATATCTTATCTCTTTATGACCTGCAAATATAATCAAATTTTTTATATTCTGTCACACAAACCGATATTTTCGTTTCATTTTATTTGTTTTTCAAGATAATTATTTACGATTAGTCATTACAAATCCATTCAGATAATGAATAAACAAGATGCCTGATTAGCATAATTCTACCGTAGTTGGCTAAAAATTTCTATAGTTTTTTCGGCATTTATCTCCTTTGAGGTGTTTTACAGGTGTCAAAAAACATATTCTTGAATTATGGTAATAGAAAATCTTTGGAATCTATACTGCATATAGTGGAATATTTGTCAGCATGCAATTCCGGTCTCTCATGGAGTAAACTAGTGAGGGAATTAGCTCGCACATTACTTTCTGCCTTCACTTCTATAGGGACAAGTTGGGCATTTCGCTGAATAATAAAATCAAGTTCCAAGCGAGAATTTTTAGCAGAATAATAATAGATCGGAGCAATACCGTGACTTTTCATCTGCTGAAGCACATACTGTTCTGTTATTCCACCCTTATATTCAGAAAACACCTTGTTTTCTATCAGTACCTGTACAGGATCCGTGTTAACCATAGCTCATACACATTCTTGCACCTGATTATGGCAAATTGCTACACTAATAAGCACCTAATTATAGAGTATTACTGCACTTATCAGCACCTGATAGCTCTCAATTACTACACTTTTCTGCAGATTGACCATTGCAAACATACGAAAATAAAACGATTATTGAAATGAAAAGGAATATTTTATGGATCATTACTATTCAGCCCTCTCATAATTTATAGCAATATTTCTAATAGAAAACAACTATTTTGGTTCTTATCTATTCAATTTTATACTACTAATTTTTGTCTCGGGATTTGGAATGGCATTACTTCAATAATGGTAATGCAACTTGAAATCCTATATGAGGATAAGATAATCGGTATAGGACTGAGAATAAGATTTCCGGACAATCGTCCGAAAAAACTTTATGATAAATGCTAAAACATGCTCAATTTCTGCAAGTATTCAGGCAACTGGATCTGCTGGCAATTCAACTTTTCAAGTTGTTCTTTGCCTTTCTGGGTCAGGTTGAAATGCATGCTGCGCTTGTCTTCCTGACAGATATGCCGTGACACATAGCTTTTCTTTTCCAGAGAAGCTATGACCTTAGAAGCATTGGAAGGTGACAGTCCCATCCTCCCGGCTATCTCACTTGAAGACGGATCTTCAGTTTCTGACAACATACAGAGTAACATGGCTTCGTTGATATTCAGTCCGAACGCCTCTTCCATGTCATTCTCAAAAGCTGAGATGGCCCGGTATACCCTTCTGATACTGCAAATGCACTTCTGGTCCATAGATGTCTGTTTATGATTAAAGCGGACTACCGGCACCTGCCGGCACCCCGCCTGTTATAATCAAGTTGTGTCAATTCTTATTTCAACAGTTCCTTATGGATAACATCCTCGAACTGGCTCTTCATCATAGCGCCTACAGATTTCTTTGGCACGCCGTCCTTCGGAATGAAAAGAATGGTAGGAATGGACTGGATGCCGAATAGTGCTGCAAGTTCTTCTTGCTGGTCAACATCTACTTTATATACGTCGATCTTTCCAGCATACTCATTAGCGATTTCCTCTACTATGGGGGCCGTTGCCTTGCACGGGCCACACCAGGTAGCGTAAAAATCAATGATGGCAGGTTTGTCACCTTTGAAGTTCCATGTTGTAGGATTCTTCTTATAATCCATCACTTTGTTCTTGAATTCTTCTGCTGTCAATTCTGTTACTTTCATGTTATGATTCTCCTTCTTTTTTTCAGTTTGATGTATGTTATTTTTATTCTCTTTTACTACCCCGGCATAACCGAAACCTGTAAAGGCCAGTATTGCTATGGCTATAAGAACTATTCGTTTCGTCTTCATATCATTCGCTTCTCCTTTCTTTTATAGGATAATCTATTTATTGCTTCATTTGGAAAATGTTTCCATTGGAAAACTGTAGCAAAGATAATCGAAAAAAGAATATATAACAAATTTCCAATGGAAAAGATTGTGATTTATAACAGTTGTTAACTTATTAAGGCCGTTCTTAACTTTCGTTGACCAAGCAGTAATGCAAGAAGGATTAATCCTCCCTTCCCGAATTCAGGAACCGCTCAACCATCTTCCGGGTTTTAGTCCTTCCGATAGCGATAAGTCTTTCAGATTTGTCAAAATCAAAAGTAGAATAACGGCTCATCGGAATTTCAACGTAGATATCAGGAGGAGTAACTTTCAAGGCTAATTTGGTATTCTGGTGGATCATGATGGAAGTGGTCCGGTTGAGTAAAGTGATATAGTTTAAATCCAAGTCCAAATCATGAGGCAGCATTTTATTCAGTATTGACAGCGCAAAAGAATGATCCAGGTTTCTCTGCCGTATTAACCGGTTCATCATGACCTCACCTTCATAGTCATGGCCACTCACGTCGATAGCTACAAGAAGTGCTTTCTTATCTCTTTTCAGGCGATTCAGCGGGAGCGGATTCACCAATCCCCCATCCAGGTACATCCTTTCTCCCTGCCGGACAGGATTGAAAAATACCGGTATGGATATGGAAGCACGGATAGCTTGGTACATACTCCCCTTTCGGAAAATAACTTCTTTTCCGGATACGGCATCGGTGGCTATTGCGCAATAGGGAATGCTCAGATTTTCAATGTTCTTGTCTGGGACGATCTGCTTCAAGGCTTTCATGATACGGTCACCTTTTACAATATGGTTGAGACTGAAAGAAAAATCATACAATTGATGGATTTTTTTCTTGTCAATGGTTTTCATCCATTCTCTGAAATCTCCCAAACCTCCAGCTGCATATAATCCTCCGACAAGAGCACCCATGGAGGTACCGGCTATGGAGCGGATATGATAGCCCATTTCTTCTAATTGCAGGATTGCGCCGATATGTGCAAGGCCGCGTGCTCCGCCTGTAGAAAGGACGAGGTCTACGTCCTTTCTGTTTTTTCCATCATTGAACAGATGAAGCACATTTTCTAATTTTGCAGATATCATGTTACAAAAATAGAAATTTTTTCCTAATCCAAATACAAAAAAACAGAAATATTTTAATCGTGATTCTGTATGGGATAAAGAGGGTAAAACTGAAAAATAATTTAAAATTACAGTTGGTAAATGATAGTTCCTGTAATTTCATTATCTTTGTAGATAAAACTTGAAATCAGTGTCTGCTTTCTTTCCGAAACAGGGACTGTCCATAACAATAAATATAATATAAAGATGAATCAGAAAATCGTTTTAATAACAGGTGCTACAAGCGGTATAGGTGAAGCTTGTGTAAGGAAATTCGCCAAGGGCGGTTATGCTATTATTCTTACGGGAAGAAAAGCCGACAAACTCGAAGTGTTGTCTGAAGAACTCCAACAGGAAGGTGTAAAGACCAGGATACTGGTTTTTGATGTCCGTGACCGTGAAGCTGCGCGTAAAGCCGTTGAATCCCTGGAGGATCAATGGAAGCAAATCGATGTGCTGATCAACAATGCAGGACTGGCATTAGGTCTGGATAAAGAATATCAGGTAAATCCGGAGGACTGGGATGTTATGATTGATACCAATGTCAAGGGCTTGCTTACCATGACGCGCCTGATCGTACCGGGAATGGTCAGTCGCAATCATGGCCATGTCATCAACATTGGCAGTGTGGCAGGTGATGCTGCTTACGCCGGTGGAAATGTATACTGCGCTACTAAAGCTGCCGTGAAGGCTTTGACGGACGGACTCCGGATAGACGTCGCTGATACTTGTGTCAGGGTAACGAACATCAAACCAGGACTGGTGGAGACTCATTTCAGTGTGACTCGTTTTAAAGGGGATGAGAAGAAGGCTGATCACGTATATCAGGGTGTCCATCCTCTGAACGGTGATGATATAGCTGATGTCGCCTTCTATGCTGCCAGTGCTCCAGAACATGTACAGATCGCTGAGGTCCTGGTTCTGGCTACGCACCAGGCTAACGGTACGGTCATAGACCGTGATCCCAACCGTAAGGAAAACTTGTCGTAAAAAAGACAGAAATAAATTCGTTATATTTGCTATATGCAATTCACATAGCAAATGTCTACAGACAAAGAATGGCAACCAGCTCTTTTATTTTGCTGGTTGCCATTCAATTTATAACAGGTAGTCAGTCGCAAAATTCTCTACTTGTTTTACAGTCAACTTTTCAATATATTTCAATGAGACCTTTTAAAGCTGCCTTGGCCATGCGGGAATAAATCTCACCCAACTGGGCAAAACGGCGGGCACAATTGGCTGCAGCATGGCGTACACCCAATGACTTGTTCTGCAATGCTGCTACTGTCTGATCAAGATATTCATTGATACCGCGTGAATTGGGCTCCTGTCCTTTCATGAACAGTCGTGCGAGTAGTGAATAGCCGGTAACCTGATAGGTTTCCTTGTCCGAAGCTATATACTGGTAAGCGAGCATTGGGGCATAATCGACATACTGCAACAGGTTGAAGGCTATCATTTCTGCCATTTCCTGACCCCGGATCTGTTCCATCCATACATCAACGATATCGGGAAGCATCTTTTCCGGTGGCATCATCAGCGTAGCCAGGATCTTGCATTCCCGTATATCTTCCTTCCAGAGTTCGATGGCCAGATCATAATCTTTACCATACTCCCCTGCCATCTTCTTCAACTCAACAAAATTGACACCCCAGTTGACTTTGTAGTCCAGTCCCTTCTCGCGCATGGAATCAGCAGCAGGCCGGTTCATCCGCAGTCGGAAGGAACGCTTGATGGCATTCAACTTTTCCTTTGTATCTTCTTTCATAACGGTAATTCTCTCATACTAATGTTGCGTAATCACGGGAATAGCGCAACATCTGTTCTGCATAACCTTCGGTGTAATTGACTTCTACATCAGTGACCGTTCCTTTCGAA
Organism: Prevotella sp.; assembly: GCA_022486815.1. Classification (GTDB taxonomy): domain Bacteria; phylum Bacteroidota; class Bacteroidia; order Bacteroidales; family Bacteroidaceae; genus Prevotella. Next base: position 88,168 of record JAKVJW010000002.1, on the reverse strand, counting down.
TCACGGACCAACTGAAATTTGGGATTAATAAATCCTTTGTAAGGAGCAATATGGAGTTGTGCATAACGTTCCCGAATCTCTTTGTGTATGGTCGGATCGATCTTTACACCATACTGCTCGACGAGTTGTCTGGCAGCCTGATAATCACCCTCACTCTTGATCCGCTGTATTTCAGCCAGAAGTTTGGCAAACAGGCCACGCAGTGCACTATAATCATTTACTTTAAGGTAATGCTTTTCATCCTGTTCCACAATCTCAGCAGCACCGCCCGCACGTTCAAGAACCCAGTTGGCTATCAGGGCCCGGTTTCTCATGTGAGCCTCCTCAATATCCTGTCCCGGTCTGATGCGCATACATTGAGTGAGTGCGCCATTCATCAGGTACGTATAATACTGGCTTTTATAAGCCTCCCCGTCAGGAAGAAGGCCCAGGTCTACCAATTTCGGGTCAGCAATGTAATACAAGCCGAACAGATCAGCTCTTGCCTCCTCAATGGTATTGCCGTACGCTTTGAGTGCATTCGGGTCCGTACCCGGTAACAGTTGTCCGCTGCCGTGTCCCAGACATTCATGCAAATCGGTATGCAGATCATCAGTCAGGTCTCCATATTTTCTGATTGAGTCAACAGTAGGTTGATCAATCACGAATTCTTCCATGAATCCATTCCCTTTGGCAGCCTGGTTATAGGCTTCTGTCAGATTTCCGATCGTTACACTCTTGCTGCCCTTCTCTGCCCGAATCCAGTCTGCATTCGGCAGATTGATTCCGATGGCGGAAGAGGGATACTCATCACCTCCCAGCATAGCAGCACAGACCACATTTGCCGTGACACCCTTGACGTGCGGCTTGCGGAACCGCGGATCCACCGGTGAATGGTCTTCAAACCACTGTGCATTTTCAGAGATAATCCGTGTGCGCCTGGTAGCGATGGGATCTTTATACTCTACGAATCCCTCCCATGTACCTTTCAGTCCCAGAGGGTCTCCGTATACTTCGATAAAGCCATTGATGAAATCAACTTCCCCATCATGCTGGCTGACCCATTCAATCGAGAACCGGTCAAAATCGCGAAGGTCTCCTGTACGGTAATATTTCACCAGAAGATCAATGACCTTTTTCTGTTCTTCATTCTCGGCAAAGTCACGGGCTTTAAGCAACCAGTCCACGATCTTTTGGATTGCCGGACCATAGAGGCCGTCAACTTTCCATACCTGTTCTTCTATTTTCCCGTCATGCTTGATGAGCTTAGAGTTGAGCCCCCATGACGGTTGCTCATATTCATCGGTCTTTTTCTGTGAATAGTAGTTTTCCACTTCCTGTTGGGTGATACCCTCATAGAAGTTGCATGCAGAGGTCTTGACCAGATCCACACCCGGAGCCTGGTTAACGCGTTTCGGAAGAATATCCGGATTAAAGATGACCGGAAAAATCTCCTTCATGAATGCTTCCACGCTTTCACCGGGATGCAATGGTAAATCATTTGGATTTATCTTCAGGATTTCATCACAGAGGAAATCCCTCGAAAACCCGGGAATAAATTTCTCACAGTTATAATGATGATAGATCCCATTGGAAAACCAGACCCTCTTCAGATAAGTCTCCAGAGCTATAAAGTCCGGATCATCATGTGAGCCGCTATAGGAAGCGACAACGGTTTCCAGAGTCTTGCGGATGCGAAGATTATACTTGCCCTGTTGGTCAAAAGTGATGTCCCTTCCGTAAAGAGCTGCTTTTGACAAACAGTAGACATAGCATTTCTGAGTAAGAGAAAGATCATTAAAACCATTAAGTTGATAACGCAGAAGTTGTAGATCTGCAAACTTTTCGTTTGCAAATTCGAATTTTTTCAGTTCCATTTTTTTATGCATTTGCCTTTACTGACTTCTTCCCACCCTTTTTCTTCTTGTCTTTGATTGAGGGATGCCACGCAATATTGCGCATCTTATACTCCCTAGGGGTGCAGCCATTGATCTTATAAAAAGATGCATAAAAAGATTGTCTGTTAGAAAAGCCGACCATGTCTGATATATCTTCCATATTCAGGTCATTGTGACGATGATCTACAAGAAGAGACATGGCCTCCTCGATACGAAACTTATTGACAAATGATGTGTAATTCATGTGGAACTTCACATTTACTACAGCTGAAATGTATCGTGTGTTCGTTCCTAAATCCTTTGCCAATTTTTTTGCAGAATAATCTTTATCCTTATATTTTTTCTGAATGAGAACGACCTCAAGAATCTTTTGCTTGAGTTCTTCCATCATTCTGGGGCTGACCAGAGTACGGTAAGCCACCTCTTTGTCCTTTCTCACCGTGATATTATATTTTCCCATAATCTTTATATTTCTAGAAAGTCAACCTTTTATTTAGTACTAGGACAAATATACGAACTAATTTTTTACAAAACAAGCAGAAATAACATATTTTTACAAATTCTTAATATATTTGCAAAAAAAGATTCTTTAAAGTCTATTTTGGGCATCAATCCACCACTTTTTCTGCTGTTTGATCATTCTGTTTCATCCGTTTGCATGAAATGATAAAAAGATTAAAGTCAGATTTTATGTTTTATTTGGTATTCGGAATTTTTGAGTCCCCCTTATCTCATTCAGCTGGATCAGATGCATACTCTTCGAATCTGCCATTGGTATCCAATATCCCCTTTTTCTTACCTTTTCGTGCTTCGAAATAAGGGTATTCATCTCTCAGGGAGATATCATCATAGATAAAGTCTACTGCCACCGTATTGTGATAGTCAGGCAGGATGAGTCCCATTTTCCCATTCTTCTCCGCGATGACCGGGACCATAGACAAGTCATCAACATAGACGTATGGAGTCCGAAGGAAGTCATATTCAGCAGGAATGACAACTTTTCCTTCGTGATCTTTTATCCCAAATTTGCCATTGATTTCAAATACAGAATGGTATTTGATGTAAGTCTGCTTGATATGCTGCAGATAATAGACCATCTTGCGTTTGTTCTGGATAAGAGCAATGAGATAGGCAAAGGTGTCACAATAATTGGCCACGGACCGTGTCAGGATGATTTTCCAGTCGAGTCCATCAATAATCTTTCTGTTCAGATCAATATACCGGGCAATAGCCTCTTCCTTCTGTGGAAGGCTGAGTTTGGACAGCCGGTCGATGAAGCATTCCATGCTTTTCTTGGAACCAGACATTGCCTTGATGTAGCGGTGGACCTGCCGTTCCATTTCGCGGCAGACAAACAAATCGATCTGCTGCTGTTCAACAGGGTCCAAATAAAGGTTATCAAAATTATCCGGTGTTATTTTTTCCATGATCATTCTCTTCTTTTTGCCCAAAGATAAGGTTTTTCTCCGGATTCTGCAAGATTTCCGGAATAAAAGAAAGCGACTTCTCAATATTTTTAGTAACTTTGTTTGCCGAAAAGATTGGTTTATGAATTTTCCAATTTTTCCGGAGGTCTATATGACTAAAACAAAACATGAAGAAACAATTACTTTAAGACAATAAAACCTATGGAAAGAACGTGGAGATGGTTTGGGAAAAAGGATAAAATTACCTTACCAATGCTGAAAGAAATCGGCATTGAAGGCATTGTCACCGCCTTGCATGATGTACCTAACGGGGAAATCTGGACTAAGGAAAAGATCAATGACTTGAAGTCCTTCATCGAAAGTTATGGGTTGCGCTGGAGTGTGGTGGAAAGTCTGCCTGTAAGTGAAAGTATCAAATACGGAGGACCGGACCGTGACCATCTGATCGAGAATTACAAGGTCAGTCTGAAGAATCTGTCAGAGTGTGGAATCCATACGGTCTGCTATAACTTCATGCCCGTACTGGATTGGGCGAGAACTGACCTGATGCACCTCAATCCTAACGGCACTTATAACCTCTATTTCTCTCAGGCAGAGTTTGCTTACTTCGACATCTGTATTCTGAAACGCAAGGATGCAGAGAAAGACTGGTCGACGGTGGTCTTACAAGAAGTGGAAAAACTGAAGCAGACGATGACTCCGGAAAAGGATCACCAGCTCGTCGATAATATTATCGTAAAGACACAAGGGTTCGTATCCGGTAATATCAAAGAAGGAGATGAACATCCCTTACAGCTTTTCAGAAAACTCCTTTCCCTTTATGAAGGCGTAGACAGGGAAAAACTGCGTGAGAATATGAAATACTTTCTGAAAGCGATCATGCCGGTCTGCAATAAATATGACCTGTTCATGTGTGTTCATCCGGATGATCCTCCATTTCAGATACTGGGACTGCCCCGTATCATAACTTGTGACGAAGACATCAGTTGGTTTCTTCATGCCGTGGATAATCCTCACAACGGACTTACCTTCTGTGCCGGAAGTCTTTCAGCCGGAGAGCGGAATGACATTGTCAAATTAGCCTGGAAGTATGCTGACAGGACCTGGTTCGTCCATCTGCGTTCCTGCCATGTGTTTCCCAATGGTGACTTTACTGAAGCCAGTCATCTGGGAGGAAGGGCTAATCTCATTGAACTCGTGAGGATTTTTGAAAAGGCCAATCCAAAGTTGCCTATGCGGGTAGACCATGGTATGACCATGCTGGGTGATGATAAGCGAGGATACAATGCCGGTTATTCTTTCCTCGGCCGTATGTTTGCCATGGGACAGGTACAGGGAATAATAGCCACTGTGGACCGGGAACTGGGACTGCAATATCATCAACCCGGATTCTTGGATTGAATGGAGTGATTCCTTCAGTTTCCTATATTTGTATATTCAGCGTTGTATTTGCCTTTGCCATTGAATACCCGGCAAGGGGAAACAACTACTCAACTTTTAATCAACCAATAAAACAAAGAACATGAATGAACTGTTTGACATTAAAGACTATGTAGTAGTCATCACGGGTGGAACCGGTGTACTGGGCTGCTCTATCGGTAAATACCTGGCCCTCCAAGGTGCAAAAGTCGTTATATTAGGCCGCCGTGAGGATACCGGAAAGAAGATTGTCGATGACATCAGGAATGCAGGCGGTGAGGCTTCTTATTTCAAAACTGATGTAATGAATAAGGCTATCGTCGAGCAAAACTGCAAAGATATTCTGGCCAAATACGGAAAGATAGATACCCTTCTCAATGCTGCCGGCGGTAATATGGCTGGAGCAGTCATTGCACCGGACCAGACCTTCTTCGATCTGAAACCGGAAGAGTTTCAGAAGGTCCTCAACCTGAATCTGGTGGGTACCGTAATTCCTTCACAGGTATTCCTCAAACCTATGGTCAAGGCAGGAAAAGGGAGTATCATCAATTTCTCTTCGATGGCTGCTTTCCGACCGATGACAAGAGTTTGCGGCTATGCTGCTGCCAAGGCAGGAATCAGTAATTTTACAGCCTATATGGCTACCGAATGTGCAAAAAAGTTTGGAGAAGGTATCCGTGTGAATGCCATCGCCCCCGGCTTTTTCATCACCAACCAGAACCGTGCCCTTCTGACTAATCCAGACGGCAGTTATACTCAGCGAGGAAAGGATGTCATCCGCCAGACCCCGTTTGGCAGGATGGGAAAGCCTGAAGAACTCTGTGGCACGATCCAGTATCTGATGAGCAATGCCGCAGCCTTTGTTACCGGAACAGTGGCAGTCGTTGACGGTGGATTCAACGCTTTTGCGATGTAAAAATCATTGTCTGGATTCTCTTCGCAAAGGTTTGCGTAGGGATTTACGGCTTTTCTTAGAAAAGATCATGTATATTTTACTATCTTTGCAGGAAATCTGAAAAAACAAACATAAAATCTAAAACATAAAAATCAAAATTCAATTATGTCAGAATTAAAGTCTTTGAACAAGCGTACCGCTCCGAAGAGTGAGATGCCGGAAAGAATCATCCAGTTTGGTGAGGGCAACTTCCTTCGTGGTTTTGTAGATTGGATCGTCTGGAATATGGATCAGAAAACAGACTTCAACAGTAGTGTCGTCATCGTAGAGCCCCTCCCTACCGGAATGGTAGATATGTTGAACGGACAAGACTGCCTCTATCATGTCAACCTGCAAGGAAGAGAAAATGGAGAACCTGTCAATACCATCACACGTGTAGATTGTGTGAGCCGTGCATTGAACCCTTACACACAGAATCAAGCCTTCATGGCACTGGCAGAGCAACCCGAAATGCGTTTTGTCGTTTCCAACACGACGGAAGCCGGTATTGCCTTCGATGACAGTTGCAAATTTACAGATACTCCCGCTTCTTCATATCCCGGCAAACTGGTACAGTTGCTTTTCCATCGTTACCAGTTCTTCAACGGTGATCCAACCAAGGGAATGATCCTCATGCCCTGTGAGTTGATTTTCCTGAACGGCCATCATCTGAAAGACTGCATCAACAAGTATATCGAACTCTGGAAGAACGATATGGGCAGTGACTATGCAGGTTTCAAGAAATGGTTTACCGAAGACTGCTACGTATGTGCTACTCTCGTAGACCGTATCACTCCGGGATTCCCACGTAAGACAATCAAGGAAATCCAACAGAGAATCTCTTATAGAGACAATATGGTCGTACAGGCCGAGAGTTTCCACCTCTGGGTAATAGAGAGACCTGAGAATATGTCTGTAGAAGATCTGAGGGCAGAGTTTCCAGCTGAGAAAGCCGGTCTGCACGTGCTTATCACAAATGATGAAAAGCCATACCATGCCCGTAAGGTGACATTGCTGAACGGTCCTCATACCGTTCTCTCCCCTGTTGCATTCCTGAGCGGACTGAATATCGTACGTGATGCCTGCCAGCACGCCGTTATCGGCAAGTATATCCATAAGGTACAGTTTGATGAACTCATGCAAACCCTCGACTTGCCGATGGACGAACTGAAGAAGTTTGCTTCTGACGTCATCGAGCGTTTCGACAACCCATATGTAGACCATCAGGTTACTTCTATCATGCTGAACTCCTTCCCGAAATACAATACACGTGACCTGCCAGGCGTGAAGATTTATCTGAAGCGTAAGGGTGAGCTGCCTCAGGGACTGGTATTCGGTCTTGCAGCTATCATCACCTATTATAAAGGTGGCAAGCGTGAAGACGGTACGCTTATCCAACCGAAGGACGATCCGAAAATCATGCAGCATCTGACTGACCTGTGGGCAACCGGTGACACCCAGAAAGTGGCAGAAGGTGTACTTGCCTATGACTATGTATGGGGTGAGGATCTCAATGCTGTTCCTGGTTTTACTGCACTGGTCAAGAAGGATCTTGATCTGATTCAGAAGAAGGGAATGCTGGAGGCTGTAAAGACAATCCTGTAATCCAACAGAGAAGTTGATCAATATAAATGGGGACAGTTCTGTGGATCTGTCCCCATTTTCAATTTTTTAGTAATATGAAAATCAAGAGATTTTTTCTTCTTGGTCTGATCCTGTTAGGGGCAATTTCCGTTCATGCCCGTAGTAAAGGCTATTATACCCATTATGTACAGGACTGCAGACAGATCAAAACCGCCCGTGAGTGGGTTGCTTCCGGTGAATGGCGAAACGGTTTTACCAAAGCTTCACCGGATGCCAGTGTGAATGCCGTAGATTTCTATGAGCAGTATCATAAGAATCCGGCCCAATGGAAAGCCTTGTTTCAATGGCTTCAGAATATAGACTTGCTGACCCTGCCAGCCGGACGGTATCCTATAGCAGGCACCACTATGGTAGCAAGTGTAGAGGATGGTATCAATGATTCCTTAAAGAAAAGGGCTTCTGAAAGTCATTACCATCATATTGATTTCCAGTATGTAGTAAAAGGTATAGAAGGTTTCGGACTGATAGACCATTATACAAGCACGGCAAATTGCAAGTACAATCTGTCCAAAGATGTCATCCATTATGATTATATCAAAGACCGGACTAAATTCATCAAAAGTTGTCCGGGACACTTTAACATCTTCTTCCCCGGTGACTGGCATATTGCCAAAGTGCTCACAGATGAACCAGACCAGCATCTGCGCGTCGTTGTCATCAAAGTGGAAGTCCACTAAAAAATAAGGGACGGACAATGAATTTTAAAACTTCATTGCTGTCCCTCTCCTCTTTTTATAACTCTCAAATGTTCTTTCTACCTTCTATCAGGCAAAGTTGCTTAATACTTTTTCTTCTGCAAGAAATATGCCTGAAAGGCACAACTGTCATAATGTCATAAAAAGCCTTAGCCAACTCAGAAAAAAGTTGATTCTCAATCAGGTCTTTTATCAATATATCTGTATCCATAAAACTGTGAGCGTGGGAAGCAGAATATATGGTCGTTGATATTCCCCTTGTGAAATTCATCAATTTTTACCTTTGCCCAGAAGAACGACACCTTGATTTTTAAAAGTTTCGGAACCAGGGTGTGTTTATCTATAGTAGCCTTGATGTGCTTGATTCCTTTAGTACCGGGGAGAGCATCAAGAGAGATAAGATACCCCTGGCAACTGTCACTGATATGATAACTGTAACTGTTCGGATTAAAGGAAAATCTGGAAAACAACTTATCCTTCTTCGGTGAATTGGAACTATGGAGTTCGACAGTCTTCTTTCTTCTGTCTACACGATAGAAATTGACCCCATCATCCCATACAGAACATTGCCGCTCTACAAATCTATGCTTTTTACCTTTTATCCACATCGTACCCGATGTTTTATAAAGGCCTATCACATTGACAGAATAATTGAACTCAGCCCCGCGCGGGCCATATATCTGTTGACAGGCTTCACCGAATATTCTCTTAGCCTGTCGGGCATTTGGTGTGTTTTGTGCCCATAGTGAGGAAGAGAAAAGACAGAAAAAAAACAGAATAAAACTCCCCCACTTTTCAATACATTTAATCATTGCTCCTATTTCTTCTTGTTATATTTAAGTTTGCGATAATAGCCGATGAGTGCACCTCTCGGATAACCCCGTTTAACAGCTAATTTCAAATCATTTTCAGCCTCGTCAAAGCGTTTCAGGTTAATTCTGAGATTAGCCCGGTTCAAAAGATAGTCGATATTGGCAGAATCCAGTTGAAAAGCTTTCGAATAATCATATTCAGCCACATCGTACATCTTTCTTTCCTCTTCTATTCCAGCTCTGGCAGCGTAAGCTACAGCACTGTCCGGATACTGGTCAACGAGGGTGTTAATCCCATCATAAGCCTCCGTATAGTGCATATCCTTCTGGTTCAGCAATGCCAGTCCCAGTTCCGCTTCGAAATTACCTGGCACGATAGTCAACAGGTTCTGGTAGTCGAGGCGGGCAAAATTATACCGGTTTAATTTCTGGTTCACGTATGCACGGTAAAACAGTCCTGCGATATTTCCAGGTCGGAGATAGAGTACTTTGTCCAGATCATCTTTGGCATACTGCCACTGCTCCAACTTGATATTCCAAGCCACCTTTTTCAGGCGCAGGTCGACACTGTCAGGATGATAAGCCAGGATGTCAGTCGCTTTAGAAAGAGAATCTCTCAGGGACTGGTAATTCTGAGCCATGCCCAGACGTCCGAACAGGACGAAGAGGATACAGATCATAAAGAGTTTGCGCATGATCATTAATTTTTATCGGCAAAGTTACAAAAAAAGTGGAATGTCCCAAAAGATAGCCCTACCTGTTAGACAAAATTAATGCTTCTCATCAAATAGAAACAAAATATCCACGATAAGGATTAGCAAATCCTTATCGTGGACAAAGAGGCCAACAGTTACCTGAAACAGTCCAGTTATACTGTTTGGAAGTTATTATGCGTTTTGTATATAATTTACAATCCACGCGCCGACATCGGTAGTACCGTACATTTTACCACCTTCAACCTGAATCTCCGGTGTGCGTACATTTGCTTCCAGACTGGCATCGACAGCCTTACGTATCAGTGCTCCTTCTTCTTTCAGATTAAAATGCTCAAGCAGCATGGCAGCAGAAAGAATCTCTGCAACCGGATTGGCAATATTCTTACCTGCAGCCTGTGGCCAACTGCCATGGACAGGTTCAAACAAAGGAGTATGGTCACCCAGGGAAGCAGATGGCTGCAATCCCATAGATCCAGTAATACTGCTGGTTTCATCCGTAAGAATATCACCAAAGGTATTCTCCGTAACGATCACGTCAAAGAAGCGTGGTTCTGTGAGTACTCGCATGGAAGCATTGTCTATAAACATATAGTCTGTAGAAACTTCCGGGTACTTTGGAGCCATCTCCATGGCTATCTGGCGCCAAAGACGTGAACTGGCCAGGACATTGGCTTTGTCTACGACCGTAAGATGCTTGCGGCGCTTCATGGCAAACTCGAATCCGACTTTCAATATACGTTCAATTTCAGGGCGTGAATAGATATCCGTATCGTAAGCCATATCATTGTCCTGGTATTTCTTGCCGAAATACATTCCTCCGGTCAACTCACGGATCACGACAAAGTCTGCTCCCTTGATGATCTCATCCTTCAACGGACTCTTGTGAAGCAAACAGTCAAAGGTTGCCACAGGACGTACATTAGCATAAAGGCTTAACTTCTTGCGCATGGCAAGCAAACCATTCTCCGGCCGTACCTTAATAGTAGGATCATTATCAAAACGAGGATCACCGACAGCAGCAAACAGGACAGCATCAGAGTCCATGCAAGTCTTGAATGTAGAATCAGGGAACGGATCACCTACCGCATCTATACCATGAGCACCACAGACAGCAGGTGTATATTGGAAGGTATGTCCGAATTTTTTCCCGATAGTGTCCAGGACTGCTATGCCCTGTTTCATGATTTCTGGTCCGATGCCATCACCGGCCAAAACTGCAATTTTCAAGTTCATTATAATTTCTTTTATTGAGTTGTTTATTCATTATTTCTTTGGGATGGCGGTATGTCCGAGTCATCATGGCACTCGTCATTCTCAAATAAATTGAGCATTTTCAAAGTTGCCTTGATAGCAGCTTCCGTCTGATCCGCATCCAGTCCGCGTGTGCGCCAGAATCGGTTACCATAATGCCAGGAGATGGCCGTTTGTACGAGAGCATCTGTATGTCCGCCAGGAGGTATACTGACCTGATAATTGTCCAAGACTGGAAAAGTACGGTTCAGTTTCTCCTTATAGATCTTCCTCATAGCTTTTACGAAAGCATCGTACTGACCGTCACCGGTATGTACCGCTTCATAGTTTACCCCATTGATTTTTACTTTAAGGCTTGCTATAGGTTTCATACCATAAGAAGTTGATGCCATATAACTTACGAGTTTTATTTTATCTTCAGGCGCATTGTGCTTGAGGACATCACTTACGATATAAGGCAAATCATCCTGTGTGACCAATTCCTTTTTATCACCCAGTTCCGTGATTCTTCTTGTCACAAGTTTCGTCTGTCCAGGCGTGAGCTCAAGTCCTAATTTTTTTAGGTTCTGGATAATATTTGCCTTTCCGGAGTTCTTTCCCAAAGCAAACTCCCGATGACGGCCGAAACGTTCCGGAACCAGGGCATTACTATAGAGGTGAGCTTTCTTATCCCCATCTGCATGAACACCTGCCACCTGAGTAAACACATTTTCACCGATTACCGGAGTATTAGGAGCCACATAGATACCACTGTATCCACCGACAAGATGACAGACATCTACAAGAGCCGACTCATCCACATGAGTGAGAATACCGAGTTGGTCGTGAAGCATTACCTGAACAGAAGATAAAGGAGCATTACCACAACGCTCCCCCAGTCCATTGACGGTAACATGAAGTCCGCTGACGCCAGCCTCGGCAGCAGCAAAGGAATCTCCTACTGCCATGTTATAGTCATTATGGGCATGAAAGTCGAATTTTACTCCAGGGTATCTGGAAATCATATCTTCTATGTATTCCTTCGTATTGAACGGATTGAGAATGCCCAAGGTATCAGGCAGCAAGAACCGTGCGATGCCACTATCCTTCAGTACGTCCATCATCTGGTAGACATAATCCCTGGAGTCCTTCATTGCGGAAGACCAGTCTTCCAAGTATAGATTTACCGTAAAATGGCAGTCATGGGCATAGTTGATCACCTCTTTGACATCAGCAATATGCTCTTCGGGGGTTTTATGGAGTTGGAGGGTGCAATGTTTAAGAGAACCCTTAGCCAAAAGATTGATAACATGACAACCACAATCTTTGATCCAGTCTACAGATTTTGTTCCGTCGACAAACCCCAGAACTTCGATACGATCCAACAGATCATGGTTGGCTGCATATCGGCAGATCATGCTTACTGCATCCTTTTCACCGTCAGATACCCGTGCAGAAGCAACTTCTATACGGTCTACTCCTATATCAAGGAGTGCCTTAGCTATCATCAACTTCTCGTGTGGCAGGAACGAGACCCCATTGGTCTGTTCACCATCACGGAGCGTTGAATCCATGATTTCTATTGTCTTTTTTTCTGAATCGCTATTCATAATACCATCCTTGCCTTAATCCTGGAAACTCAGGCTGTCTGCTTTTTCCCAAGTTTCAACTTTATCCAGATTCTTCACCAGGAAATCTACATCATCCAGTCCCTCTTCCAGACAATGCTTTTTATACCCATTGATCTCAAAATGCTCTGAATGTCCTGTAGCGAGATTGGTCACCGTCTGACCGGGCAGATCCACTTTCACCTGTGTCTTGTGATCCTTCTGTATGCTGTCAAACAGTTCCTTTAAGAAAGGTTCACTGACCACAACGGGAAGGACAAAATTGTTCAATTCATTATTCTTGTGTATATCTGCGAAGAATGAACTGATTACAACCCGGAAGCCATATCCGGCAATAGCCCAGGCAGCATGCTCGCGGGAAGATCCTGAACCGAAGTTCTTGCCTGCCACAAGAATTACTCCTGAATAAGAAGGATCATTAAGAACAAAATCTTTTTTCGGAGTTCCGTCTTTATGGTACCTCCAGTCACGGAAGAGATTCTGTCCGAAACCTTCTTTGTCCGTAGCTTTCAGGAAACGGGCTGGTATAATCTGGTCTGTATCTACATTCTCTAAAGGTAAAGGAATGCAGGAAGAAGTGATAACATTAAATTTCTGTTTCATTTTACTAACTTTTTAGAGGGTTCTCGGATCTGTGATTTTTCCTGTAATGGCAGCGGCTGCAGCTACAAGCGGACTGGCAAGGATGGTACGTGAACCTGGTCCCTGACGTCCTTCAAAGTTGCGGTTGCTCGTAGATACAGAATACTTGCCTGCAGGAATCTTATCATCGTTCATGGCCAGACAGGCAGAACATCCGGGTTGGCGGATCTGAAATCCTGCTGCTTCCAAAACCTTGTCAAGACCTTCTTCACGGATCTGACGATCGACAAGCCAACTGCCCGGAACCAGCCAGGCGGTCACACTGTCAGCTTTATGATGTCCCTTGACGATATTGGCAAAAGCCCGGAAGTCCTCAATCCTGCCATTTGTACAAGCTCCCAGGAAGACATAGTCCACGGGATGACCAAGCAATTTCTGTCCCGGAGTGAATCCCATATAGTTCAAGGCTTTTTTGAAAGAAGCCTGATCCTCAGCCGGTATCTGATCCAATGTAGGAACAGTGTCACCAATGGCTATACCCATTCCCGGATTCGTACCGTATGTGATCCGAGGTTCAATATCCTCTCCATTGAAGTTGAGTTCTTTGTCAAAGACAGCATCCTCACCGCTTTTCAGTGTTCTCCAGTAAGCTACAGCCTTATCCCATTCAGCACCTTTCGGAGCATATTGACGGCCTTTCAGAAAAGCAAAGGTCGTCTCGTCTGGAGCGACAAAACCTCCCCGAGCGCCTATTTCAATAGACAGATTACAGAGTGTCAGACGACCGTCCATGCTCATATCCCGAACTATCTGACCGGCATATTCTACAAAATATCCTGTAGCACCGGATGTAGTCAGTTGACTCATCAGATACAATGCGACATCCTTAGCCGTCACTCCGGCTTTGAGTTTTCCATTGATATTGATCCGCATTGATTTCGGTTTCTGCTGCAAGATACATTGTGAAGCCATGACCATTTCCACTTCAGAAGTTCCGATGCCAAAAGCCAAAGCTCCGACAGCTCCATGTGTAGACGTGTGAGAATCACCGCAGACAATGGTCATTCCCGGTAAGGACAGTCCCTTCTCAGGGCCTACGACGTGAATGATGCCGTTGTCCGGTGTATTCATCTTGTATTCAGTCAAGCCGAACTCCTCACAATTTTTGTCCAGCGTATCTATCTGTTTACGGGATATAGGATCCTGAATGGGTTGATCCTGATCATGTGTAGGAGTGTTGTGATCCGGCATACAGTAAATCTGTTCAGGTCTGAAAGGTTTGAGACCCCTGGCTCTGAGTCCTGCAAAAGCCTGAGGAGAAGTCACCTCATGGCAGTAAAGCCTGTCGATGTAAAGTTGTGTCGGTCCGTCTTTTACAATCTGGACTACATGACGGTCCCAGATTTTGTCAAACAAAGTGTTCATATCTATCTTATATTTTACTTGTTCCTGAATTTATTGATACAATCTATATAAGCCTCCACAGAAGCCGTTACGATGTCGGTATCTGCACCGAAGCCATAATAAATGTGCCCATCATATTCCACCTGCATGTGTACTTTGCCCACATCATCAGATCCCTTATCAATAGCCTGAATCGTAAATTCCTTCAGGACCATCTGTTTGCGGATAATACGTTTTAGTGCAAGGATAGCGGCATCTACAGGACCATTGCCCGAAGAACACTCCTCAAATTTCTCACCGGCAATATCCAGACCGATACTTGCCACACTGTTCACGCCTTTACCGGTAGTGACCTGAAGATAATCGAGTTTCACATTATGCGACAGCCCCGAAGCTGCGCCTGCCAATGCCATTACGTCATCATCTGTGACTTCTTTCTTCTTGTCAGCAAGAACCAGAAATTTTTTATAAATCTCATTCAGTTTATCTTCTGATACATCAACGCCGTTGACATTCAAACGGTATTTAAGGGCTGCACGGCCGCTGCGGGCAGTAAGGATAATGGCATTGTCATCCAATCCTACGTCCTTAGGATCTATGATTTCATAAGTTTGTGCGTTCTTCAGGACACCATCCTGATGAATACCCGAAGAATGAGCGAAAGCATTACGTCCCACAATAGCTTTATTAGGTTGGACAGGCATATTCATCAGACTGGATACCATCCTTGAAGTGGGACAGATCTTTGTCGTATTGATATTCGTATCGATTCCGATGTTCTTATGACATTTCAAGATCATGGCAATTTCTTCAAGGGCAGTATTGCCGGCACGCTCACCTATGCCGTTGATTGTGACTTCCACCTGACGAGCCCCGTTCAAGACACCCTGTAAGGTATTGGCTGTGGCCATACCCAAATCATTATGACAATGAGTGGAGATCTGCACCTTGTCTATTCCATCAACATGTTCCATCAGGTACTTGATCTTATTCCCATATTCATCCGGAAGACAATAACCTGTTGTATCCGGAATATTGAGTACCGTAGCACCAGCCTTAATAACCGCTTCACAGACCTGAGCCAGATACTCATTGTCTGTACGACCGGCGTCTTCGGCATAAAACTCGACATCTTCAACGTACTTCTTAGCATATTTGACGCACTCGACAGCACGTTGAAGTATTTCCTCACGGGTGGAATTGAATTTATATTTGATGTGATAATCACTTGTTCCCAGTCCTGTATGAATACGTTTACGTTTGGCATACTTCAGTGCTTCTGCTGCACAGTCGATATCCTTGGGTACTGCACGGGTCAGAGCACAGATAACCGGCCATGTGACGGCTTTACTGATTTCTACTACTGAATTGAAATCACCAGGACTGGAAATAGGAAATCCCGCTTCAATCACATCTACCCCCAACAGCTCAAGTTGCTTGGCCACTTGGATCTTCTCTACCGTGTTCAACTGACAACCCGGCACCTGTTCGCCATCGCGAAGCGTAGTGTCAAAAACAAATAATCTGTCTCTCATATTCAAAACTTGTTAATCATTTACTTACTTCCTATCATTAAAAAAGCCTTTCCCACTATACCAGAAGTGAGAAAGGCTTTCATACATGATCATACAAAACTATACACATACCTCATCACTTCCGGCCACTAGTTGCAGTCGAATTCGAATCATAATGCTTAGTATAATCTGTGAAATCATTGTCTTTATTATTTTCGAGGGCAAAGGTAGAGAATTAAAATGAAACGAGCAAACAAATGATTACTTTTTTAACAAAAAAAGTTACAGATTCGTTTATTTGCCCATTATATTATGCTATATCTTCATTCTTAAATTGAAGAAGTGAAGACGGTAAGTCTATAGGAGTTTTCGGACCTTACTTTGCTGCATCCCTTTCCGGGAAAGCTCTTTACGTAGAAGGATATATTCAAGAAACAGGCTGGAATCAGCGTCCGTGATCCAGCCCATCAATATTTTCTTCCTGAATAAAATCAAATCTCTAATCAAAAAGGAGGATCATCGCTATTCCCATTCATTTTACTACCGATGATTTCTCCTCCTTCTTGAGGCGGAAGAGGTGCAAAGCCCCTCTCATCTTCCGGATTCAGGAAGGTAGTAAATTCACCTCTAAAGCGTAACAGCACATCACCGGTTGCACCTTTACGGTGTTTGGCGATAATGATCTGTGCCATTCCATGGAGGTCATGCCCTTTTTCATCCTCATAAATATGATAATATTCAGGTCGGTGGACGAAGAGTACGATATCGGCATCCTGCTCTATGGCTCCAGACTCACGCAAGTCACTCAACTGAGGGCGTTTTCCTTCCAGTCCTTCCCTGTTCTCAACCGTACGATTCAATTGCGAAAGTGCAAGAATAGGAATATCCAACTCCTTGGCGAGTCCTTTGAGAGAACGGGATATAGTAGAAACTTCTTCCTGACGGTTACTGAAACGTGCTCCGTTGGCATTCATCAACTGCAGGTAATCGATGATGATGATCTTGACATGCTGCTCACGGACCAGGCGTCTGGCCTTGGTACGAAGTTCAAAGACGGACAGTCCCGGCGTATCATCGATATATAAAGGTGCTCCGATAAGTAACCGGAGTTTTTTGTCAAGCCGTTCCCAATCATCATTATCCAGTTGTCCGTTCAGGATCTTATTACCCGTTATCTCACAAACATTGGAAATAAGCCTGTTGACAAGTTGGACCTTATTCATTTCAAGAGAGAAGAATGCAACAGGGATATGGTGATCAACTGCAATATTTTTAGCAACACTCAGTGCAAAAGAAGTCTTACCCATTGCAGGACGACCGGCGATGATAGCAAGGTCACTTTTCTGCCATCCACTGGTAATCTCATCCAGACGCGTGAAACCTGTAGGTATACCTGTCAATCCCCCTGCATTGCTTGCAGCACGCTGCAATATCTCAGTTGCTTCATGGATAACCGGATCAATCTGAGTATAATCCTGACGCATATTATTCTGAGAGAGTTCAAAAAGAGAACTCTCAGCCTTCTGCATCAATTCATCTATATCTATCTGAGGATCAAAGGCGTCTGTCTCTACATCACTCGCAAAATGAATGAGTTGCCGGGCAAGAAATTTCTGAGCAAGGACATGAGCATGATACTCTATGTGTGCAGAAGACGCTACATGCTGGCTGATGTCCAGAATATAAGCCGGTCCCCCTATTTCATCCAGAGTCCCTTCATGCTTGAGTTCTTCAATGACAGTCATAATATCCACAGGTCGTTCCTCCAGGTTCATGGTCTGGATTGCCTGATAGATTTTCTGATTCCTCTGATCGTAGAAGGTCTCCGGACGGAGGATCTCGGACACTACCGAAAACGCATCTTTATCTACAAGAAGAGCTCCGATCACTACTTGTTCGATATCTGTAGCCTGGGGTTGCAAATGCCCATAAGTCTGATCGATTGGTGTAGATATACGTCGCTTACGATTGTTGTTTTTCTTTTCTTCTGCCATCTTAGTTATTGCTTTGACTGCAAAGTTAATAAAAAAACAAAGAGGATTCGTTGCATTGTATTTCTTTTTTCATTAATTTTGTCATTACTATTAAATAAAACAACTATGATTGTATTCCCTTGTGCGAAAATCAACCTCGGCTTAAATATAGTAAGTGAATTGGAGAATGGCTACCACAGTCTGGAAACTGTTTTCTATCCAATTCCTATTTATGATGCGCTCGAAATCAAGTATATGGATGAGAAATTTCCAGGTGAAGAGCCCTGTGACCTAAAGGTGACAGGGAATCAAGTAGACTGTGACGAGCAATCGAACCTTGTCATAAAAGCCTACCATGTCCTGGCTGAAGATCTTTCACTGCCTCGTGTACATGCGCATCTATACAAACAGATCCCTTCGAAGGCAGGGCTGGGAGGAGGTTCCTCTGACGGTGCCTTTATGATCAGGCTCCTAGATGAACGTTTTCGCCTGAATATCGGTAACGCTGAAATGGAACGCTATGCAGCCAAATTAGGTGCCGACTGTGCGTTTTTCATTACCGCGGAACCCAGTTTCGGGTCTGGTATGGGAAATATCCTGGAGCCGGCTGATGGCCCAAGAGGAAATCTTTCGGGTTATTATCTGGTTGTTGTCAAGCCGGATATTTCAATCAGTACTTCAGACGCTTTCCGTCAAATAAAATGTCAGAAACCGAAAAAATGCTGCCGGGAAGTTGTACGTCAGCCTATTGATACCTGGAAGACAGATCTCGTGAATGATTTTGAGAAACCGGTCTTTTCCCTTTGGCCCGAGTTGAAGAACATCAAGCAACATCTTTATGACCGTGGTGCCGTGTATGCACAAATGAGCGGAAGCGGAAGTGCAATCTATGGCATCTTCCGTCAGAAACCACTTGGAATTAAAGAAGAGTTTCAAGGATCATATACAGCCGTAAGGTCATTGGAATAGAGCTTTTAATCAAATCGTTCCTGTTTCAGATGTGTCAATAGAAAAGATATGAAGGAATACGGAATGACCAAAAAGAATTTAAAATAATGAAATCAACAGAATTGAAGGAGAGATTCAGAACGATTCGAAAAGGAGAACCGAATGAGAGATAATAAAACAGAGAAATTTCCTATAGTAGATGAACAGGGAAATATGTTGGGAGCTATAACCAGAGGGCATGCTCACGATGGCTGTAAGATATTACATCCGGTTGTCCATCTACACCTGTTTAACAGCAAAGGTGAACTGTTTCTTCAGAAGCGTCCTGCGTGGAAGGATATACAACCCGGAAAATGGGATACTTCTTGTGGCGGACATATTGATCTGGGTGAAAATGTGGAACAGGCTTTGAAAAGAGAAGTAAGAGAAGAACTGAATGTTACAGATTTCGAGCCTATTGCAATGGGACACTATGTCTTTGAAAGTAAAAAAGAAAAAGAACTAGTCTATGTTCACCGTTGTACCTACGATGGTAAGGTCAATCCCGATAAAGAAGAACTTGACGGAGGGAGATTCTGGACAAAGGAGGACATTCTATCAAATCTTGGAAAGGGGATATTTACTCCTAACTTTGAGAACGAATACCAGAAGTTCTTTAAAGAATAAACAGGCAGAACATCCCTCAACTACTTCATTGCTAATTATAACTATTTATTTAACGTTATTCATTAACGGCTTCATTCACTGTATGTTGAAAGCATAATATACGGATACCACACCTTTGATATCCGTATTATTTTTTCTTCTTCAATTCTAATTTTGGAATTCGGAGTTTTTGTCCTTCTTTAACTTCCTTGATACCATTTACAGCCTCTACATAGCATTCCATACCTTTTCCAAGATAGGCTTGGCTCAGTCCGGAAAGGGTCTGCCCTTTATGGACGGTAATGACCTTTTCGATACCCACAATGCGATAAGCACCGGTACGTACCCGGGGATCAGAATCATAAGCACCTGGAGAAGGCACTGCTGAAATGGTTTTCTGCTTCGTGTCCGATTGAGTCGTTTGCTTGACATTAGGAGTACTCTGCTTTGCAGGTACAGGAGAGGTAGCTTTTTCTTTCTGTACTTCCGGTACAGGAACAGGATTTTCAGGATGAGGTTTGGCTTTGGTTTTCCGAACTTTAACAGGTAATGAACCAGCAGAAGTATTCTCCATATTATGGAGTTTAAGAGCCATTTGATTACATTCAGAAACTAATCGTCCATAATTGTAACTCAATCCGACCAAACCACCTATTAAAACAAGAAATAAAAATCCTGTAATAAAGATGAGATATCGGGGAAACACTTTTACAGTTGAAGCCTTTTCTCCATCCCCATCCACTACAAGAGAATTGTCTTCATCCTCTTTTGCACTTTTTTCTTCTTCTTTTGCTGCTGCTGCTTTTTCCTTTTTCTCTTCCTCTTTCGTTTCTTCTTTTTCATCAGAAGCACTTTCACTGCTCTCTTGTTGAAGGTTATCAACAGCAGCGATGTCAGCAGTTAGAGTTTCTGTTTTTGTCTTTTCTATGGATGGTTGTTCCTGATCCAAAGAATGATCATTCTCTTCTTTGACAGAAGGTGTTTCTGCTACAGGGGTAGAGACGAGATGATCAGATTGCTCCTCCTCTATCTCTTCAGAAGTATTATCTTCAGGTGCATCATTCTCCGAAATATTATTCTCTGGAGCATTATCCGAAGAATTTTCACCATCTTGAAGAGATTGTTTTGCTTCCGGAACCTTAAGAGTTGTATTTTCTTCTGAAGGTACACTCTGTTCCGTCTGTTCCGAAATCTGATCAGCAACCTTATCCGTTGCTTCTGTACTTACGACAGAAGAATTTGTTTTTTCATTTTCATCCTCCTCCTTTATATCCTTTGGTTCTTCCTGCCGGGGAGAAGAGCTCTGAGAAGGTAAGGAATCGAGAAATTCTTGATCAACAGGCGTAAAATCTACCCCATCATTGACGATAACCGTTTCAAACTGTTCGAATGGTTTATTGACAATTTCCCTTAAGACCGCATCCGGTGTAAAATTGAGTTTATCACGTCCCTCTATAACGATACGTTCTCCAGTATTGACATCTACACTCTCACGGTCGCGAACACTAATAACTTTCAGAGTACCCCAACCCTTGATTTTCACAAGTTTGTCCTGTTGAATACCTATATTGATAACCTCCAGCAGATTCCTGATGAATTTGTCAGCAGTTGCTTCATCCAAATGGTTTTTCTCCACTAAGTGTGCAACCAACAAAGAAAGACTGTTTTTAGGCATTAGGCGTTCCTCCATTCTTGAGTTGCTCTTTGACAGATGCCGAAGGCCGGAAATTCAAAATCAGTTTCGGTGGTACGAGCATCCGTTGTTTAGTTGTTGGATTAACAATGATCCGTTCCAGACGTTTCTTGACCTCAAAGGTGCCAAAACCAGGAATGACTACAGGTTGTCCCTCACCGACTTCATCTGTCAAGGCATCCACAACAGTACGTAAGAGTTTTTTGGTATCCTCCTGCGTGAATCCACTTTTTTCAGCCAGGCTGGCTATCAATTCCTTAGTATTCATGGGCAATTATTTTTCCATAAAGATCATAGTCTTCACTTCCCGTGATCTTTACCTGATAAAAACGACCAGTACGGACATGTGGATTATCGGAAACCGGTATCAACACTTCCGGATCAACATCAGGAGAACTGAATTCCGTACGACCGATAAAGTACGATCCCTCTTTCCTGTCGACAATCACTTTCATCGTCTTTCCTACGTGAAGAGCCTCTATTTCACCAGAGATTTCTTCCTGTACAGCCATCAATTCATCAAGACGCTGCTGCTTTATATTCTCCGGTATATCATCTTTATAATGAAGAGCACTGTAGGTTCCCTCTTCTTCAGAATAAGTAAAGGCCCCCATCCGTTCAAAGCGAGCCCAGCGAACAAAATCCAGAAGATCCTGAAAGTCCTCATCTGTTTCACCGGGGAAGCCAACCATCAGGGTAGTACGAATGCAAATCCCTGGTACGCGATCACGTATGGTCCGGATAAGATCCATCTGCTCTTCCTTCGTAATATGCCGGTGCATCCGGGAAAGGATATGGTTACTGCTATGCTGAAAGGCAATGTCCAGATAACGGCATACATTTGGTCTTTCTCTGATTACGTCCAGCAATTCTACAGGGAACTGAGTCGGATAGGCATAGTGAAGACGAATCCAGTCAACTCCGGGAATATCAGATATTCTCCGGATCAGTTCGGCAATATGCCTATGACCGTCAATATCCATCCCGTAATAAGTCAATTCCTGTGCAATGATCTGAAATTCCTTTACTCCCTGAGATACAAGATCCTTTACTTCCTGTAGGATTTCTTCTTCAGGACGGCTGGCATGCTTCCCTGTAATGATAGGAATAGCACAATAGGCACACTTCCGGTTGCAACCTTCAGATATCTTGACATAAGCATAATGATGCGGAGTCGTCAGATGTCGTTTCCCATCACAAGTAGGAACATCCGCCTTACCCAAATCATTCAAGAGTTGCTTATAATTGAATTTTCCGTAATACTTGTCAACTTCCGGTATATCTTTCTCCAGTTCTTTCTGATAGCGTTGTGAAAGGCAGCCCATGACAAAAAGTTTTTTAAGTCGCCCTTCTTTTTTTGCCTTGACAAATTCCAGTATAGTATTAATACTTTCCTCTTTAGCGCTTTCGATGAAACCGCAAGTATTGATAACAGCTATCTCTCCTTGTGGATTTCTGCTATCGTGTACACAATGGAAGCCATTAGCTTCAAACTGTTTCATCAAGAGTTCTGAATCTACAAGGTTTTTTGAACAACCCATGGAAATGACATCAATCTGATTTTTCTTCATTATCCCGGTTTACTGTTTGGTACCATTAAACAAACTGTCAACAAACTCCCGTTTATTAAAGAGTTGTAGATCTTCCATACCTTCACCCAATCCGATATATTTTACCGGAACTTTCAGTTGGTCACTGATTCCGATCACCACTCCGCCTTTAGCAGTCCCATCAAGTTTGGTAATTGCGAGTGATGTGATCTGAGTAACGGCAGAAAACTGTTTTGCCTGTTCGAAAGCGTTCTGTCCCGTACTTCCATCCAAAACGAGAAGTACTTCATCAGGAGCATTAGGAATGACTTTCTTCATGACATCCTTGATCTTTTTCAATTCATTCATCAGACCTACTTTGTTGTGCAAACGGCCAGCGGTATCAATAAGCACAATATCAGCATGATTAGCTTTGGCACTCTGTAAAGTATCAAAAGCAACAGAAGCCGGATCAGAACCCATTTGCTGCTTGATAACTGGCACGCCAACACGGTCGCCCCATATCTGAATCTGCTCAACAGCGGCTGCACGGAAAGTATCAGCAGCACCTAGATAAACCTTCTTTCCAGCTTTCTTGAATTGATAAGCCAGTTTGCCGATAGTTGTAGTTTTTCCCACTCCATTTACTCCAACAACAAGGATCACGTACGGCTGATGATCAGAGGGAAGATCCCATGAATCGGAATCTATGGTATTGTTTTCGGTTAGTAAAGAAGCGATTTCATCGCGGAGGATGCCGTTTAACTCAGATGTAGAAACATATTTATCACGAGCTACACGTTTGTCGATTCGATCTATAATTTTTATCGTTGTATCAACGCCTACATCAGAAGAAATGAGTATTTCCTCCAAATCATCAAGGACGTCATCATCAACTTTCGATTTTCCAGCAACAGCCCTGGCCAGTTTCCCGAAGACACTTTCTTTTGTTTTCTCTAAACCTTTATCGAGAGTCTCTTTCTTGTTTTTATTGAATAAACCAAATAATGCCATATCCTAATGTATTTTCTGCAAAATTAAGAAATAAAATTGACAATTCTGATAAGGATGATGAATTATTTAGTTAATAGGCAATGATAAAACCAGAAAAGTCGTAATCTCATCAAAGATTACGACTTCTAATATGTTTTACGATTTATCAGCTTATTTGAAAAAGTCCTTTACTGCTTCGTTAGGAACCATTTCTTCATCAAAGATGTAAGCACCTGTCTTAGGGCTCTTAACCATCTTTATAACTTTTGAATATGCACGCCCTTCTTTTGATCCTTCATGGAGGGTTGCAACTACTTTCTTTGCCATAGTTTATATCTCTATTACTTGATTTCCTTATGAAGAGTCATCTTCTTCAAAATGGGGTTATATTTCATCAATTCCAAACGCTCCGGAGAGTTCTTGCGATTTTTGGTGGTAACATAACGACTTGTACCTGGCAGACCGCTCTTCTTCATTTCCGTGCATTCCAGGATAACTTGTACCCTATTGCCTTTAGCTTTTTTTGCCATGATCTTATTCTCCTATTACTTTAATGTCTTTCCAATCACAATAACCTTTGGAAACAGCATGCTTCAGAGCTGTATCAAGACCAACCTTGTTGATAAGACGCAGACCAGCTGCACTGATCTTAAGACTAATCCAGCATGCTTGTTCTACGTAATAGAATTTCTTGCTGAAGAGGTTTACGTCAAAGTTACGCTTTGTATGGTGCTTTGAGTGAGACACATTACAACCTCTCTGTGCTTTCTTTCCTGTAATTTGACAGATTTTCGACATTCTATCTCAAAATTTTAAATTCGTTAATTGAAACCTATTCCAAACAGGGTGCAAAAGTACAATTTTATATTTGAAATTGCAAACATTCTTTCATAAAAGTGTATCTTTTAAGGAATTTTTTTACTTTTTCCCCTGATTTATGTCACTTTCATGTTCTCTGAGGAAATCCAGTAAAAGCTTCAATGACTTGTTTGTAGCGATACTGAGATTGATATCTCGGCCGAAATCTTCTGTCAATTTAAAAGCTCTGATATCATCTTTGTTTCCATACCCCAACCAGATTGTTCCTACCGGAATTTCTTTTGTTCCGCCTGTCGGACCTGCTACACCTGTTGCACTGACAGCATAATCTACGTTGAGTGTTTTTATTGTGCCACTCACCATTTCCTTAGCAACCTCTTCGCATACAGCTGTCTGCTCTTCAAGTACCTGAGGACTGACATTGAGCAGTTTTTCCTTGATTTCATTCGTATAAGAGATTATACCTCCCTTAAAGTAATTGGAAGCACCAGGCACAGAAATGATGGCTTCAGCAATACGTCCGCCAGTACAACTCTCGGCAGTACCAAGTGTTTTCTGATTGTTATAGAGCAGTTCTTGTATCTGCTTACTTAAAATCTTAGTTTCTAATTCCATTTTTCAATTGATTATAATGAATACTATCACCCTTTGAAGAGGATATTTAAAAGAAAGGGAGTGTTTATTTAAAAGTTACTTTGGAGAATGCCGGCAAATCAATAGAGGCAAAGTCCTTGTCCAAGTACTTGTAAGTACCCACACAAGCGATCATAGCAGCATTATCAGTAGTATAACTGAATTTCGGGATATAGATAGTCCATCCATATTTTGCTGCATGTTCCTTGAAAGCATTACGCAAACCGGTATTGGCTGATACACCACCTGCTACTGCAACATGGGTAATCTTAGTATCCTTTACCGCCGTACGGAGTTTCTTCATCAGAATATCAACAATGGTATGTTCCAGACTGGCAGCCAGATCATTCTTATGATGCTCCACAAAATCCGGATCTTCTGCCACCCACTTACGTAAAGAATAGAGGAAAGATGTCTTCAGACCAGAAAAAGAATAGTCCAGTCCTGATACCTGCGGCTCAGCAAACTTGAAGGCTTCTGGATTACCCTGCCGAGCAAGTTTGTCAATAATCGGGCCACCCGGATAACCAAGTCCCATCACTTTAGAACATTTGTCAATAGCTTCACCGGCTGCATCGTCAATCGTCTGTCCCAATACCTGCATGTCATTATAGGCATTGACTTTTACAATCTGGGAGTTGCCGCCACTGACCAAAAGGCAGATAAACGGAAATGGAGGCATGTGATTATCATCATCCGTTTCCTTGATAAAATGAGCCATTACATGTCCCTGAAGGTGATTGACATCAATCAAAGGGATATCCAATGAGCGGGCAAATCCTTTAGCGAAACTCACTCCTACGAGTAAAGATCCCATTAATCCCGGTCCGCGTGTAAAGGCAATGGCTGATAACTGTTCTTTTTTGATTCCTGCACGTTTGAGGGCCTGATCCACTACAGGTACGATGTTCTGCTGGTGGGCTCTGGAGGCCAACTCCGGTACGACGCCGCCATAAGCACGGTGAACCTCTTGTGAAGCGGTCACATTGCTCATAATTACTCGATTACGAAGAACAGCTGCAGATGTATCATCACAACTGCTCTCTATTCCTAATATATAAATATCTTCCATAATTATTATGCTGATAATATTTCGACACCATGTTCTGTCATAACGAATGTATGTTCCCATTGTGCTGACGGTTTTTCATCACCTGTGATGATTTCCCATCCGTATGGGTCATCAGCATCAATGAAGACCTTCCAAGTACCCATATTGATCATTGGTTCTATGGTAAAGCACATTCCCGGAACTAAAAGCATTCCAGTACCTTTATGGCCATAATGCAGTACATCTGGTTCCTCATGCATGGCTAATCCTACACCGTGACCACATAAATCACGGACTACGCCATAACCAAACTTTTCAGCATACTGCTGAATGGCATGGCCTATATCGCCAACAAAGGCGTATGGCTTGGCAGCTTCAGCACCAATATCCAAGCATTCTTTTGTCACACGGACCAACTGATCTTTTTCTGGTGAAGTTTTACCGCCGACGATAAACATACGGCTTGCGTCTGAGAAATAACCATCTACAATCGTCGTCATATCTACATTGACGATGTCGCCTTCCTGGAGTACATCTTCCTTTTTAGGAATACCGTGACAAACAACCTCGTTGATACTGGTACAAACACTTTTCGGAAATCCCTCATAATTCAAAGTGGCAGACTGAGCATGATGTTCTTTCAGATAGTCGTTGACGATATCATCAATTTCTTCAGTATTCATCCCTGGATGAATAGCAGCTTGTACCGTATCGAGAAGGCCATTGTTTACAATACCACTCTTACGGATTCCTTCTATCTGTTCTGGAGTTTTAATCAAGTCTCGAGTAGGCACTTCCTTGCCCTTACTTTCCCAATACATGACCTTCTTGTCAAGTTCTGTCACAGGCTGACCTGGCAGGCAATGCCATCTCTTTTTCTTTTTAAACATTATTATATAGTTCTTAAAATATCATTTGGATTCTTTATTTTCGGTCTCTTCGCCGGCAGAGGTATAATAATAGGTCCAGTTATAAATATCATTATCCTTAAATATCAATACAAAATGGCGCATTACTTCTGCAGTAGCTGTACCATCATAGGCAATCTTAATCGTATATTCTTCTCCTGTTTCACTGACTGCATCATACTCTATATACTGCATTACAGAATCCTTGAATTCAGTATTTATGCTTTTAATGCTGTATTTGTCTGGACCGATGTATACAGTCTGGTTTCCAATACGGACGATTTTCATATTAACCGGATCTATTTTTCCATATTGCATGGTACGAGCATTATAAGGTACTCTGGCAATAACATTATAAAAGATGTGTTGTGCGGATGCTGATATGGAAGAAATGGCTAAAAATGCCATTAAAAGTAAAAGTATTTTTTTCATCGAATTGTTTGTTAATTTCACTTCTTTTATCCCCGACGAAAATGCTTAAAAATGATTAATCCGCTGCAAAGTTAAAGGAAAAGTTTAAATTTTCGGTACTCTATCAGCTGAAAAAGCAGATTTTTAATTATTTTAAATAATCATCAATTCTCTTGGTCCAGTCTGTCCCATTAGCAGGGCAATAAGTATGCAGACCAAGTTTACTGGCCACTGCTACATTACCCGGACCATCATCTACGAAAAGAGTCTCCTCCGGTGTGATCCCCTCATGATCAAGAAGATATAGAAAGCACGATTTGTCCGGTTTCATCGTTTTCAACTGATAACTCTTGTAAGTTGCATCAAAATAAAAGGATAAGGGATGACCATGGTGGTCAAAGTCATTGCTTTCAGCCCAACTCATCATAAATGGATTGGTATTGGAGAGTAAAAGGATACGATAACCTTCCTGATGCAAAGTAATCAGTTTATCCAAATTAGTTTGGGGAAGTTCCTTTACATAGCCAGTCCATGCATAGCGGCAATCCTCAAAGGTTACGGTATGACCTATATCCTCACTCAGTTTCCGGCGGAATTCTTCCGCACTAATCTCACCTGATTCCAATTTTCCAAAGTAGCCGCTCTGCCGATAAGGATCCAGTCGATCCTTTGCATTCTTCAGTCCTATTTCATTGAATCTTCTAATCGCTTGTTTCTCATCAATTGTAAAGATGACGCCACCAAGGTCGAAAATGATATTTTTAATCATATAATTTATAACATTCCATGAATCCTTCCTTCAATTGAAAAGATTCAATTTGTTTTTTCTTGCTTCATCAAGAGACAATAAGTGCTCCTGCTCTTTCTGATACCCCTCACGGAGTTGTTTATATTTCTCATTAAGATCTTTCTCCAATTGCGGTTTCTCTTTCTTGTTTAAAAGTCGAGAAGCCATAATCGGATTCTGACTTGCATCCCTCATCCATACTACAGGACCACCATACACAGGTGCAATGCGAAGAGCCACATGAAGTTGGCTTGTCGTAGCACCACCGATCATGATAGGAATATCAAGTCCTGCCTTCCTGAGTTCTTTGGCAACATTGACCATTTCATCGAGAGAAGGAGTGATCAAACCACTTAGCCCGATAATATCCACTTTCTCCTCTATTGCCTTCTTTACGATTTGTTCAGCAGGAACCATAACTCCCATATCAATAACTTCATAATTATTGCAGGACATGATCACTGCTACGATATTTTTACCTATATCATGTACATCACCCTTAACGGTTGCCAGAAGCACCTTTCCGACTTTTGCAGAATGACCTGTTTCTTCGGATTCGATATAGGGCTGGAGGATGGTAACGGCCTGTTTCATAGTTCTGGCGGTCTTTACAACCTGAGGGAGAAACATCTTTCCTGAGCCGAACAACTCTCCTACCTGATTCATGCCAGCCATCAAAGGCCCCTCAATAATATTTACAGCATGAGGATATATCTTCAGAGCTTCTTCCAGGTCTTCTTCCAGATAGTCTGATATTCCCTTTCGAAGCGCATGAACCAGTCGTTTTTCCAATGGCAGAGCCCTCCACTCTTCCTGTTTCGAAGAATGAGAAAGATCAGAATTTGTTCCGATTTTTTTCGCATTCGTTTCACTCCTTAATCGATCAGCCAACTCGATGAGTTGATCTGCAGCTCCCGTCCGTCGGTTAAGGACGACATCCTCAATAACATGAAGTTGTTCTTTAGGTATATCATCATAAGTGATTTTTGCAGAAGGGTTTACAATGCCAAAGTCAAGACCGCATTTCAAGCCATAATACAAGAAAACAGCATGCATGGACTCTCGTACGGTATTGTTGCCACGAAAAGAAAAAGACAGGTTACTGATTCCACCACTTACATGTGCCCCGGGTAAATTTTTCCGAATCCATTTTGTAGCCCTTAGAAAATCTACTGCGTATGCATCATGCTCTTCCATACCCGTAGCAATGGAAAGAACATTGGGGTCAAAAATGATGTCAAGCGGATTCATCCCCACTTCTTCAGTTAGAATATGGTATGCTCTTCGTGCTATATCTATTTTTCTTTCATAAGTCGTAGCCTGTCCCTCTTCATCAAAACACATTACGACACATGCAGCGCCATAGCGTTTTACTTCACGGGCATGAGTGATAAATTCTTCTTCGCCGTTCTTCAAGGAAATAGAATTTACAATGCCTTTCCCCTGAAGACATTTCAAGCCCGCGATGATAACTTCCCATTTACTGGAATCAATCATAACCGGAACTTTGGCTATATCAGGTTCAGAAGCAATTCTATTGAGGAAATTGACCATTTCTGTCTTTGCATCGAGAAGTCCGTCATCCATATTGACATCTATCACCAAAGCACCATCATCAACTTCTTTACGAGCTATAGAAACAGCTTCGTCATATTTTTTTTCTTTAATCAATCGTAGAAACTTCTTACTGCCAGCGACATTACAGCGTTCACCGATATTCACAAACTTGACCTCCGGGGTTACGTCTAAAAGTTCTAAACCAGACAATTGAAGCGTTTGAGGTTTAGAAACGGGTTGGTGGGTCTGTTTATCCTTGACTATAGGTATATATTTTGCTATAAATTCCGGAGTAGTACCACAGCATCCACCAATAATATTGACTAATCCTTCATTGACGAATTCCTCTATTTTCGGAGCCATCGTATCAGGAGTTTCGTCATATAGTCCCATAGCATTCGGCAGTCCGGCATTCGGATACACACTAATATAATAAGGTGCTTTCTGTGCTAGTTCCTTCAAGAAAGGTTTCATCTGAGCTGGTCCGAAGGAACAATTGAGGCCAACAGAAAATATCGGATAAGATGACACACTGGCCAGAAAAGCATCCATGGTCTGACCGCTGAGTGTCCGACCGGCCAGATCACTGATAGTAACACTGAGCATGACAGGAAGAATAATACCCCTTTTGCTCATTTCTGTTATAGCTGCATCAATGGCAATCTTACAGTTCAATGTATCGAAAACCGTCTCAATAAGAATTGCATCCACCCCTCCATCGATCAATCCGCCGATTTGATCGCTGTAAGCAGAGAAGAGTTGATCATAATATAAATTTCTGACGGCCGGATTAGTAACATCCGGACTCATAGAACAGGTCTCATTAGTAGGTCCGACAGAGCCCAAAACAAATCGTGGATGCTCAGGTGTAGAGAATTCATCAGCACATTTTCGGGCAATTCTGGCACCTTCCAAAGCCATTTTATGGCTAAACCCTTCCAAATGATAGTCTCGTTGGGAAATACATTGAGACGAAAATGTATTAGTAGTAATCAAGTCTGCACCTACCTGAAGATATTTTCGATGGATCTCTTCAATGATTTCCGGATGTGTCAGATTCAGGATATCATTATTGCCCTTCAATTGAATAGAGCCAGCATAGTTTCTTAAGGCTGATCGGAGTTCCTTATTCCAAAAATCATCCTCTTTTAAATGATAGGTCTGGATCATTGTCCCCATTGCACCATCAAGAACAAGGATTCTTTCCTTTACCAAATCCGTCAAACCGACTCTCTTCAATTGGTTATTCATTTTGAAACTGAACTTAATAATGCTTGATAGCACGGTCCATTTCCCGCCGATCCTCTTTCTCTTTCAATGTCTGACGCTTATCATATTCTTTCTTTCCCTTAGCCAATGCGATATTCACTTTAGCCAAGCCATGGTCATCTATAAATATGAGAGTAGGAACAATGGTATAGCCAACTTCCTTAGTTGCATCCTGAAGGTGTCGTATTTCCCGTTTACTAAGCAGAAGTTTACGATTACGTTTTGAGGGTTGGTTATTGTAAGAGCCATAAAAATAGGGAGAAATACTCATCCCCTTTACCCATATTTCACCCTTGTAGATATCACAATAAGAATCTACTAAAGACGCCTTACCATTGCGGATGGATTTAATCTCTGTTCCAGTCAGTACAATACCTGCAGTAAATTTGTCTATAAAAAAATATTCAAAAGAGGCCTTTTTGTTTCTGATTTGAACCGGATTTTTCTTATGTGAATCATGCTGGTCTTTGTTCATCTGTCTTTTTCCTTTCTCGTTCTATTCTACAATCCGGGCGAAGGTACTTTCCCCCTTTATAGTCCCTTGTCCCGGTTCAATATGTGCATCGATGTAATGGGCAATATCAGATATCCATTGCTCTTCATTTTCAACAAAAGCATCATCAAAATCATCAAACTGCGGGAATTTTTCATAGAGGGACATAAATTCCTGATCAGTACAATCTTGTTCAATTTCTTCATGATGAGCCATGTATAAACCGTGAGAACGATTAATCCAACGGTAAAGGTCCGTAATTCCCCAGTTTCGAAAAGCTTTGTCTGTAGGATTCCTATAAATAAAACCTCCATATCCATTGTGAATGAGTTGTATCAATCCCCCATCCATCACTTCTTCATGAAGGATATCCCATGCAAGAAGAGTAATCTGATCAGCATTCAATTCATTCATGCTGTCTGCATTCAACTCACCGCCAATAGATTCCTTTATTGCTTCTATAAAGATACCGACAAAAGCATCATTGTCCTTTTCTGCAGCTTTTTGCAACTCTGAATCTTTTATTTTTACTTCTACCATGAATGTCCAGATTGTAAGTTTTACTTTGCAAAGATAGTGTAATTTTTTATTTATCCCTAACTATCTAAACGAAAATGATGGTAAATGTATAAAAAGTATATGAGAAACTGATCATTTTCAGAAGTTTTTTTGTAATTTTGCGAGGCAATAATTAGAAGCATATACTTAAAAGACTTTTAAATATATTCATTAAAAATTTTAGCGAATATGATCTATTCTAAAGAAGTCGACAACATGTGTGTTGTCGCAAAGGGTGCCAACCATGGACCTGCTCCAATTCCAGAGGAAGGAAAATGGGTAAAGGCAAAAGAGATTAAGGACATCTCTGGTTATACTCATGGTGTGGGATGGTGTGCTCCTCAACAAGGAACATGCAAACTGTCTCTGAATATCAAAGATGGTGTAATTCAGGAATGTCTCATTGAAACTATCGGTTGCTCCGGCATGACGCAGTCAGCTGCTATGGCATCTGAGATTCTTCCTGGGAAAACAATTCTCGAAGCATTGAATACCGACTTGGTCTGCGATGCAATTAACACCGCAATGCGTGAATTGTTCCTTCAAATCGTTTATGGACGTTCTCAAAGCGCCTTCTCTGAAAACGGATTAGTTATCGGAGCAGGCCTGGAAGATCTTGGTAAAGGTCTTCGTTCACAGACAGGTACACTTTATGGTACACTGAAAAAGGGTGCACGATACCTCGAACTCACTGAAGGATATGTCACTAAGATGTTCCTGGACAAGGATAGTCAGGTATGTGGCTATGAATATGTTCAACTCGGAAAGATGATGGAAGCCATCAAAAAAGGCATGGACGCTAATGAAGCTGTAAAGAAATTTACAGGTCGTTACGGCCGCACCACCGCTGAGGAGGGTATTGTTAAATCTATTGACCCACGTAAAGAATAAGGAGAAACGACTATGTTAAGAAAAGTAAATTTCGAAAGTCAGGAGCGTCGCGAAGATCAGATTTTAGCTGTACTGAATGCTAATGGTATCAAGAGCATAGAAGAAGCTAATCAAATTTGCGAAGCCAAAGGTCTTGATCCTTATAAAATATGTGAGGATACTCAACGGATTTGTTTTGAGAATGCCAAGTGGGCTTATGTTGTAGGAGCAGCTATCGCCATCAAAAAGAATATCAAGTCTGCCGCCGAAGCAGCTGAAGCAATCGGTATCGGACTCCAGAGTTTCTGTATTGCCGGATCAGTTGCTGATGACCGTAAGGTCGGTATCGGCCACGGTAATCTGGCAGCACGTCTGCTCCGTGAAGAGACAGAATGTTTCTGTTTCCTCGCCGGTCATGAAAGTTTTGCTGCTGCAGAAGGTGCTATCCGTATTGCTGAGATGGCCAACAAGGTTCGTCAGAAACCATTGCGTGTTATCCTGAACGGACTCGGCAAAGATGCTGCTCAGATCATCAGTCGAGTAAATGGTTTTACATACGCAAAAACCGATTTCGACTATTATACAAGCAAACTGACTACAGTGGAAGAAATTCCTTATTCAAAAGGTGCCCGTGCTAACGTAAAATGTTACGGTGCAAATGATGTACGCGAAGGTGTAGCAATTATGTGGAAAGAGAATGTAGATGTTTCCATTACAGGTAATTCCACTAATCCTACTCGTTTCCAGCATCCTGTAGCAGGCACATATAAGAAAGAACGCTTGGCAGCTGGAAAACCTTATTTTTCTGTTGCATCCGGTGGTGGAACGGGTCGTACCCTGCATCCAGACAATATGGCTGCCGGACCAGCTTCCTATGGTTTCACCGATACACTGGGACGTATGCACTCCGATGCTCAGTTCGCTGGTTCTTCTTCAGTACCTGCACATGTTGAGATGATGGGCTTCTTGGGTATGGGTAACAACCCTATGGTAGGTGCTACGGTAGCTACTGCTGTGGCTGTAGACCTGGCACTCAATGGAAAGTAAAAATAAATAACCAATCTGAACATTCGATTGGTTACTATTAAAAGAACTCCCGCTTTTGGATTTTCCAGAAGCGGGAGTTTCTTATATATAATGATTTCTCGGAATAAAGGATTCTGGATAAAGGAATCATCAAGCCTCCTCGCGCTCAGCCTTTTCCTTAGCAGCACAATCAGCACATAATCCTTTGTAATAAAGTTGTTCTTCTTCTATAACATTACCATCAATGGTAACATGCTTACGAATACGTGGAGCTTTCTCATCGAATAAATCGATGATTTTCCCACATTTCTTACAAATAAAATGAACATGAGGATTAATGTTTCCATCATAGCACACATGATGATCATCGATAGTAATCATCTGAGCTGCATTATGTTCTGCCAATAAGCGGAGCGTATTATAAACCGTAGTACGACTTAATGTCGGGATCTGATCACACAACCCCTGATACACCTTATCTACTGTTGGATGAATAGGATGCGTCAGTAAGTAATTCATTATCGCATAGCGTTGTACAGATGGGCGGACCCCACTCTTAATCAAACGTTGATATACTTCATTTTTCTGTTCCATTTCTATTAATAAGTTTGTTGATTTCTAATTCAAGCTACAAAGATAATTCTTTATTTTTTTAGCTCCAAACAAATTTGGAAAAATATCAATTTGATGTAAATATTCATTCAACACATAAACCATATCCTTCTGATTCGAATCTACCGGATTGTTGCACCAAAAGCTTTCACAAACCGAATCTTTTTCCCTTCCGGCACATTTGGACGCTTCCACGTTCCTCCTAATACTAAAATCCGGACCTTATGCCCCAAAGGAGTATTATCCACAGCCTGTTGCAGATCCATATAATTGCCTCTCCCCTCATGCGAGACCACAAAATCGTAATGACGCACGTGTTTCCTTAAAGCAGGTACTTGTTGCGCCACTGCATCGGCAAGTGCATTAGCCATGATGTGCGCACCATAAATATTATAATGTGTATTGTCTTTACGTCCTTCAGGAATAGATGCTACCTCACCAGGATTAAACCACATGTGTAGTTTTCTACTTCCTATTACTCCAAAGTGAGTTTCAATATCATGCGTTACTTTATTAGCGTTAACAAAAGGTACGTGCATTTCTTCCGCCACATGTTCAGGAGAGATCAGATAAGCGCCATGAGTATCAATCAGCGTATCACTGTTGATCAGTTCTTTACCGTCATTGACGGTTTGTCTCAGCAGTTCATCATCAGGTTCTTTTTGGGCATGATTATAAAAGCAACGGCGAACCACAGCATTAAAAAGGACAGGATTACCTTCTTTTTCACGTGTTTGCCGAACATAAAGACGGAGATTATTATCAAAGGTCGTACCTGGATCGGTATGACGGTCCATAGCAGGCTTTTCATCATTATGGCCAAACTGGATAAACACATAATCACCAGGTTTTATCTTTTCCAATACCTTCTGCCAGCGTCCCTCATCGAGGAAGCTTTTGGATGACCGGCCATTAACCGCATAATTTTTGACGAGAACTTTCTCATCAAAGCATCCCTGTAATACCATTCCCCAACCTCGTTCAGGATTTGTAGCGGGGTCTTTTTTATCTGCCGCCGTAGAGTCTCCAACAACAAAGATAGAGACAGGTTGTGTACAAGCACTTATACCGAAGACAACAAAAAACAGTAAAAGAATCTTTGTTGTCTTTAATGATATAAGTCTCATCATTTTTCCTGCCATCACTTTTTTATGACAGCTATAAGCTCGTCAGCAGTGACCAATTTCTGCTCACCTGTTCCCATATTTTTTAGGGTTACCTTATTAGCCTGAATCTCGTTATCTCCTGCCAGTACAACGTATGGAATCTGTTTGGCATTAGCATAACTCATCTGTTTTTTCATCTTTACTTTATCCGGGTACATCTCTGTAGGGATTCCATTTTGGCGGGCTTTTGCTACAATTGGCAGGCAATAAGCCGTTTCTTTTTCTCCAAAATTGATAAATAACAGTTGAGTAGAGTTAACTGTTTCCTTTGGATACAGATTGAGTGCATTTAGGACATCGTAGATACGATCAGCACCAAAACTGATTCCCACTCCACTTAGTCCAGGCATACCGAAAATACCTGTCAGATTATCATAACGTCCGCCACCGGTAATACTTCCCATAGGCGTATCCAATGCTTTTACTTCAAAAATGGCACCTGTATAATAGTTGAGTCCGCGAGCAAGAGCCAGATCAAACTGGACTTCGTTTTTCAGTCCCAATCCTTTCAGACTATCTAAAATGAATCGTGTCTCTTCTACTCCTTTGGTTCCAATTTCACTTTCCTCAAGGATCTTACTGATTTCTGTCAGTTTCTCATCATTTGTTCCTTGAAGGGTAAGGATAGGTTGCAATTTAGAGACAGACTCTTTACTAATGCCATCAGAAAGAAGTTCCTCATTTACATTTTCCAATCCTATCTTATCCAGTTTATCAATAGCTACGGTGATATCAACGATCTTGTCTGCAGCATCCATAATTTCTGCCATACCAGTAAGGATCTTTCTGTTATTGATCTTTATCTGTATCCTTACCCCGAAGCGTGTAAATACGGTATCAACGATTTGCATCAATTCCACTTCGTTGAGAAGAGAATCAGAACCAACAACATCGGCATCACATTGATAAAACTCACGATAGCGCCCCTTTTGAGGTCTGTCAGCACGCCATACCGGTTGAATCTGATAACGTTTGAATGGCAATTGGATTTCATCACGATGCATAACGACATAGCGTGCAAAAGGAACTGTCAAATCATATCTCAAGCCCTTTTCACAAAGGCGTGAAGCCAAATGCAATGAGTTACGGTTTTGAAGTTCTTCATCCGTTAACTTGGACAAATAATCACCCGAATTAAGGACCTTGAACAGAAGTTGATCTCCTTCTTCGCCATATTTTCCCATCAAGGTATGCAAAGTTTCCATGGAAGGAGTTTCAATCTGTTGAAACCCATACAAGGCATAGACACTTTTTATCGTATTGAAAATATAATTTCTTTTTGCCATCTCCTCAGGGCCGAAATCGCGGGTACCTTTTGGGATGGATGGTTTCTGTGACATTCTTTGATTTTTTTATAATTATAAATATGAATTAATGCGACTTCATGGAAAGAATAATTATTCTTGCATGAAATCGCATCAAAGATCTATTTCCTGACAATTGTAGCTTCACGGTCCGGACCTACGGATACAATAGTAACCGGAACATCCAGAAAGTCTTCTATGAATTTGATATAATCTTTGAAAGACTGTGGAAATTGATCCTCTGAAGTACATTTAGTCAAATCAGCTTTCCAGCCTGGTATTTCCTTATAAACAGTCTCTACATCTTCTATCTCGTAAGGAAAGTTTTTCGTAGTCTCACCATTCTTCAGACGATAACCCACACAAGCCTTGATCGTATCAAAGTCATCCAGGACATCACTCTTCATCAAGATAAGTTTGGTTACTCCGTTGATCATAACAGAATAGCGTAATTGAACCAAATCAATCCAGCCGCAGCGACGTTCACGTCCTGTCACGGCACCGAATTCATGTCCCTTCTCACGAATCATTTTACCCGTTGAATCAAAAAGTTCTGTTGGGAATGGCCCTGATCCCACTCGTGTGCAATAAGCTTTGGTAATGCCAAAAACATCCCCTATTTTGTTTGGTCCAAGTCCCAGGCCTATACAAGCTCCTGCACAGATCGTATTGCTGGATGTCACGAATGGATAGGAGCCAAAATCAACGTCAAGCATAGTTCCCTGAGCACCTTCACAGAGGATATTTTTCCCTGAACACAGCAATTCATTTACTTCAAATTCACTATCAACCAATTTGAATTGCTTCATATAACGGATACCTTCCATCCATCTAGCTTCAGTTTGTTCCAGATCATCAAAGTCTGTCCATCCGAGAGCTTTCAGCATCTGAAGATGACGGGCTTTATGACTAGCATACTTTTCTTCAAAATGATCCAGTATATCACCTACACGTAAACCATTACGACTGGTTTTATCCGTATAAGTCGGTCCGATGCCTTTGCCCGTCGTACCTACCTTATTCTTTCCCTTTGCAGCCTCTATGGCACGGTCGAGAATACGGTGTGTAGGCATGATCAAATGAGCTTTCTTGGATATATGGAGACGATTTTTCAAAGGATGACCACTTTTTTCCAGATCCTTGGCTTCATCCATGAAAAGGTCAGGAGCAAGAACAACACCATTACCAATGAGATTGACTTTACCACCCTGAAATACGCCCGATGGGATAGAACGAAGTACATATTTCTGACCTTGAAACTCTAAAGTGTGTCCTGCATTTGGACCGCCCTGAAAGCGAGCAACCACATCATAATTTGGTGTGAGAACATCAACAACCTTGCCTTTTCCTTCATCGCCCCACTGCAAGCCAAGTAGGACATCAACTTTACCTGTGTTCATTTTTTATTTGATAATTTTAATTTTTTAATTTTCTGAGTTCTGCTACGAGTCAATTTAGCCTGGCATGTTGAACAAATACCATAAATGCACAATGAGAAGCCATCTTTTCTGAAACGTTTTAATTTTAGTTCATCTATCAATTGGTCAATCTTAAGCGGATGCAAAACTGTAATTTTTCCACACATCGAACAAATTTGAAAACATTTACTTTCGTTGTTGTAACTTGCTTCATAAAAGGTATGCATCTTAAAACGATGGCATCTGACTAATCTTAATTCCACAAACAAGCTTATCGTATTATATAGAGTTGCTCTACTAACTCGAAAATTTCCTTCCTCCAATTTCGCTCCCAAATCGGCAAGTGAGAAATACTCCGGCATATTATATACAGCATCAAGAATAGCATATCTTTCTGGTGTCCGGCGATGGTGACTGGTAGTTAAATAACTATCCAATATATCTCTCACTTTGGCCTTCATGTTTGCTTTCATCTTAATTTAATCACTACTGACTCACAAATGTACAAATAATTAATCAAATTAAGAACATATCACTTTAAAAAATAAAAAAGAAGATTGGGTAACACTTCTGTTGTCCAATCTTTTTCGAAAATATTAGAAAAAACTACAGCTTTTCATGACTGCAGGAAACGATCTGCTTCAATGGCTGCCATTGCTCCTGTTCCGGCTGCGATGACACCTTGTTGATAAACAGAATCAGCTACATCACCTGCAGCAAAAATACCAGGCAGAGAGGTCTGACATGTACCTGGTTTCACCTTGATATACCCCTTATCATCAAGTTGTAACCAATCCTTAAACAATTGAACATTGGGGGTATGTCCTATACCCAGGAAGAAACCGTCGATGGGCAAATCATATTTCTTTTCGTCGGATTCACCTTTCCGGTAAATCAAATGTGCACCTTCTACTCCATTTTCTCCATACAATCCCAGAGTATTTGTTTCAAACAAGATCTCTATATTCGGCTGCTTTTTCACACGTGCTTGCATGATGTCTGTTGCCCGAAGATAGGATTTGCGAACAATAATGTATACTTTCTTAGCCAGAGATGAAAGGTACATTGCTTCTTCACAAGCCGTATCTCCTCCACCTGCAACTGCAACAATCTTCTTCCGATAGAAAAAGCCGTCACAGGTAGCGCATGCACTAACCCCTTGACCAGCATATTTCTTCTCATCCGGGAGTCCAAGGTATTTAGCGGAAGCGCCAGTGGCGATAATGACCGTGTCAGCTGAAATTTCATTACCACTGTCATCTGTCAACAAATAAGGTTGTTTGGAAAAATCCACTTTATCGATACTTCCATCCCTGATCTCCGCTCCAAAGCGTGAAGCTTGCTCCTTTAAGTCCATCATCAATTGATTTCCGTCCACTCCATTAGGATATCCGGGGAAGTTTTCTACTAAAGTTGTTGTTGTCAACTGTCCTCCGGGTTGCAAACCAGAATATAGAATAGGTGACAAATTAGACCTTCCCGCATAAATAGCTGCAGAATAACCGGCTGGGCCGCTACCAATGATTAAAGTTTTTACTTTTTCCATTTTAAATTGAGTTTGATTTTTGGAGGTGTATTCCAATCGTAGACAAAATTAAAAACTTTTTGCAATATTCCCGAAAACTGTTAACCCACTTTAACCTTAAATGGAAAAACACCATTTTCTATAAAACAAAAAAAAGATTAGTTATCTCACGACAACCAATCTTTAACCTTAATAATCTAATACCATGAAAAACACATCTGCAAAGATAGAGTGAAAAACATAAAATAAAGCTCTTCACCCTTATTTATTTTCAAAAAACATTCAAATCTTGATTTACATCAATTAATGTATGATATATTCATGTTATAATAATATCTATAAACAAATCATGAAGCACATCAAGATAATAGGATAAAAAAGGAAGGAATATTCAGTTGAACATTAGGTTCATTTTCGGTGATTCTTCAGCAAAGATGAAATCAGCCAACTCCTTAATTGTCATCACCTTGGCATTTTCCAACGGTTGGTCCGTAGATTCTGCATTTCCGTTTTCTACTTTTATATACAGATTATTCATTCTCACATGTCTGTCATTATAGATTCGGAAATTCATCTTAACCATCGGATGCAATCCGGCATAAAGAGCAAGAGCTTTTTGCACGTTAATAACCCGGATCATGGCGGGAATAGTTTTTTGCTGAAGAGGAGTATCAGTTGATTGTTTCAGATCCTCCTGAATAATTTCATAATTTGTCTGGCTATGAAGTAATACACAATCTTTCGCTTTTTGCCATTGATCAAATTCTTTGAAAGTCATCTCTCTTATTCCGTCCGGCGGAGGCGTACAAGTGATTTTCTGAGCATAACCGTAAGAAGCATACCAGTCATAAAGCCATTGCTCAGCAGGAATCAGGGTTGCAAAAACCACATTTTCATAATATAGCATATCGTGAGCCTGTTGCATCAGACTCGTCCCAATATTCTGCCTGCGGTATTCTTCATCAACACTCACTCCACTAATATAAGCTGTTTTTACGACATTACCATGAATAAGCATATTAAAAGGTAATGTCTGAAGAGCTCCTACTACCCTTCCTCCAATCTGACTGACAACATTATATTCGCTTTGATAAATCTTATCAAAGTACAAACGGATAAAGTCTTCAGAATCACCAAAAGTCTTACGCCAAAGTTCTTCAGTTTCTTTTTTGATTCGATCCTGATCAACAAACTGAGCCAGTGGATGTTTTTCTGTTACAGAAAATTTTTCCAGTAAAATATCCGGTTTGTATGAAAGTTTTGAACGCCTTAGTCCTTCATCACCAAGATCTTCTTCACGATTAATATAAAGGTATTGTTCAGGAAGATGCTTGACAAATTCCTGGTTGATAATAGAAAAAGAACCTTCATAGTTGACATCAGCCTTTTCTACGCAAACATCGAAGGTATCTTGATTGATCGGACATCCATAAGAAAACGCCACAAGTTGACCTTTTACAAAAATGGTTCCACCCGTAATACCTATATTATCCCAATACAGAAAAGCTCTTGTCATGGAACGCAACTCCTGGGAGAGTTGAACATCTTCAGTTCCTTTTTCTTCAGAGCCATAACTGTTCCCCCGCCATATAGCTTCAAGTTGAAGGCATTGAGGTATAAGTTCTTTAGTCAGAGGGCGGTATTCGTAATCCGGATAGAGCGTCTTAAACCTATTGATATGATTGCGCTTACTTTGTAATTTCTTTCCCGATAATTTCGTGAGTTTCTCCCGGAAATAAATGTAATCGAAAAAGTTTCTTTGTGGAGAATATTCAAAAACGTCCGGTATGCTTTTCTCCAATGACTCGACGATATCCCGACAGACTCCTACCATCAGAAAAGGATGTCCCATTGCAATGGAATCTTCTCTTAATTTTTTAATTAAGGAAACAGGGCATTTGATACTCTCAGATATATGATAGGATCCATCCTTCTGGACTTGTGGCTTTGGTACTGGTACCATATAAGCCAGATGGCGACCGGCATAAAATCGAAATATCAAATAATCATCAACGACAGCATATTGTGTATCATAAAGAAAGCGCCAACTGATAATATTTGCAAAGGACAGATCACAATTTCTTCGTTTACCCCAAAGTGTATAACGTTGTATGAACTTTCGGTCACTTACATTTACATCTGAAAATCTAATCATGAATAATTACCTTAGTTAACAAGTTAATGGAAACTATTCTCTGGGGCCTATCTTACTGATTAAGCAACGCCGTTTTTTGTTTGACATAGTTTGAGAAAGAAGCATCAAAAGCCTGACGCTCTTCTCCCGGAATATCCTGGGTACGCAGAAAACTCTTATAATAACTTCTGATATCCTTATGCATCTGTATCGGATCAAAATTTCCATTTTGTTTTTGAGCAAAGTATACACGGAAGATTTTATCTAGTCCTGTTGTCATCTTAGCATTGATTGCAGGATCCAGACTACCTGAAGCCGGAGCTGTCATACTAGTTGTATCTTTAGTCTCACTCGGTTGACTTGTCGGGGTTGCCATTTTACTAGCAGCTACTGTATCCGTGGTATCTTTTACGGCCTCAGTAGATGTGGAAGCTTCACTGGAAGGAGAACCATTTTTAGAGAATAGGACAACAGCTACTATGATGGCTGCTATAATGATAACACCTATCAATAAAATACTCTTCATTTTAGAATGTCCCTCATTGCCCTCATGATTCAAATCTCTAAGAAAAGATTCAATATCCAAGTAACGTTCTGAGCGACCGAAACGACAACACTTTTCAATGACATCCGGGTATTCAGCATACAACCCGAGCTCCTTCATGATCATTCCCAAGGAATAAATATCGGTCCTGCCATCAACAGAAATTGTTCCGTCACGCTGCTCTGGCGCTGCATATTTAAGGGAACTTGAAGGA
This sequence comes from Prevotella sp., assembly GCA_022486815.1. Lineage (GTDB taxonomy): Bacteria > Bacteroidota > Bacteroidia > Bacteroidales > Bacteroidaceae > Prevotella. The sequence continues at coordinate 45,206 of JAKVJW010000002.1, read as the reverse complement.
TCTGAAAGATTATCGGCATAAGAAACCCTAAAGTCAATCAATTTTACTTGATTGTCTTTCGTGAGTAATATGTTGGAAGGTTTCAAGTTGCGATGGACGATATTCTTCCCATGAATATAATCCAGGGCATCCGCAATCTGTTCAACCACATTCTTTTTCTCTTCAAGCGTGTGTCTCTCTGCAATATATTCTTTTAATGACCTACCCTCAATATATTCTAGAACAATACATTTCCCATAATCAGGATGGTCGATAAAGTCGATATATTTTTCAATATGTGGATGATCCAAATGCTGAACGGTACGAAACTCTTTTTTCAAGAGATTTTGCTCTTGGACTTTGTTTCGATATGGTTCTTTTAGTCCCTTCAAGACTACACAACGATCGCCTTGATGGCATTTTACAAATTCAAAAATACCGGAAGAAGGGATTATACTGCAATCCGTATAGGTTATCTGTGGTGCAGCTTTTTCTTTTTGGCTGTCTACAGGCTCTTTTTCGTCTTTATCCATAAGTCATTAAATCTTTGAAAATGTTCTTATTTAAAATCAGTCACAAAGGTAACATAAATCTTTTTAATGGAGAAAAAACAAGATAGAATATTCGATTTATTCTACAAAATTTTTTTATTTGGTCAATCCTCAAGCAATTATGGAAACAAACTTAGAGTATAGGGAGCAGTATGGATGCTTTGCCCAATTTTTTCAGGGCCTTATCACGGATCTGACGCACACGTTCACGCTTCCAGCCGTTTTCTTCACCAATCTGGGCCATCGTAAGTTTATCTTCACCTATACCATAAATTCCACGGATCACGATACTTTCCCTTTCGTCTAATAAAGAAAGGAGCTTCTCGACATCTTCTGAATTTGAATCAGCCCATAATTTATCGTCCGTAGGGGGTGTGTTTTTATCTTCAAGGACCTGCAGGAGGCTCATCGAGCTATACTGGTTGCCTCTTGGTCCTTGATCATCAAGACTTTTGGAAGCTTCTGGCCCATAACTTTTCAATGCCTTCTCTATGGAACTTTTAATAAAACCAGACGCATAATTTACAAAGTGTTTTGACTTATCAGGATCGAAAGTCTGGGCAGCTTTTATCATTCCCAAATTTCCTTCACTCACAAGATCCTCAAAATCCAGGCCCCGGTTTATATAATGCGAAGCTAAGGAATAGACATATCCTTGATTATCGCTGATAAGTTTCTGTATAGTTTTCTGATCGTTCATAATAAAAAGATTTTTACTACCTTTTCACAAAGATAGTTAAATAGAATGAAACCGGAAAATTTCATTCACTATCTTTAACAAATATGAAAGTAAAATCTAAAAAGAGAGAAAAGAAGAAAAAATCGTATCTTTGTAGGATAATGTAAAAAAGATAAAATGAAGACTAGAAAATTCATTCTCTTTCTATTGTTCGTTGCACTCCTTTCTCCTGTTTATGTCGGAGGAAAGGAAAGGCTGAAAGTAGGGTTAGTACTTGGTGGCGGCGGAGCTAAGGGCGCTGCAGAAGCAGGTGCCCTGAAGATTATAGAGGATGTGGGTATTCCCATTGATTACATTGCAGGAACAAGTATTGGTTCCATCGTCGGTGGACTTTATGCCTGTGGCTATCGTTCAGCAGACCTTGATACACTTTTCTGTTCCCGGAACTGGAAAACACTTTTAGCTGACAGGAATGTAGAATATAATACGGATATTCTAAGGAAAAAAAACGGTGTAACCTATTTCTTTGGCTATCCTATAAGCCGGAAAAAAAACAAAAAAACAGACAGGAATATTGGCGTGATAAGAGGTGATAGTGTAACCGGCCTTTTCGACCGTCTTACCCAACGACCTGATTCGATTGATTTCAGAGATCTCCCTATTCCTTTCTGCTGTGTTGCTGTAGACTTGCCTACTATGAAGGAGATAGACCTTAAAAGTGGCTGGTTGTCACAAGCCATGCGTGCCAGTATGGCTATTCCCGGTGTTTACAAACCTGTCCAGATAGGAAGTTATAAACTCATTGATGGTGGTGCACTCAACAACCTCCCTGTTGATGTGGTCAGAGCCATGGGTGCCGACGTGGTTATCGCTATAGATCTGACACAAAACAAACATGAGGTGAAAAACAAAACGATGAACTATAAGCTGAAAGGTCTTCGTCTTCTCGTGGAATGGATAAAGCGACGCCCAGACCTGATGAAATATAATCAGAACGTTAAAGACTGTGATGTATATATCAACCCAGACCTCAAGGAATTTGACGCTACAAGTTTTTCATCCCGGAAGATTAGAAAAATGATACAACGGGGAGAAGAAGCAGGAGAACAGGCAAGACCCCAACTTGTTGAACTCAAAAAACGAATATACGAGCATCAGAACTAATCTCAGACAGGATTACTTATCCCACAGATTAGATGGAAGGTTGTCTGATTTTTTTTGTACTTTGGATAGCACTTTCAAACACACATATCCCTGATATTCAGTACGAAAGCCAGTCGGTTGAACCTTCAATGTATATTCAAATCCAGGATTATAGTTGAAGTTATCTATGATTATCGATCCATCCCAACTGTCATTTGGCTTTTTCTTGATTAAGAAACAGGGCTCTTGCCTTCCAAGTTCTGGATCATAATAGGTGGCTCTGGAAGAAGCTACTGATATCGTTTCTGTATGATCATCTGAAGAGCTACAGGATATAAACGTAAAGATGATGCCAAAGAATAATAAATATAAATATTTCTTCATCATATCAAACTTTAAATGGATTAACAACGGTCAAGCGTCCTAGACTTTCCTCTTTTCACGATACTTATATAGCCAAATCGTTCTTTCTACCTATTCAAGTAACTATAACAGTAATACAGGTTTGCCATAATCTGTGCGATATTTTATATAAATTTTCTTATTTGTGTTTTTTTAACAGCAATTTATATTAACGTAAAGTTTATATCCTTCTTTGATTTACTCTGACACTTGAACTTAAAAAAAAATTCAGAAGATCATTTCATGCACAAAGCCAATGCGAAGAAATAGTCACTCAAACGATTCATATATTTTAGGATACTTATATCTATCGGATAAGAACGGTTGAGTGTCCATAAGCGACGCTCGCAGGTACGAGTGTGACTTCGCGCCAGATGCAGACAAGCCGATAAAAGTGTACCACCGGGAAGCACAAAATGGAATTTCTTATCATCTGAAAGTTCGTCGATCCGATGCTCCAGTTGTTCCGTAGCCTTCATCAAAGAAAGATCATTACCAGGATTTCCTACAGATATAGCAATGGCACTCATAATTCGCATCAGATGAGTCTGAATATCCTGTAACTCTTCCTTCTGCTCACGATCTTCACTTAATAAGGTAGTGACTACCCCTATAATTGAATTGAGTTCATCAATTTCCCCATTGGTCTCAATGCGGATGTCATCTTTGGGAACTCGCAGACCCTGTCTGAGGGAAGTTTGTCCGCTGTCACCTTTCTTCGTATAAATCTTAACCATAATCTTATTTTCTGATATTCATCTTTTCTTTGCAATCACGTAGATAATAACCGGAGCCCCAATTAAAGGAGTAACGGCGTTGAGTGGAATAATCCCATTATCACCGGGTAAACAGCAGATTATATTGCAGAATAAAGCTATGATGGAACCTGTCAGGAGCGTAGCCGGGAGCAATTGACGGTGATTTGTCGTTGTAAGTATCAAACGAGCGATATGTGGTGTAGCCAGACCGATAAAAGCGATCGGACCACAGAATGCGGTAGTGGCAGCAGTGAGGATTCCCGTAACGATCAAAAGCCAATTACGGACTTTGTGTGTGGAAATACCTAGATTCTCCGCATACTGTTCACCTAAAAGGATTGCATTCAGAGGCTTGATCAGCAAAATGGAAAGGAAAAGTCCTATAATGGTAACCGCCACAAAAATCGGCAGATCATGCAACGATACATTTCCAAAGTTGCCCATTCCCCATACCAGATAAGACTTGACACCTTTGTCTGAAGCAAAAAAATTGAGCAAAGATATAACCGAACTGGAAAGATAACCGATCATGATGCCTATAATCAGAAGCATCACAGTACTATGTACGATAGTAGAAAAAAAGAAAATAATACCGGTTACGACCATTGCACCGATAAATGCTCCGGACAGAATAGCCAGAAATCCGGATATACTATAAGAACCTGCCGTGACCGTACCTCCCAGAAGAAGCATGATAACCGCTACCGCCAACCCTGCGCCACTGTTAATGCCAAATATGTCCGGACCGGCCAGCAGATTACGAAAAGCCGATTGCAATAGAAGACCACTTACGGCAAGCGCAGAACCGGCCAATGTAGCGGTAATGGCTTGCGGCAAGCGTGAATTAATGATTATAAAACGCCATGCATCATTACCACAATGCTTTCCCGACAGAATATTGATGACATCCCCTATCGGAATCTTTACACTTCCAATGGCAAGATTCAGGACAAACAGGATCACGATAAAGATACCTGCTAAAACACAATATTTTATTCCTCTGCTCACAATTCTACAAAAATACCTATTCTTTTTGAAATGGAAAAATTATTTGATCATCTGATGACTAAAGATCGGGAAATACTATTCCAGTTTTCGATAAAAACGAAATCCTCCTAAATTCACTCCTGGATGAAGCATTTGGATCAGATCTCTCAAAAGAAAATCCGGCCGGAAAGGAGTCTGTTCAAAATACGGGACCTTCGAACTGTTACATTCATAGATGTCTCCGGTCCGAAAGGCTTTCAATGCAGTGTAACCCGAATATTCCTGTAGAAGTTGGGCCTTCGTCATCGGATGAGGTGCATCATATTTAAATGCCCAGACATCAGAAGTTCCTGCTTTGTCCAGAACCTGCTCGAAAGACAGTGACAAACTGCCACTGTGTTTGTCTTTGGCAAAGGCATAGCGCCCATGGGCATCTGAAATCATCTGACCCACTGTACTTGCTCCGCCAGGACAATACCATACACTACCCGTCTTACGTTCCGTTAATATAGAGCGTCCGAGTGGCAGTCCGGCAGCTTTTCGCTTGAGCGTATTATAAGTATGGCTCACAACAAGAAACAGAGAATCTGCTCTTTTTTCACAACCGAAAAGCAGACCATAAAATTTCATCCATTCTGCCCTGCCAAGAGGGGATGTCTCCATATAGTCAGCACATTCTACTATAGGAACTCCCAAAGTCTGGATCTTGCCGTACCCTCCACTATTATCAAATGGTGAAAGAAATAATGCCTGAGGCTTCAGGCAGATAATCTTTTCGATTTCAGGGGACATACCGTTGCCACAATCCGTAATCTTTCCTCTTTTTACCCGTGAATGAATATCCGGAATCAGAATATATTTCAGATCAAATACACCAGAGATAGCATCTGCGGCATGGAGATATTCCAGGAGTTGGCAATGAGCCGTAGTAGAAATGACACTGCGGTCAATTGGAGTACGGATGAGATCTCCTTCCGGGAGATGATAAGGAATTTGCTTTTCTGTCTTTGGTACAAGGATATAAGTATGCAATAACATTCCCTCTTTCCATGGATTCCGGATTTTAGCTACGGTATAATCCTTGTATTTGACGATGGATATGTCGCGGGCATACTTAAAAACTATCGTATCTCCTCCTGCCATAGAAGCTCCCGTTCGGGAACCTCCACAGGCAGCGAGGATACTACATATAGTAAAAAGACCGATATAAAGCAGTTTTTTCATCTGGTCTGGATTAGTCTACCTTACCATTCGGATTGAACAAGACCTGTTCTGTACCATATCCCACATTAGTCAAAGTGCGCAATTTGTTACCATTTTTGTCAAAGACATAGATAGAACAAGGAGCACTATAATTTTCGTTATCGACCACATAGATCTGACCTGTAGAAGGATCAACACTTATCTGACCGGGATCGGTCACTTTGGCAATATCTGCTCCTGTAAACTGAGAAATCTTACCTGTTGAGATGTCATAGCGGAAATAAGCAGGTTTAGGTTTGGTTGAAGAATAGGCATTGAAGATACAGACCATAGAAGAAGACAGTGGATCATAGGCGATCGAAGAGGCTGAAGCGACCGTAGTTACCTTATCCGTAGTTGCATCAATGACCTGGAGTTTATTGTCTGTAAAATCCATATCGCTTATAAAAAACACTTTACTGCCTACAGCAATCATCTGATTATAAGGATCGGTCTCGACTGTAATATCCTTGGCCTTCTTAAAGGCTCCTTCGTCAATGACACTTATGGTATTGCCTGTTCCGTAACCGGAATTGGCGACATAGATCTTACCGTTGGCTACAGCCAGAGCCTCAGGATGGTCACCGACCTGAACACTGTCTTTGACATCATAATTCTCTGTGTTCATCTTGTAAACATAGCCGGAATAAGCTGTGAAATAGATCGCATTGCCATCAGCGATGATATAACGCGGTGAACGGTTTTTCATAGGTACGGTCTTAATGATCTTTCCATTCAGATCCAGAATCTCAATCTTGTCTGCGGTTGTCGATGTAACGAATAGTTTATTGCCTGCTATGACTGCATCCTGTGCATCACCGATACCTTTTCCATTACTGACTTTATAGATATCTGCCGTTATCCATGATTTATTGGCCATATTAAGACTCATTATAGCACCATTATTGGCATTCCAGTTGCCATTGTTGACGATATACGCGTAATTAGTGGTAGAGGTGGCATTAGAATCTGTAATCTGTTTTGTAACATCATCATCATTACTACAAGCCCCAAGGCTTAATACTGCCACTAAAAACAGTGACAATTTCCATACATACTTTTTCATTCTTTTGTTATACTTAAAATTGAATATTATCATTTAACCAACTGATTATCGGTTTAATATCATGTCTTTTCAAAATTCAAAGGTACCGGACAAGCGGAAGTTCCTTCCCGGCATAGGATAAAAGCGGATGACCTCATAGTTCTTTCCTCCGAGATTCAAGGCATCCAGTTGAAGCCGCAGTCTGTACTTCCCCATAGGAAAATTGCGGGAAAGGGTGACACTATGGTCAATGATACTTGGCATGTGGTTTTCCGGTCCGTTATAATTCATCGTATATCTCGTACCTGTCAGTAACAGGTTATAAGTAAGGTCCACCCAGGGAGAATGGAGCATCACGCTGGCGCTGCCTGCATTCTTTGGTGTATAGGCCATTTGGTTGTCGTAGGTAGCGCCTCCCTTTGTAGTCTTGTCCACGGCATGTAAATAATTGTACGTCAGCAGAATATCGGAAGTCCAACCTTTGGTCCATTTCAGATGAGTATTCATGGTCACATCTGTTCCTAGTGAAAGGACTTTTCCTAAATTTGTCATCTTCCAGATAAACATGGTAGGAACGGCTACGATCTTGTCTGTCACCAGACCGTAATAAGTATCAACGGTAAAGGCGATATGGTCTATCCATGTGGAAATATGCCGTGCCCAGGTAACTCCAAAGTTCCACTGCCGTGTTTTCTCCGGTTTCAGATTAGTATTTCCGATAAGCAGATAATAGAGGTCATTCAGTGTGGGAGCTCTGAAAATATCCTTATAGGAAAGGCGGAAACGTAACTCTTCCGAAAAGGGTTGCCATGACAAACTGAAAGCAGGACTTAAGCGATGCAGATCAGAAGCCGCATTTCCGGTCCTTACATGTTCGTGAATGTGGGTATAGAGAAGTGAGGTGGTTGCTGTCATTCGATCCGCCGCATATTTAACCGCCGCTGCAGTCAGAAAACTGTTGCGTGTAGGATAAGGACAACTGCGAAGGGTTGTAGACAGATAATTGTACTGGTAATCTTCTGCCAGTGAAGCACTTATATTTTTAGTAAACTGATAGAGTCCGGTAGAAGTCAGATAGACTTCATTCTGCCGGAACCTGTCTTCGTTCGGGCCTGAGGCGGGAACATTGAAATCACGCATCCAGGAATAATTCCACTTAGCAGCCGACTTCATTTTAAAACGGTCAGAAAAATGGTTTTCATAAAGTGCCTGTATGAAAACATTCTTATCCGTCAACTCTTCGGCACTGTACGTGTTATCATAGATGACCCCTCCCGGAAGTCCCCGTTTGGAGTCGAATCCATAGACTTTGACATGTAGACTTTCCTTCGGAGTAATCAGCCACGCCAGATTCATATCTCCACGCCAGGCATTTACCCTACTGTTATTTCGCTTTTCATCGATGGGATAAGTCCCATTCATGATATGATAACGATAATTGCCATCTGTATACTGATAACTGAAATAGGACGAAAGGTGGAGTTTGCTGGCCAGCCAGTCGGAGGTCAGCACTGATGGCTGTATCAGACCATACGAACCTGTTCTCAGCATTCCTGCACCGGAGAACGGACGATTCGGATCAAACGGTTTGTCATTGTCAGTAATAATATTGATTGTGCCGGCAGAGGCGTATTGGCGGGCGCTCTCGAAAATGTCATCCTGCTGGCCAATCGTCAGGTATAACCAGGAGACATTATCCAACGTGAATCGGGATAAATCTACCTGTCCCGACTGACAATCTCCTACTTCTACTCCATCATAGTTGACACCGGTATGTTGTGCACCTAGCCCTCGGATATTTACTGTCTTAAGCCCTCCTACTCCGCCATAATCCTGAACCTGTACACCGGCAAAATGCTTTAATGCATCGGAAACATCAGTAACTCCCATTCTGTCCATTTGATGACGGCTCATCACCTGCACCGGTGAACCGGATTTCAGCGCAGAAGGAACAGCTGCGGTTACCTCTACTCCTTGGAGCAGATGGGAACATAAAGAATCCTTCTGGGCCTGCATCGGTAATACGCAGACACACATCATCAGGACAAATAGAGTAAAGAGAATTCTATTCATGAAATCTCGAAACCATTATTAAATCGGATGAATCCTGGTCCCTCTCCTCGGAAGAAACAAGAAAACAGACAACCGGCAGGTCTTCTGACTTGCAACCTAAATAACAGAACTTCCTTCCCGGCAAATGCCAGTGGACAATGTTCTGCCTCAAAAAGGCTGCTTACAGCAGCGGGACTGTTCAGGTATTTCACCTGATTCCCTTTTTAATCAATGGTATATGAACCAATCGTCATTGCAAAGGTACATAATATAATTGGATTTTTATCGTACCTTTGCCTTTTTCTGATTGCTTAATTCTATTAGAAAATGATTTTTCCTATATCCATAACCTCTCACATCCCATGAAATCTATTGAACTATGGATAAAAAATCATTTAACAAACTGATTTATACTAAAAAATCATTCATGACCAGATCTTGTTTTTCAGATGCCTTCTATCTCTCTTTTATTTTTCAGGAGAAGCATGATCCCAAGCATGCAGTCAATTATTCTCATATTAATAAGGTGTTCCTGTTTCAGAATCTAGTCGGAGCAGAATCCTCTTTTAATGGAAACAAGCCGAACAGTTCACTGTCAATACGGTCTGTTATTTTCCTAAAGTTTTCAATGCTTTCTTCAAAATGAATATGGTCACCGTCAACAATCATCAGATTTCCCTTATAACCTTTAATCCAATTTTCATACCGTTCATTGAGTCCCTTCAGGTAATTAATACGAATTCCCTTTTCATATTCTCTTGCACGTTTTTCGATATGATCGACCAACGTCGATACAGAAGAACGTATATAAATCAATAAATCAGGCAATTTTATCAAAGACAACATCAAATCATAAAGGTCTGAATAAGTAGCAAAATCACAATCACTCATCAGTCCCATATCATGGAGGTTCGGAGCGAATATCCGGGCATCTTCAAAAATTGTACGATCCTGTACAATCGTATCTTTGCTATTAGAGATTTCTATTACATCCTTAAAATGCTTACTCAAGAAATAAATTTGGGTATTAAACGACCAGCGTTTCATGTCTCTATAATAATCCTCCAGGTAAGGATTGTCATCTATCGACTCATAATGAGCTTGCCATCCGTAACGTTTGGCTAACATTTGCGTCAGCGTAGTCTTCCCCGCACCTATATTTCCAGCTATGGCTATATGCACTTTTTCCTATATTTGATTATTGCAAAGATAGAAAAAAAACAAAGAACGATGGAGGAATACTTGAAAAAAGTAAAAAGAATACAATCTCTTCTATTAAAAGGTAAGAAATTCTCATTTATTGACAAAGGTATCAATTTTATTTACTAATTTTGCATTCGCATTTTGAATGGAGTACATAGAAATGTGGTGTACACACAATAGGATATCAAAAAAAGATAGTTTGAGGTAATGGGAATGAGACAACTGAAAATAAACAGAAGTATTACAAATCGTTCTAGCGAGGCTCTTGACAAGTACCTGGCAGAGATTGCGCGTGAGCCGATGATCACCGTAGATGATGAAATCGAACTGGCTGAAAAGATCAGGAAAGGTGGAAGAGGAGGTGAACGGGCTAAAGAAAAGCTTGTACGTGCAAATCTTCGATTTGTAGTTTCTGTGGCTAAACAATATCAACATCAAGGACTTTCTCTGACAGACCTCATTGATGAAGGTAATATCGGATTAGTCAAAGCTGCTGAGAAATTTGACGAAACCCGAGGCTTCAAATTTATCTCTTATGCAGTCTGGTGGATCCGTCAAAGCATCATGCAGGCAATTGCAGAGCAGAGTCGTATTGTCCGTCTGCCATTGAACCAGGTAGGAGCCGTGAGTAAAATCAGTCAGGCTACCAGCAAATTCGTTCAAAAGAATAACCGCCGCCCTTCTGTACAGGAGCTCTCGGAAATCTTGCACATGGATGAAATCAAAATCGAGCAGAGTCTGAATGCCGATTCTCATCACATGAGCATTGACGCTCCTTTTGGAGATGACGATGACAACTCTATGGCTGATGTCCTGGCATCCGGCAGTGATTCAAGAACTGACCGTCAAGTCGATTATGAGTCTATGAAAATTGACTTGGACAAAGTCTTGAATGGAGTGCTTAAAGATCGTGAACTGAAAATACTGAAGGCTTGCTTTGGTATCGGTTGCCATGAGAGAGGACTCGAGGAAATTGGTGAGGAATTCGGACTTACACGTGAGCGTGTACGACAGATCCGGGAAAAAAGTATTGCCAAGATCAGAGAAAGTGGTAATGCTAAAATCCTGATGAAATATCTGGGATAATATAAGGAAACACTTGATGAAAACAAAAGAATTCATCAAGTGTTTTTTGATTTCAACCTTAATTATGCATTATAAAAGATAATGCAACTTTTTTAACTGATTCATTACCATAAAAGCCTTATTTACCTTAATGTAACTTGTAAAAGGTCCTCTTTTATTTCTTGATTATGTCATAAAGGACACAACCTCGCAAAATTAAGTTAATTATTGATAATTATTAGTCTAAATCTACTATCTGATGGTAATAAGTTAGCTATTTAAGCGTTTATTACTATGATGATAAACATTTTTCATATAGAAGAGAGTAATAACATTCTGGTACGCTTTTTGTGGTTATAACCTTTTGTAAAAACTAAAAATATGAGACAACTGAAGATTCAGAAAAGTATAACAAACCGTGCTAGTGAATCATTGAATAACTATCTGGTAGAAATCGGACGTATTCCTATGATTTCGATAGATGAAGAAACACAACTTGCCCGCGAAATTAAAAAAGGTGGAAAGGTTGGAGACCGTGCTAAAGACAAATTGGTACGGGCAAACTTGCGCTTTGTAGTTTCCGTTGCCAAACAATATCAACATAAAGGATTATCCCTTACTGATCTTATAGATGAAGGCAATATCGGACTTGTAAAGGCTGCAGAGAAATTTGATGAAACTCGTGGTTTTAAATTTATTTCATACGCAGTATGGTGGATTCGCCAGAGTATCATGCAGGCTTTGGCTGAGCAAAGTAGAATGGTTCGTTTACCATTGAATCAAGTAGGTGCACTATCAAAGATCAACTCAGAAATATCCAATTTCGAACAAAAGTATCAGCGTAAGCCTTCTGCTGATGAGTTGGCAGAACTGACAGATATTAATATTGACAAAATAGATAAAGCCATGAAAGCTGACAATCACGAGATGAGTATTGATGCTCCTTTTAGTGATGACGACGATAATTCCATGGCTGACATGCTTTCTTCTGACGATGATGATACACGGACGGATAAAAAAGCTGACGAAGAATCCATGAACTATGATATTGATTCCATCTTGAACCAAGTTCTCAGACCTCGTGAAATTTCTATTATCAAAAAGAGTTTTGGTATCGGATGTTCACAACAAGGGCTTGAGGAAATCGGTGAAAACTACGGACTGTCAAGAGAAAGGGTTCGGCAGATCCGTGAGAAAAGTATAATGAAAATACGGAACAGTGGCTATGCAAAAATCCTTACAAAATATTTAGGATAAAAAACTGTTTCCGACTATATTGCATAGTCAATAAATCCTCCTCTTCTTACGTAATTATTAAGAAGGGGAGGATTTTATTTTATTGATGCACTTCTTTGAGAAGGTCGTTAACGTTCTTAACCGGATTGAAGGTAATCAAGGGAACTTCAACAAAAACTGTATTCCAGTCGCTCATAGCTCCATTCCAAAGTCCCGGAAGTTCCAAGGCTTTCAAATCGTGTCCGTTCTTGCTCTTATTACTTACAAAGCCGGTAGAATAATCCACATAGTCCTGCAGATGAAAAGAATTGCCTTTCTCATCTTTCGTTGCACAGACAATATCAACGGGATTAAAATGAGTGCCTTGCTTGAACATCCGGACTGCTACCGGATCTTCCGGATTGATCTGTGAGGATTCCAGAATTTGAAGACTGACCGTACCATCCTGATTATAAGCGATAAATGGACCACCTCCAGGTTCACCTATATTTTTCACTACTCCACAAACACGAATAGGACGATTGAGCTTCTCTTTCAAATAAATGACCAACTCCGCATCTTCAAGTTCCTTGATATCGAGTTTACGGCAACCAAGGTCACGTTGCAGAAAGCGAATGATCTCTTCAAGTTGGTCATGATTGTATTCTCCCTCATCAAGCAGTTGCAGATAGGAAAACATTTTCTTCTGAAGAGTGACCAACACTCCTGCCAGTACACCCTTCCATTTTACGGTCTCACCTTTCAAACGATCCGGGACCACATTATCAATATTCTTTATGAATATGACATCAGCATCAATATCATTCAAGTTTTCTATCAATGCCCCATGACCACCCGGACGAAACAGTAATGAACCGTCGTCATTCCGGAAAGGCATTCCATCCGGATTAGCAGCTATTGTGTCTGTTGAAGGCTTTTGTTCTGAAAAAGTAATATCATACTTGATATGATACTTTTCTGCATACTTACCGGCCTTCTCTGCAACTTTCTTCTTGAAAAGAGCTAAATGATCATGACTGACCGTAAAATGTATATGTGCCTTTCCTGCAGAAGAAGCATACAAAGCAGCTTCTACCAGATGCTCTTCCATTGGCGTACGAGGTCCATCAGCGTATTTGTGGAAAAGGAGTAATCCTTTAGGCATCTGCCCGTAATTGAGTCCTTTTTTCTCCAGGAGGTTAGATACGATAGCCTTATATTTTCCGTCCTTGATCAATTGACTGATATCCTTTCCTTCATTCTTCTTGCACTGGGCATTCAAAGAATCAAAAAAGGCAAAATCAGATAGACCTGCAAAAAAGACCTTCTCAAAATCTGTAACAGGTATATCATAATCCGCATTGAGAAAGGCAAATAAATTCTTGAACATTCTACTTGCCGCACCGGAAGCCGGTACAAACTTCACAATCTGATGTCCGTTTCTTTTATAGTCTTCCCAAGCATGGGAGTAAGTTTCAACTTCTTCAGGATCTGGAACCAGAATCCCCTTCCCTACTGCTGCAGCTGAGTCCAGACGGAGAAAAGGAAAGCCGTTCTTGATTTCATCCAACTGATGGTTGACTTGTTCTACACTGATACCTTTTGCAGATATTTGTTTTAAGTCTTCAAGATCTAGCATGACATTAACTTTTGTGGTTAGCTAGGACAAATATAGTTACTTTTTCTGAAAAAAGGAAATCTTTCAATAAAAAACAGTATCTTTGCCATAGAAATTAGCTCAAACTTGCGCATGGACAACGAGGAAGAATTCAATTTTACAGAAGAAGAGAGAAAAGAAGCAATTGGTATCATTGATCATCTCCAAACTACTATCGGGAATTTTCTTAAGCCTGATGATATAGAGAAACTAGAGCAATATATCAAGCAAGGAATCGAAAACAAACATTTTCAGCGTGATGTTTTCGGTTTGAATCCTATCCTTCATGCCTTACAGACAGCCCAGATAGCAGTTGATGAAATCGGACTCAAAAGAGACGGCGTACTGGCCATCATTCTTTACCAGGGGGTCATCAATGGCTATTATACCCTTCAGCAAATGGGTGAACAATATGGTGACGGTACGGCACATATTATCCGAGGACTCGCCCGAATCCACGACCTTTATAAGAAAAATCCTGTCATCGAGAGTGATAACTTTCGCAACCTTCTGATTTCTTTTTCCGAGGATATGCGTGTTATCCTGATCATGATAGCTGACCGGGTAAACGTCATGCGCCAGATACGTGATACAAAAGCCGTTGAAGCCAGACAGGAAGTGAGTGAAGAGGCCAGTTATCTGTATGCTCCTCTCGCCCATAAACTTGGACTGTACAGGTTGAAAATGGAACTGGAAGATCTGAGTCTGAAATACCTTAATCATGATGCTTATTACATGATTAAGGACAAACTCAATGCGACGAAACAGGCGCGCGATGCATATATAGACCAGTTCATCAGACCTGTTAAAGAAAGGCTTGAAGCATCAGGACTTAAATTTCGAATCAAAGGCCGTACTAAAAGTATACACTCTATCTGGCAGAAAATGCAGAAACAGAAGTGTGGATTTGAGGGAATCTATGACCTCTTTGCTATCCGTATCATACTCGATTCTCCCCGTAATCAGGAGAAGATGCAGTGCTGGCAGGCCTATTCCATCGTCACGGATATGTACCAGCCTAACCCAAAACGACTGAGAGACTGGTTAAGTGTGCCTAAATCAAATGGCTATGAGAGTCTCCATATCACAGTACTCGGACCTGAAAAGAAATGGGTTGAAGTACAGATCCGGACTGAACGTATGGATGAAATTGCCGAGCATGGCTTAGCAGCGCACTGGCGTTATAAAGGCATCAAAAGCGAAGGAGCCATTGATGAATGGCTTGCCAATATCCGGTCAGCGTTGGAGAGCAATGATAATCTCCAGCTCATGGACCAGTTCAGAATGGATCTGAATGAAGACGAAGTGTATGTCTTCACACCTAAAGGTGATCTGTTGAAACTCCCTAAAGGTTCTACCGTACTGGATTTAGCCTATCGTATCCATTCGAATATAGGCAATCACTGTGTCGGGGCAAGAATAAATGGCAAAGCAGTCAATTTCAGGGAAACATTGCATTCTGGAGACCAGGTTGAGATCCTCACGCAGAATAATCAGAAACCAAAGCATGACTGGTTGAATTATGTCAACACAAGCAAAGCTAAATCCAAAATTCGTCTTGCCCTCAAGGAAACACAGATTAAAGACGGACTCTATGCCAAGGAGTTGCTTGAACGTCGGTTCAAGAACCGCAAGTTGATTGTTGACGAAAGTGTCATGGGGCATTTGATCAAGAAATTAGGCTATAAGGAAATCAGCGATTTTTATAAAGATGTCTCAGACGGTCGATTGGATCCGAATGATATTATCGAAAAATATCAGGAAGTCAGGGATCATGACCTGAATATCAATAATCAGAAGGAAGCCAGAAGTGCAGAGGAATTCGAATTCGAGGATCCTGCCCAGGAAGCACTGATGAGTGATGAGGATGTCTTGACTATCGACAAAGATCTGAAAGGCATTGATTATAAGCTCGCTAAATGCTGCCACCCTATTTATGGTGATCCTATTTTCGGTTTTGTCACGGTAAACGGAGGTATTACAATCCATCGGATGAACTGTCCGAATGCCCCGGAATTACGCAAACGTTTTGGTTACCGTATCGTTAAGGCGAAATGGGCCGGAAAGGGAACCCATCAGTATACCATTACCCTTCGTATTATAGGTAATGATGATTTGGGGATTGTCAGCAATATTGCAAATATTATTTCGAAAGAAGACAAATTGACGATGAGGTCAATCAACATAGATAGCCATGACGGTTTGTTTTCAGGGAACATAGAAGTCTTGATTGGAGATGCGTCAAAGACAAATACCTTGATCCGGAAGTTAAAAACCATTAAGGGTATCAAACAGATAATCAGACTATGATGGAAAATCAAAATCAGATATACAGATCGATTTTCCATCCCAATAGTCATATCTGAACAGAGTTCTATTCTTCGTAAATGTAAAAACAACAATCTTTAAGTCCATTTCTTGCACACTTTTATAAATATGTGCAACCATGTTCTTTTATTGAGATGAAAATGAACCTGCAGATACCCAAATCTGGAAGATTTTCAAGCCACATCCTCAGAATTTCAAGAATTATTATTATCTTTGCACGGTCTTTCATGAAGGAAAATTCATGAGGAAGTCATGCTTTTATAAAGCTGTTATTGTAGAAAATAATAATATTGAAATAATAGAATCCATATTATGAGCAAACAAGTAGAAAAGATTAAAGAACTGATTGCCAAGCGCGAGGAAGCTCGTCTTGGAGGAGGTCAGAAAGCCATTGACAAGCAACATGCAAGAGGGAAATATACAGCCCGCGAGCGTATTGATATGCTCGTTGATGAAGGCAGTTTTGAAGAATATGATATGTTCAAACTTCATCGCTGCCATCAATTTGGCATGGAAAAGAAACAAGTCTATGGTGATGGCGTTGTAGCAGGTTCTGCAACCATTGACGGTCGTCTCGTATATATCTATGCTCAGGACTTTACCGTTCATGGTGGCTCTCTCTCAGAGACCATGTCCCAGAAGATGTGTAAGGTCATGGATATGGCCATGAAAATGGGAGCACCTGTTATTGGCATCAATGATTCAGGTGGTGCACGTATTCAGGAAGGTATAGCTGCCTTGGCCGGATATGGAGAAATCTTTGAGCGCAACATTCTTGCCAGTGGCGTAATTCCACAGATCAGTGCTATTATGGGGCCATGTGCAGGTGGTGCTGTTTATTCTCCAGCGCTGACTGATTTCATTATTATGACAGAAGGTACTTCCTATATGTTCCTTACCGGACCTAAGGTGGTCAAGACTGTCACCGGAGAAGATATTGATGCCGAACATCTTGGCGGAGCGAGTGTACATTCCTCTAAAAGTGGTGTCACACATTTCACGGCTAAGACAGAAGAAGAGTGTATGGAACTGATCAAAACACTGCTCTCTTATATTCCTTCCAATAATACCGAAGAGGCTCCACGTATAGCATGTGAAGATCCGATTGACCGGAAAGATGATTCTCTGAACGAGATTATCCCTGAAGATCCGAATCAGGCTTACGATATGTACAAAGTTATTTCCGCCGTCACAGATGATGGGGAATTCTTTGAAATCCAACCTAAATTTGCAAAAAATATCATTACAGGTTTCGCTCGCTTTAACGGACAGAGTGTTGGCATAGTTGCCAATCAGCCTGCTGCATACGCAGGAGTTCTGGATGTCAATGCCAGTCGCAAGGGAGCACGGTTCGTCCGCTTCTGTGATGCTTTCAATATTCCTGTTGTATCTCTTGTTGATGTACCTGGATTCCTTCCTGGTACCGGTCAGGAATACAATGCAGTCATTCTGCATGGAGCACAACTCCTTTATGCATACGGCGAGGCTACTGTGCCAAAGATTACTATCACCTTGCGGAAAGCATACGGTGGAAGTCATATTGTAATGGGTTGCAAGCAGTTACGCGCAGACCTGAACTTTGCATGGCCTTCTGCAGAAATCGCTGTTATGGGTGGAAGCGGTGCTGTTGCCATTCTTTGCGGCAAAGAAGCAAAAGCCAAGAAAGCTGCAGGAGAAGATGTCAAATCATTCCTTGCAGAAAAAGAACAGGAATATACAGATACCTTTGCAAACCCTTATCAGGCTGCTCAGTTCGGGTATATTGATGATGTTATTGAACCACGTAATACACGTTTCCGCATTTGTCGTGGATTGGCCCAACTTGCAACAAAGCGTCAAAGCCTGCCTGCCAAGAAGCATGGATGCATGCCCATGTAATATATGTATAACGTCAATATATAAAAATGATGGATAAGAATGTATTTGCGGCCATTGCAACAGCTCTCTACGAATATGAAGGTAACAATGTGCATGACAAGGAATCAGGTGTAATTACGATCAAGAAGCATAACACGTTATGGAACGCAAAGTTCCAGAATATGACACCTAAGCCTTCGGCCAAATAAAAGTTTTAAACTTAAATTTCTATTACGAAATGAAAGAATTCAAATATACTATCGATGGGAAAGAGTACAAAGTTGCCATCGGGGAAATTGATAAAAATAATGTGGCTGATGTCACTGTAAACGGAAATGCTTTCAAGGTACAAATGGAAAAACCAACTGAACCTGAGAAGAAAAAAGTGGTCTTGGGTAAACCCGTTGCTGAAGAGGCTGACTCTGCTTCTACTCCCTCTGCAAAAGTAGATAGCAACAAGGCAGTCAAAGCTCCTCTTCCAGGGACAATTACAAATATAAATGTAACTGTAGGGCAAGAGGTTAAGGCTGGTGATACACTTGTTGTACTGGAAGCCATGAAAATGGCCAATAACATTGAAGCAGAAAAAGACGGGAAAGTTACTACCATCTGCGTAAAGATCGGTCAGGCCGTGAAAGAAGAAGACCCTCTTGTGGTCATCGAATAAGAATAGGTATACTTATTAAAAATAAGGGCAGATCTGTAAACAGAGCTGCCCTTTTATGGGAAAGAAGAAAATGAAAGATGCTGTTATTATTGTGAGCGGAGGAATGGATTCCATCACGCTGTTATATGACAAAAAGGAAGAAATTGCCTTAGGAGTAAGTTTCGATTACGGAAGTAACCACAATACCAAGGAAATACCCTTTGCCAATATGCACTGTAAGCGTCTGGGTATCCCGCATATTACAATCAATCTTGATTTCATTCACCAGTATTTCAAGAGTTCTCTCCTGGAGGGTGCCCAGGCTATACCGGAAGGCAATTATGACGAAGACAACATGAAATCCACCGTTGTGCCTTTCAGGAATGGAATTATGCTTTCCATTGCTGCCGGTATAGCAGAAAGCCATGGACTGAAACAAGTTCTGATTGCAAATCATAATGGAGATCATACCATCTATCCTGACTGCCGGCCGGAATTTATCAAGGCCATTGACCAGGCAACTGTAGCAGGAACTTTTGCTCATATCAGAATAACTGCACCTTATACCAATATTTCCAAAGCTGATATCGCTCGTATAGGTAAACGACTGGGTATCAACTATGCAGAGACATGGAGTTGCTATAAGGGTGGCGAGAAACAATGTGGAAAATGTGGTACGTGCAGGGAACGAAAAGACGCACTGAAAGAAGCAGGTATAAAAGATCTTACTGAATATGAAGATTCCTGAATGCAAATTTGCTAAACAGAGTTGGCATTTTAATCAAACTGTCAATAGATTTCAGAAATCAATCGCAAAAAATATTAAAAACTTCCGGTTTCATCCTATTTCTGTTTTCTTTTTATTAACTTTGTGTGCAGATAGAACAATAATCAACCTTTAAATATTAACGTTAAAAATGAAAATCGAAGATTTCAATTTTGCCGGTCACAAGGCAATCGTACGTGTTGACTTCAATGTCCCATTGGATGCAGATGGACATGTAACAGATGATACACGTATTCGCGGGGCACTGCCTACGTTGAAAAAAATTCTTAATGACGGTGGAGCTCTCATTATGATGAGTCACATGGGCAAACCAAAAGGAAAGGTTAAACCGGAATTGAGTTTGAAGCACATCGTCAAGAATGTTTCAGATGCTCTGGGTGTAGAGGTGAAGTTTGCTCCTGACTGCGCTGACGCCGGCAAAGAAGCAGCCGCCTTAAAAGGTGGTGAAGCTTTGCTACTGGAAAATCTGCGTTTCTACGCTGAGGAAGAAGGTAAACCTGTAGGCATCGACAAAGCAGACCCGAAATATGATAGAGCTAAAGCAGATATGAAGAAGCAACAGGTTGAATTTGCTAAGAAGCTTGCCTCTTATGCAGATGTTTATGTCATGGATGCTTTCGGTACTGCTCACCGCAAGCATGCTTCTACAGCTGTCATTGACCAGTTCTATGACAAAAATCACAAGATGCTTGGCTATCTGATGGAGAAGGAAGTAAAGGCCGTCGATAATATCCTGAATAATATCCAACGTCCATTTACAGCCATCATGGGTGGTTCTAAGGTTTCTACTAAAATAGGAATCATTGAGAACCTTCTTACTAAGGTTGATAATCTGATTCTTTGTGGTGGTATGACTTATACCTTTGCAAAAGCACAAGGAGGAGAAATCGGTAATTCCATCTGTGAGAATGACAAACTGGATATCGCTTTGGATATCATCAAGAAAGCAAAAGAGAATCATGTAAATCTAGTACTGGGAACAGATTCTGTAATTGCTGACAAATTTGCCAATGATGCAAATACCAAGATCACTGCTTCTGGTGCAATCCCTGAAGGATGGGAAGGACTTGATGCAGGTCCGGACAGTCGCAAAGCATTTGCTAAAGCTATTGAAGGCAGCAAGACCATCCTGTGGAACGGTCCTGCTGGTGTATTTGAATTTGATAATTTCACCGGAGGTTCCAAAGCTATCGCTGATGCAATAGCCAAGGCTACAAAGGCAGGAGCCTTCTCTCTTATCGGTGGAGGTGATTCCGTAGCTTGCATCCACAAGTTCGGTCTGGCTGATCAGGTATCTTATATCTCTACCGGTGGTGGTGCTCTGCTCGAGGCTATCGAAGGTAAGGTTTTACCTGCAATCGCTGCTATCAATGAATAATCATTAGTTATCATCTAATAACAAATACACACAAAAGAGATGAATACGGATAAAAAGCCATTCTTCGCGTAATCCGATATTCATCTCTCTTTTTATAATATTATGGATTGGTTTATTAGCTTATTCACTAGACAAGATACGGTCGCTCATATAGCCCTGCTCTACTCTATAGTTATTGCAACAGGTATATATTTGGGGAAAATCAAAATTGGTGGCATTTCCCTCGGAGTTACCTTTGTCCTTTTTACAGGTATTATTGCCGGCCATATCGGTTTCACTGCTCCTGCGAATATTCTGGACTTTACAAGAGATTTCGGTTTGGTTTTATTCGTATTCTGTATCGGTCTGCAGGTCGGTCCCGGATTTTTCGAGAGTTTTAAAAAAGGTGGAGTCACGCTGAACGTGCTTTCCTGTATGATTATTCTCCTGAATATTTTCGTCATGTTTGCCTGCTACTATATCTTCTTCGATACCAAAGATCCCAAGAACCTGCCGATGATGGTAGGTACTCTGTTCGGAGCCGTGACTAATACTCCAGGACTTGGAGCCGCCAATGGGGCATTGCAAAGTGTCTTTCATAACCGACTCAACTTTGATATAGCTAACGGATATGCGTGTGCTTACCCTCTGGGTGTGCTGGGAATGATAGCAGCTACGATTGCCATCAAGTATATCTGCCATATCAACTTGAAAGATGAAGATGAGAAATTAAATGCTACGGAAGTAGAAAATCCGGAGTCTAAACCTCATCCCATGTTCCTCAAAGTCCAGAATAATTATATCGCAGGGAAAAATCTTCAGGAAATTACTCAATTCTTAAAACGGGATATTGTCTGTACTAGCATCATGCATGATGGTAATGTCGAAACTCCCAAACGAGATACAATTTTCCAGTTAGGTGATGAAATCCATGCCGTATGCGCTGAATCAGATGCAAAAGCTGTTCAAGCCTTTATCGGCCCTGAAATCGAACCACAATGGCGTGAGGAAGAACAGAAACAGCCAATGATATCCAGACGTATCATCATAACAAATTCGGCTATGAATGGTAAGGAACTTGGCAAGATGCACTTCTCAAGTGTGTATGGCGTCAATGTTACACGAATCACACGACAGGGAATCGACCTGTTTGCGTCACGTGATTACCGCTTTCTGGTCGGAGACCGTGTGATGGTTGTAGGACATGAGGATAATGTCAATCAGGTAACAGAGATGATGGGGAATTCGGTAAAGCGTCTGGATACTCCTAATATTGCTACGATCTTTATAGGAATCATTCTGGGTATCCTCCTGGGAAGTATTCCTATCGCAATTCCGGGTATGCCTGCTCCTTTGAAATTGGGTATTGCCGGAGGACCACTGATTATAGCTATCCTGATCGGTCGATATGGCTATAAATTCAAATTGGTTACCTATACCACAACATCAGCTAATATGATGCTGCGTGAAATAGGTCTTGTTCTGTTCCTGGCAAGTGTCGGCATCAAGGCAGGAGCAGGGTTCTGGAATACGGTCGTACAAGGTGACGGATTAAAATATGTATATACGGGTTTCCTGATTACAGTCATCCCTATTTTGATTATCGGAGTAATAGCACGTGTGAAGTTTCACTTTAACTATTACACGATTATGGGTATGATAGCAGGTACTTGTACTGACCCACCGGCACTAGCCTATGCCAGTTCTATGAGCTCACATGAAGCACCTGCAATTGCATACTCTACCGTTTATCCTTTGAGTATGTTCTTGAGAATTCTATCGGCAGAGATTATTGTTTTATTCTTCTGTGGGATATAAATATTATACAGGATACATAGACTTTCTGGTTCTGTGTATCCTGTATCTTTTCTGACCATTACGCACTACTTTCTGTACGATATAACAGAAAACCTCACGTAATATCATCTTATCATTTTTTCTTGATCCTTTCATGGACAAATAAGTAAATACTTATTTGACTTTCAACTGCATGTGTCCATTAAAGGAAATGATGATATCCACTTCATAACTGCTCGAACTGTCAGGGGATGCAATAATAGCTGTATAAGTGACTCCATCTCTGTCAATTTTTTGAAAAGCTATATCACTCAAAATACCTTGGCTGAGAAAAGAAGCAGGGATCTGACGTTGAAAATCCTGTTTATGGAAATCATGGGAAAAGACCTTTTTTGCTTCTTGATAGAGGGCTACATAAATGATATTGTCATAATAGACATTATCCACTTCCACTCCATCATCATTATAAGAAGGTTTAATGACTTTATAAGTTGTCGGATTGACTTGAACATAACTGTGATAGCGCTTAGTCTCGTATATCAAAACCGTATCACGCTTGATCAGTTTATTTTGATTCAATGATACAGGCCTCTTCTGCCTGAAGTTATCAATATCAGAAGGGTCTTCACTCTTAACCAACTTTACCAGATCTCCATCCTGATTTTTAAACTGGAAGACATGCGGAGACTGCTTGACAATTGGATATTTCACGGTCACACTCCCTTCAAGATAGAAAGTATCCTTGATTATCTTGAAATAGACAGGTTGACTTGTAGAATCAGGATAGTAAATCGTATCCCCTTTAGCTCGAAAAGCCATATCCTCCTCATCATCCTCATCTACCCAGATTCCCTGAAGCATTTTTTTCGCCTGAAGGTCTTCCCGAGGGACATTCCCATTTGCGTTTCTATGTCTGCATCCTGTTAAGACGAGAACACACGCTAAGATAATATAGACTGTTTTTCGCATTACTTTCCTATACAATGATATTCAAATCCCATCTGGTGAAGGTCTTCAGCATCATAGATATTCCTCCCATCCAGAATGAGTTTTCGCTTCATGTTTTGAGCTATAACGTCCCATCTCGGCAACCTGAACTCTTTCCATTCGGTAAGCAGCAGAAGTGCATCTGCATCCTGAACAGCATCATACATATTTTTACAATATAAGATGTGGTCTAAAGGAAGTGTCGAATTTTCTTTCTCAGCCTTCACCTGCATCCTTCTTCTGCATTCATCCATAGCAACAGGATCAAACACTTTCATTCGGCATCCGGCATTTAAAAGAAGATTGATGAGGACAAGAGCCGTAGATTCACGCATATCATCGGTCTCAGGTTTGAAACTTACCCCCCAGAGAGCGATGGTTTTACCTTCCAGAGATTGTCCTTTATAAGCTTTTTCAAGTTTCTCGAACAAGATTTCTTTCTGATGTGCATTCACCTTTTCTACAGCTTTAAGCACATCCATACTATAATGATTGTCATCAGCAGTTTTTATCAAGGCTTTGACATCCTTAGGAAAACAGCTGCCCCCATAGCCGCAACCGGCATAGAGGAATTTCCTTCCTATACGTGTATCACTTCCTATACCTGCACGAACCATATCAACATCAGCACCCACCAACTCACATAAATTGGCAATGTCATTCATGAAAGAAATACGGGTAGCCAACATTGAATTGGCTGCATATTTGGTCATCTCGGCTGAAGGAATATTCATGAAGATAATCCGGAAATGATTCATCATAAAAGGCTTGTAAAGTTTGGTCAGCAGTTTCTTGGCTCTTTCACTTTCAACACCTATAACTACCCTATCAGGACTCATGAAATCTTTCACCGCACTTCCTTCCTTCAAGAATTCAGGATTACTGGCTACATCAAATTTCACATCTACGCCCCGTCTGTCAAGTTCTGCCTGGATAGTATCACGTACTTTTTTGGCTGTACCTACAGGAACTGTGCTCTTCGTAACCACAACGAGATAGTGGTTTAGATTCTCTCCAATTGTCTTGGCTACCTGAAGTACATACTTCAGATCAGCACTGCCATCTTCATCAGGAGGAGTGCCAACTGCTGAAAAAACAATTTGTTGATCATTAAGAATTTCCGGCAATGAGGTCGTAAACTTCATTCGTTCGTCTTTAACATTCTTTATCACCAGCTCATCAATTCCAGGTTCATAAATAGGAATCTCGCCTTTTTGTAGTCGCTCTATTTTTTGAGCATTCGTATCAACACATGTGACATTAGTACCGGTATCAGCAAAACAAGCTCCCGATACCAAACCTACATATCCTGTTCCTATGATGGCTATATTCACGATTCAACTTTATTTTAGAAAATATAGTAATTGCTAATCTTTCCTGAAGATACCGATTATTCAAAGAGTTCTGCATTTTTCAGGGAACAAGCAGCCAGATCTTTTTTCGAAGTAAGGACCTTTTCCGGGTCAATCGGCCACTGAATACCTACATCAGGATCTTTCCAACAAATACTGGCTTCACTCTGGGGCGCATAGACATTATCTACTTTATAAGTAAAGATAGCTTCATCACTCAGTACGAGAAAACCATGTGCAAATCCCCGGGGAATAAAAAACTGACGCTTGTTTTCTTCGGTAAGTTTAACCATTACATGTTTGCCGAAAGTAGGACTGCTTTTTCGAATATCCACAGCAACATCCAGTACTTCTCCTTTAATAACTCTGACCAGTTTGGCCTGTGAATACTTACCTTTTTGATAATGAAGGCCTCTAAGAACACCATAACTGGATTTCGATTCATTGTCTTGAATAAATTCCACATGATGTCCGATATGCTGATCAAAGTCAGCTTGCTTCCAGACCTCAAAGAAATAACCTCTGTCATCTTTAAAAACCGTTGGATCAAGAATCCATACTCCTTTGATCTCTGTTTCTCTGTATTCCATTTTAAGCAAAACTTTTGTTTATGCAAAGATAGTATTTTCTCTTGACGTGAAGAAAATAATCTTCTTTTTTTTGACTAAAAATCCCTTTTCGTTTGCATTATTCATGAAAAAGGATTAATTTTGCAATCGTGATTGAACTGCAAAAACATATAGAAATTCTGCTTCTCAACAATGATTGTGTGATTGTTCCAGATTTTGGAGGATTCGTCGCACACCATGTTGACGCGAGATACGACGAGAGTGATGGAACCTTTTTACCCCCGTTAAGAACAATCGGGTTTAACCCCCAACTCAAGATTAATGATTCTTTTCTGGTCCAATCCTATGTCGAGGCTTATGATATAAGCTATCCCGAGGCCCTTTGCAGGATAGAAAATGAAGTTGGAGAACTCAAACAACTTCTGGCTGACAAAGGAAAATATGAATTGAGTAATATTGGTATTCTCTATCTGAACGAGGAAGGAAAATGCACTTTTGAACCTTGTGAAGCTGGACTTCTTACACCGACTTTGTATGGACTGAGTGGGTTCGATATGGAACTCCTGACAAGAGAACAATTGGAAGCCATTACAGAAAGTACAGGAATAATCCAAAAGAATACGCTCCCTCCTACTGTTCCGGCTAATTCTCAAAAAACAGAAAATGCCCGGCTTCGTATAGCCACCATTTCTGACGCGCAACCGGAAAAGAAAAACAAGACCATTAATATCAAGGTTAGTTTCTTACGCAATGTTGCCGCTGCATGTATTGCGGTCATAGCTTTCTTGTTCTGCTCTATACCTCTAGGCTCCAATAAAGATAGCCGCATTTTGAAAAGCAATATGGAGATAGGACTGTTAACCAAAATCATGCCCAAGGATATTACCAATGGTGCTATTTTGCACATTGATAAGAAAAAGATTATTGCTTTACAGAATTATGCGAAAAAAGGCGGAATATCGAGTTCTGCAGCAACTAAAGCAAAGAATTGGTCAGATCCTGATCCTTATTACTGTATCGTTCTCGCCAGCAGGGTTACTTTGGCAAATGCGACTTACTACGTAAAGCAACTTCAGAAAAAAGGTTACGATGAAGCACGGGTTTATTCACATAAAGGATTAAGCAACAAGGTAATATATGGAAAATATACTACCGAACAGGAAGCCTATCATGCTTTAAACCATTTTAGCAGTCGGAAAGCATTTTCTGATGGTTGGGTTTTAAAAGTGAAAGATGAGCCATCAGAAACCTGTGAAGATTAAGGATAAAAAATGAAACGAATACGCTGCCCAAGATGTGATCAGTTTATCACCTTTGATGAACAGAAGTATCAAGATGGGGAAAAATTAATATTCGTCTGTCCACATTGCGGGAAACAATTTGGCATTCGTCTTGGAATATCCAATACCCCTGATCGACAAGGGAAAGCTGTAGACAAGAAAGCACAGAAAGAAAATTTTGGGTCAATCGTTGTCATTGAAAACGTATTCCAGTATAAACAAGTAATCCACTTGCAGAAAGGGGATAATGTAATCGGACGATATATGAAAGGAAATCCTATCAACTGTCCCATTGAAACTTCTGACCCCAGCATAGATATGACTCACTGTATCCTGAATGTTTCTTCCAACAAAAACGGAAAATTGAAATATACACTTCGGGATGGGCCAAGTAATACAGGAACATTTGTTGACAATGAAATCCTTGACGATCGTGAAAGGCGTGTTCTGAACGATGAAAGCCTTTTTACAATTGGTGCTACCTCCATTATTCTTTTGACGGCTGATCATAAAGAATAACCGGTTATTCATAACCTGACTTTTCTCATATTTAAAATCTGATTGACTTTTTGTAAAGATTCTAAATTCAATTCTCATATATTTACGAGAAAAATGAATATATAATGGATAAAAGATATGTTTCTGAGAAGATTTGATGTCAGAATGTGTTTTTATTTTCTCCAGCAGTTAAATTATAACTTTCATTCTTTTAAAAATCAAGCTTTTTTTCTTTAAATAAGAAACTTTTTAGTAACTTTGCTACTTGAATAGATAAGGCTTCTGTACTTTTCTGACAGTTTCAAATATACTAAAAATGAACAAGATTTCAAATCCCTCTGCTATATTATTACTCCATTGCCCAGACTCACAAGGTATCATTTCTGAGGTAACAAAATTTATTACCGACAATCAAGGAAATATCGTCCACCTTGACCAGTATGTTGATTATGGTGATGGAATGTTCTTTATGCGTCTAGAATGGGATTTAAATAATTTTCTTATTCCACGGGAAAAACTCCGTGATTATTTTGACACCTTATATGCTCAAAGGTATCAGATGGAGTTCCAATTATATTTCAGCGATGAAAAGCCCCGGATGGCTATCTTTGTCAGTAAGATGAGCCATTGCCTGTATGATCTGCTCGCCCGCTATAAGGCAGGGGAATGGAATGTTGATATTCCTTGTATTGTAAGTAACCACGAAGATCTGCATTATGTGGCAGATCAATTTCAGATTCCATATTATGTCTGGTCCATCAAGAAAGATCATTCCAATAAGAATGAAGTTGAAAATGCTGAAATGGAATTGTTGAAGAAGGAAAAAATCTCTTTCATCGTCCTGGCTCGTTACATGCAGATTATATCAGATGAAATGATCAGATCCTATCCTAACCGGATCATTAATATCCACCACTCTTTCCTTCCGGCCTTTGTA
The DNA here is from genome assembly GCA_022486815.1 of Prevotella sp. Lineage (GTDB taxonomy): Bacteria > Bacteroidota > Bacteroidia > Bacteroidales > Bacteroidaceae > Prevotella. The sequence continues at coordinate 16,833 of JAKVJW010000002.1, read as the reverse complement.
GGTGCACGCCCCTATTACCAGGCATGGGAACGCGGTGTGAAAATCATTGGTGCCACCAGTCACTATGTTACAGCAGAACTGGATGCAGGACCTATTATAGAACAGGATGTCGTTCGTGTGTCCCATAAAGATACTCCGTCAAGTATGGCACTCAAAGGAAAGGATCTGGAAAAGATTGTCCTAAGCAGGGCTGTGACAAAACAGATTGAGCATAAGATTCTGACCTATCATAATAAGACCATAATTTTCGGATGATAAAAATGCTTCAGGGTTAAAGGAAAAATGATTTATAAATCTGGATAACAAGAAGTGCAGATATTGAATTAAAGATTATGAAAGTAGCTATCGTAAAATATAATGCCGGTAATATTTATTCTGTCGTTCATGCAATGAAACGACTGGGAATAGAACCTGTACTTACCGATGACCCTGAACTTCTGAAAAAAGCTGATGGAGTTCTCTTTCCAGGACAGGGTAATGCCCGTGAAGCTATGGAATGCCTTAAGGCTCACCGTCTGGATCAGGTAATTGCTGATCTGAAGCAACCGGTTCTGGGTATTTGTGTCGGTATGCAACTCTTATGCAAGCATTCGGAAGAAGGAAATACGGATTGCATCGGTATCTTCAACACCTGCGTAAAACGTTTCCAGCCCAAACATCATGAAGACAAAGTTCCGGCTATGGGATGGAATGAACTTGACTTGAAAGCTGATCCCTCGGAAGACGGTGCTCAACCATCCTCTTTATTAAAAGGTATCGGAACGCATCCATACGTATATTTCGTCCATAGTTTTTATGTTCCGGAATGCCAATGGACTATTGCATCCACAAATTATATTCAGCCGTACAGTGCAGCCATGCACAAAGACAATTTCTATGCCTGCCAGTTCCATCCCGAAAAAAGTGGTCAGGACGGAGAGCAGATATTAAAGAATTTCCTGGATATCACAAAAGGATAAATTTATTGGGTTTCTGATCAATAATAAAAAACAAGATTCATGAATATCGAACTCATTCCCGCTATTGACCTCATTAATGGCCAGTGTGTCCGCCTTACACAAGGAGACTATCTGCAGAAGAAAGTCTATGCAGAACACCCTGAAGAAGTTGCCAAGCACTTTGACAGTATGGGATTCAAGCGCCTTCATGTCGTTGATCTTGACGGAGCCAAGTCACAACATATTGTAAATGAAAGCGTTTTGTCTGCCATCACATCAGCAACACACTTGAAAGTTGATTTCGGCGGAGGTATTAAGACTGACGAGGATATTCAGAAGGCCTTCGATCATGGAGCAGCCATGGTGACAATAGGAAGTATAGCTGTTACTAATCCCAATCTGTTTTTCAAGTGGCTGGAAAGATATGGCACAGACCGTCTCATTCTAGGTGCAGATGTAAGAAAAGGTAAAATATCTATCCATGGATGGAAAGACGATTCAGGCGAGGACCTACTGCCCTTTCTTAAGAAATTTGTTGATCGTGGGGTTCAGAATGTCCTCTGTACCGATATATCAAAAGACGGCATGCTAGAAGGGCCGGATATACAACTCTATCAGCAGATTATTACAGAATTTCCTCAGTTGCATCTGATCGCCAGTGGCGGCGTAGCAGATAAAAAGGATATTGAAGCACTTGCGAAAGCCCGAATCCCGGCAGTTGTCTTCGGAAAATCAATCTATGAAGGCCGCATTGACCTCAAGCAAATTATTAGTGAATATGAACAATAGAGGATTAGCAAAACGCATCATACCTTGTCTTGACGTGAGGAATGGCGAGACTGTAAAAGGAACAAATTTTGTCAATCTCAGACATGCCGGAGATCCTGTAGAATTAGCCAAGGCCTATAGTGATGCCGGCGCCGACGAATTGGTATTTCTGGATATTACTGCAAGTTTTGAAGGCAGGAAGACCTTTACGGATATGGTTTCAAGAGTAGCAGCTGAAATTAACATTCCTTTTACCGTAGGTGGAGGAATCGCAGAATTATCTGATGTAGACCGTCTCCTTCATGCAGGAGCTGATAAGATCAGTGTCAATAGTGCAGCTATCCGGAATCCAGGACTGATCGATGAAATCGCACGTCACTATGGAGCACAAGTCTGTGTCTGCGCTATTGATGCCCGACTGGATTCTGATGGATGGCATTGTTATGTGGAAGGTGGACGCAAACGTGTAGAACGGGGACTTTTTGACTGGGCGAAAGAGGTTTCTGATCGTGGTGCAGGAGAAATACTCTTTACCAGCATGGACCATGACGGTGTACAAAAGGGATTTGCCAACGAGGCTCTCGCCCGACTGTCTGATGAAGTAAGTATCCCTGTCATTGCCAGTGGTGGTGCCGGAACCATGGAACATTTCCGTGATGCCTTCACTGTAGGTAAGGCTGATGCGGCACTTGCAGCCAGTGTGTTCCACTTTGGTGAGATTAAGATTCCCGATCTGAAGAAATATCTTTGGGAACAAGGAATCAATGTAAGATATAATCCGTAACATAAATGATTTCATTAAGACAAATTAGATATGGAAATTGATTTTGACAAAATGAACGGACTCGTTCCCGCCATCATACAAGATGCAAAGACCAGAAATGTCCTGATGCTTGGTTATATGAATCAGGAAGCGTATGAGAAAACTCTTAAACTCCGGAAGGTGACCTTTTGGAGCCGCTCCCGCCAGTGCCTTTGGACAAAGGGGGAAACCTCCGGAAACTATCTGGACCTGGTCAGTATCAAGGAAGACTGTGATAGTGATACCCTATTGGTAAGGGTTCATCCGGAAGGACCGGTATGTCACAAAGGTACGGATACGTGCTGGGCAGAGGAAAACAACTATAATCCGATTGAGTTCCTATCCGAATTGCAGGACTTTATCGAAAAGCGGCATCAGGAGATGCCGGAAGGAAGTTACACCACTGCCCTATTCAAGAAAGGCACGAACCGAATAGCACAAAAATTTGGAGAAGAGTCACTTGAGACGGTTATTGAGGCCACTTCCAACAAGGATGCTGACCATCTGGTTTATGAAGCGGCAGATGCTGTCTACCACCTCATCGTACTACTTGTAGATAAGGGGGTACGCATAGAAGACGTGGCGGCTGAACTTCTCAAACGGCACGATCCGTCTTGGGATAAAGACAGGAGACTGGCTAAATTTATGGGAACATACCATAGAAAATAACAATAAATAATAGAAGTGTTTGACAGGTAGAAAAATACTATTATTAATAAACAGATATCATGCTAATTGACTATCAAAACGTAAATATCTATCAAGAGAATAATTTGATTCTTTCGCAAGTCAACTTTCATGTTGATGAAAATGAATTTATCTATATTATAGGTAAAGTGGGTTCAGGAAAAAGTTCTCTACTGAAAACTCTTTATTGTGAACTTGACCTTCATCCTGATGAAGCAGATAAAGCGGAAGTGCTTGGCCGTGACCTTAAAGTTCTTAAACGCAAGGAAGTTCCTGCCTTACGAAAGGAGATGGGAATTATCTTTCAGGATTTTCAATTGCTCCATGACCGTTCCATAAAAAAGAATCTTCAGTTTGTTCTCAAGGCTACCGGCTGGGTAGACAAGAAAAAAATAGATGAGAGAATAGAGGAAGTCCTCACAGAAGTAGAAATGGTCGATAAGATTGACAGGATGCCTCATGAACTTTCCGGTGGAGAGCAGCAGCGTATAGCCATAGCTCGTGCGATTCTTAACCAGCCGAAAATCATCATTGCTGATGAACCTACAGGCAATCTGGATCCGGAAACCGCTTCTAATATTGTCAGACTGCTCAAGAATGTTACAGCTTCAGGCACTGCCGTCGTAATGAGCACACACAATATTCCAATGCTTGATAAATATCCTGGAATCGTATATCGCTGCAAGGAAGGCACTTTCAGTGATGTAACGAATGAATACAACCACTTATCCCTTAATGTAAATGAGGAATAGATTGGTGAAACCTTAGGTTGAAAAAGAACAATAGAGTCATATATTAAAATAGAAGAAGATGAAGGTAATGAAATTCGGAGGTACTTCTGTCGGTTCACCGGACCGTATGAAATCAGTAGCCTCTTTAATCACGGAGTCAGGCGACCCCACCTTTGTAGTATTGTCTGCGATGAGTGGTACAACAAACTCGCTTATAGAAATCAGCAATTATCTTTACAAGAAAAATCCTGATGGTGCCAATGATGTTATCAATAATCTTGAGAAAACTTATTTTAAACATATCGAGACACTCTATTCTACTAAAGAGATGAGGCAAGAGACCAAAGTTTTTCTTCAAGGAAGATTTGACTATCTGCGGTCTTTTACAAAGGATCTTTTTACCAGTTTCGAGGAGAAAAATATTGTTGCACAAGGTGAGATAATGAGTACGAATATGATGGTGAACTATCTCAAGGAGACAGGTGTCAAAGCCATCTTGTTGAATGCTCTTGATTTCATGCGTACAGATAAGAATGCAGAACCGGACCTACAATATATTAAAGGACAACTCCATGACCTGATGGAGAAAAACTCCGGTTATCAGATTTATATTACACAAGGGTTCATTTGCAGAAATGCTTACGGTGAAGTGGACAATCTGCAACGAGGTGGCAGTGATTATACAGCTTCTCTGATCGGTGCAGCCCTGCCGGCAGATGAGATTCAGATATGGACAGATATTGATGGCATGCATAATAATGATCCGCGCATTGTAGAAAAGACGGAAGCTGTCAGCCAACTCAATTTTGAGGAAGCCGCTGAACTCGCCTATTTCGGGGCTAAAATTCTGCATCCGACATGTGTACAACCGGCCAAATATGCAGGAATCCCGGTACGTCTGAAAAACACAATGGATTCAAAGGCACCGGGGACAATCATAGATAATGTTCTTGTAAGGGGAAAGATCAAGGCTGTTGCGGCAAAAGACAATATTACAGCTATTAAGATAAAATCGAGTCGGATGCTGCTGGCTACCGGATTCATGAGAAAAGTATTTGAAATCTTTGAGAGTTTCCAGACACCAATCGATATGATTACAACTTCAGAGGTCGGTGTATCCATGAGTATTGACAATTCTGTTCATCTCCAGGAAATCGTTGCAGAACTGAAAAAGTATGGAACGGTCACGGTAGATGAAGACATGTGCATTATCTGTGTAGTAGGCGATCTGGACTGGAGTAATCTGGGATTTGAGACGCTTGCCACAGATGCCATGAAGAATATTCCCGTAAGAATGATTTCTTATGGCGGCAGTAATTACAATATATCATTCCTCATTAAGGAAAGCGATAAACAGAAAGCACTTCAAAGTTTAAGTGATACCCTATTCAATAAAAAAGAATAAATGAAAGGTAATTTTCCAATAGATAAATTTGAAAAGGTTGATACACCTTTTTATTATTATGATACAGACCTCCTGAAGAAGACCCTCAAGACTATCCAGGAGGAAAAGGGAAAGCATGAAGGTTTTACAGAGCATTATGCCGTTAAAGCCAACGCTAATCCAAAGGTCTTGAACATCATTCGTCAGGCAGGTTTCGGCGCTGATTGTGTGAGTGGCGGTGAGATCAGAAGATGTATTGAAACAGGATTCTCTCCTTCTAAGATCGTCTTTGCCGGAGTTGGGAAAAGTGACCGTGAAATTGACTATGCTTTGGATAAGGATATTTTCTGCTTTAATGTCGAGAGTGTTCCGGAACTGAAAGTAATCAATGATCTCGCAGCACAGAAAGGCAAGACAGCACAGATTGCATTTCGTATCAATCCCGATATTGATGCTCATACTCACGCCAACATTACGACTGGACTGGCCGAAAACAAATTTGGCATTGCCATGCGTGATATGGAACCGGCTATAGAGGAAGCCATGAAGATGAAAAATATTCACTTCATGGGTCTGCACTTTCATATCGGATCCCAGATTCTTGATATGAGTACTTTTAAAGCTTTATGTAACCGAATCAATGAGATCCAAAGCCAACTGGAAGAGCATCATATCCACATCGAGAACATCAATGTCGGTGGTGGACTTGGTATCGATTATAAGCATCCCAATGAAACACCTGTTCCGGATTTCAAAGCCTATTTCGATACCTATTCCAGATATTTGAAACTCCGTCCGGGACAGACTCTTCATTTCGAACTCGGCCGTGCTGTCGTAGCTCAGATGGGATCACTCATCACACGGGTGCTGTATGTCAAGCAAGGAGTAGCCAAACAATTTGCTATCGTTGATGCAGGAATGACCGATCTGATCCGTCCGGCACTCTATGATGCCTATCATAAAATAGAGAACCTGAGCAGTGAAATGCCTGAACAGAAATATGATGTCGTAGGCCCGATCTGTGAATCCAGCGATGTCTTTGACAAAGCCATCAATCTGAATGAATGTCACAGAGGAGACCTTATCGCTATCAGGAGTGCTGGTGCATACGGAGAGGTTATGGCCAGCCAATATAACTGCAGGCCTCTTCCGAAAGGTTATCTGAAAGAAGATTTCTAAATAATCCTTCCTTACATACAAAAATATTGCTATCTTTGCACCGATGTTAGAGATAGATCAAATTACAATAATCACCGGGATTATTATCCTGGCGTTGACACTTGGCACTTCCCTTCTGAACCCATATCTTTTCAAGGTTAGGATTCCGAAATTACCAAAGAGGGGGAAGGGATATACCCGTCGTAAAGAGATGGATGTCCAGTCAGAAGATGCAGACAAGCAGACTGATGTTCAGGTAGATCTATTGAACCGAAAGGGAAAGGATCAACCGGTAAGTATCATTATCACCGCACATGACGAAAAGGCAGAATTGGAACGTAATCTGCCTTTGTTCCTCTATCAGGACTACGACGCAGACTTTCAGGTCATTGTTGTAGCAGAATCGCATGAAAGTGATACGGAATACGTCCTGAAGAAGTTGAAAAAACAATTCGGAGACCGTTTTTACTATACGTTGATCCCTGATACCAGCCGATACATGAGCCGTAAAAAACTCCAGATCACATTAGGCGTCAAGGCTGCAAAATATGACTGGATCCTGCTTACTACTCCTACATGTCATCCAGATTCCAGCTCATGGCTGAAATGTGCTTCAAAATACAGGACAGGCCAAAGTAACTTGGTTTTGGGCGTTACCAACTATGATTCCAAGGCTTCGTCATACCAGCGTTTTGAACATATATTTACGGCACTGTCTATCGTTTACCAGGCAAAACACGGTATTCCCTATCGTACAAACATGCCTTATATCTGTTTCAGAAAAAATGAGTTTCTTAAGAAAGAGGGATTCCGGAATAACCTGGAATTGATCCGTGGGGAATTTGATTTTCTGGTTAACAAATACGCAAAAGAAGAGGGTACTGAAGTAACACTTGATCCCAGAAGTTGGCTTACAGAAGAAGCTCCGACAGATAAAACATGGTGCGACCTGCATCTATGCTACTGTGCGACAAAAAAGAAACTTAAACATACCATAAGGCCAAGGTTAATATCCGCTTTCTATCTCTTGTTCTTCCATGCCAGTATCCTTGCAGATATTTTTTCAATGGTTTGGGGTGGAATAACTTCAAAGTGGATTATATTCGGGATTGGTTTCATAGCTTTAATGATCAGTTTGTCTGTCAGATGGATGGCTGGACGCTTGGCTATCCGCCCTTACGATAATACGATTCCTACAATTTTATTGCCTTTCTATGAACTAAGTCTCAGTTGGCATACGTTATACTATAAACTTCGTTATCTGAATACGGATAAATATGATTTTACCTGCCATAAACTTTGAATAAAAGTAAACATATAAGTCATATAGAAGTAAATACGTAGAGGAAAAATATCCGGTTCGCTTTATGAATGGAACAAATTTTGTTCTGATTTCTGTATACTCTGATAGAATATTGTATCTTAAATATTGAATATGAAGATCTATCTGTATATCAATAAGTCTGTATTAAAGATTGACATCTGGCGGGATTATGTATCAGCCGCCAGTGAATGTAATCGTGCGGACCGATTGTCAGAAGCTGACCTTCTTCACCTGTTTGGAGTATGGGACCTTAAAGCTTCTCGATTAGCCCGAAAAGCCAGGAAGATGGGTATCCCCTACATCATATCTCCTTTGGGAGGCCTTTCTCAGTGGAACATGCATCATCCTAGCACAAAACGATTCATCCAACGGCTCTGCTATCAAAAGTCTATGGTAAAACATGCTGATGCCATATTGGTAACAACACCTATGGAGATGCAATATCTACGAAAATTAAAATGGAACTTTCAACTTTACAGAATACCTAATCCCATACTGACACATCTTCTTTCAAATGCAGATATGCGAGACAGAATGGAAGAAGTCTATGGAAAAGTGTTATCGCGTCATGAGAAATTCAAAGCCGAACAAATACGTCGTTTAATCGGTGATGAAAGTCCTGAACATGCTATTCTCAGACAGTTGCTTCAGATCCGATCAAGAATGCCCCACCAGAATATCCCTCAAAAGTATTTCGAGGTATTACATGGCCTTCTTCACGATACTGATTATGATGATGATTTACTGGCAGAACAGATTAAAAAACTGAAACTTTTAAAATTCTCCCGTCGTATCTTCAAAGTCATGACTATCCGTACCGGTCTGACAGAAGGTTTTATGCCGGTAGAGATGCTGAGCGATCGGAAGACAAAAACCATAATCAACTATTGCAGGCCACAGCAGGATAAAAAAGACGGAAAAGAAAAAGATGTAAACACCAGTTCTCAACCTGCACAGGACTAGTACAGAACCCCTTATACATAAAAAGTTATTCTTTAATTAACAAAAAACATAAAGTTGTATTTCTTTCTTTTATAATTCCATGAAAACATCGACGCAAACAAAAAAGACTATGAAACCTTATAATATTGATAAAGACATAAGGTATTTGACCTTATTGTCAAAGAGTTTTCCTAACATTGCCTCTGCAAGTACAGAGATTATCAACTTGGCGGCTATCTTACATTTGCCTAAGGGAACAGAACATTTTCTGGCAGATATTCATGGTGAATATGAAGCCTTTCAACATGTGCTGAAGAATGCATCAGGAAATATCAGAAGAAAAGTGAATGAACTTTTCGGTAATTCCCTCCGTGAAGAGGATAAGCGTGATCTTTGCACCTTAATTTACTATCCCGAGGAAAAACTGGAAATAATCAAACAGACAGAAAAAGATATCAATGACTGGTATCATATTATCCTGCACCGCCTGGTAGCAGTATGTCGTGATGTATCCAGCAAATATACCCGCTCAAAAGTCCGCAAATCCCTGCCTGAGGATTTTTCCTATATTATCGAGGAACTTCTTCATGAACATACAGAAGATTCCAACAAGACAGCATACGTAAATGTAATTGTTGATACTATTATTTCTACAGGACGCGCTGATGCATTCATCATCGCTATTGCAAAAGTCATTCAACGACTGGCCATTGACCAGCTCCATATCTTAGGCGATATTTATGATCGTGGACCGGGAGCACATATCATCATGGACACTTTACGCAATTATCACTCATGGGATATTCAGTGGGGAAACCATGACATGTTATGGATAGGTGCTGCAGCAGGCAACGATGCTTGTATGTGTGAGGTAATCCGCATTTCTCTCCGTTATGCAAACCTGACAACTCTTGAAGAAGGATATGGCATCAATCTGATGCCTTTGGCTACTTTTGCCATGGCAACATATAAAGATGACCCTTGCGAAGAGTTCATGCCTAGACTGGGAGGCGATATTGCTCATGTAGATGAGCGGACCCAACGGCTTACTGCACAGATGCACAAAGCTATTGCAATCATCCAGTTCAAGATCGAAAACCAACTCTTTAAGATTCATCCGGAATGGAAATTGGAAGATCGCTGTCTGCTAAGTAATATTGATTATGCAAAAGGATCAGTCAAATTGAAGGGGAAGTCCTACCCTCTTACTTCATGTCATTTCCCGACTGTCAATCCGAAAAATCCTTTTGAACTCACTAGGGAGGAAAAATTATTAGTACAGAAACTCCACCATTCTTTTGCTGTCAGCGAAAAACTGCAAGGGCATATTCAACTCATGCTTACACATGGCAGTATCTATGCTATTTTTAATAACAATCTACTGTTCCATGCTTCCTGTCCACTCAATGAAGACGGCACACTAAAGGAAGTAGAAATCTACCCGGGACGAACCTATAGCGGAGCAAAACTGATGCAGAATATTGAGATCATGGTCCGTAATGCTTTTCAGACAGATACCGATCCTGAAGAAAAGCAATATGATATTGACTTTTTTCTCTATCTCTGGCTGGGACCGAATTCACCTCTTTTTGACAAAAGCAAGATGGCTACCTTTGAGCGTTATTTCATCAATGACAAGACGACGTGGCATGAAGAAAAAGGAAACTATTTCAAGTTGCGTGATGATGAAAAAATCGTTGACTATATACTGGATTCTTTCGGCGCAAAAGGCCCCAACAGGCATATTATCAATGGACACGTGCCCGTAAAGGCAGCTCAGGGAGAAAATCCGATCAAGGCAAAAGGGAAATTGCTGGTCATCGATGGTGGCTTCTCCAAAGCTTATCACAGTGAAACGGGAATCGCCGGTTACACGTTGGTTTTCCATAGCCGCAGTCTCCAACTGGTACAGCATGAGCCTTTTACCAGTCAGGAAGATGCAATACGAAGAGGAAAAGATATCAAGTCGACGACACAACTCGTGGAATTGAGTAATCACAGGCTCCTTGTAGCTGATACAGACAAAGGAATAGAATTACGTCATCAGATTGATGACTTGGAAGAATTGCTATACGCTTATCGGCATGGTATCATCAAGGAATCTGAAAAGAAGAAATAGATTTTGAGAAGTAATGGATCTCCCTCACTGGTACGATTCATATATAACTATAGCATAAGGGAATCTTTCAATGTAACTTGGGCAAAGTTTGTGCTTCAGTCTCCATAAAAAGCTGTATGCACCATAGAGGTCCACTCTATGCACCATACAGTATTGCGATATGCACCATATCGCTTGAGAAGGTAACTACTGCATAATTGTATGGATCATATTTCAGACATGAGGATGCCTGAATCTCTTGCGTAGACAATCGGGACAAATTCCAGTAATCAGATAATTTGCGGAGTGCATCTCGTATCCGGAAGAAAGAGTAATCGGAGGTAAAGGTATATCATACAGACAAGTTGTACGATGGCACTCTTCACAATAGAAATGCACGTGCATGTCATCATCTTCTTCATCTTTGTCATCTGTAAAACAATGACTCATGCACAGTTCATATCTTATGCTGCCGACGCCATCCTCAATCGTATGCACAAGATGTTGCTCCTTGAATAACGTGAGTGCGCGGGAAATATTGGACTTATCGATAGTTTGAATACTTATCTCCAATTCTTTCAGAGATAGTGGATGGTTGTCTTTAGCAGCAAGTGCTTCAGCAATCACAATGCGATTAGCCGTAGGTTTTATCCCATGACTCTGCAGGAGTTTTATACAGACCGATTTATCCATTGTTATTTTTTTAAGGCTATATTATAATTGTCATAAGCCATATTGCCGGTAATGTCTTCAACCACCTTTACAGAAGGAGGGAAATGAACATCTTCACGCTCTTCTACTCCCTTTACCTCCAAAGTGATAAGCTGGTTGACAGGTTCTATAAATTTATCAAGTTCAAAGAACTGTCCTTTCCAAATAAAGGTTTTCCGTATTTTCTTTATCGTATGCCGGTACGGATCAGCCTGTCCAAGTAAAGAAGTATAAAGATTATGAGTAAGAGTACGTTCTGTTTCAATTCTTTCATCATCGGCTACCTTCTTAGTGGTTGTCAGAATATTAACCTGCTTTCCTTTCCATACCCGTCTGCGCAGACGCATTTCACATCCCGGTTCAGCAGCCAGATAGGTCTGAGTGATTTCACTTTCAATGCTTTCAGGAAGTTGGTCCGTAATCACCACCTTATATCTTCGTTCATTCTCGATGCGCTGTGGTAAAGCAAGGACATCAGAAATCTCCTTGATGACACGGTTCAATTTATTCTCAAAATTATCATGGTTGTTGATAACCCTCATGTGAGGATGCCCTGTCCACGCCTTGATAATCTTCTTATCCAGTTGCCGGGCCAGTTCCAATCCCTCTTTCCTCTGTTTATTATTAACATTCGTATAGTATTTCTCTGCACCATCTGCGGCAGAGACCAAATGCAGTACTGCGTCATACCGATTGCGCAGACTTTCTGTATCCGTATTACAAGCCTGTGTGATTTTATTCCACATTTCAGAAGTAAAATATGTGGAAATGTCCAAAGTACCACGGTCACAGACTATCACAGACGGTTTACCGTAAGCTTGGGCCATTTTCAGAAACCTATCCTCTAAAGACATCTGGGTTTCCAGCGTAGCTTTTTCTTCTTCATAAAAGAAGGTCTTATTATCCGTAAGGTAATCAACTCCCCCTTGTGAAAACATTGTAGGAACTTCTGGAACTGTAAATACTTTGAAGCCCAAACTGGAAAAATGCTCCATAATCTTTACCAATGCCGTAGTTTTTCCGGCACAAGGTCCTCCGGTAAGGACAATCTTCTTTATTTCTTCCATAAAAAGACAAACAAAAGGCGCGAAGTACTTCGCGCCTTATTTATTTTCAAGTTTTTTAAATCAAATTGCCACCATTCAAACTGGTGTTAATTGGAATCCCCCCTTTATCAAGAAGTTCATTTCCGTTGCAAATATATGAAATCCTTCCAAAACCACCAAATATTTTCATTGATTTTTCATTTAAACCCATTGTATCTTATTACCAAATTTATACCTACCACTTCAGATAACCGTATTTCTGTTTATACCATATCTGGACCGCATTGATGATATTCTGCCAGATCACATAAGCACAAGGAGCTAAAGAAGCATAAGGATTCAGGAACTTAAGGGTTAGCCAAATACCGACGACCGTATTTTTCTGGCCCAAAGCCTGTCCTGCACCGATACTATCCCCGTAATGCTTTCCGACTGCTTTACCTATACTGAATTGCAGGATAGACACAAAAAGAGGAATAATAAGAAGAATAATCAGCGTCCAGCCTGATATAGGTGCATGAATAATATTTCTCGTCGTCAATCCCATAACGATGGCCAGGTTGGTCGTCCATAAATAAAAAGCTATGTTTTTGTAATGATTGAGCCAATTGGATAACTGGGGAAGAAACTTCCGTGTAAGCAGAGCAAGTACAAGGGGGAAAACAAGTACCATTATTACCCTTTTCAACACCATGAAGAATGCACCGATGAACGAAATATCTGCACCCTTCTCTACTAATGGGAAAAACAATGGAATAATAATAGAAGTGACTACGTTGGCAATAAGAAGAAACATTGTAAGTGATGCGATATTTCCTCCAAGTTTTTCTGTAATCACAGGAGCTGCAGCCGCTGTAGGGCAAATGACACAAATGAAAACACCTTCAAGCAAGAGTTTGATTTCCGGTTCTTTGACAAATTGTATGGCAATAACCGTAAGTCCGGAAAGGGCTGTTCTTATACCTTGTAAAACAAAGTGCCAGGTTCGGGGTCTCAAATCATGTATCTGCATCTTACAAAACGTAATGTAGAGCATTGTTGAGATAACAAACGGCATGAGATCGACTAATTTCGGTCCCATGAAATCCCCCGTAGGTTCTAAGAATGAAATTTCCGAAAACAACAGATAGATAACTGTTCCAACAATCAAGGAACAAAGAAGAGTCCAGTTCTTAATAAAAGTAATTATACGCATTGAAGACATTTCTAAATTTAATTGCAAAAGTAGAAATTTTAAATGGTAATTCATAACAGCGTGTCAATTATTTTCTAATTTACTTACAATATTTACCTCTTTCAGATTAAAAAGAGACCATGACAGTGATTTCTGATTCGACTGAAAAAGACTTAAGATGGTTGAAATACCTGAAAATAATGACTCTTTGTATATGTGATATACTCAAAATCGTCTGGAATGCTGCTGGAACAAGAATGCACCTGCTGACCATCGACAATTCATAGAAGATCGCCTTGATTGGAGTACTTACATGTTGAGTAACAACAGTATGACCTATGGTGAAAACATGAAAGCAGCAGGGCAGATCGGTTCTCTTTACCGTTCGGTAAAAAATGCCATTTCTGCCATTCTTGTTGGTGATGACGGATGTGGCGGTATTTCAGATGAAGTAGGTCTGACAAAGATAACTAATCCGTTCTCAGGCAAGGATCCAAGTTACATCGAATCACCCTATTCTTATAATTCACTGACTGACTTCTGGGATAATATCCAAAGCATTAACAATGTGTGGAGTGGCGGAGTGACAGGCAATCGGTCTGATTATTCAATGGCTGGTTATTTCAAGAAATACAATCCCACTATAGGCAAAGAAGTCCAGACGGCTATAGATGATGCCCAAACTAAAATCAAGGCTATTCCTACTCCGTTTGTTCTGACTTTCAATGTAGCTGCCAATAAAGAAACCATACAAGCAGCCATAGATGCATGCAAGAACTTAACGGACGTATTGAATAAGGCTGATGATTTTGTCCAGTCCAATAATAAGTAATTTTATAAGTTAAATGAATCCATATATGATTAAGAGGATATATAAACCCTTTTTTCTTTTAGAATTGTTTGTCACCGTTTTGACAGGTTGCAGTGATGATCATTCCATTTCTCCTGTAAATCCAAATGAGAATATTGGAAAACAAGTAGGAAACTTTACAGCAGCTGAATGGTATCCGGGAGGAGTAAAAGGTACCACAAGCAATGAACAAGGTTGCTATAGCAACCCGGCACCAATAGTTGAAGACAATTACGGTCTCTATCAAATTTTCAAGAAAGGTGAGACTTTTTTCGAGCATGACTTTACTCTTTTTGACCGGCAAGTGATGATTCCATGAAAGTACAATATCAGAAAGAAGCAGTCAAAGGATATGTCAGACTGAATCCTTCGATTTGGGACTCAGCTGCAAATGATTGGTCAAACAGTGCCTGGTATACGCTCGCTGATGGCACAAAACGGATCAAGAAATTCACTTATGGTCTGACCCGGGCTGCCCTTCTTGACGGACCGGGAGCCAACGCAATGTGGAATATTACTAATGTTACACGATCAGACCGTCATTATCTTTACAGTTCAGCAGCCTGGGCCAAAGACATGAGCGAAGATACTGAGGTAATCAGTACCATCCAGCAGGAAGGCAAGGACCTCAATTCTCTCCTGCACCCTTATTATGCAGATGGTTCCACAGACAGCATTTCCTACATGGTAAATAAATTGCTGAGCCTCAACCGGAACAATACAGAGACTCATACCCTATATGAAAAATACTTTGTCAACGGTTCCCCATGGAATGGCCAGGAAGAAATGACTGACGAAAATTATTATGCTTTTGCAGTATGGCACAAGGGACCCGGTGTACCAGAGGCACGTAATCTGGATAATGAAGAAATACAACGGGGCAAAACACTCTTTTATCAAATGTGCTGTACAAGTTGCCATCGTCCTTCATGGAAAATCAGAAAAGACAACAGTTGGATAGACCCTGTATCGCGCAAGTTCTGTTCTATCGGCAACGGTATGCCCGATTATAGTAATACCACCATCTGGCCCTATACTGATCTTATCCAGCATAACCTCCATATCATCAACAACATCCGTACCGGATGGTGTCGTACCACTCCACTTTGGGGCAGAGGACTATCCACCCAGGAAACAGGTGAAGGAAGTCGCCTGCATGACTGTCGTGCACGAAATGTTACGGAAGCTATCATGTGGCATGCCTATAGCAAAGAAAGTGATGCCTTTTTTGCTGCAAAACAGTTTTATAATCTTCCCAAGAGCGATCGTGACGCGGTCATTGCTTTCATTAATGCTATATAAATGTAATCTGCTTATATTTACAATGTGATTTTTCAGGCTAAAGGAACAACAAAATGTTTCTTTAGCCGTTATTATTTCAAGATATGATCAAGAAAACAGTCATTTCCATATATATCCTGCTCATCGTAGCACTTGCTTCAGCAACCCTTATGGAAAACATTGAAGGTACTCCATTTGCAGACCAGTACTTCTACGGTTCATGGTGGTTTATCCTTCTGTGGGCCTTGCTCATCATTACCGGCCTTTTCTATATCTTCCGGCATCTTTCACCTGCCCGTCATTTCTCCACTTTAATTCTTCATCTTTCCATGGTAATTATCCTCATCGGTGCTATGCTCACGCATACCCTGGCATTCAGAGGAATGATGTACTTGCGAGGTGACCAATCTACAAACCGTGTAGAAGAGCAAAAGGAAGATGGTACGCTTGAAAGTTTGAACTTGCCCTTTTCCGTGCGTCTGGATCACTTTAATATCACATACCATAAAGGTACAACTGCACCAAGCAATTTCATCACAAAGTTCAAGATTATCGACGGCACGAAAACTATCCCTGCAGAGGTATCCATGAATCATATCTTTACGTACAGAGGTGTAAGGTTTTATCAGGCAAGCTATGATACTGACAATATGGGCAGTTATCTAAGTATCAACAGGGATCCTTATGGTATTACCGTTACTTATATCGGCTATGCCCTGCTCTTTGTCAGTCTTTTCTGGCTATTACTGGACCCCAAAGGAACTTTTCGCCAACTCCTCCACAAGGTGTCTGTCCGTAACGGGTTACTGACCCTGGCTCTGCTTATCGGTCCATTCTGCTTTCAGTCTTCACGGGCTGCTACCGTCATCCCCCAGGAAACTGCAAAAAAGTTCGGGCGGTTATTCATCAATTATGACAACCGTATCTGTCCGTTACAAA
>JAKVJW010000001.1 GCA_022486815.1 Prevotella sp. | reverse complement strand
ACTTCAGGCCCTTGAAGAGACTAATCTCTCCCGATACATTCCCCAGCAGATTATAACCATTTGTCTTATTCTGATCTGTTTTTGTAGGTCCGACAGGATTTCTTGTAGAACCATACCATAAGGAATTACCTTCAGGTCCAGACCAATTGCCATTCTCATCTTTGACTGAAAAGACCGGAAGTGTACGATAAGTGCTTCCAAGATCATAACTTCCCTGTTTTTTCAGATCAGCACTTAAAGTAAGATTATTCGTGAACTTCAGCCATTTCAGCACCTGCGCATCACCATTAAACTGAAAGGTATAACGCTTATAGCTCACACTTCTGACAGTACCAGTCTGATCAAGATAACCTCCGGATACATAATAATGAGCATTGTCAGAACCACCGGAATAACTTAAAGTATAATTTTGCGTATAACCAGTACGAAAGACCTCATCAACCCAGTTTGTACCCTTTCCAAGTGAGGACGGGGTTGTCCATAAAGGATTCTGCTCATAACCAGCATTAGTCATCATCTCATTACTCAATTCTGCATATTGAGCAGCATTAAGAAGTGATGGTTTTTTTGTGGCATTCTGAAAAGAACCGTTCATACTCAGAGAAAGCCTGCCCTGACCAGCCTTTCCCTTTTTTGTAGTAATCATAATTACCCCATTAGCCCCACGTGATCCATAAATAGCTGTGGCAGATGCATCCTTCAAGACATCCAGACGCTCCACATCGGCCATATTCAGATTGTTCAGTCCCAGATCAGTAGGTACCCCATCAATAACCACAAGTGGGTCACAATTATTGATAGAGCCAAGTCCCCGGATCTTTATAGACACATTATCCCCAGGTTTACCTGCATCCACAACCTCCAGTCCGGCCACCTTACCTTGGAGAGCTTCTCCAACGTTAGAGACAGGCTGATCCGTCAGACTTTTCGCATCAACCGATCCAATGGCACCTGTCAGGTCACTTTTACGCATAGTACCATAGCCAATCACCACAACTTCATTCAGTTGTTTGCTCTTCTGGGTAAGGCTCACCGAAAGAGTCTGGTTTCCATTAACGGCAATGTCTTTCGTATTATATCCCAAATAAGATATTGAAAGCGTACTGTTGGCAGGGACACCTATAGAAAAGTTACCATCCAGATCAGTAACCGCAGCATTCGTTGTACCCTTCTGGATGATCGACGCTCCTATGACAGGCTCTCCGGTTTCATCCTTGACGACTCCGTGAACCCTGATATTCTGCGCGAGAAGGCTTAAAGGTATCAGAAAGCCGACTGTACAAAACATAATTCTTTTCACTAATTGTTTAAAGATGTTCATAATAAAGATATGTTTACATATTTTTAGGTTTCGGCTACAAAAATAGTCTTTAATTCATCAAATCACTCTGAAAAGTAGGAGGCAAGTAGAAAATAGTATCTTAATAAAATCATAATTAATTAGTTTATACGACTTTACACGATAATATAAAAAAGATAAAGTAGACAGAAACAATTATATAATTTTTTCTTATATTTGCAAGAAATTGTCCAATGATATGAAAAAGTCCATTTTACTATTATTCAGTCTGTTTTTCATGCTACCAGCAGTAGCATCAAATCAGAGCAGTCTATCTCATCTGGATAACATTCTTTCTCATCGAAAAGAATACAATAATTCCAAGGAGCAGCACATTAACATTCTCAAAGAATGCATCACAAAATACAATGTACCAGAAGAAAGGTTAAAAATCTATGAATTACTCTATCAAGAATATTATGTCTACAAATTTGATTCTGCTCAATTGTACATAGACAAAGCTCTCAGCCTCTCAAGAAAGATCCATAACCATTACCATACGGCACTGGATCTCATCTACAAGGCCAAACTCTTTTCCATAGGAGGACTTTACAGTGAAGCCGCTGTATTATTGGACTCCATCCATATCGACCAAATCAATAAGGAACTGCGCTTTCAGTATTATACCACTTATTTTACGCTCTACTCCTACCGGAGTGACTATTGTAACGACAAATACTATAAGCCAAAATATCGTTCTCTTGCGTCGTCATGCCTCCGAGAAGCGATGCAGTATCTGACCAGAAACATGCCAGAATATAACTTTTACCATGGTGAATACTATATTTATGTAGAACCGAATGATCAGAAAGCTTTAAGATACTATTTCAAGACCATCCATGAGCAAAAGCAAGCCTCACGTTACTATGCAATGGCCTGTTTTGCAATAGCGAGCAACTATAAGAAACATAACCATCCCAAACAATACGAGAACTACCTGATCAAAGCCAGCATCAGTGATGCACTCTGCAACACCCGTGAAAATCTGGCTTTGCAAGAACTTGCCACACTCCTTTTTGAAAAAGGAAAAAATAATATAGTACGTGCAGAAAAATATATCAGCATCTCCCTGGAAGATGCTAAATTTTATAACAGTCGGCTCCGGATACTGGAAATATCCCAAAAACTACCCACCATTGTCTCTGCCTATGAAAACATGATGAAGATGAATAACAAGAAATTGAAATCAGCACTTTTACTCATTTCACTGCTCATCGTCATCTGTATGATTTCACTAGCCTTTATCTTCCGTCAGAACAAGCAACTTACGTTAAGAAGACGTCAATTATCAGAGAACAACGATAAACTCACCACATTGAACGAACGCCTGAACGTTCTCAATGCGGCACTTCTTGACACAAACCATAAACGAGAAGGACTGGCTAAACTCTATATCGATCTCTGTGCCAAATACATTGACCGCCTGAACAAATACAAAAATATGGTAAAACGGAAAATCAAGGCACACCAGGTAAACGAACTCTTGAGCAACATCTCTTCATCACGACTGTCCGAAGAAGACGCCACGACGTTCATTACCAGGTTTGACAAAGCTTTTCTTGATCTTTATCCCACGTTTATCAAAGAGTTCAACAATCTTTTGAATGAACCTCAAATCGAAAAAACGAAGCATCTCCATTCCATGACTCCGGAGCAACGCATCTATGCATTGATCCGTCTCGGTGTTAAGGAAAGTTCAGAAATAGCCTCTCTGCTTTTCTATTCACCTCAGACTATTTATAATTACCGGTCTGCCGTGAAGAGCAAAGCAAAGAATAAAGAAACATTCGAAGATGATATAATGAATCTCTGTACGGTCATCAGATAAATAAAGGACGCCAATTATTCAGAGCTCAGATCTGCTATCACCTGTCGATAATCAGCCAGCATTTTGGTTCTACTGATATACCCCATCAATCGATTATTTACATCTACAACAGGCAGCTGTGCAGCATCAGTAGCATCAAACTCTTTCATTACCTCCCGCATGGACTCATTGTACATCAAACGGGCACTTGGCTGGATCATCAACTGTTTTACGGTAAATTTGTCATAAAGCTCTGACCGGAAGATGATATGCCGGACCCTTGTGACATCAATAATCCCGAGTAGCCTCCCCCCATCATCAAGCACCGGAATAAAATTATTATTACTCCTGCTGATTTCCTGTACCAGTTTTCCCATTGACAAATCCTGGCTGATCGGATGATAGTCTTTCTCTATCAGTTCATCCATATTCATCAGAGTCAAAGCTGACTGATCAGTATGGTGGGTCAGGAGTTTTCCTTCACGTGCCAGACGAAGAGCATATATACTATTGGTTTCAAAGATACTTGTTGTCAGATAACTACTGATACAAACAATCATCAAAGGCATAAACAAATCATACCCCCTGGTAAGTTCAGCAATCAGGAAAATACCCGTAAGCGGAGCATGCATCACTCCCGTCATCACTCCCGCCATGCCAAGCAACGTATAATTGTTTTCCGGGATATAAACCCCAAACTGCTCCAGATTCCAGAAATGTGAGAAAAGGAATCCTCCGAAACCACCTACAAACAAAGCAGGGGCAAAGGTTCCACCACACCCCCCAGAACCCGTAGTAGCAGAAGTTGCAAAAGTCTTGCTAAGTGTTACCAGGGCCACATACAATAACAACAAGTTCTGATGCCCGGCAAAAACACTTCCATTCATCACCTGACTCCAATCTGTCTGCGTATGACCACTCAAAAGGACATTGACTGCTGAATATCCTTCACCATAGAGTGAAGGAAAGAAAAAAATCAAACTACTCAATAAGATTCCACCCAAAATAAGTTTTGCTAAAGGACGGTCCGAAAACTTTAAAAAGATCTTTTCACAGAATCCCAGTGACCTGATGAAATAAAGACTCAGCACTCCACAACAAACACCCAAAAGGATACAAGCAGGAATACGCTGTACACCCCATGCCGAAGACAAGACGAAACTGAATAAAGGTTTCTGCCCCGCAAAGATATAGGAGAATACAGTAGCTGTAACGCTAGAGATAAGGATCGGCAAAAGAGAAGCCATAGTAAGATCTACCATCAGGATTTCCAGCGTGAAGACCAGTCCGGCAATCGGAGCTTTAAAGATAGCAGAAATTCCTGCTGAAGCGCCACATCCGACAAGTACCATCAGTGTTTTATTATCCCGCTTGAAGAGTTGTCCGAGGTTAGAGCCGATGGCAGAACCCGTAAGAACGATAGGTGCCTCACCACCTACAGATCCACCGAAGCCAATCGTTATACTCGAAGCAATTACGCTCGTCCAACAGTTATGAGGTTTCAATCTGGAACGCTTGGTAGCAATAGAATAAAGTACACGAGTGATACCATGTGAAATATTATCCCTCACGACATATTTCACGAACAACGCCGTCGCTGAGATGCCAATAATAGGAAAGATCAGATAAAGCCAGTTTGACCCCTGCGTCTGGAATCCATTAGTAAGAAGGATCTCTATCTGCTTGATAATCCAATGTAGTACAAAGGCTGCAACAGAAGCCAAAAAACCGACAACAAATGAAAGAGCCAGCATTATCTGCCGATCAGACAGATGACGCTGAGTCCAGGTTAAGCCACTCAAAAACAATGATTTTGGCTGTAAGACTTGCTTCACCAACATGGACTACACATTTTTTTCAAAAGACAAAGATAACATAAAACTTTTAGATTCCAATTTTTTTAACTATTTTCCATTCCTGCAGGTACGAAGGGCACCCAGTGACAGATTTATTCAACCAACTCCGGTAACACCTGATTTCCATTGATAAAATCCAACGCATTCATCCTACGTTTTCCGGCCAACTGCAATTCCAGTACTTCTACCCATTTATTCATTCCGGCAACATAAAGATGCTTATCCTTTACGATCAAAGTTCCAGGCCGTTCACCTTCCGTATCCAAATCCGTGAGTTGAGTTTTAAAGATTTTCAAAATCTTATCGTCAATAACCGTCCATGCACCTGGAACCGGAGCCAAGCCACGTACAAAATCATGGATTTGCTTGGCCGTCTGCTGCCAGTTAATCCTGCATGTCTCCTTATGAATCTTCGGTGCAGGCTTCAATGGTCCGGTCTCGATAGCCATCTCACTCTGAGAGATACTCTGAGCCCTTCCATTACCCTCCAGAATTTTCACAACCGTTTCAATGGCAGCCTCAGCGCCAAGTTTTTCAAGTCCATCATAGACCATCTCTACATTATCATCAATACCGATAGGAAAACGCTTCTGAAGGATAATCCGTCCTGTATCAATCTCCTTATCTATAAAGAAAGTTGTCACCCCCGTCACAGTCTCCCCATTGATTACTGCCCAATTGATAGGAGCTGCGCCACGGTATTGAGGCAGAAGAGCTGCATGGACATTAAAAGTACCATATTCCGGCATCGCCCAAACCACTTCAGGAAGCATACGGAAAGCGACCACAATCTGCAGATTAGCTTTAAAAGCAGCCAACTGTTCCAAGAATTCAGGATTCTTCATTTTCTCCGGTTGGAGAACCGGAATAGAATGAGCCTCAGCAAAAATTTTAACAGCTGAAGCCTGCAACCGATCTTGATGCCTTCCCACCGGTCTGTCAGGAGCAGTTACCACAGCTACGACCGGATAACCTTCCTCCACAAGTTTCTGCAAAGTTCCCACCGCGAATTCAGGCGTCCCCATAAAGATAATACGTAAATCTTTCTTATCCATATAAATCCCCGTTTTCTATATATTTATCTTACTTCTCCACATAAGAATGATCAGGGGCTTCACCATACAAATCTGTATGAAAGAAGCCCTTCAACAATTATTGCCTTATAATATGAACACTACCGTCCTTTGAGAGTTTGATAATACTACTTGGCGTATGTGGCTTATGTTCCTGCCGGCGACTCTCACAAACATAATCCACTGCTTTCAAAAGTTCCGGATCAATATCACAGTAATTAGCAGCAGCAGGTTGTCCGCTTATATTTGCACTTGTACTCACTACCGGTTTTTCCATTCTATAGCAAAGTGTATGTGAGAAAGGTTCTTTTGTAATTCTCATAGCGATAGAACCATCTTCCGCAATAAGGTTAGAAGCCAGATTAACAGCATTATCCAGAATCACTGTAGTAGGTTTACTACCTTGAGCTATCGTATCAAAAAGATCCCAAGCCACAGCAGGTATATCTCTTATATAGCGTTGTAATCTCGCATCACTGTCAACCAGACAAATCAAAGCTTTCGAATCATCCCTATGCTTGATGGCATACACTTTAGCCACAGCCTCAGCATTAGTAGCATCACAGCCTATTCCCCAGACCGTATCAGTAGGATAGAGGATTACACCACCCTTCCGCATACATTCCACAGCATTCTTAATATCGTCTTCCTGTTTCATCTTTCCTTAACCTATATAGAAATAATACAAATATTCACTTTTTAAAATAAATTTGCACAAAGATAGATGATTTTTCGGTAAACTCAAAATTTTGAGACACCTTTTGTACCCATTGTGTTTAAAATAAGAGCCAGAGGGTAAAGGTACAAAAAATAGAGGTTAAGAGCCATAACCAACAACTCTTAACCTCTATAAATAAGTATCAACTATTCATTTCAGATCCCACGAAGATTATCTCCGATCCTTTGTTTCCTCTGTTCCTGCCAGTACGCCCAATATAGCAGAGATAACCGTGACTACAATCTTCAACACCAATTTTAATTCTGTAATTTGCATTTTCATAACCCTTTCAAACGATAAAAATTAATTTAAGAAAATCGTTGCGGGCTATTAGCGTCCGCAACGACAAAAAGAAATATGTGACCTGTTGGTAATTATTCTGCAGGTTTATCCTTCTCACCAGACTTTGCCGTCTTCTTTACAGGTTTGTCATATTGACTCATTTCCTGATATTTACACCCCACCAGCAAAGTATTAATATGTTTCTTATTAGAAACCGTACATACAGGATGGAAAAGAACATGAGCAGAAAGGAGATTTTTCTGAATAGAGAAATCTTTTGCAGCAGCAACACTCTTGCATTTGAAACCAACTCTGAATGTTCCAAGGCGGTCAATAGCAACACTCTTGCCATCCTGCAATCCGTTCCGTATCTCATCCACCAGAGCAGAGATTACAGCCAGAACATCCGGAAGAGTAACCGTACAGCGTTTTTGGATATGTTCTGCCAGCTTATCCGTTGTAAGAGATCCCGATATTACAGGATGTGCGAACCATTTACCATCCATAGCCGAAATACTCTTGTTCTTAATTTGATGAAGTTTATAAATTACTGCCATAATGAATAAAATTTTAAATGTTAAACGATATGTGAATTAATCAGTGCACTGTCCTCTTTATTTTTGGTCAATGGTTTGTTTCACTCTATTCTGAAAGAATTCATTCCGTTGACGTTTGCAAAAATACTACAGAGCAAATGCCATATCAAATTTCGCTATTGCAGTTCTTTTATACCATCCTTCATAGAAGAAAGAAAACTTCGGTTCACAAGTAACGAAAGAATTAAAACTAAAAATCAGGACTTCCGCTGAATATTTATCAGCAGGAAGTCCTGATTACACAATACAAATAAGATTCCAGATATAACAGAAAGTCCAGAAGAAGGTGCTTCAACTTCAGGATTTCATTGATAAGGGCCTATACCTTAAAGGTTAAGCCAGTTACTTACAATCAACTTACCTTTCGGGGTAAGTACACTTTCCGGATGAAACTGAATACCATGAATATCGTACGACTTATGTCTCAGTCCCATGATATTTCCATCATCACTTTCTGCAGTAATCTCGAGACAGTCCGGGAAGCCATGACGATCCACCACCCAACTGTGATAACGTCCGACCTCTATTTTCTCAGGCAATCCCTGAAATACAGGATCATTACCCAACAAAGAACAAGGAGTAGCCACCCCGTGATAGACCTCTTTAAGATTAGTAAGTTTACCACCAAATGCCTCCGCTATTGCCTGATGCCCGAGGCAGACCCCCAGCATCGGTTTTTTCCCGGCATAAGTTGTGATGACCTTCAACAGCAAACCAGCCTCAGAAGGAATACCCGGGCCAGGACTAAGGATAATCTTGTCAAAAGGCTCCAACTGGTCAAGAGCAAACTGATCATTCCGCCACACCGTACACTCAGCCCCAAGTTCCTTTACCAGATGGGCCAGATTATAGGTAAAAGAATCATAATTATCAATAATAACAACTTTCATTTTTAAACGAATAAAAAAGCATATATATAAATACTATTCACCCCCGCCATATACAGGCCGGGTTATCAGGCCAGAAGCAATATCTTAAAATTCTTCTGCAATATGAATAGCCTTAACCAGCGCCGCAAGTTTATTGTTACTCTCATTGAGTTCATACTTATCATTGCTTTTAGCCACGATTCCACTACCAGCCTGGAACCAGAGTTCATTATTACGACTGATAAAGGTACGAATCACAATAGCCTGGTTCAAATCACCATTCAGTCCAATATACCCGATACATCCACCATAAGCACCCCTATTATGCGGTTCCAGTTCACTAATAATCTGCATGGCACGCACCTTAGGAGCTCCGCTAAGCGTTCCGGCTGGAAAAGTATCAAAGAACTCCCGTATAGAATCAGCCCCGTCATCAAGCGTACCACTTACACGGCTCACCAGATGAATAACATGACTATAAAACTGCAAGTCCTTATAGAAATCAACTTTTACCTGATGGCAGTTACGAGACAAATCATTTCTGGCCAGATCAACCAACATGACATGCTCTGCATTTTCTTTCGGGTCTGTCCGCAAGAATTCAGCAGCCCTACGATCTTCCGCAAGGTCACCAATCCGTTTCGTCGTACCGGCGATAGGATCAATATAAGCTCTGTTCCCTTCAACCCGGTTATGAGTTTCAGGCGAAGAGCCAAATATCCGGAATCCCCCGAAATCAAAATAAAACAGATAAGGAGACGGATTGACAGACCTCAAAGCCCGATAGAGTTTGAAATCATCCCCTTCATATTTCTGGCAGAAACGCCGTGAGATAACAATCTGGAAGACATCACCACGCAAACAGTGGGCCACACAGCGACGGATATTTGCCTTATGCTGGTCATCAGTCAATGTACTGTAACATGCTCCGACCGGATGAAAATCGTATGGTTTTACCGAAGCTCTGTTGATATCAAGTTGGAGTTGTTCAAGACGCTTCTTTCCCTCTTCCTCAGACGCTCCGTCCCTGACAAGAGCGACCATCTCTATCTGATTATTAAAATGATCGAAGATAATGACGTTCTCATAAAAGATATAAAGGATATCCGGCGCATCATTCGTTTTCATGGTTGTATCCTTGACCGGAATATTCTCAAAATAGCGTACAGCATTAAAAGCCGTATAACCATAAACGCCACAGAAATGACTCCCCGTGCCCTCAACCTTAAAGCATCCCAGAAAATCATTAAAGGCCTTTGCTATGGTTTCTTTAGGCAGATCCTTCAATGTACGCGCATTTTCAGCAGCCCTTCTTTCCCTGTTTTCCGGTTCCGGGCCCTCATATCCAGGAATGTCACGTATCTCCTTCGAACCATCTGGAAATGTCATCTCTATTCTACCGTGACCTACTGCAATGCTCGCTACAGGATGAATACCGATGAAGGAACGGCTGTTTTCCCGACCGTGATAATCAGAACTCTCCATGAGTGCCGACTGAGGATAAAGATCACGCAAACGCATATATACAGCTACCGGCGTATAAAGATCAGCCAGAATCGTATGCGTCATCGTATGATAATGAAAAGTTTTCATATACTAAATCATCAAAAATTCAAGATATTATACCTTTAGAAATCTCCATATTCCTTGGCCATAGCTTTATTTTTCAGATAGGTTTCAACATCTTTGTCCCCACGGCCACTCACCGTGAGCACAACCACATCATCCGGTCTGAAAGTCAGTTTTTTCAAGGCTGCCAGAGCATGAGCACTTTCGATAGCCGGGATGATACCCTCCATACGAGTAAGTTCATAACCTGCATAAATAGCCTCATCATCATTGATGGCAAGCACCTGCTCCCGGCCCTTCCTAGTCAAGTCTGCATGCATCGGGCCAATACCCGGATAGTCCAGACCCGCACTGATTGTAAAAGCCTCTTTGATCTGGCCATCATCCGTTTGCATCACGAGCGTACGCGCTCCGTGGATAATTCCTTCACTTCCACAGTGAATCGTCGCAGCGGTATATGGAGTATCCACACCTTTTCCACCCGCTTCAGCGAGCACAATCTTCACACGATCATCATCAATATAATGATAGATAGTACCGGCAGAATTAGACCCACCTCCAACACAAGCAATCAGATAGTCAGGATAATCACGTCCGATCTTCTCATCCAACTGCCATTTGATTTCCTCGCTGATAATACTCTGCATTTTCGCCACGATATCAGGGTAAGGATGCGGTCCCATTGTAGAACCTACCAGATAATAAGTATCTTCAGGATTACAGCACCAGTCCCGGATAGCTGCAGAACAGGCATCACTCAACGTCATATTTCCAGTAGTAACCGAATGCACCTGAGCCCCAAGCATTTTCATCCGTTCCACATTCGTATGCTGACGCTCCACATCCGTCTTACCCATAAAGATCTCACACTGCATATTCATCAAAGCACAAACCGTAGCTGTTGCAACACCATGCTGACCTGCTCCTGTTTCAGCAATTATACGAGTTTTACCCATCTTACGGGCCAGAAGGATCTGACCAACCGTATTATTGATCTTATGCGATCCGGTATGATTAAGATCTTCACGCTTCAGATAAAGTTGACAACCATACTTCTCACTCATACGACTGGCATAATAAAGAGGTGAAGGACGCCCTACATAATCCTTCAGCAGAGATTCATATTCTTTCTTGAACTCCTCACTTTCCATAATAGGCCGGTAGGCTTTCTGCAAGTCTGTCACACATTTATAAAGAATCTCCGGCACGTATGCTCCTCCGAATTCCCCGAAGAAGCCATTCCCATCAACTTGATATTTCTTTACCATAATTATCTTCCTTTTATTCATTAAGATTTCCCTGATTCTATTGATCCGCTGAAAGACAAGGATAAGAGACATCTTGTCAAGGCGGAATACTGATTTCAATTAATGTTTTAATGCATCATATAACTGATCCATTGCCTGATTCGGATTACCGGTATCACCAAGCAAACTCACAAATTTTGAACCGATGATTGCACCGGCAGCATTATCCTGTGCACTCTCCAAAGTCTGTTTATTACTGATACCAAATCCGATCATGCGCGGATTCTTCAGGTTCATCGCATTGATCCGGTTAAAATAAGCCAATTTAGCATCACCAAAATTACTCTGAGCTCCAGTGATGCTCGCACTCGAAACCATATAGATGAAACCTTCAGTATGATCATCGATAAAGCGAATGCGCTCTTCACTTGTTTCCGGAGAAATCATCATGATAACACGAACATCATACTTATCGGCAATCGGTTTGATATCCTGAAGATAATCCTTAAACGGCAGATCGGGGATGATACAACCACTGACACCACATTCCACGCAACTCTTGAAGAATCTTTCAAAGCCATAATGCATAATCACATTGAGGTACCCCATTAATACCAGAGGAATCTTCACCTGATCCTTAATAACTTTCAATTGCCCGAAAAGTTTCTTCAGTGTCATCCCATTCTTTAAAGCCACCGTACCTGCCGACTGGATAACAGGTCCATCAGCAAGCGGATCGCTGAAAGGAATTCCAACCTCAATCATAGCAATGCCCCGACGCTGCAAGGTTAGAATGACCTCCCCTGTCATATCCAATTTCGGACAACCGGCACAAAAATACAAAGAGAGCAATTTACGATCTCCCCTATTTTGAAACAATTCATTAATCTTGTTCATATTCTCAGACTTATTATTTAATATTCTTTCTCCAGAACAATCCGGCAGATTCTCTTGCCAGACCTCAAATACCACAACAACTAACTTCTGACCTGTTTTATAAAAGTACGCAGCATACTCACATCCTTCAAGGCTGGAGATATTTCAAACCGACTGTTCAGATCAATACCGGCAAACTTCGGATGTTTGAAAGATTTGATTCTATCCACATCTTCCGGGCCTATTCCTCCACTAAGAAAGAAAGGAGTCTTTCCGTCATAACGGTCAAGAACAGACCAGTCAAACTGCCTGCCACTTCCACCAACGGTCGTGCACTTCGTATCGAAAAGAAACAGGTCGACAGCCCCTTCATAGACTTTATAATGATCTATATCAGCAGGCTCACTTATGGAAATGGCCTTGAATATCTTTACACCGGGACAAATATCAGGATCCAGTGTACGACGAAGATTCTCACAGAGTTGACGAGATTCCATACCATGCAATTGGACAGCATCCAAGCCATAATCATAAACCGCCGTAATGATATTCTGAGGCATCTCATCAACAAACACTCCCACCTTTTCCGGCATTCCAGAAACTTCGGTAACCTGCTTGCAGCACTTCAACTTCGAGAAATCAGGATCCCCCAGGACATAACGCGAACTCTTCGGGAAAAAGATAAATCCCATCAAGTCTATATCCAATTGGGATACCTCATGAATATTTCCTGCATTGCGCATGCCACAAACCTTTATTTTCAAGTTGTTCATGATGATTCTTTCTTCTAATATTCTCTCCTATTCAACACTGTGAAATAAACTCCCCTAATGCTTTCCCCGGATCAGCCTCTTTCATGAAGCATTCCCCCATCAAGAAACCATTAAAACCAATTTCACGGAGACGTCTGACTGTTTCTGCATCATGAATACCACTCTCACTGACTTTACAAGCCTGATCAGGAAGACGCTTCACCAATTGGAAACTATTCTTCACATCCGTATGAAAAGTTCCTAGATGGCGGTTATTGATACCATACATATCCGGTTCCAGATCGACATAATCAAAGTCCCGTTTCTGATGCATTTCCAGCAGCACCTCCAATCCTAATTCATGAGCAGTATGCAGCAAGGTCTTGCACTCATCCTTCTTCAAGTCAGCCGCTATAAGCAAAACTGCCGAGGCGCCACAGAGCCGTGCCTGAAAGAGTTGATATTCATCCACGATGAAATTCTTATAAAGAATAGGAATTGTCACCCCCACAGCCCGAGCCTGGCGAACGAACTCATCATCACCCCCAAAATATTTCATATCGGTAAGAATACTTAGTGCAGCAGCACCATTATTCTGATAAGCGATAGCTACTTCAGCCGGTTTGGCATCCCTATGAATCCAGCCCTTGCTTGGCGACTTACGTTTGAATTCACTGATAATTCCGGTTTTCGACTCCATCAATGCCTTTCGCATAGAAGAATCAGGGCCGGCAAACTTTTCTATTTCTGTCATCTTCTGCTCGACCATATTATAAAGGTTGGCAGGAGTAACTATCTTTTTGAATTCCTCTATCTCCTGTCGTTTATGAGCTACTATTTCTTCTAAGATATCCTTCATATCGTCAAAAACTAAAATTAAAAGTCTGATCCAATGTTTTTCTGATCTTCTATCATATATAAAAGTTACTGGTTAAGTTCCTTAAACTTCCGGAATGCAGCAAGAGCTCTACCATTCTCAATACTAGAACGAGCAATTTCAATACATTCAGAAATGCTCTTCTTTCCCTTTTCCAAAGTCTGAATACCGAAGGCCGCATTGATGATAACAACATTTTTCTGACCAGGCAAGGCCTTATCTTCCAACACATGATCGAATATTCTAGTAGCCTCTTCCTGAGTCGCTCCGGCAACCAGTTCTTCAGGTTTCGTCAATTCAAAGCCAAAATCAGCAGGTTTAAACACCTTCTCATAATTATTGGTAGCCACCTTAAAATCACCGGTCAGACTGATTTCATCATAATTATCAATACT
Source organism: Prevotella sp. (assembly GCA_022486815.1). GTDB lineage: Bacteria > Bacteroidota > Bacteroidia > Bacteroidales > Bacteroidaceae > Prevotella. The sequence goes on along the minus strand of JAKVJW010000001.1, from coordinate 160,316 downwards.
ATTGACAATCGCGAAATCAATCCCCAGTTTTTGATAAACCTGCTGGTAAAGACGCATCTGATTCAAGTTAGCCACGCCGAGAACCTGACATTTCGGCTGACTCGGATTCACCAATGGCCCCAGCAAATTGAAAACAGTCGGGAACTGCAGAGCTTTACGCAGGGGGCCAACGAATTTCATGGCCTTCGCGAAGAGTTGGGCATGAAGATAAACGATGCCAGCTCCATTCAAACTCTGATTAAGTTTGTCACTATCAGCAGTAAAGACAATTCCATGATTCTTAATCACATTAGAAGCCCCACTCACAGAAGTAGCAGCAAAATTGCCATGCTTAGCAACTTTATATCCTGCACCAGCGATGACAAAACAAGAAGTAGTAGAAATATTGAAAGTATTCTTCTGATCACCACCTGTACCTACGACATCCACATAACGGTCACAATCTAATCTGACAGGAACGCCTGTAGCCAAGATACCATCACGAAAGCCAAGCAGTTCATCCACAGTCACTCCCCGCATCTGAAGTCCGGTAAGCAAAGCTGCAATCTGGACCTCCGGATAAGCCTCCTTGGTAATACCAACAATAATATTCTTTGTCTCCTCACGAGTCAACTCCTCGTGATTAAGCATCTTTTTCAGAATGTTTTTCATCTCCATAGTTCAGTTCTCCTCAATTTTTAGTGATTAATATGATTATTATTTATTATCAAATGCGTAAAAAAACAAAAGGCCTGTCGTAAGAACGACAGGCCTTTTTTATTTCTTGGAAGATATCCACACGGCTACTCGACTCACGACTGATTTAATCTTGAGTTACGCCACCACCATGCTAAAGACACGATACACTTCTTCATTTCCATTTATTTTTGATCCACTCTTTCATTTCATTCAATCCAGTGATCTTACATTATTGGAAGAATGGAATCATTATTATCGAGTGCAAATATATTAATTTTATTTCAACCAACAAACAAATTGAAAGAAAAATTGCTAAAAAATATATTTTTTTTCATAATAGAACATACCACAGTTACAGTTTACCTTATTAAATAAAAAAAATCTCATGAAAGATTTTCAACCAGGAACACATCAGATTTATAGGATTAAGACATTCTATCTCTCTTACAGATAATAATGTTCAAACTTTTACGTTAAATACTTACAGAACAAAAACAACGGGAAACAGTTATGGAAACATCAATACATAAGAGTAACTCAGGCAACCAACTATATCAAGCACTGAACCCTTCTGAAAAGACATTAAATCTGATCAAGCAGATTGCTTACACCAGTCATAGAATCAATTTAAACGGCAAGAGCATTATTACATGCTTAAACTAAACCAGCAGCATTACTATCAAAGACAAAAGAAATGAAAACAATGGTATCCCCTTCCCTCCTCTCCGCAGACTTTCTCAATCTGAAAGGAGAAATAGAAATGATTAACCGCAGCGAAGCCGACTGGCTGCATCTGGATGTCATGGATGGCGTCTTTGTGCCGAATATCTCTTTTGGATTCCCTGTTCTTAAAGCTGTCAGCAGAGTTTGCAAGAAGCCCCTGGATGTACATTATATGATCGTACACCCAGAGCATTACATACAACAGACTGCGGACATCGGCGCAATGATGATGAATGTGCATTATGAAGCCTGCACACACTTACATCGGGTTATCCAGCAAATTCAAGATGCAGGAATGAAAGCTGGTGTAACACTGAACCCGGCAACTCCGGTAAGCATGCTTGAGGACGTCATCGGTGATGTAGATATGGTTCTTCTAATGGGAGTCAATCCAGGATTCGGAGGACAGAAATTTATTGAAAACACACTGAAAAAAGTAGTCAGATTAAAACACCTGATCGAAACTTCCCAAAGCCATGCCCTGATAGAAGTAGACGGTGGCGTATCAGCGGCAACAGCTCCTCTATTGATCAACGCAGGCGTAAACATTCTTGTCAGCGGGAGTTTTATATTCAATAATTCTGATCCCATTGGCACAATACATAACCTGAAAACTTTAAAGCCGGACACAGAAAAAGAGGTTTAACCAAATAGACTACATCTATAACGAAGAGTATATTTTACTATACCTCATCCCGTATCATTTCAACTGTAGTTCGAGATGATGATCCCTGATCATTTTTCTGAGATTTACAAGTGCATATCTCATACGTCCCAAACTCGTATTAATACTGACATTGGTAAGAACAGAAATCTGCTTAAATGTCATTTTCTGATAATAGCGAAGAAATACCACCTCCCGTTGTGGAGGAGGCAGAAGTTCGATCATACTCCTGATATCACACATCACCTGATAATGCACCATATCATTCTCTATATTATCAGAAATCATCGCATCACCAATAACATTCGAAAAATCATAACCATCAGGGGGTTCTACTATTTTACGTATTTTCCTCCTACGATACCAATCAATAATGACATTATGTGCAATACGTATACACCAGGCACAAAACTTACCTGAAGAAGAATATTTACCTTCATGTAACTTCCGGATTACCTTGACAAAAGTCTCTTGAAAAACATCATTGGCAATATCCTGGTCACCGACCAAAAGCACTATATACGAGAAGAGATTCGATTGATTGCGCGAGAGCAGTAAATCGAAAGCTCTATTATTCCCTGCAACGTAAGACATAGCCAGCTCTTCGTCACTCATGTCCTCTAAATTCTTCATCATTGATTGGCTTTTGATGAGACGTTAATATAACTTTAGATTCTCATTTTCAATATTATTGTTCTTCAAATGTTAAATATTACTGCAAATATAGATTTTTTTTTTATTTTGACCAAATTTCAATAGAGATTTTAAAATTTTAAATCCCTACATAGCTCCTCCATTATCACTTTTCCAGTAGGAATCCACGCCATTCACTTCAGGGTATAGTCACATCCATCCAGTATTCCAGTAAATCCCATATAAGTTTCTTTATATCCAAATAGCATAAGGGTCTTGCCATAATTTTCAGGATGGTCTACCAGGTTCAAATCATTTTTCATATCCTTATTTTTAAGATAAACCGCTATCATTTTCTTCATATTTTTTTCACCGGAACGACTTGCCAAAAGCACAGAAGTTTTTCCTGTAAAATCACCGGGAGAAAGATAGACATGTTTTTTATAAGCACAGCCCACAATATAGCCATGAACATAGACACCACCATTAATTCTATCTTCAAGAAACTGATTTACCGTAACGGTATCTCCAGTCTGAAAAGATTGTCCCCCTTCATGTTGAGGAGGATCATCGCTATTGCCGGACTCAGGAGTTCCACCTGTAATATTCGTTGTATCCCCGGGCATATCAGTCGTATCAGGAGGATTCACTTCTGTCGTATCGGTTCTTTCAGACCGATCCTTTTTAGAAAAATTTGTTTTTTCACATGCTGCTAATAGTAGAATACTGAAAAGACAGCATTCCAGGATACGTAGTGTTTTCATAGACATATAACATTAAATTAAGATTCATAATAGATGATTCCACTGAACCAGAACGACAAAATCAAACGACAAGACATCAAGGACACAACAAGACCATATAAGATCCTGGTGTCACACAGTTCAGTTCCTCATTTTATGATTAATCGTATTGTTTTTATAGTACAAGTATATGCAAAGATAGAAAACATTTTTTACATGACAAACTTTTTCTACCAAAAAGGAGGTTGGCGCAGGGTGCAGCCAACCTCGAATGACGATTTCGCTAAAACTTACGAAATCTAAAAAACGTATCACAAATATAAATGATATCTCTTGCATTTCCAAATATTTTTGTTTAAAAGTGATATTTTTTTCATTATTGATACATAATGTTAATATTATTTTGTATTTTTGTGTCAAATTGGAGAATTTTTCCAATAAGAAACAAGAACTACTCAAAAACAACATCAGAAAAGGTTGTAAGTCTGAGAAGATACAACACTCTTTTTCTGTTAAAAAACATTTATCAAATCATGAGATACATCAAAATTCTACTGCTGGCAATGATTCTCCCATTATGTGTTCATGCACAGGAATGGAACGAACCCGAATACCAGCAGATTAACAGGCAGATTCATCTCCCTGAGATTTCCACACGCAGCCTGTCTATAACGACTTGCGGCGCTCGTACAAGCGCTTCGGCTGCCATCAATCAGAAAGCCATCAACAAGGCTATCACCCTGATGTCTGCCAAGGGTGGCGGGCGAGTGATTATACCTGAAGGAACTTGGAATACAGGTGCTATCCGACTCAAAAGTCATGTAAATCTAGTAGTTGAAAAGGGAGCTACAGTTCTTTTTGCCTTTGAGCCCAAGCTTTACCCTCTTGTCCGTACTTCCTGGGAGGGACTGGCATGCTGGAACTATAGTCCTTGTATCTATGCTTATCAAGCGGCAGATGTAGCCATTACCGGTAAAGGAACCATTAACGGAGGTGGCAGCAATCAGACATGGTGGCAATGGAATGGCTCTCCGAGATTCGGTTACCAACCCGGAATCACCAAAGAAAGTCAGAAACTCGGTTCCCGCGCTCGCCTGGAGAAGATGGGAGAAGAAGACGTACCCGCTAACCAGCGCAGATTCGGCATGGGACAAGGCCTACGCCCACAACTAATCAACTTTAATCAATGCGAACGGATTCTTATAAAAGACGTCCAACTCCTCAACTCTCCATTCTGGGTAATCCATCCTCTTCTCAGCAAAAGTATCACTGTAGATGGGGTACGCGTCTATAACGACGGTCCCAATGGTGATGGTTGTGATCCCGAAGCTTGCGAAAACGTACTAATCCAAAACTGTTTCTTCCATACAGGTGATGACTGTATTGCCATCAAAAGCGGGCGAAACAATGACGGTCGACTGTGGGGAAAACCTTCCAGAAATATCATTATACGTAACTGCAAGATGGCTGATGGACATGGAGGTATCGTGATTGGCAGTGAAATCTCCGGAGGCTGCGAAAATGTGTATGCAGAAAACTGCCAGATGGACTCCCCTAACCTGCAACGGGTACTACGCATCAAGACCAATAACTGCCGGGGAGGAATTATCCAGAACATTCACTTGAGAAATATTACTGTCGGACAATGCAAAGAGGCCGTCATCAGGATCAACCTCAACTACGAACCCCAAGAGGACTGCTATCGAGGTTTTGAACCTGTCGTGCATAACATCAGTATGGAAAATGTCACTTGTCAGAAAAGTGAATATGGCGTTCTTGTCAATGGTCTGGATAGCATTGTCAATGTCTACGATATCATCATCAAAAACTGCCGTTTCAACGGTGTAACAAAAGACCCGGTGAAAATTACCGGAAAAACCAGAAATATACACTTCGATCAACTCTTTATCAACAATTCACTTGTACTGAATACAGGAGAAATGCCATATAAACATTATAGTGAATGGCTGACCTATTCTGAGATGAAAAGAGTTGCCCATCCCTATCTCCTTGACTTTTCGAAGACACCCAAATGGAGTTATGTAATGGGCATTGAACAGGAAGGAATGCTGGACACCTACCTCCGTTACGGGGGGGATTCCATCATCCAATACTTAAAAGAATATCCGGAAAAGATGATTAACAATAAAGGCAAAGTAATAGGTTACAATTACAAAGCCTTCAATCTAGACAATGTCCGTACTGCAAAATACATCCTGCGAATGCAGGATCTCTTCCCACGCAAAGGTAATGTCATTGCCCTTAAAACTTTCTTCAAACAACTGCAACACCAGCCCCGTACAGCCGATGGTGTATTCTGGCACAAAGCGATCTATGCCAATCAGGTGTGGCTGGACGGAATCTTTATGGGACTGCCTTTCTACACAGCATACGCTCATGAATATCTAAGTACGAAAAAAGCAGCAAAGATATATACTGATGCCATCAACCAGATTCTGACAACAGATAAACATACATACGATCCACAGACCAAACTATGGAAGCATGCATGGGATTCCACGCATAGCCAGTTCTGGGCAAACAAGGAAAACGGACAAAGTAAGCACACCTGGGGGCGGGCTTTAGGCTGGTATGCCATGGCGTTGACAGAATGTCTCGAACAGATTCCACAGAATTTTCCTCGTCGCGATTCTGTTGTCAGCATTCTTCGTCGGGTTATGGACGCAGTAAAGCTCTATCAAGATCCTAAGACAGGTTTGTGGTATGACGTCATGGATGTAAAGGCTCCTGAAAACTATCTCGAGGCAACAGCCTCTTCCATGTTCACCTATGTTCTTTTAAGAGGTTCCAGATTAGGTTATCTACCGGAGAAAGATCGCATTGCAGGCATCAAAGCTTATAAGGGTATCCTCAGTCACTTCATACGGGTTAATCCGGATAAGACTATCTCGCTTACCGGATGCTGCACTGTCAGCGGATTGGGTCCAGGGCCTGGGCCATTCGTCGAAAAGCCCAACTACAGACGTGACGGCAGTTTCAAATATTATATGAGTGAGCCTGTCCGGGACAATGATGCTAAAGGCATCGGCCCGTTCATCTGGGCAAGTCTGGAAATGGAAAAAATTCAGTAAACTTCACATGATTCAGCAACTCGTATGACTTATCCTGACTTATTGTCAAGAAGCATCACATCAATTGCTGCAAACACTCCGGCAAAACAATATCCTTACAGTTTATCTTCTCAAGTTGCGCTTTACCCTCTTTTGTCAGGTTAAAACGCATACTGCGTTTATCCTCCTTACAAATCTTACGTCTGATCAGTCCCTTCTGTTCCAAAGAAGCAATCACTTTGGAAGCATTGGAATGAGACAAACTCATCTGTTCGGAGATTTCATTAGCTGTCGGATTTTCATACCTTGACAGTACACAAAGGAGCATCGTCTCATTGAGATTCAGTCCGAAAGTCTGCATCATCTGACCTTCAAGTACAGATAATGCTTTATAAATTTTTCTAAGTTTACAGATACAATGATGATCCATGATTCTAAAAACAAGTTAAGCGGGCTACCAGATAAAACCGGCAGTCCGCACGTTACAATCTATTCCTTAATATAAAACCACAACCTACTTCAAAAGTTGTTTATTTATAATATCTTCAAACTGACTTTTCATCATAGCCCCTACTGACATATTAGGATCTCCCTTCTTGGGGATAAAGAGAATCGCAGGAATAGACTGCACATTAAAGGCAGCTGCCACATCCTCCTGCTGATCAATATCCACCTTATAAAAATCGACCTTTCCTGCATATTCTACTGCCAATTGATCCATAATCGGTGCCGTAGCCTTACAGGGTCCGCACCAGGTAGCATAGAAATCCACAATCGCAGGTTTATCACCCTCAAACTTCCATTCCGTAGGATGCTGGTCAAAGTCCATTACTTTTTCCTTGAACTCGTCGGATGTCAGTTCTACTGGCTTCTTATTATAATTCCCATTTTGCTGATGGGCTACTTCTATTCTTTGCTTCTCCTTTGCTTCAGACTGCTCCGAAGTCACCTTTCCTTTTCTTCCGGATCCGCAACTCCAGACAAGAGTCATCAGCATCACTGTTGTTGCTGCAATCCCCAATATATGAATTCTACCTGTTTTCATATTTATAGAACTTTAATTCACCTCTTTAGAAATATTTTCCAACGGAAACATGAGGCAAAGTTAAAAGAAATATTCAAACATGACAAGTATTCCTATAGATTTTTTCAATCTATAACAGAGATTAATATATCAATATATCATTTAACAGATAGAAGAATCAGTGCTTATTGCAAGTGTATTGAGTCCACATGGAATGCAGACTCAATACAGATAAATGAATCTCTAATAAGCTTCATCATTTTTGATATCCGATGATTCTATTTTCTTTTTATCAATCGCACGCCATGCGAAATAGATATAAACAAAAACTACCGGCAAGAAAAGAGAAACATAAAACATGGCTTTAAGCGTAGTCTTACTGCTACAACTATTGGCAATAGTCAATGAACTCTGCAAATCAACATTTGAAGGATAAAAGGCAGTATGATTCCATCCTGTAATCAAAAGGAGAACAAGAACCACCATCACAACGCCGAAACCTGCCGGCCATATACCTTTGATATAGGTTTTACTGAAGACTGTACGGATAATGCCCAGAAGCAGCAATATAACCCCTGCAAGGAAAACCAGCAATAACGGCCACATCGTAATCAGATTCTTCAGGTACTTCATCGGCTCCATAAAGATTACTCCCGTTCCAGATTGATAAGCGAAACCATCCTTCAGAAGAGTACGAACCAGGAATGTCAAGAAGAACACCAGAAATGCAATCGTATTATAAAGTAACTGTCTGCGCCCCCTCAATCGTATTGTTTCATCAGCTATATTATTGATAATATAAAGCAGCCCGAGCACACGAGCCAACAAGAATACAGCAATACCAAAGATTACATTCCACGGATCCAACAAGGCGTCCAGCCCGTTACTTGAATTGGCCCAACGGCTGATAACAGGCTGAAGACTGGTGATCATGTTCATCTTATTAATGACAAAATTAGAACCATCAAAGAAAGTGGCTACAGCTCCTCCTATCAGCAATGGCGCCAGGACACCATTGATAACCAAGCAAACTTGAAAAGTCTTTGGACCAAGGAAATTACCGATCTGATTCTGGAATTCATAACTTACAGCCTGTACGACAAATGTAAACAGGATAATCATCCACAGCCAGTAAGCACCCCCAAAACTCGTACTATAGAAAAGAGGAAAAGAAGCGAAGAAAGAAGCGCCGAAAGTGACTAATGTAGTAAAAGTAAACTCCCATTTCCGGCCTGTAGAGTTAATGACCAACCGGCGCTCTTCTGGAGTCTTTCCCAAACTAAATATCAAACTATTAGCTCCTTGCACGAACAACAGGAAAACGAGAAATGCTGCCAGCAAACTAATCACAAGCCACCAATATTGTTGAAGAAAAGAATATGTCATAATCGAAAGATTTAAGCATTAACATTTAAAGTCTCATTCTCTGTATGATCCGGTCCCTTCTTGATTTGCTTACAGAGTATGCATATCTCCACTGCAAGCATAGTCGTAAAGAGTATCAGAAAGATAAAGAAAGTCAAAGCTACTGATCCAGAATGTATATCAGAGACAGCCACCCATGTAGGTAACATATCCTGAATGGTCCATGGCTGTCTTCCAAATTCAGCTACGAGCCATCCGGATTCACTGGCAAGATAGGTCAAAGGCAAAAAGATAAGGGCAACTATGGACAGCCATCGGTAACGGCTGATATCCCTTCTGTAAACCATGAACAGATCTACTATGAAAAACAAGATCAGAAGGAGCCCTACTCCGACCATGACCCGGAACGCCCAGAAATTTACCGGGATAAACGGCACCACCTGATGGGGATTCCGGACATATCCATATCCAAAATATTTGATATTATCCATTACCGTCTTCTTGGTAACGGCATCCTTCTTTCCGCTACGGTATTGAGCCAAAGCCACGATAGCTTTCCTGCCCATAGCCATCTTCTGTCTTACAGACGGTTCCCGGGAACCATCCGGCAGTCTGTAACCATTCAGCAGATCATTTATTCCCGGCACATAACCCGAAATACTCCGAGTAGCCAACAGTGAAAGTCCATGTGGAATACCTATCTTCATAGAAGTTTCCCGCTCATTGACATAATCCGGTTGTTTAAAAGGATTAACAGCAGCAGTAAAAGTCAGAGGCTGGTCATTCCCTCCATTATACAAAGCCTCCATAGCAGCTAATTTCATAGGCTGAACTTGAGAAACCATAACCGCAGAATTATCGCCGATAACTACTGTCAACACTGAAGAAGCCAATCCTACTATCGCAGCTATCTTCATGCTCTCCTTAGCCAGTTTTTCCTCCCTGTGTCTGAGTAAATACCAGCCGCAAACCGCCACACAGAAAACAGCTCCGATAACCCAGGAAGAAGTCACCGTATGAAAGAATTTATCAACCGCAAAAGGTGAAAGAGCTATTTTGGAAAAAGAGCTCATCTCAAAACGCATCGTATCCGGGTTAAAGACAGAACCTATCGGATCTTGCATCCAGGCATTTGCCACAAGAATCCACCAAGCAGAAAGTGTGGCTCCCAAACCAGTAAGCCAAGTAGAAGCAAGGTGAAATCCCGGAGAAACTTTCTTCCATCCAAAGAACATAACGGCTACAAAAGTAGCTTCCATGAAGAAAGCAAAAATTCCTTCAATAGCCAGAGGAGTTCCAAAAATATCCCCAACAAACCACGAATAGTTACTCCAATTCGTACCAAATTCAAATTCCAGGATAATACCTGTTGCTACCCCCATAGCAAAATTAATTCCGAACAACCGTTGCCAGAATCGGGCAGTGTCTTTCCAAAAAGTTTTCCGAGTGCGATAGTAGCAGGTCTCGGCGATTCCCATGATAACGGCCAGTCCCAATGTCAATGGGACAAACAGCCAATGATAGATTGCTGTTAACGCAAATTGCGCACGAGACCAATCAACTGTTGCGGTTGTAATGTCCAAAAGGTTCATCATACCAATATGAATTAAAAGATTTTATTGATTCGTTCTAATCTGAATTTCCCATGACGGAAAAGATTTTCATCTTTTACCCGATAATCCTCACTTGGCTACCGGTATACTTATTTTGGTTAACGGAGAGGTCCTGTCAAGGACTTGCTCTGAAACAAACTGGCTTTCCTGTCCCTTCTTTGCATGATGCCTGATGAAATCAGGAAAGAAGAAAATCTTTAATATCACAAAAATAATAAACAGTTTAATCAGTATTACCGTCCAAAGTGTTTTTCCCACCGTCATATTACGAAAGCCATCATAATACAAACGAAAAGTCCAATATAGGAAATTGTTTTGTTTCATACATATTACAGTTTTCGGTTACGGTGCAAAGGTAAAAAAATAATTTAAACGTTGGTCCTTTTTTCGCTAAAAATATTACATTTAATTCATTTAAAGGTAAACTGTGCTTTTTTTCTTGGTCAATCAATATAAAAATCTTACATTTGCAACAAGTTAAAAATAAGAAACATATAAAACTTATCCTATAAGTGGAGATAAATAAACTTACTCGAATTTATCTATATAAAAGGCCTCAGAATTTTAATGCCAGTCTATACAGAACCCAGGAGTAAGTTTTAGAAGTCCAACAAACAGACCGCTTATAGTAGTTGAACTTAATTTCATGCAAGAATAGAATTCATGTACATGAAGAAATTACTAACAATTATCACCTTTTTAGGGATCCTGCTACCAGCAACAGCACAACAGACATTAAGTTTGCAAGATTGCCGGGAAATGGCCCTGCGCAATAATAAGCAACTCAACATTTCCAGATTGAATGAGGAAATAGCCTACAACGCACAAAAGGCTATGCGCACTAAGTATTTACCAAAGGTAGATGCAATCGGCGGCTATCAATTCTTCAGCCGAGAAGTATCTTTACTCAACAGTAAACAAAAAAATGCTCTGACTCATTTAGGAAGTAACACCGTGAGCAATCTAAGTTCAGATGCTCCGGGTCTGATTACATCTTTAGTCCAGCAAGGTCTTCTCACCCCTCAAATGGCTCAGCAACTTACCGGTTTGCTACAACAATATGCCCCATCATTAGGTAATTTCGGAGATCAAATCGGCACAAAGATAAAAGATGCCTTCCATACGGATACCCATAACATCTGGTCTGGATCTGTCATGGTCAGAGAACCTGTTTATATGGGTGGTGCCATCAGTGCCGCGAACAAGATCGCGGACATCAATGGACAATTGGCTGCTAACGGCGTTGATTTTACGACACAGACAACCTTATATAATACAGACCAAGCCTATTGGATGGTTGTTTCTTTGAAACAAAAAGAAGATCTCGTTTTCAGTTATCGCAAACTTGTAAAGAAACTCAGTGATGACGTCCATAAAATGATTGCTCAAGGTGTCGCTACAAAATCAGATGGATTGCAAGTGGATGTAAAGGTCAATGAAGCCGACATGCAAGTTACACAGGTAGAAGACGGACTGGCACTTGAAAAGATGTATCTTTGCCAACTTTGCGGGCTTCCCCTTGAAGAGGACATCCATCTGGCTGATGAAAGCAAACAAAATCTAGATTCAGAAAGCAATCCCATCGTTCAGCAAGTTGATTCAGACCTGATGTCACGTCCGGAAATCAGGATTCTACAGAACACTATAGATATCAGCAAGCAGAACACAAAACTAATTCGTGCTGAATATTTGCCACATGTTTTAGCTACAGGAGGGTATCTCGTATCCAGTCCAAACGTATTCAACGGTTTTCAAAAGCAAATCGCTGGAGTTTGGAATCTGGGGCTGACCGTACAAGTTCCCTTATGGAGCTGGAATGAGGGCGCATATAAAGTAAGAGCAGCTAAAGCTGCATCTAATATTGCAGAGATGCAGATTACTGACACACGAGAAAAAATCCAATTACAAATATCCCAAAGCAGATTCAGAATAAAAGAAGCCCACAAGAAACTTACAATGACCAATCAGAATATGAAAAGTGCAAACGAAAATCTTCGGTCTGCTAACCTGGGGTTTAAGGAGGGAATCATGAAAGTCACTGATGTCATGAGAGCTCAGACAGCCTGGCAGCAAGCTCAAAGTCAGAAAATCGATGCAGAAGTAGACCTGAAACTAGCCCAGACAGAGTTACAAAAAGCACTCGGCATCTTAAGATAATAACAGAAATAAAAATCACGCTATATTATGTCAGCGAAATCACAACATAACAACATCATGCTCGCAGTCCTGGGGTTCACCCTGGTAGTAGTTGTAGTGGGCATCATCGGTTTTTTCACATTTGGGAAACAGAAAGATATTATCCAAGGCGAAGTAGAGGTTTCAGAATATCGCGTTTCCTGCAAACTCCCCGGGCGCATAGAAGAACTCCGTGTAAAAGAAGGAGACTACGTCCATGTAGGTGATACTCTGGCAGTTCTTCAAGTACCTGAAGTCTCCGCACAAAAACAAGTATTAGAGGCCACGGGAGAAGCTGTTCAGGCCATGCAGAATCTAACTGATGCAGGGGCTCGCAAACAACAGATCGAAGCAGCATACCAAATGATGATGACTGCTGTATCTGCCCGCACTATTGCCAAGAAGACCTATACAAGGATGCAGAACCTTTATAATGAAGGTGTCATCGCCGGCCAAAAGCGAGATGAAGCCTTAGCAGCTTATCAAGCAGCTACAGCACAAGTCAAGGCTGCTCAAGCTCAATATGACCTTGCTAAAAGTGGAGCAAGATCTCAAGAAAAACAGATTGCAGCTCATAACACACAGGCAGCAAGAAATGCGGTAAAGGTTGTAAACTCTCTATTAAAAGAGACAGTTCAGATTTCACCTGTCGAAGGAGAAGTTTCTGATATTTATCCTGAGGTCGGCGAATTGGTTTCTATGGGATCTCCTATTATGAGTATTGACATCATGGATGACCTTTGGGGAGATTTCAACGTAAGAGAGGATCATCTGAAACACTTGAATCTTGGGCAGACCTTCACAGCCTTTGTCCCAGCATTTGACAAAGATATCAAGATGCGCGTCTATTACATAAAGGATGAAGGATCATACGCCACATGGAAGGCTACCAAGACTACAGGACAGTACGACCTGAAAACATTTGAAGTTAAAGCACGTCCCATCACAAAACTTGAAGGCCTGCGACCGGGAATGAGCCTTATCATCAAGAACAAAAAAGGTACACATTGAAAATTCTCAAAGACATTTATCTGATTGCCCTAAGAGAATGTGGCAATATACGAAGAAATCCCATTTATGCTTTTTGCATGATTTTCTTCCCCATCATCGTAGTCCTGTTTTTCACTTCACTGATGGGTGAAGGAGTACCTGCCAAGATGCCTGTAGGAATTGTTGATTTGGATAACACGACAACTTCTCGTGCCATTGTTCGCAAGTTAGAAAGTTTACAGACGACAAGGATTGTAGAAAGTTACGAGAATGTAAATGAAGCCAGAAGGGACATTCAAAAAGATAATATTTTTGGCTTTCTTTATATTCCTAAAGGTATGACCAAGGATATCATGAGAGGAGAGCAAGCCAAGATGTCCTACTATTATAACACCGAATTTCTGTTAGCCGGAAATTTGCTCTATCGTGACTTGAAAACAGCAACCCAACTTGGAGCTGCGGGCATAGGAATGGCAAAACTTGAAGCATTAGGAAAGACTGATAAGGAAATTGCAGCTAACATTCAGCCGATTGCCATCGATCTTCACATGATCGGTAATCCTTGGACCAATTACAATGTCTATCTGAGTACATTTATAGTTCCAGGCGTTCTTTTGCTGTTTGTTTTTCTGATTACGCCCTATTCCATTGGAACAGAATTGAAATTCAAGCGGTCGAGACAGTGGATGGCAATGGCACACAACAACGTTTATGTGGCTCTCACAGGCAAGATACTACCACAGACATTCATCTTTCTCTCCATCTTCTATTGTTTTGAATTTTACATCTACTATGTATTGGGGTTCCCACATCCGGGAGGTGTAGGAAGGATGCTCTTGCTCGGGTTTCTTGCAGTTATCTCTTGCCAGAGTTTTGGTATTTTTGCCTTCGGTTTGATGCCTTCCCTGCGTATGGCTATGAGCATCTGTTCATTATGGTCCGTAGTAAGTTTTTCTGTCGTCGGAGCTACCTATCCTCTTGAAAGCATGGATCCTGAGATTCAAGCTATCGCACAGATGTTCCCCCTACGACACTATTACGTCATTTATCACACCTGTATATTCAACAACTTTCCTCTCACATACGTCTTAAGCGAAATCATCGCGCTGTGTTGCTTTTCCTTATTACCATTGTTCACCAACAGAAATCTAAAGCGGGCAATGCTGCATGATATTTATATCCCATAAAACAAATGGAGCAAGAAGGTTTTTTCAAAGCTATCGGACACGGTATCCAGGATATGTGCTATATCTGGGCCAAAGAGATGCGCAATGCCGTTTCTGATGAAGGAGTACTCATTTTCTGTATTCTCGTGCCACTTTTCTATCCTTTAGTATATTCTTGGATTTACAATAATGAAGTAATAAGAAATGTTCCTGTTGCCATTGTTGATATGTCACACAGTCATCTCAGCAGGGAATTCATTCGAGACTATGACGCCAGTCCTGATACTAAGGTCACATACTATTGTGACAACCTTGAAGAAGCCAAACAACTTGCCGGCAGGAATGCCGTACACGGCGTGCTCTATTTCCCGGAAGACTTTGAAAAGAGAGTTTATCGAGGAGAGACAAGTAGTGTAAGTACTTATGCAGACATGAGCCTGATGCTATACTATAGAGCTGTTTACAGTACGGCCGTCAATGTGGCCAATAAAATCAACTCAAAGATACAGATTAGTCGTTCAGTAAATTTCACGAATCAAGAAGACAAGGTTACTGCCAATCCAATAAAATCGGATAATATCGCTATCTTTAATGAACCGGGTGGTTATGGTAATGCCATTATTCCGGGCGTTCTCATGTTGATTCTCCAGCAGACACTACTCCTCGGCATCGGCTTGTCAGCCGGTACTGCGAGAGAGAACAACAGATATAAAGAACTCGTACCTATCAGCAAGCACTATATGGGAACATTCCGTATCATACTAGGTAAAGCCATGGCTTGTTTTATGATTTATTGCGTACAGGCTGCATACATCACACTCTGTGTACCTCACTTTTTCAATTTCACAGAAATGTCTACCCCACTGGCACTATGGGGACTACTTATTCCTTACATTCTCGCCGTTACTTTTTTTGGCATGACGCTATCCTGTTTCGTACGCTATAGAGAGAATGTCTTGTTATTAGTCATGTTTACTTCTGTACCATTTCTGTTTATGACCGGAGTTTCATGGCCACTTAGCAATATCCCCGGATTTTGGGAAGGTGTTGCTTGGCTGATACCATCTACATGGGGTATCCGCGGATTTTTATCCATCAATAATATGGGAGCAACTTTGGATGAAGTTCAGAAATTTATCATTCCTCTCTGGATACAGGTCATCGTCTACGGATTTACGACCTTCCTGGTCTATCGCTATCAATTGAATCTAACGAAGAAACAGGCTTATGCAGCCATTGAAAACATCAAGAATAAAGCTGCAGCTGCAAAAACTGGAAAGGATATACCAAAAGAAACTTCCGACTCCACCACGAATCACGAAGAGATGGTAGAGACTAAAGACAGTTGAATAGACCGCTATCTATTAGCCAATTTACGCCCTATATCTTTCCACGCCATCAATCCCTAAAAAATAAAAGCAATGCCGATACCCTCGATATTGCTTTTAAGTTTCATATCCTTTTCAATAAATACGTTTGAGTTCCATTCATAAAAACGGATTCTCTGACAACACTATTAACGGAATCAAGCATGAATTGACAAGCAGGTCTAATATGTCGTATCTATCTAATATTCTGCCTTTTATCTATTATCGTCAGAATTTGTAATTACCAATACTTTGGTAATGAGTTTACCAATTAGCGGTAAGGTGCTTTCCAGACTATGGTAATGGGGTTACCACACAGCGGTAACGTATTTACCAATTAGTGGAAATGGGCTTACCAGACTATGGCTATATGCTTACCAAACTGTGGTAATATACAACTTGAATATCTTATCTGGTAGAAGCAGTTTTATCCTGCTTTTTCTTCGTCTTTATCAGTCGGTTCATCTTTTTCATTAACCGATTCTACAGCCTCCTCAACCAATGGCTGATTGGCAAAACGATGTGCATAAGCTGAATAGTCAGGTTTAATCTGCTTATAGGTTGCGTCTTGAAACAACGGACTGGAAATGATATGGTCAGCAGTCGACCGATTACAGCAAACAACAATATTCTCCACATTGCACAAGCGAGTCAAGGCACGGACATCAGAATCATGAGGCTGCAAAGTCATCGGATCAGTAAAGAAGAATAAATAATCAATGCTTCCCCCCACAATCAAAGATCCCATCTGCTGGTCACCGCCTAAGGGGCCCGAATTGAGAATTGTAAAATCCCATTCTACCTCCGGATGTTTCTTAGACAAGGCTTCCAGAATAAGATGTCCGGTAGTTCCCGTAGAATAGAACTTATGTCCCATCAGTTTCTTCGAGTTCCACAAACACCATTCAATCAGATCCTTCTTGTTGGCATCATGAGCCACCAAACCAATATTCCTCTTTAAAAAATCTTCCATAGTTTTTTTCTTTAGTTCTAAATATATAGGTTAATCCATTTCCAAATCAAAAAAGTAAAACTCACAGACTTCATCTCTATCACGAAGGTCTGTTTGCTACTTACAAAGATAAAATTGTTTTGCCAAAGAGCGCAAGGATATCAAAGATTTTCTATTCTACAAGCAGTTAATGTAAGTTAAATAGTGGCATCAACAACATTTTTTCACCTCATTGCATAACACGATTAGAAATCATTTTCATTTAACAGGACTTGCGTAATAAATCTTTTATTTCTATCTTTGTCTCAAGTAAGTTAAAGAAAAAAGCAAAAATTCTTCATTTACATAAAAATGAAGGGAGAGAACTATTTGAATTTTATCATTTTGCTATACTTGCAATAAAAAACAAAATTAAAAGACAAGAACATGAAAATCCTCAATTATTTATTTCCATGTAAAAAAGAAGAGGTTAAAGTTTCCTCTCTACTTTTAGCAACAAGAATAATCTTTGGATTACTGCTTGCCAGTCACGGTCTCCAGAAACTCATGAATTTCAGTATGATGGCGTCACAGTTTCCTGATCCCATCGGTGTAGGAAGCAGATTATCACTGGCACTGGCTATCTTCGGAGAGTTAGCCTGTTCAATCGCCTTTATAGCCGGCTTTCTTACCCGGTTAGCCGTCATTCCTATGATTTTCACCATGAGTGTAGCCTTTTTTACTGTACATGGCGGATCTATTGCTTCAGGAGAACTTGCATTTGCCTACCTGATGGTTTACTTATTAATGTTCTTCGCCGGTCCCGGATCTTATTCCATTGATGCGCTGATCGGAAAAAGACTATTCAGAAGATGAGAGTCATCTGATACCTTCCTCAAGAGTTTCTGAGCAAGAGTAAAGGAATGAGTCTGTGGAGAAATACAGATTCATTCCTTTACTTTATTTATGATAAACGAAAAAGGTTTATCATCCATATTGGGGAGAAATTGCACAACAATTCCCCATATTCCCCATATCACACATTGCCTAAGAAGAGCAAATATTATTTTAAGTACTTGTTTTTCAACCGTTTATATCTTATTCTTTTTTTCTGGCACATCTTTGGCACTATACTTTATAGAACGAAGAGACATAATTAACTTCTAAAAACATAAAGATATGAAAAAGTTATTTGTAGTAGTAGCCATGCTGTGTGTGAGTTTCGCATCATACGCACAAGTAGAAGGAAATGATACGGTAAAGACAGATACCGTTACAACAGCAACAGAACAGCCTGCAACAGCAACAAATGAGAATGAATTGCCACAGGTAATAAAAGATTCTATAGCGAAATCCTATCCTGACGCAACCATCAGTGCATTCACGAAAGATGACCAGGACGGACAAGTCGTTTACTCTGTAAAAATCTGTACAAAAGACAATGCCGTTTTTACTGAGAAATATAATGATAAAGGTGAAGTGGTAAAATAAAAATTTGAGAGTTAAGATTAAATCTGAGGGAGAGCCGGCATCCATTTGCCTCTCTCCCTTTTTGTCGTTCAGAAAAAAACACATACAATTCCCTTTTGTTAACAGAAAAAGTGTATATTCGCAATTTGTAATGAAAACTGTTTGATGATATGTTCCATTTTCCAACCCAACTTAAAGTAACCACCGGATTCTTTGCACTATTGCTGCTCATCGTGCTATCTATAGGTCTTGTTTACCATGAGATGTCAGCTTCCATGGATAAGAACAAACAAGAACTGACGCATGTAGACTCAGTAAAGACACAACTTAGACAGAAGGAGAGACAAATGGAGAAAGCTTTACAGACAGTAAAAGCAATGTACTATCAATCCCAATATGAACCCTATATAGATAAACTGATTAATAACAAGGATACACTAATCTACAAGCCACAGATCAAACACAAGATGACTATTGTCACTCAACAGTATGTCGTAAGAAAAAAGAAAAACCTGTTCGGACGAATCCACGACGTCTTCGCACCAGGAAAAGGTGATTCACTACATGTGAAAGACATCAGTACAACAGAAGAGACAGACAGTATGGCGAAGGCTTACAATCCAGATGATTCTGTCCGGAAACTGTTGGAAAATACGAGACGGAAGGCAGAAGTCCGGCACAGGCAGAAGATGTGGCAGTTGAACCAACAAGTAAGAAAACTGAAGTCAGGTGAGGCGGAAACGACCCGGCAGATGGAGCAACTCATACAAATCATGGAGGGAGAGAACCATCTTCTGATCCAGCAACAAGCTGAAAGTATGAAATCGGCACGACGGCATTCTGTAGAGATTCTGGGGTGGATTGCCATAATTGCCTTGTTGTTGGCAGGAGTATTTCTGTTTATTATCCTCAGAGACATTGAAAGAAGCAACCGGTATAAGCACCAGTTGGAACAAGCTAATAAAGAAACTTCCCGGTTGCTGGCAGAACGTGAGCAACTGATGCTGACAGTTACTCATGATATCAAAGCTCCTGTGGGATCAATCCTGGGTTATGCCGACTTGCTGAAACGTATCATCAAAGATGACAGGCAACGTACCTATCTCAATAGTATGAAGGTATCAGCGCAACACCTGTTACGGATGGTCACGTCATTGCTGGACTATCATCAACTGGATGCACATAAAATGAAGATTGAAAGTTTGAACTTCCAACCAGCAGAATTATTTGATACCGTCTATCAAAGTTTTCTGCCTCTGGCTACACAGAAAGACATCAGAATAAATTATTCCTGCAGTAATATCCTCTATAACACCTATAGTGGGGATGCGTTCCGTATCCGCCAGATTGTGGAAAACCTGATGTCCAATGCCTTGAAATTTACAGATAAAGGAACTATCAGCCTGACAGTAGGATTGAAGAACGGCGATTTGTCTTTTACAGTAGCCGATACGGGACTGGGAATGAAGCCGGAAGAATGTCAGAAGATATTCAACGAATTCACCCGGCTCCCTAACGCACAGGGCCAAGAAGGAGCCGGACTCGGGTTATCTATCACAAAGAAACTGATCCAACTGATGAATGGAGAGATTGGGGTAGACAGTGAACCAAGCAAAGGCTCTACGTTTCATGTTATCATACCGCTGCAGCCAGCAGAGTCAAACACAATAACAAAGGATCAAGAACCGATCCGGCAGATAAAACTGTTGATGATAGACGATGACCCTTTACAACTGCAACTCACAAAGGCTATGCTGGCCCATCAGAATATTATACTTACCACCAGCCTCCATCCTTTAGAAATAACCCAACGGTTAAAGAATGATGATTATGATGCAATCATCACAGATGTACAGATGCCAGAAATGAATGGATTTGAATTTGTAAAGAAGATTCAAGATGCCGGTTTCAATATTCCTGTGTATGCACTGACAGCACGCAGTGACATTCAAGCAGAAGAATTGAGTCAATTCGGATTTTCCGGATGCCTGCATAAACCATTTACGGCAGAAGAGTTGATATCAACTGTCAAGAATCTGGCACCCCAGAAAAATACGAAAAAGAATTTTAATTTTTCTTCGCTTACGGCCTTTGCCGGCACAGATGAGGAAGCTGCACAGAATATCATACAGACCTTCATCTCTGAAACCCAGAAAAACTGTAAAAAGATTGCCGAGGCATTACAAAACGGAGATGTACAATCTATAACTGCAACCGCACATAAGATGTTGCCAATTTTCATACAGATAGGTGAAAAGAAGTCTGTATCCGCACTTTCGTGGATAGAGAAACAACGTGACCTTACTCTAATAACGGATGAACTGAAGACAAAGGCTGAAGAAGTCCTTTCTGCATCAGAACAGATCGTTACAGTTGCCAAAGAATGGAAGAAATGACACCGTTCTCAGGCAGTTACATCCCATAAGTTTTCATTTTGTTATAGAGCGTTTTCCGGTCTATTCCCAATAAAGCAGCTGCCTTTCCTTTATGGTTGCCGGTCATTCGGAGAGCCTCCTCAATACGCGTTTTCTCACTTTTTACATTATGCAAACTTAAATCCTTTACAGCTGAGGATTCTTCCATTTCCAGTACGTCAACCTGAACAATTTCCTTTTTGGTCAAAAGAACTGCTCTTTTCACGACATTTTTAAGTTGGCGCAAATTTCCAGGCCAGGAATAAGCCAGTAATGCCTTATTTGCTTCAGGAGAAAACCCCTTGATAGAACGACCAAGTTCCCTGTTTGCCAAATCAAGAAAAAAGTTTGCAAATAGCAGTACATCCTCACCTCTTTCATGAAGTGAAGGCATACGCAGTGTAAATTCATTGATCCTATGATACAGGTCTTCCCGGAAACGTCCTTCCTGAATAGCTTCCAGGAGATTCTCATTAGTGGCACACACAATGCGAACGTCTACTTGTGTTTCCTTGTTCGTACCTATTTTACGTATACGACGTTCCTGCAACGCACGTAACAACTGAACCTGGACATTATAACTGAGATTTCCTATCTCGTCCAAAAACAACGTTCCCCCATTAGCAGCCTCAAAAGCTCCGGTTTTATCTGTCACAGCACCGGTAAAAGCCCCCTTCACATGCCCGAAAAATTCACTGGCCGCCAGTTCATCAGGAATAGCGCCACAGTCCATCGGCACAAAAGGCTTGTCTGCCCGTTTACTCAACTGGTGTATACGACGTGCCACATATTCCTTACCCGTTCCGCTGGCTCCGTTGATCAGCACCGACATTGGAGTAGGTGCCACAAGTGCAACATAATCATACAACCGGCGGGCAGGTTCACTTTCACCTTCCAGAAAATCATCTCTCTCCTCATTTCCGCTGGTTGTCGCCGACAACGGATGATTATCCATGTTGCCAGCTACCGGATGATCCAAAGCCTCATAGATTTTTCTGAGCAACTCATCAGGTACTATAGGTTTAGCGATATAGTCTACAGCTCCATCCTTCATAGCCTGTACAGCTCCACGTATATCAGCATAGCGTGTCATGATGATAATCGGTATTGCATATCCTTTATGCTGCAACCAGGAAATCAAGGATGTACCATCCCTGTCAGGAAGTCGTAAGTCCGAAAGAATGAGATGATAGGAAGACTTTTCTATCAGTGTACAAGCCTTCGAGACCTGACCAGCCGTCGTCACCAGGAATCCTATCTTACCAAGCCACGTCTTAAGCATAACGGCATAGGTCAGGTCATCTTCCACAATGAGAATCTTATATTGTTCTTTATCTCTAACCATTCTTTTTCTGATAGGTTACAAAAATAAGAAATTAGAATGAGACAACAAATTTTTTATTATTCTTTTAGAGAAGAATGGATATCTCCCTCCCTATAATACCGGACTAATCTACAATCAAAACGATAACACACTGTAAAATCTAAATCCTTTCATCTTCCATTATATTTTTAAGCTCATACTTATCCGAAATTTTAAACTGGACTATGAAATACTGTCGATATATTCCTTCATCTCCTTTCCATGACTACATGCACTCCTATAAAGAGCTAATTGATTCCTGGCACGAACTAAATTATGCTCCAGATATTTTATCTTATAATAGACATCGCCATTAATATAATCCGTCAAGAATCGGATACATTGCATAAATGGAAACAAAGCAGCCGCATAAGGCAGATTATCGCGCTCTATTTGTGTCAGGAAATCAGCCGTACCCTCCAGATAGCCCCTAGTAAACGATCTAAAAATGTCCATATTAAACCCGACTCTATCGATATGGGGATCGTCCTCAGCTACAAAATTAGCAGCTGTACGGAGGAAATCGCCATAGTCTGAAAACACGAAACTTGGCATGACAGTATCAAGGTCAATCACGCAAAGAACATTACCGTTCTCATCAAACATCATATTATTTACCTTGGTATCACAATGGCAAATGCGTTTAGGAAGTTTACCTTCCCTGTACATCCGCTCGGACTTGCACATCTTATAACTATCCGCAACCAGCACCTCTATAATAGGTTTTACGGCTTTTACACGATCTTTAACATCGGCTGTCACGGCATCCTGCAACTGTCGAACCCGGAGTTCAATGTTATGGAAATCAGGGATTGTCTCACCAAGTTGATCCGGGACATCAACGAGCATGCTTTCAAAGTTTCCAAAAGCCTTGCCAGCCTGGCAAGCATATTCCGGAGTCACACTATCAAATGTTTTCGCTTTGGAGATAAACACCATCATCCGCCAGTATTTTCCATCAGGAGACTTGAAATAGTATTTTCCATTGACGGAAGGTATGAAGGTGAGAACCTTTCTGTTTATATCAGTTGTACCTTGTACTTCCAGTTTCTGACGGATATGAGTGGTTACGACTTCTATATTATGCATCAGCATATCCACATCTTTAAATACTTCATGATTAATACGTTGCAAGACATAATCCGGATTTTGGTTACCTAAGGTCAACACCTTAAAAGTATCGTTGATGAGTCCGTTTCCCAAAGGCTTGACCTCTACAGGGACACCCTTAATGGAAAATTGCCTGATAATACTCTTAAATTGTTCTTCCATAATATAATATTTAAAATTCACTACTGCCATGAACTTATTTTAATCCCTTCTGACATAGTTCACACTATCTATGCTTATCAAAAGCCAACAGGAATCCACTGTTATTTTCTCCCCTTATCAGGCAAGGCCTCAAATTGATGGAAGCCTGAGCCAACAATTCCTAAATACATATAAGATTCATGATCATGGTCGGGCATGGGACACACATGCTTTCCGTTATCTTTTATCATGTATTCCCGGGAAGACAAAGGCAGATAAACTTTTGCCCTCATATTCGCAGGAAGAGTAAGTCGTAATCGATAATATTTCTTTTTGTTGTCAACTTGTATATGAATACCGCCCCTTATCGTAGGAACCAAAGCATCAACCCATTTCAACTTGCCTACTTGAGGTTTTATGCTTACCATGCTAAAACCAGGCTTCAGTGGTTTTATACCCAGCAATTCCATTGGAATCACATTGGCTGGAGCACTGCCCCATGCGTGATTCCAGTCCTGATTGGGTTTATATTTATTATCCCATGCCTCCATCGTTATAGTAGATCCACCCCTCAACATATTATACCAGCTACGATCATCTGTCTTGCTCAAAAGATGTAAAGCATAATTGGCATCACAGGCATTATACAAAGCATCTAACAAGAATTGCGCGCCATAAACACTGCATGCCATCCCTCGAGATTCGATAAAATGAACAACTGAGCGTTGCCTGTCCTCAGGTACCATCCCAAAAGCTAACGGAAAGATATTGGAATGGAGTGAAGTATGTGAAGTAGAAAGCCCATCTTGATAACAACCTTTTTCCTTATTCCAAAACGAATGATCAAAAAGAGATTTAAGACTTTCAGATTGCCGTAAATACTGCTCTGCTTCGTTATCTTTGCCAATTGCCCGTGCGATATATGACATGACTTTCAATCCTTCATAATAATAAGCATTGACAACGGCATTATAATCAGTAAATACAAATCCGTCTGTTTCTCCCCCTCTGCCTTCTTTCAGTCCCTTTCCTGTACTTGGCCAATCCACAATATCCCTGATTTTTCCTTTAGACTTAATTGAAGCCAAAAACTCCAGTGTTTGCAATCCCGTTGTGGTACTGATCAATCCATTCTTTTCCTGTAAAGCCATCAAAAGATAAGGTTTCAATTGCTCATAAGTTGACTGAAGCATACGGTTATCACCAGTATAAAGATAGTCGTTCCAAGCTATTAAGACAGTTTGCAGAATCCATTCAGTAGGCCAGGTTGGATGATTCAGGATATAACTATATGTGCGACGTGCCATCGAATATTCCCGGTCAACGCCATAATGTCCCAGTTGGTTGATGTAAGCATCTGCAGCATAAGGTGTACGTTCTCTATCTCCGTCCACATATATGCCGGCAAAAGAAGTAGCCTTTATTGAATACTTACATAAATCATACACCCTATTGAGCGTATCATTGTCACATTTGAAAAAAGAAGTTTGATCATTAAAAGGATAGTGTACCATTTCCCGCGTTATATCTTCCTTTTTCAAGTTTATATTTTCACATTCTATCTCACAATATCTAAACGGTAACACCTCACCTATATAATCAGGCATCCTTATAGCACTTCCAGAAGTATTACGCGGATCTTTAACTATTTTGATGGAATAAACATGTGTCCCTTTCATTAAAGGAATACGATACTCCTCATAACGGATAGTTCCTCCCGGATGGCGGTTCACTCTATCTTTAGCCAGACATTCTCCTAAACGGATACGCGCCGTATCCCCCTCAACCACCGATTTGATCCTTAATAAAATTTGTCCAAAAGCATCTTTGCCAAAATCAGCAAGCAACACATTCTGAGCAGGTGAAACCAACGAGACAGGATGCTCTTTTGATTTCACCAATGGATAATAGGACACTGCTGATTCAGAAAGAGAGGAAGCTGTACGAAAGACTTTTATGTCCGACCATGCACTTTCGCCATCAGTATTGGTAATATCTTTTACTTTCCAGAAATAAGTTTTGTTTGGTTGCAGACTTTTTCCTTGATAAGCAATTGCAACAGATTGACGGCTATGAACCCAACCACTATTCCACATAGAGCCTTTGTTCGCTGCAATATCATTATAATTATCCGTTACGATTATTCGATAAGCCAATTGATAAGTATTCGCCTTGTTGCCATTTACAATCCAACTAAACCGTGGCCTTGATGATCTTATCTCCGCACATTGAAATGGACCTTTCAGTTTTTCTGCTGGTATCCTAATCATATAACCATTTCGCCACGTCAGTTCCGTATGTGCGATTAGATCTGTCATCAGCCCATAAGGCTGATGTACCTTAAAGTCTCTTGACATACCCCAAGCCGAGTACATTAAAAACGCCAAAAAGGACAAAATAATCTTCTTATAGTTCATACTATCTGTCTTCTAAATCACCAAATATTTCCAGATACCGATATACATTTAACATCTGACGGACAATACTAAACAAATAACGATCCTATTTGTCCACCAGAATTAATACATAACCCTACATTCTGAGATACTTACTCCATACCAGATTACGTGATGATGTACCCACGGCAACTTTTATACGTCCTGAGGGGATTCTCCATCCTTGGCAGGAAACATCCCAGTAAGAAAAAGCCCGTCCATTCAACGGAATTGTTACTACTTTAGACTTCCCTGCTTTCAGTTCCACTTTGGAGAAGCCTTTTAACTGTTGAGGTGCATCCTTTACAGCAGAAGGAAGCCCGACATATACCTGTACCACTTCCGAACCATCCCTTTTACCTGTATTTTCAACTCTTACAAATACCTTCTCCTCTTTTCCTTTTCGAATAATTTTTATATTCGAAAGTCTGAAATTGGTATAAGACAGACCATATCCAAATGGAAACAACGGTTTCACTTTATTTTGATCATACCAGCGATAACCTACAAACAGCCCTTCAGAATACTTGACTTCCTTCTCTATCCCGGGATACTGCCCAACTGTCTGCATCGGTGTCTGCCCGTCACTTTCAGGGAATGTAATTGGCAATTTGCCACCCGGATAAGCCTTTCCGAATAGGACTTCTGCCACAGCCAGGCCATCCTCTTCTCCCGGATACCAGGCTTCCAGCAGGGTATTACATTTCTTGATCCAAGGCATCAATACAGGACCGCCGGTCTTTAAGACGACAATGGCATCCGGGATAGTTTGCAATACGGCTGAAGCCAGATCGTTCTGAGCTTCTCCCAGACTGATGGAATGGTCACTTCCTTCTGATTGATTGTCACCTAATTCCAGTACTACGGCATCTGCCCTTTTTGAAACAGCCAAGGCACTGTCTATGTCAAGCCCGCTATACCGGTATACCTTAACTTCATATCCAGCCATTTGTCTTATGCCCTCTTCCGGACTGATTCTCAGGATAGGATCTACAAGCGAACTGCCACCGCCTCCCGTAGAAGCCTTTGACGAATAAGGGCCGATCAAAGCAATGCTATGGATATGGGCTTTGGAGAGAGGTAAGAGATTCTTGTCGTTTTTCAACAGGACCATACCACTCTCACTAAGTTCTTTTGCAACTTTTCCATCTTCAGCAGGTATAGCTTTCCGTTGAGGCATTTTGTCCCAAAGACCAAACTTCATCATCGTACTGAACCGCCGTATCAGCTTTTCATTCAATGCTGATTCCGAAACTTCTCCGTTTTTCACAACCTCTTTCAGTGCATGTCCAAAATATTTATCATCCGGCAATTCCAGGTCCAGGCCATACTTTATACAAGGAATTGTGCTGTGTACAGCCCCGAAATCAGAGGTTACAAAACCTTTGAAATGCCATTCTTTCTTTAGTACCTCATTAAGCAGAAAATCATTCTCGGTGCAATGGTGTCCGTTCACTTTATTGTAAGCAGCCATCACAGACGCTACATGTCCGTTCTTTACAGCCATTTCAAAAGCCGGCAGATAGATCTCCCGGAGCGTACGCTCATCTATGCTTTCATTAATATCAAAACGGTTCTTCTCCTGGTTGTTAGCCGCATAATGCTTTACATTCGCCATTATTCCTTCTTTCTGGATGCCCCTGATATTTGCCGCACCTATCGTTCCGCTCAAGAAAGGATCCTCGCCAAATCCTTCAAAAGTACGTCCGTTATGCGGCGTTCTTGCTATATTTACATCAGGAGCCTCCAACAAGATATTTCCATAATCTGCCGACTCACTTCCCTCTATCTTTCCGTAAAGGCAAGCTGCCGACCTGCTCCAAGTTGCAGCCAAGGAGATAGGTGCCGGCAAGGCTGTGGCACGTCCTTCATGCCCTTTTCCGGCAGGACCGAATCCGGCAGGTCCATTACACAAAGGCATATCCGGGATGTGAAGTCTTTCTACACCCAAAACAATACGAAAATCTTTCTTATTACTCGTCCCGTGCATTTGTGAGATCTTTTCGTCCAAGGTCATTTGCTTTACCACTTTTGCAGCACGCAGCCGGTAATTCTTATCGTTTTGTGACCTCAAAATCCCCGGACTAAAGACCAGCAATGCAACTACACCGCAATAAAATTTAAATCCTTTCATTTTTCATTATGTTTTTAACTCATGGTTATTATATCTGTCAGGAGTCCAACCTGCCAATATTAATATAAAAGCACACCTACATTCATTCAGATAGAATAATATTCTCACTTTATCTACAAAGAAGAAAAGAAGACTAACAACTGATGACCTGAATCTATGATTTATATTTCAAGTTTCAAAACTACACAAAATCCTCTTAAATCCCAAATGTATAATAGGAAATACGAATAATATGATCAATAAAATTATTATCGCAGATAAACTCATCGGCAGAATTAAATATATATTCAGCTAATTCTACCAACGAGTTGCATTAGTCAAATCTTTTATAACTTGATATAAATTTTTTTCTTATATAAAGGGTACCCTACAATCCAGTTCAAAAGCACAAATAGTATAGCATAAATCAAAGATGCGATATATTTACAGGGAACGGCTGACAGAATAATGCCATATAAGATATTTTTTATATGGAAATTAAAAAAGAAACTTGCCAATAATTCACTAAAGATATAAAGGAATAAAGGATTAATGCCAAAAGATTCAAAAAAAGGTGTCCAACATTTTTTATCTTTTATATCAATTATCCCAATAAGACATGCCAGCAAACTAGAAGCCAAGCCACAAGTCAACAAGACAAATGTCGGAGACCATACACGTTTATTTACTGGTAACCCATATTGGAACAGGAAGCCCAATCCAGACAACAAGAATCCATACAGTAATAATCTCAGCATTTTTTCTTTAAGGCTTGTTCTTTCCATTAATATTTCACCTGCAATAAAGCCAAACAATGTATGTGCAATAGAAGGAATAGTACCTAACAAACCTTCAGGATCTATTGGACTCTTATGATATAAATGTGCAGAACCAAATACCGCCCGATCTACAATGGCTAATACGTTTGAACCATTACAGGCATATCCATCTCCAATAATTAAAATCAGAGTATAAATAACAAGTAGACCTACAGCAATATGAGGAAACCATTTATGATTAATGCTTACAGCCAACACAGAAACTATTCCATAACACAGAGCTATACGTTGAAGAACTCCAGGAATTCGCAGATGAGAGAAAGGAAGAAAATCCCCTTTACAACATGCATCAAACCAATATATTCCCCACCCAATAAGCATAATCAAAAGGGTACGCTTTACAATTTTCCGGATTAAAGCCACAGACCAGTGGAATTCATATTTCCGCAGAGATAAATAAGTAGAAATCCCCACCATAAACAGGAAAAAGGGGAACACAATATCTGCAAGGGATAAGCCATTCCACTTAGAATGCTCCAATGGAGCGAAATTTACGGGTCCTCCATTATTTACCAAGATCATCCCAGCTATCGTGATACCCCGTAAGACATCAAGAGAAAGTAACCTTTTATTTTTCGGGATTGATTGTTTAGTACTATTCATTTTGTTTGTGATTTATCTTATTCTTTACCATGCAGAACTAATGCCTCGTGAAACACTTTCTTTGCCACATCTATCGGATTGCCCACAGGGTTGGATGAATAATAATTATGAGCTTTTGTCCAAGGTTCTTCCATTCCATAGAAATCAAGTTTTATCAAAGGTTTCCCATCAAGAACATTCAGAAGAGTATTCCAATATGCATTCCAGCGTTTATAATAGAAATCACGGAGGATTCCGTTCCATTCTTTGTTCGCATAATCACGTAGTCCACCCTCATCAGCGGGATAGCGATTACCCCATGTTGTAATTTGCACACGGGCATTCCATTCATACAAGTTTTTTTCAGCCTCAGAAGATCCCAAGCTACGCGCTTCATTAATCCATGTACCGACACGAAATTCTCTACGGGTTCCCAACAATGTATCCTGGCTAAGAAGTAATCTCAGAAATTCTTTCGAATCGTTCTCAAAACTTTTTCTATCAAAGCTTTTGAAATCTGCAACTGTACGATTATATACAATCCGCGCCCTATCAGCAATGGCTTGACGCATAATATCCACGAGGTCATATTCAAAATTATTGTTTCCACGATATTTATCAGCGACCTTCAACATCAACCGTGCAGCCTCTTCTGTACTTGTAGGATCATAGTAATTTTGCATCTTAGACCAACTTGAGGATTGAAAACTGCTAAGTGAAGGACGACTACAAAATATTGATTCGTGAGCTCCCTGCTGATTATTAGTCTGCGGACAATCGTATATGCCGTCTGCCAGGATTTTCCATGCCTGTTCTATCGTCTTATCTTTTACTCCATAGCGTGCCATTAAATATTCATTGAGCCATTTAATCTTATCGAATTTATTGGGACGCCAAGGAAGTTCTGTCATCAGCTCATACATCATCGGATTATTTCCAATACCTTCCATTGTAAGTCCTATGCCTTTAAGATGTGCAGCAAGCGGATTATTCTTAGTCAAATAGAAGTTGTGCAGCAACTCATCCATTCTTCCATGTAATCCTGTACGTGCCCCAAAATTGAGTAACATGCTAAACAACCAGTCATGTGAGCCATATCCACCCTTTCTATATGAAACAGAAGGTTGCATACCCCACATCGGACGACACTCACTGAAAAGATCGACAATTAACAGATCGCCAGGTTTTAATCCTTTAAGCATTTCTTTCCGCGGATTTTCCGTCCATCCCTGCACCACCCAAACAGCCTTTGGGTTCACCTTCTTCATTGCAGCCATTATTTCCAATCCCGAAGCAGCAAGATCAACCTGACCAATATTATTGGTTTCATGAAAAGGATCCATCGAATAAAAATCAGCTTTTCCAAATATCTTTTGCTGTTCTTTATAATAAAGGGCAGCAATTTGCTGAAAGTGCTTATCTGTAGGCTGCAAAAATGCTGGTCGGGTATATCCATTCCATGGTGCCGGTTCTGCGATATTAAGATGCAGCTTCTTAACCGCATCGTGAGGTACCATTCCCGAATATCCAGGGAAAACCGGCCGCATACCATATTCTTTCATCCGATTTAATATCTTTTTTCCTAATGATAAACGAAAGGAATACCAAGAATCCGGATTAGGACCACCCCATCCTTCCAGATTACCCATGGCCCACCAAGCTTCAAAGGCCGGTCCTGCAATAAACCGATTAATCTCTACCTTCGAATATCCTAGACGCTTAAGCACGTTACGCCATACACATTCTTCACCTACAATATCCAATGGCATATTGATACCATGCAGAGCCATCCAGTCGATTTCCTGCTGCCATCGGTTCCAGTTCCAAAATGCCATACTATAAGAGAAGGTACAATAATTTAAGTAATACCGGTCTGTCAAAGAAGTCTCATGTCTTTCAGGACACTTCAACGGGGGGAGAATCTTCGGAAGTTTTGCTGTCATTCCATTCCAGGAAAGGTGAACACCTGCATGGTATTTTAAATACCAGTTGATTCCGACAGCTACACTGATATAATTATTACCACAAACTTTTATTCTAGACCCAGACTGACTGAGTTGAAAAAAATCATCAGTACCTTCTTTTCTGATTTCAATAACAAATTTTTTTGATGCTCCCTTATCAATCCGTTCCAGTAAACCTGTAATTGGATTCGAAAAAACAGGAAATGCCCAAATGAGCAATAAAAAAATTCCTATTAATTTTTTCATACGTATTTTTTTACTTTATTATTAATGCTTAGCTTTATATCCCCATATACACTTCCCCAATAAATTTATAAGAACTTCTCATTATCTTACCAATCTATTAAGAAAGTTCTTAAATTATTAGTAACGATTCTTTCCTACATAATACTTTTCATTATTACGTGGCTTTAACATAAGATATTATCAATCCCCATCCTTTTCTCAAAAAGAAACTCTTTTTTCGTTTCCACCAAAGTTAATGCCTCTTGCTTCGACATGAAAATTTCTTGTTATCACATCAGATGCCTTATTCACATAAAGTCCATATACTTGATCCCGGATAAACTTTACGCCCTTACAAGGCCGTTTATCATAAACTCCACCCTTATAAGAAGTTATAGGCCTTAGCGTAAGATAAACGTTATTTAAATAGATATGGTTTACTTTTTGAGGGATGTCACCACCTATATAACACCCATTCTCACTTGTGGCATAAATACCATTAAAATAGATATAACTTACTTCACCACAGTGACTAATGTTCTGACCTTCTGGATAACGCCAGCCAGCATCTTTATTATTACCATTAGCACGAGGATAAGATGTTACATATATTGGCTCTGCCTTCCCCCACCATACATCAGACCAAAGTTGACATTCCAATATAATATTCGAAAACACCACATGGGTAACTGTTCCTTCATCCCGGTTTTGAATTCCAAGCCCTCGGTTGCTTCCTTTAATAATACAATTTGAAAACAGCACATTACTGATAGAATCCACATTCTCACTTCCTATTTTAATGGCACAGCTGCGAGAAGTCAATACACAATTATTGACAACAATATTTTTGCATGGACCAAATTCCTGAAACTCACGTCTGTTTTTCAAACATATCGCATCATCTCCAGATGTGATATAACAATCAGATATCCTGACTTGGCGAGAATGGTCTATATCAATACCATCCCCATTCCTGATTTTCAGATTATTAAGTAGATTGATACCTTCAATGGTAACTTTCTCACATCCAATAAGATGAACTGTCCAATAAGCACCCTCACGAATAGTTACATCACGGATAGTCAGATTTTTCACATCCTTAAGGGTAAGAACATGTGGACGGGGATCAAAAGTCGTTACGGGTTTCAATTCATAAGAATCTGATCGTTCCCTTCCCATAAATGCAACTCCATTTCCATCAATGGTTCCTTTCCCTATAATGGAAATATTTTCAGCATGATCGGCATAAATCCACATCATTCCTTCACCCCGGTTCTTACCAAAAACGCTTAAATGATATATACTTTCATCAGGATTTGCTTTCCATACCGCATTCGGACTAAGGTAAACGGTTACATTTGACTTTATCTCTACGGGACCAGAGACAAAGTTTCTACCAGATGGAAATACCACGATGCCTCCTCCTTCTGATGAACAAGCATCAATTGCTTTCTGTATACTAAGGGCATCATCACTAATTCCATTTCCTTTTGCACCAAAGTCCATTATATTATAGTCCTTGGCAGAAACGGCATTTGCCACATTAAGTAGCAATATCAGAAAAATAAATTTTTTAATACTCATCACATATTTATTATTTATTGAATTATCTTTTCGAATTCATTATAAGATTTATTTCTATTATCACACAAAGATTTAAACTAATTAGAAGCTCTGAAATTAAAGTTCACAATAAACTATTGCGCATTAAGGATTCAAAGGGATAACCTTCTGATCTTTAAAAACATAAACAGGACAAAGACCTGTATCCTTAAGTTTCAGCTTTACATTGCAAAAAATAATGTTTACGAATCATCTAAATATATCATTCATGGCAATCTACGTCGTTTATTTTCCAATCAATGCCTAACGGATTATTACGTATTTCAATAACCAAAGGTATACGATGGATAACCGATATCCACATCTCTGTACGATCTATATCTGCACGAACATGTATACAATTATCCCCCCGACCAATCAGCCTCCAAAGAATGCCATTATATTTAAAAACGCAAGAATCAAGTAAATCTTTCATTGCAGCATGTGAAATAAAACAAAATGTGCCATATACATCATTATAAACAGCTTCATCCTTCGGAATCAGCCAGCAGAAGCCATCACTGTTATCTACTACATTGCGAGAAATATGGTATACTGCATCTTTACAAACAACAGTAAGAGTATCCTTATCCCAATTAAAAGTAATCGGCCAAGTACGATATTGTCGATTCAAAATAAAGGAAATATCATACTTCATCAACGGTTTTATCAAGAAGGAATTTTCTTCTTTGTTTTGTGTTTCATGTACTCTTGTACTTTCAACCTGAGGAGCAGAAGGAGCAAAGGAGTCCTTATCCATATAAAAGACTAAATACCCTCCCCGCATTAAATCAGAATGTTCAATACGAGCATCAGGCAACAACTTTCCATTTAACTTTACGCATTTAAAATGAGTTCCCCTGCCTACAACTTTTCCATGTAAGATATTTCCATTGCTCAAATGGATTGCATATTCCGGCAACAACGGTGCGTGCAACAGATAATAACTCTGCCCCGCATTTGGATAAAGCCCCATCATGTGGAAAGCCAGCCAAGAGGACATTGCCCCACTATCATCATTACCAGGAAGTCCATCAGGCGTATCACTATAACTCTGGTCTATAATCTGACGCACACGATCACTACTTAAATCAGGACGTCCCAGCCAATGATACAAACATGGAGTAAGAAAAGACGGTTCGTTTGCCACATTATAATATTTCTTGTCAAAGAAAGAGTCAAGCCGTTTCCTGAAATCGGAGGCACCCCCACAAGCCTTAATCAAGCCAGGCACATCATGAGGTATACTTAACGAATATTCCTCAGATGTTGCTTCATAGAAAAAAGTTGACCACCAAGGTAAATACCAAGGAGCGACTTTGGTTATCGGTGTGTATTTTATACGAGGATGATAGACTTTTGATTTACCCCAAGGCACACTATCCAGCCATTTTCCATGAGTATCCTTTGGCATGATAAAGCCACGCATACCATCCCACAAATAATCACCTCGCCATAAGTTTTTCCAATTGTCCGACTGATGAATGAATCTATCATAGATATCATCTCGATGCAACCCTTTAGCCACTTGTGCAATGCAATAATCATCATAAGCATACTCTATGGTTCTATTCCCTGCACGATCAATCCCATAAGGGATATATCCCAATGTGTTATATTCTATCAAGCCTCCCCTGCCTTCTTTCTCTTCATCTCCACCTGGTGGAATATCTGCATCTTTCAACATGGCCTGTAATGCCAAATCATAATCTATTCCTTTCACATCCTTTACATAAGCGTCAGCAATTACGACCTCGGCGTTAGAACCACCTTGGGTTCTGCCATTCGAATTTCCGCTACGCGCATCTGGCATATAACCATCACGTTTATAAATGTTAAGCAAAGAATTTACAATATCACGTTCACGTATAGGATCTAAAATTGTAATCAAAGGCAGAGAGGTACGATAGATATCCCATATTGCATAATAGTCATCATAATAGGGTCTATCAAGCCACAGAGGATTTTCACCACTCCGGTCTACAGGCATCAACATCGTATGGTATAAAGCTGTATAAAACATTCTTTTTTGTTGATCTGTGCCTTTTATGGAAATACGATTAAAAAGTTTTTCCCATGTATCTCTCAATTGTGACAATTGTACATCAAAATTATGGTTTGGAATATTCTCCTTTGCTTTCAATGAACTCAGATAGGATATACCTATCTTAATATTTACCTGTTGAGAACAGAAAGAGACCAAGGCTCCGGTCTTCTTACCATCGTCAGACTGAACTTTTCTATCACTTATCTCTCCACCTCGCCATGTCTTTTCTCTAACAAACGGAACATCGGATAAAAGGCAGAAATATACGGTATATGCACTGCCATTGTTCCATCCGCCACGGATACGGGTATATCCACGAATTTCTCTATCTGATACAATTTCTATTTCTGAACCAACAAATTGTTGCGCCTCACGAGCATCAGGAATTATATTCTCACCTAAAAAAAATCCACAGTCAACTAATAAATTATGACTGGAGATATTGGGATAGGTTATATGATAAAAAGAAGCACGCTCTGCTGTTGTTATTTCTGTGCGGATGCCATTCTCAAAAACAGAAGAATAATATCCCAATGACATAGATTCCGATTTACGTTTTTGTTCATGGGCTATGGAATTAAGGTCACCAAGAAATGGTTGTATCAGAATATTTCCATATTTGGGTCCACCACCCGTTCCACTTACATGTGTCTGGGAAAAACCAGTAACAACATCCGGCATCTGAAGCCATCCACTATTAGGCTTGCTGGTACAATCCGGTCCTGGTTTTACCATACCAAATGGCATGGATGGACCAATAAAGACGTGTCCTAAACCTTCACTTCCTATACGAGGATCAACATATTGCCAATTCTGAGCTCTCAAACCGGCAATAATAAATACAAATAAAAAAAGGACAGATATTCGATACCTCATAACAGGAATTTTTCATGATTTCATATAAAACAAAAAAGTGAAGACAGGGTTTCTCTGCCTTCACACTTACTTTTCTATGCCTTAATACTCAGGATTTTGCTTCCAATTGGTATTAGTCTTTAATGTTGCCGTCGGAACAGGGAATATACGACGGAATAACTGTGTCTTAGCTGAAGGGTTAATGATATTTTTATACCCCCAATCATCTTCGAACTTACCAAAACGTATTAAATCATTACGCCGCCAATTCTCATCAGCAAACTCACGAGCACGCTCATCAAGAAGATCATTCAATGTCGGAGTACCTACCACTGAAGGAGCATGTACATAGGCCCGGATTTGGTCCATAAGAGATGCTGGCGTATCACCATTCGTCGCAGTAGCACCACGCATAATGGCCTCAGCCTTCTCCAGCAAGATGTCTGCATAACGGAAGATCGGCACATCATTGCCTTGACGACGTTCCTGCGACTTGGTCAAACTTAAATCCATATAAAACTTAATAGAACGATAACCTTGAGATCTACCTCCATGGGCTGTATTATCTACAGGCATAGTTTCATCAAGTTTATCCAACGTTATTGTCTTTGTCAACGTCACCTGCTGACCATCAATCATCCAGGGAGTGGTTGTTGCCTTATAAGTTGATGGATCACGAACGAATAAAGGTCCTCCAACAAATGATTCATTACGCTCATCACCTTTCAGGCAATATTTATCCACAAATTCAGGATTCATGGCAATACATCCACCTACACTATTAGGAAGATCCACGCCATAGAATGTCTTATTGCCAGAACGATGAGTCCAGAAACGAGCATAGGTCATACCAGGATCAATATCCGGATCAAAAGGCATTGCATAAATAAAATCTTTTATTTGATAACCATTATCAGGATAGAACTTCTTCAGGAAATCATCACTCAAATCAAATTTTCCAGAAGCAATGATATCATCGCACATCTTTACGCAAGCATTCAATTTCTCATTTGTCATTGTTGGCGTATACTTTGTTACATCTCCACAAGTATATACCGCCCAATTCAGATATAGCTTGGCAAGTAATGCTTCTGCCATCCAACGCGTAGGCTTACCATAAGTAGAAGCATCAACATTTGTAGGCAATTTATCTAGTACGGCAAGTAACTCAGATTCAATCCACTTCGCAACATCCGCACGTGGAGAGCGATCTACAGCTTCAGTTTCTGCCAACGAATGATCTAAAATAGGTGTATCACCATAACTATCCATCAAAACCCAATGATAGTAGGCACGCATTGCACGTAAAGAAGCAGTAGCTTTAACATTATCTCCTCCTAATTCTGTTATCAACTTATTACAAGTAGTGATACCTGCGACAGCGTCATCATAATAACCTATCAATGCATCATCAGCATTCCAGCTATGCAAGGCAAAATGAATTCTCTGTCCCTGATCATAATAATCGGAACCATTAAAAGAGAAAGTCGTCGCCTCATCAGAAGAGAGTGTCTGAGCTTGATTATAATTACGTCCAATGGGACCACGCATATAATAATATGCACTTGCCGCCTTTGCTTCAATCGCTCTATCATTATCGGGAAATGAAGTATACTGCGATTTTATATCTACATTTAAGTCTGTACAACCAACTGTAACTGACAGCATGGCAATTGACATTATCAAATATTTTGATTTCATCTTATTATCACTTTAGAAATTAATATTAACACCTAACAAAAATGTACGTGTACGAGGGTAGGTATTTCTATTGTCAATACCAGGAGTAATGCCACCTAAATTAACTTCCGGATCTATTCCATCATAACCAGTAATCGTAAATACGTTATTGCATGTCATATACAAACGTAAACCCTTAACATAATCATTTATCCTGCCAAAATCATATCCCAAAGTAAGTGATGACAGGCGTAAATAACTTCCACTCTCCAAATAGCGGTCTGAAGGCGCATGATAGTTCCCATCTTTAGCAGCTTCTGCACTTAAACCTGCAAGAACATCCTTACCCGCTGTCACATTACCCACATTACTCAAAAAGGCTTTTGTCGCATTCAATATTTTATTTCCGAATACACCTTGGAAAAAGAAATTAAGCGACCATTTCTTATAAGAGAGTGTGTTATTCCAACCCAAGGTGAGCTTAGGCTGTGCACTACCCGCCTTTGTTCGATCCGTCTCTTGTGGTTGTGTTGTTGAAACGTATTTACCTGTAGATTTATCAATATAACGTCCATCAGCCTGTCTCGTGACCAAACTACTGAGATCAGCCCCTGCCTCTATCTGAGTTTTATAGATTTCCTTCAGACTTTCTTCACCATAAACATAAAAAGAAGAAACCCCATCTTTAAGACCAGCATACTTCCATAGATAGAATTGACCAATAGGAGAACCTTCCATTATCCTTTGAGTACTAGTAGTAGAATAACCAGCAGCATCAACATTAGCCTCATCCATATATTTCATTGAATAAGTAGCATTCGACAATTTCTCTACACGATTCTTATTATGAGAGAGATTCAGCGCAGTACTCCACCAGAAATCCTTTGTTTGTATTGGAACGGCATTGACAGTAAATTCGACACCCTTATTACTGATTTCTCCCACATTTGCCGTAAGCCAACCATATTGGTATCTGGCAGTAGATACAGCATAACTTGCAATCAGGTCTTTTGTTCGTTTATCATAATATTCAATTGTACCACCAAGGCGGCCACCAAGAACAGACCAGTCAACACCAATATTGAACATACCCGTTTTTTCCCATTTCAAATCAGGATTGGCATTACTTATAGGAGTCAATACGTGTATCTGCTCTACGGTTCCTGATGGTGTCACGTGATTATACCAACTACTGGCCCCATATAGTTGAGTAGCGGTAAACACATCAAATCCCATTGAATTACCACTAACGCCATAACCTGTACGGAATTTCAAGTCATCAAATATATTCAATTTTTTGATAAATGATTCATCCGACAAACGCCAGGCAAGAGAAACAGAAGGGAATGTTGCCCAACGGTTATTCCGTCCAAAAGCAGAACTACCATCCCGGCGTACTGTTGCTTGAAAGATATATTTACTATTATAAGAGTAATTCAAACGGCCATAAAAAGAAATCATCCTCAATGTTGACAAATACCAGTTTCCAAGACCATTCTTATCTATTTTATTAGCCATACCCATATTATGATATGTCAAGAAATCATTATAATAATCATAAGTAGTAAGTTGGAAACCGTCATTATCATCATTCTGTTCCCAAGAATAACCAAACATTGCACCTAGTTTATGAATATCTGAAAAGGTCTTGTCATAATTAAGATAGGTCTCAAGTATTTTCCCTTTATTAGTTACGGTAGAGCGTACCGCCTTACCATTCATGCCATTTGCTATCAATGAATTCGTAGAATTGTAATTACTATATGTATTCTGCTCATTCTGATAAGAAAGACTCAAATTATAAACTAACCCCTCAAAAAGTTTAAGAGAAGCTTTGGCCGTACCCTGCAACTGCTTGCTTTCTGTATCATAAATATTCTCTTTGATCAAAGCCACAGGATTATAGTTTTGGGATATACCACTATTTTCATACCAGGAACCATCATCGTTCTTAACCGGTACTAATGGCGAATAATAATACATTGCATCCAAAACACTCATACCCTGAGTATCCATTGGCACATTATGATTGTTTGTCACACTCGTATTGATATTAAACGAGAGTGTAAGATGATCTTTCAATGCCTTACTTTGAATAAAAGCACGCCCCATAAGCCT
Organism: Prevotella sp.; assembly: GCA_022486815.1. Classification (GTDB taxonomy): domain Bacteria; phylum Bacteroidota; class Bacteroidia; order Bacteroidales; family Bacteroidaceae; genus Prevotella. The sequence goes on along the minus strand of JAKVJW010000001.1, from coordinate 120,215 downwards.
ATTCATTTCTGTGCCACGTATAACTCCTTTTTTATCAAAATAATTCATACTGGCATTATAGGTTGTCTTATCAGTTCCTCCACTAATAGACAGGTTATGGTTTTCACCGAATCCAGTACGCTGAACCTGGTCAATCCAATTTGTATCATAGCCCAGATCATTAGGCAACGTGATACCTCCCGCTGCAGCAAAGCTCTTCAACTGAGATGCATTCATTACATCATAATTCTTTACGACGTTATCCACTGCCACATAACCACTATAGCTGATACTTGAATGCCCGGCTTTACCTTTCTTTGTAGTTACAATAATAACACCATTTGCCGCTTTAGAACCATAAATAGCCGTAGCCGTGGCATCACGAAGGACATCTATACTTTCTATATCATCAGGAGAAATCAAGGATAAAGAGACTCCAGGAACTCCATCTATTATATAATAAGGTTCCATAGCTGCACCGGTACGGAATGTAGACGCACCACGCAAAGTAATAGAAGGAGAACTATTAGGATTATCACTCTGCGTAACTACTAGTCCCGGAACCTTACCTTGCAACATTTCTGCTGGAGAAGTGTATACTCCCACATTCATGTCTTTCGCATTAATTGTTGTAATAGAACTGGTTACATCCTTGCGGCGCATTGTACCATACCCCACGACAACTACCTCATTTAATGTTTTATTGTCTTCTTTTAAGATTATAACGGCATCTTTAGAAGCAGAAACGATTTGAGAAGAAAATCCAACATAAGAAAACTTTAACTTAGCCCCAGATTTCACATTCATAGAATAATGGCCATCGACATTTGTAATGGCACCATTAGTTGTCCCCATTTCGGCAACACTTACACCGATAAGAGGTTCACCTTTAGCATCTTTTACGACACCAGAAGCATTAGTCTGTCCAAATGTCAGTGTACAAACAAATAGAAGTAACATGAGAACTAACAATCGTCCCATACTTCTTCCATTTACATTTCGTAGGTTTTGCATAATTAGAAATTTTAGATTTGTATTTTGGAAACAAAATTAGATTATTCTTATTACATTGATATTTACCAGATATTACAATATTAAGACTTTACCTAAATTCAACAGACAATCTTTCTCTATTCATAAGCAAGATCAGGTAGCCGTTTTCTTTCAAGCGATGCAGAATTTACAGACACAGTAGAAGATACCATGCTGATTTCATTGGAAAATATTAGAAATCAAAACTGCCCTCGCCCCATTTCCTGTTTAGGCAAAGATACACCATTTTTCTGATATGTGGTATTTTTTCAAGCTAAACTTTATGCTTCCACCTGTTTCGCTATTCACCCCCCTGTTCAAGATGCATTACCGAGGGTGTTGTTAATAAGGTTCATGTTCAGACACCGGTTATTATTAAACGAGATCCACGATTCTATGATCTCTCAGGTTTGTTCTAAAAAACAGAACTATCGGCACAATTACCTCATAAAGTTCCATAATATGTTATCCTACTTTTGAAAGGGCTGCAAGAAGGAGATGCTTACAAAATGAATAAAACAATTATTCTCATAATAAAATAACATTACAATAGAACTCTAACATTCTACTGTAATGTATAAACAGATCAAAACATCATTTCACAGCATAATGATATAATTTCAAGTCATGTTTAAGTTCATTTGAAAATGAATACGGAAAATCATCAGCATTTACGCCTCTCTCCTTATTCGGTTGAGACGACATGTCGTAATTGATTTCTATTCCATCATTCAACATTTGATGCGTCAGATAATTCTTTGAATAAGGTTTCCCGTTTATGGTCATATTCCAAATATAACGGTTCATCTTATTATTGTTTCTAGCTTTAATAGTTACAGTATTACCATTTTCCAAATGCAATTTCACTTCGTTAAAGTAAGGTGTACCAATAACGTATTGGTTACTTCCAGGACATACAGGATAAAAGCCTAATGCGGAAAACACATACCATGCAGAAGTCTGTCCTGTATCTTCATCTCCACAATAACCATCAGGGGCGGCACAATACAATTTATCCATTGTTTCACGTATCCAATATTGTCCCTTCCAGGGTTCTCCAGAATAATCGTACAAATACAGCATATGCTGTATCGGCTGATTGCCATGAGCATATTGTCCCATACCTGCTATTTGCATTTCCCTTATTTCATGTATTACCTTACCATAATAGCTGTCATCAAACACAGGAGGAAGAACAAATATTGAATCCATCATTTGATTAAAGACATCTTTGCCTCCCATCAAGTCTATCAACCCTTGAGGATCATGAAATACAGACCATGTATAATGCCAACTATTACCTTCAGTGAAGGCGTCTCCCCATTTAAAAGGATTAAAGGGGGATTCAAATGTACCATCCTTATTCTTTCCACGCATAAGTTTATGCCCAGCATCAAATAAATTTCTGTAATTCATTGCATGTCTAGCATATATTTTTATTTCTTTCTTCGGCTTGTTCAGTGCTTTGCCCAACTGATAAATAGACCAATCATCAAACGCATATTCAAGCGTTCGTGCAGCATTCTCATGAATACCTACATCATAGGGTATATATCCCAGTTTGTTGTAGTATTTATATCCCAACCTTCCTGTTGATGTTACGTCCTTATCCACGCTATTAGCATCATGAACTACAGCTTTCCAAAGTGCTTGTATATCATAGCCACGCAACCCGCTTAAATAGGCATCAGCTACAACGGAAGCAGAATTGTTGCCTATCATACATTTACGATGTCCAGGACTTGCCCACTCTGGCAAGAAGCCACTCTCTTCATAATCATTTACCAGTCCGGCTTGTATCATCTTGCTTATAGAAGGATACACCAGATTCAACAATGGGAGAAGCGCGCGAAATGTATCCCAAAAACCAGTATTTGTAAACATATACCCTTTTTGTATTGTTCCGTTAAAAGGGCTATAATGTATAAGATTGCGAAGTGAATCAACTTCATAAATCCCATTCGGAAAAAGACAACATCTGTATAAGCAAGAATAAAATGTACGCAGATGGTCTATATTGTCATCTTTTATCTCTATCCTGCCCAACACGCTATTCCACGCTTTCTTACCTTTCATCGCAACTTGGTCAAGATCATCATCACCTAATTCTTTCAAGTTCTGTTCTGCTTGCTTCAAACTAATAAATGACGAAGATACCCGAGCATTGATCTGTTCACCCTTATGCGTTGAAAAGCCTATTATTCCGCCTGCATGATTACACTTGCTCTCCGTATTACCTTCTTTTATTTTTTCATCATTTACAGCAGCATAATATGTAAACGGCTTATCAAACTTTATAATAAAATAATCTTTAAAATTATCTGGTACACCTCCACTGTTCTTTGTGGAATATCCTATTATTTCATTTTCATCGGGAATAATCTTCACGTATGAACCATTATCCATAGCATCAACAACCACATACGAATGATCTGCTTTGGGAAACGTAAAACGGAAAATAGCAGTGCGGTTTGTCGGCGCTATTTCCGTAGTTATGTCATAATCGGCCAGATAAACCTTATAATAATATGGCTTTGCCGTTTCAGTTTTATGAGAAAACCAACTAGCACGCTGATTTTGATCAAAGACAACCTTACCAGTTATAGGCATAAGAGAAAACTGCCCATAATCGTTTATCCATGGACTCGGTTGATGTGTTTGTTTAAAATCCCTTATTTTATTTGAAATATAAGTATATCCCCAACCATCACCCATTTTGCCCGTTTGAGGTGTCCAATAATTCATCCCCCATGGCAACCCTATTGCAGGATACAAATTACCATTTGATAAATACTTATCAGACAATGTTCCCATTAGCGTATTAACATAATCCGTTGGTGATTTTATACCTTTTGAAAACAAATAGCATGTATTCAGTAGAACGAAAGCTACTATCAATACTCTTTTCATAATTAATTCAACTGTATATTAACTACCATTTCATAATCTCAATAATACAGAAATCATTCAATGGTAGTTTTTAAATTCAATAAACGAATTCGGCCTTTATGTTCATTCTTTTAATTACATTTTTGAGAAAAGACCTCTTTCGTATATTTTAGATAATTCATTACAGACATAATACATAAAATTGTATTATGACGAGAAGTATTTAATTAGCTAACTCTGTACGATAATAAGCTTCAACATCTTTCCAATGATAATATGGAGCACAATCTGTCTTTAAAGGAATGGAACTTTCATGTTCATTCTGTAAGAACTTCACCAAAATATCTTTACTCCCTTCCTTACGATAAAATATTATCTGAATATTTGCAGCCATAGGAATTACTTGGAAATTTGCCCAATGCGTATAAAGGCTATCAATATTACTCGTCACATCATAACACCCCTTTAAATGTAAAAGGAAAGCCAGAGGTGCCACCTCAGTATCATGACCAAAACGCAACGTAACAGTAGAATTACCACTCCGGATAACATCATCGGCTGTATTCAAGATATTACGTAACAAACTATAACGAGCTTTATAATAGGGTGTAGTGCCAGGAGCAAATCCTGTATCATAATACCATCTAATGTTTCGACATTCCCAAAGGTTAAACAATTCTTCTTTGGTAAACACATCGGCAAATGATAATTTTAGCTCTGGCAAACACTGCATATCCTCTTCAATATTATACAAATCATGCATCAATTTTTTCCCATCAACATTCTTATTAGTAAAATCAGAATTACTAAATAAAGTTCTCAATAGTCGATCAGGCTGTATCATTATCTTTTCAAATCTTCGAGCCTTAGCATTTACATCATCGTTAGTACTAGCCACAGCAATACTATCTTTTTTATTAGCAATGTACCACATATCCCGCGTACTGGCATCCATAGATATTTTCAACTTAGGATTCAAAGCTCGCAACTCTTGACAAAAATTAGACATACTAAGAATACAACGACGAACTGTAGAAGCTCTAGCATCAATATTTATTGGTTTTGATAACAACTCTGGATAATTTTTGTACATACGATATGCTATTCCTTGATGCTGCTGTGCACCTAATTTAGACAAATCTCCATCCCGTTTATATGCATTTTGGTATGCTATTTCCAAACGCTTTAACACATCCTTGCCAAAAGTGGTAAGAGCTCCACATGATTTTGCTGAGTTCATAATTGCGATAGAATAATCATACGCATCATTAGAAGTCATATAACGTGCCCCATGACGTCCATAATGACTAATATAAAACGGTTTATAACCTTCAGGTGCAGGAGTATATCTATCATTTGGTGCAGGATAGCAATAATAGTTTCCACCTGTCAAAAGGATATTTGCCATAACCTCCTTTTTTGTTGTTTGAGCCGATAAGATTGTTAATGGCAGAAACAATAATACAAACATAATTTTCTGTTTCATAGTTTAAATAATTACTATTTTGAATTAATAATATAATTTTCATAAAAGGATATTCGGGAAATCATATAATCGAATATCCAAAACACATCCATAATTAAGGAACAACTATTGATTTCGGTTCATTATAATTATAACGTTTAACACCATTTGTAGCATAGTCTATCCTCGCACCGACACGTACATAATAAGTCATTCCACTTGTAACTTTATTTGAAGTCAAGGTAACTACAGAACCTGGAGCAGTTTTAGCCGCACTACCTGAAAGAGAAACGGAAATGCGACTATCATAATTGTTTGAACTGACATACGGACTTGACGAATTGATAAACAAAAAGACATCCGTACATTTCTGCTGATAATTAGGATTGGAAGTACCTCTTTCAATTTTCACTTGTACTTTGATCTGATTATTACTTACTGTTGGTTCACCTACCCAAGTAACTTCCAAAAATGGTTCTACTATAAAATTATGAGAAACAGTTCCTGAAATCTTTAAATTTACGGACTTGTCTTTCGTTATCTTTCCATTGTTACCAGTTTCAACAAAAGGAACAAATGCTCCATAAGGAGTTATATTATAATTACCGTTAAAGACCTTTGTGTCCTGAAAAGTCCCATTTTGGCAACAAGTAAGAAACCATGGCGTAGGATTTGCACAATAACTTGTTTCAAGCATTTTAAATTGAACACCATCGTCACCAACTTCAGTCTCAAACCCTCTGCCAGATATACTATCAGTAATTGTTCCTCTAAAGGTTTCAGATGGTCCGTCATAATTGTCCAAGGTGCATGAACTTACACATAAAACACAAACTATACAATATATTAACCTTTTCATTTGCTTTATCTTTAATACCCTTGATTTTGAATAACAATATTATTACTGGAAGAGATAGCTCTTGAAGGTATTTTTTGATAATACCACCTGGTGTCAAAAGTATAAGTATCGTTACGTTCATCGGAACGAACATCGAAGAACCATTTTCCTGCATAATCTGCATAGAAAGGCATCAGTGTTAGCCAGCGTGTATTGTTCTGTTCTTTATCTATAATACGCCAACGCTTCAAATCCCACCAAGTTTTATTTTCAAAAGCTAATTCCTTACGACGCTCCTTTCTAACAACTTGAATAAAATTATCAACAGAAGACTTTTCTAAAGAAGTTAGGGGATTAGCACCAGCACGTTCACGTATTTTACTTATGCACAAATAGGCATCATTCAAATGAGAATTATCTCCTAAAGAAGCTAATTCAGCAGCAGATTCAGCACGCGACAATAATACTTCCGCATAACGTAATTCAATCCAACTCTGGGTGGAATGATTTTCAAGAGTATTATCTGGCGTAAGTGTAGGGCTTAACCATTTACGAATTGAAAATCCAGATAATGCGCATGAATTATCAGATGAAAAACGGCCACTCCTTCCTGCCGGATTCATTTTAGTACCATTATGAAGCGTATAAGCAGTCTGGGAAGAGTTCCCTGAAGTAACTAATAATTTCTTCTTATTTGAATTTTCATAAGTTATTGTACTATTGGCAGGAAGCAATCTTTCAATTTTTCCTGCTTTCGCATCTTTTTTACCAATATAAATACCACGCCAAATTTCTATATTTTCATTATTATACATATCATTGGGAAAAATTACAGTCGCATGTAGACGAGGCTCAGCATTAGTAAATAAATCCATAGGATTATTATATAACTTATATGTACCATCTGCATTATATACATCTATATTTCCGTTAGCATCCTTTGGTAATCCATCAAACATCTGAACAAAATTCAAAGTGGGACATGTTTTTGCAGAATAACCATTCGCTCCCATATCTTGCCTCGGAACATTATATGCATTATAACCATGTACATCATCAGGATAACTATAGTCGCGTACAAACATACATTCACAATCCGGAATTTTTATAAATATATTTTTAAAATTTTCATATTGAGCATTCAAATCTCCCGCTTTCCAATCCCCTTTATACAGACTATAATGCCCATCAACAGCTTTTGCCGCATCATAAGCCGCTTGGAAAAAGCCTTTAACCAAATCGGATTTCATACCACAAACCTGTGTATTATTGTTGTTCGAATCAAAGTATGAGGTTGTATTATACTTTGCTATACAACCTGCATAAAGCATAGCTCTTGCTTTCAAGCCATAAGCAACATATTTATTAACTCTTCCTCTTTGACTTGTTTCAGGCAATAGACTAATAGCCCGATCAAAATCTGAAGCTACTTGATTCCAAGTGGATTTTTCAGAAAAACGTGGAACATTTATTATATCAGTCTTAGATGTAGAAAATGGATCCAATACTGTAGTAACTATAGGGACACCACCATAACGTTTTGCTAACGCATAATAAGTAAAAGCTCGTATACAATACACTTCGCCTTTCCATTGATTAACTGAAGATTCGGAAAAATCACTTTTATAGGAATCAATCTTTTGCAGAAAATAATTGCATTCACGAATTAATGCATATAAATCGCTCCAATTATCTCCGTAATCACTAGAAGTAGCTTCCGTCATTGCATGATGAGTTCCACTATTCAATGCTTCACCAGTTAAAGCTGCTGGAACCTTATGCACATAAAAATGATCAAACAAATATTGAGGTCCATAACGAAAATCTTCTATAGGCATTTCTCCATAAAGTCGAGCCATATAAGAGGTTATACCAGCTTCAGAGCTTAATATCTGATTATCTTGAATAATATTCATTGGAGCTATATCCAACTTGACGCATGAAGCCATAGACATCACGATTATTAAAAAACAAATACTTATATATTTTATTCTTTTCATAATATTTTTTTTAGAGTTTAATATTTATGCCAAATGTAATGGTTTTATTTAACGGATAAACACAGCCATGATGATCATCTGGATGTTCCGGATCCAAATACTTCATATTACATAAAGTGAACAGATTATAAGCATTAATATAAAAGCGAAGGCTATGGATACCTAATTTAGATATTAATAGTTTAGGAACGGTATAACCTAACTCGGCACTCTTTAAACGTAAATAATTCGTATTATAAATACGAAAAAGAGAATTATCTTTTGCAATAATGCCAGTATATGCATATTTTCCTGGAACCCATTCTGTATTTATATTGAATGGATCTGCCAAAGGGTCTTTTGGGTGCCAACGATCCAAAAACATCTTTAATGTACCAGAATTATCATTGCCCCAACATGGCTGGGCTAAAATCTCATCATAACTAACAGAACGCTTTAGAGCACCTTGGAATAAGAGACATAAATCAAACCCTTTATAATTTGCTGTAGCTGTCATACCAAAATTAATTCTAGGGCAGCTTCCAGAATAAGCAATAGGATGTTTATCCAAATCGTTAATAACGCCATCCCCATTCCAATCTTCATACTTATAGGAACCGGGGAGTGTACTCCTATCAGTATATACATCAGAGTTTGCAATATCACGATATGATGTATATCTTCCATCTTCACCATATCCCCACCAGATATCCTTATTTCTATAATTTGCATCGTTACGCCATTGATTATAAGAATTTCCATAAGCACCACTTTCAACATACCTATGTTTGCTACGGGAAAAAGAAATATTTCCATTAAAGCAATAGTTGAAATCTCGAATATGATTACGATGTTTTAATTCGATTTCGAAACCTTGAGTTTGATCACCATTCAAATTTTCTTGAGGAAGAGCGGCTCCTACAACAGAAGGAAGACTTTTTACCCTTGTTGCCAATAGACCACTGCGTATCCTATTATAATAATCAACCGTAAAGCCTAAAAGACCATGCCAAGCATCAAAATCAAAACCTATATCAAATGTTTTTGACACATACCAAGTTATATTTTTATTAGCTATACCTGTGCTAGCACTACTATTGTAATAAGTACCATTAAAGATATAACCTCCAGGTAAATTCTTTGAGCTACCACTTGCAGGATAATTATATCCGGTAAGGAATTGATAACTTGATGCCTTATCATCTCCTAATTTACCATACGATACGCGTATTTTGGCATTATCTATAAAATTTAATTTAGATTTTCTCCAAAAATTTTCCTCTGAAATACGCCAACCCAAAGAAGCTGATGGAAAGAATCCCCATCGATGTCCAGATGCAAATTTTGAAGATCCATCATAGCGAAAACTAAATTCTGCCAAATACTTCGACAAATAATCGTATGTAAAACGACCTACCAGACCCAAATTCGATTCTTTATAAAGGTCACCATCAGAAGTAGACATAGAAGCTACTTGATTATCACTATTGCCAGCAAATAATTGATCCATATCTAATGATACTTCCCGACTAGCATAAAAGTTGTCTCCTTTTTTTGTTTGACCTTCTACTAACAATAATGCTCCGATATTATGGATTTTATCAAATACATGTTTATATGCTAAAGATAATTGATATAAACAATTTTCTTTAAAATAAACAGTACGCTTTACCTGATTCGGACTATTATATAATGTTCCACTATAAGAATCACTCACCTCATCATAATTATACAAATTAAATGCTTTTTTATAAGCTTTATCATTATCTTCTTCATAATCATAGCTGAACATTCCTTTTAATTTTAGGCCATCAATACCAGGAATATCATATTCGGCACTGGCAGAAGATTGTAACCATCTTGTTTTATATAGCTTATAGCCACTTATGTCTGAATGAGTCATAGCATAAGGATTTGTATCCACAGGCTCAAATCCAAGATAATCAGGATTATTATTAGCGAAAACAGGATAAAACGCAGGAGCGCGTTGCATACAACGAATAATCCAATCTGTACCAAAATAATTTTTATGGTTATCTTCCATAATTCCAGACAAATTCAACTCCACTTTCAATCTATTTGATATTTTAGCACTAATATTTGAACGGACATTAAATTTCTCATAGTTATTATCCTTACTTCGCAAAAAAGATTCTTGATATTGATACCCTGCAGAAGCATAAAATTGTATTTTATTATCTCCCCCACTTATACTTAGTGTATGTTGTGTTTGGGGAGCGCCATTACGCATAATGGCATGATACCAATCCGTACTCTTCTTTTGGCCACTCAAATATTCATTTATTTGGTCTTGTGACCAACGTACAGTACCACCCTTATCATTATCCATATTATCCTCATTAATAATCATCATAGAAGATGCCGCATCAGCTGATTTCGGTAAACCGTGAGGATATTGGAAACCATAACTACCATTATATTCCAACTTAACGGAACCAGCCCTACCTTTTTTTGTAGTAATAAGCACAACACCATTAGCAGCACGGACTCCATAAACCGCAGCTGAAGCATCCTTTAATACAGACACACTCTCAATATCATCGGCATCTAAGCGAGTCATATTATCTCTTGGTACACCATCTATAATAACTAATGGATCACCAAAATCTCTAATATTAAACTTATTTTTAAATTTACCTGGTTCAGAGGATTCCTGAACAACATATAGACCAGGCACTTTACCTGCTAACATGTTTTCTAGATTTTCGTTTCTTGTTTCAGTAAGTTCTTCATTACTAACAGCTGATATTGAACCTGTCAAAGACTCTTTTTTTTGTGTTCCATAGCCGACTACCACAACTTCATTCAATAATTTTGAATCTTCTTTTAAAACAGTCTCTTTATTATCTTCTGCATGCACTAACATCTTTCGATACCCAATATAAGATATTTCTAATGTACTACCTACAGGGGCATCTAAAGAATAATAACCATTCAAATCAGTGACGGTTCCAATGCTTGCCCCTTTCACCTTAACTGTCGCCCCTATAATAGGCTCACCCTTTTTGTCAACTACACGGCCTTTTACCGTTTTAGAATCATTACTCTTCTTTATTCCTTGTTTTATTGTTTGTTTGTCTTTTTCTTCCTTGCTTATGATAATTGCTTTACCTTTTATTTTATAATTTAAGTTCTGATCTTTTAATATCTGACTGACTATTTGAGATACCGTTGCATTTTTCGCGGAGATATTCACTTTTTTCGAGGTATTTACATCCCCATAATAATACACAAAAGAATATCCTGATGCATTTTGCAATCTATTCATAGCCTCTTTTACAGTAACATTATTCGCTATTAAAGAAATATGCTGTCCAAATGCGAATAAATTGAACATAAATATAAAAGATATTGCTAATGTCAATTTCTTTATTAGATTATTCATTGTCTCTTTTTTAGATTTAAGTTAAACGTTGTCTAATTTTTTAATTATAGCACATCCTATACAAATATTTTTTAAGTAAACAGATAAATTTTTCATTGGCATAAATTTTAATGGTTAATCATTTTGTTTATAATTCTGAGATCTCCTATATTAACTTTTTCTGGTAAAGAAAAAATCAGGAAACAAGTTTGCTATCTTTTGTCAATTTATAGATAAGTAATTTTTTAAGAGAACAGGCAGGCAAAAACATCTTTAAATTCCACATAGAACAATTGCAAACAGAACGATGAAAAGATATTTCGCCACAGAGAGATTTATCAGCCGCAACGCATTTTTAATATGGTATTTTACAGTATTAATGGAAATTCCTAATTCTTTTGAGATTTCCCCATATTTTTTATTATCTCGACGACTCATCTCAAAAACTTTTCTGCATTCTTCAGGAAGGCCGTCAACTGCTTTACATAATTCTTCTTCAAACTCTTTTTCTAGCAATATACCCAGCGGATGTTCATCATCACAGAACAATGCGTCTAAAAATGCTGTATTTTCTTCTGGAGAAATATTGCCATTTGAAGACTGAAAACAGCACATTATAGATTTTAAATGATTAAGGCATAAATTCCTTACTGCATGAAGGAGATATGCCCGTATCTGTCTGATTTCCACTCTTTCATGTCTAGCCCATAAACTACACATTACATCATCGACAATCTCCTCTGCAGAATTTCGATCCTTCAGAAATCTATATGCATAACGACAAAGAAGTTCATAATAGTGATTATATATCCATTCAAAAGCTTTAATATCACCACTATGAAGTTTCTCTACTAAAAGGTCATCAGAGATATTCATTTCTTTATTCGTACAAACATAACCTATCACATATTCTCAGTGCTATTGTCATCACTACTTTTGCTTTTTATTCTTCTTTCGTTTTTTATCTTACTTACTTATAATCATTTTTTCTTCAGTTTACCGCAAAAGTCTCGGCTCGTCAGTTTCTGATTAACTATTTGCAGCAGAGGTGTATTTTCATAGGAAACATATTGTATAAAAGAAAGCAAATAGAACATAAGCAAAAAAGTTAAGATCAATTTTCAAATTAGGTTATTTACTTTTTCTATAAGGTTAAGCAGATACATTTCCATGATATCAAACATAGATTTCTTTGAGAAATCCGATCAAAGAGGGTTACAAAAGATTAATTTTTCATTGGCATAAATTTTATAAAATATATTGTTGTTGATTATGACTCAAGTCATACTTTCTTAATATAGTATATATCCATTCCCTTTCCTTCTGTAATGTAGTGCATTAGTAGAAGCCAGATTGTCTATCACATCTTGAAAAGAACTATACTTACGGTTAAAACGTCCATAGAAACACTTATTCTTTGAAGCTTCAGTTACCGTCACTTCAATGCCATAAGTACGACTTAAGATCCGGACTATTTCTTGTAAAGGTATATCGTCAAAGACCATGATATCCATGTCATTTTCCTTTAAAGTTGATACTGGCGTTTTCACCTTATGCATTTCACCCGTTTCTTTATTCATTATGACAGTCTCACCGAATCGCATGACAAGATCATTTGTCGTTACAATATTATTATGGACAGATATGCTGCCTTCAACCAATTTCACACGTAAGGTACGATCCATTGGATAATCATGAAAGAAAAAACGTGTACCTAAATCCGTCATCCTAACATGTTTAGTATTAACGACAAAAGGAATCTTTTTATTTGGTTTAACATTGAACCATGCCTCTCCGATTAAAGACACATCCCGATTGGTTATACCGAAACCACGAGAATAAGTAAGTTTCGAACCTGAGTTTAAAGTTATCTTGGTTCCATCAGGAAGTGCAAGGTTCAATCGCGAGCCATCTGGAACAGAAATTTCCATTAACTGCTTCATCTGCAATCGGTTATCTCTAGTATAAAAAGAGAACGGTATTAAAAATAACAATGTAATTGCAGCAACAGTTATAATCACTGTTCTCCATTTCTTCCGAATAGGTTCTTTATAACCAACAAGATCCTTAAAACGTTTGAAAGCTGCATTTTTGTTATAGTCAGTTCTGTCGTAGATGACCTTAGTAGAAAACCAAATTTCTATTAAATTTCGCACAAAATCATGGATTTCTTTTGACTCAGAAATTTTATGAGTCAAAATATGAAAATCTTCTTTACTGATATCCCCCAACAAATAAGAAGAAACAAGCTCGTCTATGATCTCTTTATTTCGCATATATAGATAAGTAAAGTTTTTTAAACGGATGGGTAGTAACTTTACCTAAAAAAGCGACTTAAAAGATTAATTCACATAGCCTGATATAAAAAATTATACTTATTTACCAAAGTATTACAAGAAAGAAATTAAATCATGAGGGGTTTCAAATTGACATATCCTCTTTTTAAAATTACAAAGCCCCGATTTTCTCAAGCCAGGACTTTGCCATGTCCAAAAATTTTTGTACCTTTAGACATATAATTTATCATTAGTGTCCACTAAAAACCAGTGAATATGTTTGTAATTTATTAGGAGATAGAGTTTTAGAGAGAAAAACAGATGGTGACGATTTGAATTGACTATCTTTGCGTATCATAAACAAATTAGTTATTCGATGAACACCGGAAAGTATATATTCTCTCAACTTATAGAGTTCCTTCCCCAAAGGATTTTTGACAGAATTGTAATGAAATACGAAGGTAATAAATACGTAAAACATTTTTCTTGCTGGAATCAGTTGCTTGTAATGATGTTCGGGCAGTTGAGCAATCGAGACAGCCTCCGTGACCTGGTCAATATTATTTCTGCCCACTCTGGCAAGACTTACCATCTTGGATTTGGCAGGAAGGTAACGAGAAGCAATCTTGCAAAGGTTAATGAACGGCGGGAACCTCAGATTTTTGAAGACTTTGCTTATCACATGATTAATATTGCAAGAAAGAAGAGAATCAACAAAGATTTTGAGATAGACGGCAAGGTTTATACTTTTGACTCGACGACTATTGATCTTTGCCTGAATGTCTTCTGGTGGGCAAAGTTCCGACATACTAAAGCCGGCATCAAGATGCATACCTTTATGAAATTGAAACTGATATACCGGCATTTATTCATATAACTGAAGCCAGGGTCCATGACCAGCGCGCAATGGACGAAATCCCTTATGAACAGGGAGCTTACTATGTATTTGATCGAGGATATTTCGACCTGGAAAGACTTTACCATATACAGAAAACAGAAGCATATTTTGTCATACGACAGAGAGGAAATCTCCGGTATGATGTTACAAAAGTGAACAGGACAAACCATAATGAAAACGGAGTGCTCATGGACCAGGTAATAGAACTTACGGGATACCAGACCAGAAAGAAATATATAGAACCTCTTCGTCGTATCACATATTATGCAAAGGATAAAAACAAAACATTTGTCTATCTGACTAATAATATGGAAATGCCTGCAGTACAGGTAGCACTCCTTTATAAATATCGCTGGCATGTAGAACTCTTCTTTAAATGGATCAAACAGCATCTGAAAATTAAATCCTTCTGGGGTACTACCGAGACTGCCGTAAGAATCCAAATATTTACGGCAATTACCGCTTATTGCATGGTTGCAATCGTTGAGCATGACCTGAAACTGCATAGGTCGACCTACGAAGTGTTGAGAATTTTGAATGCTTCGCTCTTGGATAAGACTCCCATTAAGAATCTCTTTACCAAACAATCTGTTGATAGTGTTGAGGATGGCCAATTAACTCTTAAATTTATTTAGTGGACACTAATGAGAAATCTTCATTAAATCAAGACACTAAAGGCCTTTCATTACAGTATGCAAACAAAAGAAAATTATAAACTGATCTTCAATACAAGCGCAATTGAATTCGGAAAAGACTGAGGCAGTTTAACCTGAAGACCCTCTGGAGTATTACGGAATTTCAAAGAACCATATCCCAGCAATTCAACATGCCTGGCTTTCTTTATAGACTTCAAAGTTACCTTTTCTCCATAATCAGGAAAAGACATAAATGTGGCATAAAGGATATGACCGGGTTTCTGAACGTAACGAATATCCTTTGATGTATATCTCACACGTCCCTCGTTGAATCCTTGTGCCTTAATCGGATTCAGCGTATCCGTCGAAGGTCCTTCACCATACTTCTTCCAAGGACGCGTACCATAAATGCTTTCGCCATTCACCTTCAGCCATGCACCTATCTCGCTTACAATGTGATGTTCAGTAGTATCAATTGTCCCATCCCCCTTGATAGGAATACTCAGAAGCAGATTTCCATTCTTGCTTACCACATCCACCAACATCAAGATGACTTGACGTGCAGATTTATATTTTCCATCATAAAATATGCGCTTGTCGTAATGCCAAGAACCGATACAGGTACACGTCTGCCATGGGCGAGGTTGAATTTTATCAGGAGCTCCGCGCTCCACATCCCAGACAATAGCCTTCTTCTGTTCGTCATCAAGAATCTTCCCAAAGATTACAGACTCATTCCGCCCCTTATGCTCCTGCATGCTCTTATTATAAAAATGTGCGGCTATATCCAATCCCGCATTGCAAAAAGGATACAAAGGCAAGACTGTATCATCAAAATAGATAAGAGAAGGATCGTATTTGTTGATCAGGTCTATGGTCCGATTATAAAACTTGTCACAATAAGCCTGGTCTGGCAAGACAACTTCACCTTCCTTCCAGTCCCATTCCCTGTTGTTCTTGCTTAAAGGATGATTCTGGGCATACAGTTCCTGAGGGTCCAGTCCCTCCCACCATTTGCCTTTCCCATCAGACTTCGTCAACCATCCATCGTAACGAACTCCCTTGAACGCACCACTCTTATCACATCCACGGCTCGTCTCATACCACACCCATGCATGCGACGCATGCACACTTACGCCAAAAGGAAGACCGTATTTATGACAGGCAGAAGACCATCCTTTGATGATATCCTTTTTCGGACCTATCGCTACAGAATTCCATTCTTGGTATTTACTATCATACAAATCAAAATTGTCATGATGATTAGCTAAAGCCATAAAATACCTAGCACCATTCTCCTTATAGAATTTTATAAGACTGTCTGGATTCCATTTCTCTGCCTTCCACTCATGAATCCAATCTTTAAAACCAAACTGCGACTGTGGACCACGCGTCTCTAAGCTATATTTATACTGATCAGTACCCTGAACATACATATTGCGTGCAAACCAGTCACCATACTCAGGTTCACATTGAGGGCCCCAATGAGCCCAGATGCCAAACTTTGCATTACGAAACCATTCAGGACATTGGTAATCTGACAAAGATTGCCAAGTTGGCTTGTATTTTCCAGATGCTATCGGCTCCTCAGACGTATTGACGACCACCTTATAATTCTCCTGAGCCGTTACAGTTTGCATTGTCGTAAGGACTAATCCAACAGTCCACAAAGATAATTTTACTTTTAAATCCATATCAAAAATATATAAATATTATTGTTTTTTCAACTAAATATCAACCAATATAGACTACATACTTTAGCAAAAGAATTTGGTCCATTATAAAAAACGACAGGTTTCGCTGCATGAAAGATTGTTTATTGACGGAATACCAATTATCACAGAACTGAAAAGTAACATTAAAGAAACTGTGATTTCGGTCTCTCGCAGACTACTATCCCAGAAAATGGATTTAACAGAAACCATCAATGACAAACTGAAGAAATTACACAGATAGTTATTCCGGTCAAAGGCGGTTTGAGGATCTGTCATAAAATTCGTGGAACACATATTTTAATGCTTTTGCCAATATCGAATTAATCGTTGAGCTTCTCTTTTTGTAATCTGGATCACAGATCCATGCTTAGGAGAAACAAAATTAGTGGCTTTCATCACTCCTTCATTAAAGCGGCCAAGTGGTTTAAAGTGTTCAAAATCGGATGTTTCAACAAATCCAAAATTATGAGGATGAATGCTATAAATATCATACATTGTCACCCACTTATTTTGCCCAATCCTTTTCCAAGTTTGAGGAGCCTCACAACCACCTTTCTCTGTATCTATCTGAGGAGACGTAGTTACATATCCTCGATTAATATAACGGCTAATGGCATAACGGATACCTGCAGGATTCTCCTGGGCCACATAGGTCATAAAATAACGTCCATCAGGCATAGGACAAATATCTGCATCAATTGTCGGAACCTTAGGATCTTCAAATTGAAAAAGGAGTTTAGGTCTGGAAGTAAGTTTGGTAAAATTATCATTCACATAAACATAATATAAATGACAAATATCACTGGGATTCTTACGCATTGTGAAATAAAGCATCAACTGTTTGGTCTCTGGATCCCAAATCGTTTCCGGTGCCCACACACAACAAATATCATTAAGTTCATCAGGAAACACCTTATCAAAACGAATCTCAGTATGACTCCAATGGATCAAATCCTTAGAACTCATTAAAACAAGCCCACGGTTATTTCCCCAACCATATTTATCAGAACGTTCCCAAAGCGTAGAGCGCAATCCAAGTTTTTGTGCGTAAATATGCAAATCTGTCATAGCCATATAGAAACAGCCATTTGGAGCACGATAAATATGAGGATCACGGATACCATGCTGCTCAGCCACACTATCACCGGCTATCACGGGTTTACCACCATTTACTGCAGTAAACGAATAGCCATCATAGCTTATCCCCATAAACAGGCTATGTGTTGCATCTGTAAAATAGGTAAACAAATAAGCACCCATATCCTTCTCTGAAGGAACTTTCTCAGCTGACATCAAAGAGCAAGTGACCATCATCAGGGTCAACACCATCAACTTCTTTATACACATACTATTTTTAAATAAAAAACAAATAATCTATATTTTTACTTTTAACAACAACTCCATTTACTGTATATCCATTAATCATGATCAAACATACAAATGCCATGATTCATCCAAACCTCCATATACCCAGCTCCACGGTGATTCCACGCATAATAAGGAATTAAGGTAAGTTGCACATCTTTCAGTTCCAGTCTTCCACTATTCCCTTTCACCATTTCCTGAGCAGGTGTCATAATGGCCATTACAGTAAAAGTTTTGCCATCTCCTTCCGTATTTTTAATCTCATACGGCTTTACCAAAAATTGTGGTTTTTCATGAATAATGTCATGCCAGACGTCACTATTACTATTATCTGGACTTTCTGCGCAATAAACTAACGGGCCACGTTCTACCGCAATCTTACCACGATCTGCCGCCACTTTAGGATTTGCAATAACCACACGTGGTTGCATATCAAAATGGATACGAACAACATCACCAGAATTCAGGTTGCTTACTGGCAGATAACCATCAATAAGAACTTTTCCTGAAACATTTTTCCCATTCACGGAGATATAATAATTTGATTTCACGCTATCATTAAAGGAATACAAATCACTCGGAACGACATGGTCACGTACCCATCCAGGAATACGAACTTTCAGTGTTAATTTTCTCCCCACTTTATTTTTCAAGATTTTAACAGCAATATCACCATCCCAAGGATATCTGGTAGTTTCCTGAAGCACGACCTCCTTCCCATTCACTTTTATATGGGAAACATTACCTGCAAAAAGATTCAGATACAAATCATTTCCACGAACACCATAAATATATCCCGGTACAGAAGGAATAAAACGACAAAGATTACTTGGGCAGCAAGCACAGCCGAACCACGGTTGACGTGTTGTAGTCCCGTCAGCATTGAAAGCATATTTTCCATCACTGGACAGAGGATTCGGATAGAAGAATTTTCCACCATCTACGCTCATTCCAGAAATCACGCCATTATATAATGTACGCTCCAGGCAATCGATATATTTCGCATCTCCATGTAAGAGAAACATCCGTTCATTAAAATAACATTGTGCAATTGCCGCACACGTCTCATTATATGCAGTCAGATTTGGCAACTCATAATTTGCGCCAAAAGCTTCTCCATCATGACGGGCTCCAACCCCTCCAGTCAAATAATACTTCTTACTTACAATATTATTCCAAATCGCATCAATAGCATTTACATAAGCAGAGTCACCCGTCAATGCTGCTACATCAGCCATACCAGAATACATATACCCAGCACGAACAGCATGCCCTTCTGCTTCTTTCTGATTTACAACCGGTTGATCACTTTGTGAATAAGCATTTCTTATTTTTGTCTTTCCACGATAATCAAGAAAATATTTAGCCTCATCAAGATACTTCTTATTTCCAGTAAGTACATATAAACGAGACAAAGCCATCTCTGCAATCTGATGTCCTGGAACAACATGAGCCTGTCCTGAATCAGGCCCCACTTCCCTTACCACACAATCAGCATAACGACGGGCAATATTCAGTAATTTTGTAGAACCGGTAGCCTGATAATGTGCACAAGCAGCATCAATCAGATGACCTAAATCATAAAGTTCATGACTTCCCTCTTCTTCTTTTTCCCAGCGTCTACTACCAGACCAAGGATGCGGACGTTGAGGATTCTGTGTTCTGGCAGTATAAAGATAACCATCTGATTCCTGCGCTTTTGCTATAATGTTTATGACACTGTCAATATAAACCTTCAGTTTTTTATCTGGATAAGTTTGTAAAATATAACTTGCACCTTCAATTGTTTTATAGGCATCCGTATCATCAAAAGGAAAACCCATCAGCCTCCCAACATTATATGTACTGCTCGGATGAGCAGCACGCTCAAAATTGGCATACCTTCCTTCACTTTGACATTTGCTGAAAGCCAAGGGTATAGTCACCTCACGAACTGCTTTCAGTCGGTCACCCCAAAACGTACCAGAATTCAATTTCACACTTGTAAACGGCACTTGATTATAAGGATAGCCAGACTGGATCGATTTCCGAGCAAGAACCGTCGCTACAGTCATCATACAAAGAAGAATAGTGAATAATGATTTTTTCATGCTATATTAGTTTTTATTCATCTCCAAAGACAAGAGTTTACAAAGTTAGCAAAAAAAGTAGTGACAGTATACTTATTTTACATCATTTAAAAATATTTCATTGCGATGTGCAAACAAAAGAGGATTATGAATTAATCTTCAAGAACAGTTAGTTTTCATTATTGCTCATTACATCTACTAGCATTAAGACAATATGACATGAATATTTATACCTTCCTTCATAAAATATGCTTCAAACCAATTCTCACTGAATCTCATTTTTTATGCTTGTTATCATACAAATCAAAATCGTCCTCCTAACTTTTTGATGCAATAAAATACTTGTTCTCAAATCTATCAGATTAACTTAGAAGAAGAAATGCTCAACAAGTTCACATCTGGACAAAACGTGTTCAAAATAATGAGTCCACTTAAAAGAAAAAAGTGGACTCAAGTCATTATCTAAATATTATATTATTTCTCTGCAGGTTCATCAGGAACAGTTGGCCAATAAGGATTCTGATACAACGACGATTTGTCCAAGGAAACATGATCACTAGCTGTCAACAAGAATTCCTTGATTGGAAGAGGTTGCAGATATTGAGCCATAGCCCAAGTATAGCCATTAGAGAATGGATTATTTGACAAGACAATCTCATAAGGCCTGAAATATTCACTTCTAGATTCCTCTGAAGCATTAGAACTGGAACTGCCATCAGCCACCAAATTATTATACCATTTCTCCATAGGTGTATTCCAAAGATGGAAACCTTCGATATGATACGGAGTATCAATCATCTGATCGAGAGATCTCCAACGCTCCAGGTCCATCCAGCGCAGACCTTCTGCCATCAGTTCACAACGACGCTCCCTACGGATATTATACAATACTTTATCTGCCAGTAATTGGCCGGCCGTATATGCACCCCAGTCAAGTTTCTCCTTATTTATGTCAGTAGCTTGGATCGTAACTTCCGGATTAACTGCATCACCTGTAAACCCAGCTCTCTCACGAATAATCCTCCAGTATTCAAGAATATGACCGGCATTAATGTCCTTAGTCAGCATATACTCTGCTTCCATATAATTCAGTAATGCTTCCGTAGCACGGAAAGTAATAGAAGCCGTATACCCATTTCCATTTGCACATAAAGCCTTATCAAATGTGCCTCCTTTTCTTATGGTATATCCTGTGCTATAACCCTTTTCAGAAGTCCTCTGTGTAATTAAAGGAACCGGTTCAACAGGAACTGCATGATCTCCATAGGTAGCGTCCATATTCTTAAAGACATTTACCTGCCCAGGGACCTTTAAGAATATAGTCAGGCGAGGATCTCGATTCTTCACAACAGATGCCATTGTCGTATCTTCATATTGATATGTAGAAGAATAAATCGGACGACCGTCCTTCATTAGAAAAGATTCAACAAAACCTCTTGTTAGTCCACCACCACTAATATCACCATGTTGTATAGCAATCTCTACATTGTTTACTTCACCTAAAGACTTACTATATTCTCGCCATAAAAGTACTTCCGGATATTTTGACATATTTGTATTGCCAAAAAGACTAAAATAGGGATTATCCGGATCATTCAATGACTGAGGAATCTGACCAGTATTAGTTACCAAACTCCCTTTGTATTTCTCAGCAACTTCTTCTGCCGACTGAACTGCAATTTGAAAGAAATATTTAGCTTCAGCATCTATGCTGCCTGTTGGATATTTGTAATCAGCATTGTAGTCCTTATTTTTTCCAGGCCATCCCGGACCATCAGGAACAAATGGAGTACCTACAAAATTAGTTAACCATGAACCTTCATAAAGAGCAACCCTTGACTTAAACAATTTAGCTACATCAGGGGAAATTCTCGTATGACGAGTTTCAAAATTACCTTTCATATAAGTCATTGCCGTATCCAAGTTATTTATAATAAATCTCGCCACCTCATTACAAGGGCGGCGTTTATTAGCCGCTACTAAAATAGATTCTTCATCTGGAAAAGATTGTGTTACAATCGGCAAATCACCGAATTTCTGGAGCATATCAAAATAAGCATAAGCCCTAAAAAAATACATTTCACCAATATATTGCCTTATATTGGCATCAGAACCTTGAACCTTTTTAGCATTATAATTATTTAAAATCTCATTCAATTGATAGTTAATATTACGAATATTATTCCAAGACCAATTACCATTTGTCTGTCCGACAAGCCATAATCCCTTAGCATACTTATTATCAGCATATAAATCTGCCTGATTATCAGTATTATTATCATTACCAAAGGTACCATATCCCCATCCACTATGGGAAGGTAATATCGTATAAAACTGATTTGCACAGGCCTGTATTTCAGATTCACTTGTGTAATAATCTTCCGATGTGATGTATGAAGGAGGTTCTTTATCCAGAAAATCATCACAAGAAGATATTGATAGTCCACTTACCAATATAAGTATTATTGATTTAACATCTATTTTCATAACTTTATTCATTAAAAGGTTAGACTAAGTCCAAAAGAATAAGTTTTAGATAATGGATAGCCATTTCCATTATAAGAGTAAACTGTCTCAGGATCAAACTGTTTAGCTAATTTTGTACCTGTAAGAAGGTTTTCTCCTGAAAAAAAGACTCTTAAATTACTAATTCCCCAACGGGAAGTAATGATCTGAGGAACAGTATATCCAACTTGCAAGTTCTTTAACCGAATATATGCCGCATTCTGCAGGTATCGTGTCTGAGTCTGTACATTCTTATCACTATAAACAGGACGAGGTAAATAGGCATTAGTATTTTCTGTTTCATAACCGTTCTTAACAGACCACGTATCTGCATCACGATAGTAATCCTTCACACTTGTAATGCCGGTAGACCACCATTGTCCATTTGAAGCAGCACCAAACAAATAGGTTCCACCAACCCAACAGTCTCTCTTCATGATTCCTTGTAAAAATACACGTAAATCGAATCCTTTCCAATTAGCATTCATATCTAACCCGAATAAATATCTTGGAGTACTATTTCCTATTAGTTTTAAGTCTCCATGATCTTTTAATGTATTAGAGCCAGAAGATATTTTTCCATCACCATTTAGATCTGCATACATAATGTCACCGGCACCCCAGTTGTTTCCCAATGCATTCTGTCCTCCGTTCTTCAAGGTTGCCAAGTGCTTATCCATCTCATCTTGCGTCTTAGCAATCCCGATTGTCTTGTATCCCCAGATTTCATTAATATAACGTCCCTGGATATAAGTAGACAATGACTCTGTTGGATTATTAGGATAACGTGTAATCTTAGAACGCGCATCAGATATATTAAAATTGATATTATAATTTAATCCATTTGACAAATGATCCTTCCATCCAATAACAAATTCCCAACCAAAAGTTTTTAAATCTGTATTATTCGTTACAGGAACGGATGTCCCCAAAATCGCAGGAAGTTCTGGAGCATTCCCCACCATATTCTTTGTATTACGCACATAATAATCAAAAGAACCTGTCAAACGATTATTAAAAAGTCCCCAGTCTAAACCTAAGTCATAACTTTGAATTGTTTCCCAAGTTAATGCTTCAGAAACAAGTCCAGGAGCAATGGCGATATTAGGTTTTAATCCATTCTGCAACCAATCACCAGCAGAAGACTTCACTGTCATTGTCTGATAAGTTTCATACCAATTAGTCGTATTCTGATTACCTAAAGAACCATAGGAAGCTCTTAATTTCAAGATATCAATAAAGCTAGAAAGGGAATGAAAAAACTTTTCTTTTGCTATATTCCATCCTGCGGAAACCGAAGGGAACAATTTCCATTGATGCCCCTTCCGAAAACGAGATGTACCATCATCACGCAGATTCACTTCCAACAGGTATTTGTTATCATAATCATAATTGAAACGCCCAAAGAATCCGGCTGTTGTCCATTCATTACGGGATCCATTTGTTGCTGGAACGATTGCTGAACCATCATAGCCTAAACCACTTGTTAAATCTATCTCAGGCTTACCTGGTATCAAAATACCATTAGTTTGAAGGCCAAACTGAGTTTGCCTCAAGTCCTCTGCCTGAAAGCCTCCCATAACATGGAAATGATGTTTTTCAAAAAAAGATTTGGAGTATTCCGAATAAGCCTGAAAATTACAGTAATTTTCCTTATAATAACCTTCATGGACATTAGAACCAGTATTATATATAACTGGCTGTCCATTCACATCATGATTATAAGTCTGCTGACTATCCCAATGCCTGTTCTGAGAATTAATATGATAGTTAAAGAGAACATGTGTGATCCAATCTTTAACTGGTTCTATGGTAAACCCTATCTGATGATATATGTTATCCGTCTGTGTTTTATCTGTTCCACCAGTTGCAAGCCCTAAAGCTGGAGAAGGAGAAGAATAATAATAGCCATTACGGTCATACAATGGCAATATCGGCCAACCCTGACGCGTCATATCACTGTAAAGGCCACTGGTCAATGAAGATGGGCGCTTATAATCTTCACGATCAAAGCGCATGGAATAATTCATTTTCAACCACTTCGTCAGAACTGTATTAATCTTAACTGTACCATTATATCGTTTCAATCCTTCCTCTCCCAAATTCATAAGACCACCTTGGTCAAGGTAATTGAAAGAAGTATAAAAATTTAATTGATTACTTCCTCCATTTGCACTGAAATTATGAGACTGAGAAAAAGTGGTATTTTTATAAACCACATCATACCAGTCTACATCATCTATACCATTAGCATAACCATCAGCCCATGTTGAGCCGTTGTTTGAAGATATACCATAAAGTGTCCTTCCATCTGAAGTCTTGCGAGTTCCAGGATTAACAGATGTAGCATGAGCATAATCAGAAATATCTTTCATCCTTTCAGTCGAAAAATATATGCCATCTCCCCCATTGGTAAACGCATCATTCATCCAACTTGCAAAATCAACAGAGTTCATCATGTGCTTCATGTGTATTGGCTGTCCCCAACGGAAACTATCATTATAATTGATCTGAACCTTGCCGTTCTTGCTACCACTCTTTGTAGTAATCAAAATAACTCCAAATGGTGCACGGGAACCGTAGATGGAAGATGCTGCAGCATCTTTAAGTACCGATATACTGGAAATATCCTGAGGATTAATTGTATTCAGGTCACCTTCCATTCCATCAATTAAAATAAGAGGAGAACCATTTGTCCCCTGACCAATTGTCGTAGTACCCCTTACATTAATACTTGGCACATCTTCCAGACTGCCATTTCCTTGTGTTATTTGTAAACCAGGAACCATTCCCTGCAATGCCTGAGTAGCATTTGTCACAGGAACATTTGCCAGATCCTTTCCAGAAACCACACTTACAGCTCCTGTTAAATCACTTTTCTTCTGGGTTCCAAAACCTACTACCACAACTTCATTAAGGACCTTATTATCCTCAACTAATTGTACTTTTAGAGGACCTCTTCCAGCCTTTACCACCTGAGTTTTGTAACCGATATAAGAAATTAAAAGAGTGGATCCGGCAGGAACATCAACTGAAAATTTTCCATCAAGGTCTGTCACGGTACCCTGAGAAGAACCTGCTACTTTCACCGTAGCCCCTATAGCCGGTTCTCCATTCTTATCAACCACTACACCCCTAACAATTCCTGATTGCTGTTCAATTCGGACAGTTTCAGAAGCATTCACTTCACAATACCCGACAGAACCTATTAAAAAGATAAATAATCCTTGTAATAGAATCTTTAATTTAGCATTTTTCATGAACATATTATTTATTTTAATTTGTATTAAATAAGGCACCCTTATTTGTCATATTTTACAAAAGTCATTTTTGTACAAATGACATATTAGAATGAACAAGTTACAGAATCCAAATCAAAGATTCTGAACTTTTCAAAATGAGACTCATAGCATTACTCTTCAGATTCAGGGTATTATTCCTTAATACTCTACTCATGGTATAAAAGTCGACATTATCTGTTATTCAACATTCCTCCTTTCTTTTTTACAGCCATTTTAATGATGGCATCTGCGAGAAATCTCAAAGCAAATTACTTTTCAAGTAACAGATTAAAATTCTGACTAAATGCTATTTTCTCCCCTACTTCAAAAAAAGAAAACAGAATATAAAAATATAAATATAATAGAAGTATTTGTTGCATTAGTACATGAACATTCTTGACACGCCAGTCTTTTGTTCATGTAACTGTTGTATTCTTTATGTTATTTTTAAGTTAAAATATCCAAACATTAAAGCTCTTTTAAAAATATCAGTTAACTTTGTGTTTAATATATGCGTGTTACTTGAAAAGTAACAGATTTTTTCACATTACTTCTTTGTCTTTCCTTTCGGACATATTTATACACCCGACGATTTACCTCTGCCAGTTTGTTATCGTCAAAGGCGGAAAGATAAATCTGTGTAGTCTTGACTGACTTATGCCCCAACAGTTCGCTGATCATCTCTACCGGGGCACCAATGTATTTGGCTGTCGTAGCCCAAGAGTGGCGAAGCGTATAGGATGAAAGATTATCTTTTATCCCTAGTTTCCTCCCCAACTGTTTGAGATGAGTGTTGAAACGGCGCAACGCCCCCTGGTACTCCATATATCCTTCATTGCTCCGAAAACTATGTTCACAATTGAACTGCAACAGACCGGGACTTTTCCCAGCGTCTGCTCCGACGGCATTCATCCTCAGCCAAGATATACTCTGCAAGGCGGGCTTGAGGAGCTGTACCCTTACTGTCGTGCCCGTCTTCATCCTGTGATACTCCAAGGTATCACCCTTAATGTCCGACTTTCTGATATGGGTAAGATCTACGAAGGGCATTCCGCAAAGCTGATAGCAGAGACGGGCAGTATACTGAGTCCGGCGAAGAACTTTTGAGCCCGGATCCTTAAACAGCAGGGTCCGCAAATCCTTTCTGCACAGAGTTTTCTTATGCCTAATATCTATACCCGTGTATACATCGTGGAACAATCGTCTGATATAACGCGCATAGCCATGGTCAACTCCCTTGTTGTAGATGCTCCTGAGCATGCGAAGATAGGTGGAAACCGTATTCAGAGACTTCCCCCTGTCGGTCAGCCACTGTTGATAAGATTTAAGGTTGTCTCGGCTAATGTCCGTAAAGGCTACCGAGGGCCTTCCAAGGAAGAGCGCATAGGAGTGAAGGGCATTCTTATAGAGACGCCCCGTAGCATAACGACCGTTTTGCTCTGATCTACTGACGCACAGGGCTGTAAAAGAAGAAAATGTCATGATCGATTTCATAGAATAACACTTTAATGAATTTATATGGCCACAAAATTAGCGTTTTATCCTGACATTCTCTCCTGCAACTGTCTTCTGATATGGGGATTAAAAACATTATCCACCAAAATAATAATCCTAACATCATGCTTTGATAAAAGTTTTTACAGGAATAAGAATTCTATTTTCTTTTGCTTCTTACAAGAAATGATGTAATTTTGCATCTAAAAATGAAAATCAGGAATCAGGCCAAAGGATATATTCTTGGTGCAATATCTGCTATAAGTTATGGGACAAATCCATTATTCGCTATACCTCTATACAAATCAGGGATGAAAGTGGACTCCGTACTATTTTACCGTTACGCTATTGCCTCTGTGCTAATGGCATTACTAATGGTATTCCGACGTCAATCTTTCAAACTTCAACATCATGATTTGATCTGGCTAATTGTCATGGGATTCCTTTTCAGCCTATCGTCAATATTCCTTTTTTCAAGTTACAACTACATGGATGTAGGTATAGCCTCAACCATTCTTTTTGTTTACCCTATATTGACAGCTGTTATCATGACCGTTTTCTTCCATGAGCAACTTTCCTTTACTACGATCTTATCTATCAGTCTTGCAGTACTGGGTATTTTTCTAACCGGAAGAACTTCAACAGGAGAAGTGCTTAACATTAAAGGATTTTGCCTTGCGCTTCTTTCAGCAGTCACCTATGCTTTTTATATTGTAGGTTGTGATCGGTCCTCCTTGAAAAGATTATCAAATATCAAACTCAATTTTTATGCTATTCTCTTCGGATCGTTCCTTTACATCATAGCTCTTCATGGCTGTACACGATTACAGCCTATCCCCACACCGAGTCTTTGGATAGATGCCATTGGATTAGGGCTCTTCCCAACCGTTATTTCTCTTATTTTCCTGACCATGGCAATCAAATATATTGGCCCTACTCCTACCGCTATCCTCGGAGCATTGGAACCTATTACTGCTCTCATTATCGGTTGCTTTGTATTTAATGAAGTCCTTAATATAAGAATCATTTCCGGCATTATATTGGTTCTTATAGCAGTTCTATTCATTATAATAGGAAAAGGAAAAGATATAAATTTCATGTATAAAATCAGAATCAACCATAAAAGTAAATAACCTCCATATACTTACTTTAAATCTCTCTAAATCATATAAAAATTTAATTTACAGGCAAGATTAAATACTCTCATGCATTTATAATACAGAAAATGTATAATAAATTATACTTTACTCCGTACCATTCTGAGACATTTTGTCAATATCAAACAAGGTCCGACAAGGTTACGAGAAAATATTCTGCAAACATTTATCTTTGCAGAAAAACAGACTTCTTCGTTTTTGACTATAAATATCAGTAACTTTGTAGTTTAAACAAGAATCGGTTTAATTAATAATTAAAATTCAGATAAAAATTCATGAATCTCTATAAAAGTTTGGAAAAAGATACGGCAGATAAGCTCTTAATAAGTATCATTATACCCGTCTACAATGCAGAAAAATACATAAAGAGGTGTCTATTATCTGTCCAGAATCAAATCTATCAGAATTTAGAAATTATCATTATCAATGATGGTTCACAAGATCAGAGTGTCAATATCTGTCAGGAAATTGCAAAAAAGGACTCTCGCATTTCTTTTTATTCACAAAATAATAAAGGAGTAAGTTCCGCCCGCAATTATGGTCTTAAATTAGCAACAGGTGATTATGTGTATTTCTTAGACAGTGATGACTATATTATTCCTACTTGCATAGAAAAACTTGTATCTGTTCTTAAAAAATATCCCTTTACAGACATTATACAAGGTAGAGCAACAGGATGGGCACAACATGATGTATATAACAAGAAACATTTACCAGACTATTCTTGTAATAGGAAATGGATAAAAAGAACAATGTTGCATCGAAAGCCCATTCCGTTTACGCCATGGAACAAGTTAGTACGACTGGACCTGATACATAAACATCAATTATATTTCATCAAAGATATCCTATACGAAGATATCGTTTGGAATTATGATATGGCTAAATATATATCTTCCATTGCTTTTTGTTTTGATAAGACGTATATCTACAATAGTGATAATCCAGATTCAATCATGCATCTTGGATTTGATTCACATTCATGGCTGATTATCATCAATCATTTAATTCAAAGCATTGATCCGTTTTGTAAAAGAGCACAGCATCAACTCATACTTCACTTCTTGAGGCGTACTTATCGAAAAAGTGAGATCAATTACAGAACGGATCTTATGAGACTTTTCCATCAAATGGCACAAAAATGTACTTTTACAGAGCGATTAGGTATCTATTATTTTTTCTTTACACAGAAAAATATTCAAGAATATATACATCAATCATTACGAAGAAGTAAGACATAGGAAGACCATCCTTTTTTACTTAAAAATGAATGTAATTGATTAACATGAAATATTTACTTCTATTAAGATAATAAACGCAATGATAAAAGTCAGTCTTGTCATTTCAACTTATAACTGGAAGGAAGCCTTATATTTAAGTCTAATAAGCGTTTCCAGACAGACGACATTACCTTATGAAGTTGTCGTCGCTGATGACGGATCTCGACAGGATACAACAGAAATGCTAAGACAGATCAAGCCGCATTTGCCATTCCAGCTTAAACATATATGGCAAGAAGACAAAGGTTTTCAAAAAACATCAATTATGAATAAAGCCTTTGCTGCTTGTGAAAGTGACTATATCATACAAATTGACGGTGATATTATATTAGAGAAACATTTCATTGCAGACCATATATCTGAAGCTCATAAAGGATATTATATACATGGCAGCAGAGGCAAATTATCTCAAAAAATGACAGATAAGTTGTTAAAGGAAAAAGATTACCATTTCTCCTTCTTTACAAAAGGAGTACGTCGCAAATTTAATGTTTTCCGTTGCCCATTACTCACTATTCTTTTTCATAAATACAAAAAAAACAAGAAAGAACGTGGATGCAATATGGCATTCTGGAAAGAGGATATTTATGCTGTCAATGGATACGACGAACGGATCATAGGCTATGGATTTGAGGATATTGATCTGCCCGCCCGTCTTCGCCGACTTGGTATAAAGAAACGACTCGTCAAATTCAAGGCTATCGAATATCACTTAGAACATTCAGCAACAAAATCGAAAAGGGATATGAGTGCCAACCAGAAAATATTTGATTCAAATAATGCTCTAGGAATAATAAGAGCACCAAAAGGTATAGATCAATATCTATAATATTAGAATCATTTAGAATAAAACGGATTATTAGATATTTATTGATATAAGAATCATGAAGTTAAGATCAAAACATCCAGAACCAATTGATGCGAGAGAAGCATTTCACAAAAGTGAAAGACAACATAAAAAACAAGAAATTATGAAGAAATGGATTTCTCGTTTATTCTTGTTTATTACTATAGTTATTATAGCTTTCGCTTTATATGCCTACTTTATAGACAAACCAGAGGCTATATTATCCCATCCCTGATAAATCAGCTCTAATATAAAAAAGGAAGTATTTCAAAAATCTCTAAACCTAAGGCTCTTTAAATTCTATTTAAAAATTCAAAGTACTTTTTGATATTCAGAGAGCATCTGATTGGCAAAATTCTGATTTTCAAAACGCTTCACATAATTTAAACTTCGTCTTATGCTTTGTTGACGAAATGGTATATCTTTCAGAAAACGGGCAATACTATTTGCCATCTTTTCATCATCATCTGGATCTACATAAATGTTATCAGGGCCGCCAGCTTCCTCCAGACAAGATCCTGTACAAGCTACAACCGGTAATCCGCTCTGAATACCTTCGATAACAGGAAGGCCAAATCCTTCATAGCGAGAAGGATAAACAAAGACAGAAGCTAACTGATAAATGGCAGGTAAATCTTCATTAGGAATATCATGCATAAACTTAACACGATTTGCCAATTGATACTTTGTGATAAAAGCTTGCACTTCTACCATATATTTGGTTGCTCTACCCACAATGACCAAAGACAAAGATTCAGGAAGTCTCAACAGCGATTTGACTGCCAAAAGCACATTCTTGCGTTTCTCTATTGTTCCTACATTCAAGATATACTGATCAGGCAAGGCATACTTAGCCTGGACACGTTGTTTCTCTTCTTCACTGACTTTTGATTTAAACCGCGTACCACAACTCTGATAGATTACATCTATCAGAGTCTCCGGGAAATTGCTAAAGGCAAGAATATCACGCTTTGTACATTCACTTATGGCCACTATACGAGAGGCTTCCCGACACGTGACACGAAACTTCCGAGCATAAATTTTTGCATCAATCCAATGATAATATTCCGGATGACGCAAAAAAATAAGATCATGAACAGTTACTATTCCAGGAATACCCGCTTTACGTAACCCATGAGGCAACTCTCCAGACAAACCATGAAAAAGGTCCACTTTATCGCGCAGCAAATCTTTTACGACCCCGTCTGTACGCCAAAGGTCACGTTGAAGACGAAAATGCATGGAATGAGGATAAACAAAACTCACATTTCCTGCCAATTGAACCTGCGTCCTAAGTTCTTTCCTACCCTCACAAGGAGTGTATAGTTTAAACTCAGTATCCCTATCGGCAGCAACAAGCGCATTGACAAGATTACGAGAATAATTACCAAGTCCCGTATTGTTACACACAATACGCTTGGCGTCATATCCAATAATCAGATGTTTTTTTGTCCCCATTCTCAGATATTAATCAAGCATAAATCTACAGTCAATTACAGGTTTGTCTGTCACTGAATGAATTGATTTAAACTCACTCCACGCTGTTGTAATAACCAAGATATCAGCATCTTTTAAGATTTCTCTATAATGATCATAGTATGTAATAGGTAGATCATAATGCTTTTTAAATTCCTTATTAGCTACAGGATCATAGCCCAGAATATTTTTATAACCATGCATCAACAATTGACGAATAATCTTAGCACTAGGTGTATCACGTACATCATCAGAGCCAGGTTTAAAGGATAGACCGAGTATCGCTATTTTTGAGAACTGACCTTTTTCTCCAGCAGTTTTCATAATACGTTCAGCCATAAATGCTGGCATACTATCATTTGTAGCAATGACATTCTTAAGGATTGGAGCATCCATTCCAGCACTTTTAGCTATTGCATAAAGTGCGTTCGTATCTTTAGGCAGACAATAACCACCGTAACCACAACCCGGATATACGTATGAAGACATAGGTGCATTCCCCCAACGTTTATCCATGTGCAGGATATGAAAAGCCTTAGCTATATCAATATGTCCGATCGTATCAGCAATAATCGACATCTCATTGGAATAACTGATGAGAGTAGCCAATAAAGTATTTGAAAGATATTTAACAAACTCACCTGTATTTAAAGAGACACAGAAAACAGGAATACTTGTGGAGGCATAAATCTCGCGCAATGTCTTCTCAGACTTCTTATCAGAGACACCAAGTACGATACGGTCAGCCTTCATAAAGTCATCCCAGCAATGACCTTCACGTAAAAATTCAGGATTATTAGCAACTCCAACATGCAATACTTCTTGGCGATTGCTTTCAACAGATTCACCAACAATGATTCCCCGTTGCCGAATGTGCGGGATAATTCTGTTTTCGGTTGTTGAAGGAGGAATAGTAGACTTCACGACCAAGACCCGGAAGCGATAATCCTTAATCAAGTCAATTGTCTCATCTATCGCATTAAGAAGATAAGTAAGATCAGCTTGTCCATCCTTGCCATAAGGAGTACCTACACAATAATAGATACAGTCACTCTGGGCGATAGCAACATCCAATCCATCAGGTGCAATAGGATGAAAATTATGATTCAAATGATGTAAAAGGGCCTTATCCAGCCCTTCCTCAAGAAAAGGCAAATGACCGCCCTTGATCGTATCAAGCCGTTCGGGATTCATCTCCACACCATAGACGGTATGGCCAAACTCTGCAAAGCCCAAGGCTGTAGTCAGTCCTACAAAGCCTAATCCAAATACTGTAACTACCATTTTTTCTCTTTATAAGTAAAGATTACTTTTACCATTGATATTCTCCTTCGTCACTCTCCCTAATAAAAGTAAGGAAACGCCTTACACCGTCCTCGGCAGATATACTCGGTGAATATCCCAGAACTCGACGCGCCTTATTGATGTCCGGACAGCGGCGTTGAGGATTATTGGTCAAATATTCCTTTTCACAGGAGGTTGCATAAACCACTTTGCCGGTATAACCGAAGATTTCCTTTCCGGCAGTGACATAAATCTCTGCCAGTTGAGAGATGCTGATTTCCGGTTTATCTATTCCAATATTAAAATAGTCATAAGTTCCATGTAGCAAGACCTTCAGATAACCACAAACAGCATCTGCAATATAGCAGAAAGTGCGTGTAGGAGATCCATTGGAGAGAATTTCTATATTACGGTTTTCTTTGATGTCAAGAGCAAAATCAGCAGGCACACGTTTGTCATTGATTTTCATTCCAGGACCATAATTATTAAAAGGCCGAACTACATCAATAGGCATGTTATAGTGCTGGGCAAACAGCATGCACATCGTCTCACCGAAACGTTTCGATTCATCATAGCAAGAACGAGGCCCAGTCGCACATACATAACCATAATATTCCTCAGAAGTAGGAACATGATTGGCATCAGGATTACCATAGAGTTCACTGGACGAATAGAATAGAAAACCTTTAATAGCTTTATTCTTATAGAAATCAAGCAGTGAGCGAAGTCCCCAGACATTAGCATCAAGTGTCTCTATTGGATATTTACGATAAAAGACCGGAGAAGCAATAGAAGCCATGTGAATGATAAAATCTGCCCGTTCTGCTCCCTTTACATCTTCTACTTTATCTTTGATAATATCAAACTTCCTGATATCAAACAGAGAGTTCTTCTTCAAACGATCGATCCATGCAGGATAACCTAACATAAAGTTATCCAGTCCGATAATTCGTTTCAGCCCCAATGCTTTAGATTTAGCTTCAAAGAAATTCATATAATAATAGCCCAGGAATCCGGCACACCCTGTTATCAGGATAGTAGCACCATTCAACTTTTCTTTCTCCTGAGTTGACAAACCATTCAATGTATGGTCAAAGTCTTTTTCTAATACTGTCATTATCTTGAGTTTTAATAAATCAAACTGACAAAAAATTAAAAGTCACCTTTATATTCCCGATAGGGCATATTCATATTAAGATAAAAGAAATTATGCTGACGCTGATGATCACCATCAGGAACTTTCATATAATCACCATAAATTTGAGAAAGATATTCATCATAGCGTCTGATGCCCTGAAGTTTTCTTCCCTCAAAAATATAGGGACCATAATTTCCATTGATTTCCTTTTTCATTACGCCCCGCAACCCATCCGTATAATCAGCTGCCAAAGTACATTTATTGTAATCATATTTTGTAAGCAAGTGACGAATCCTCTTCTGTAGTCCTTGCATAGAAAACAACCGGCGTGTTAATAAAGGCAGCCAGCAACTGGGACCATGTCCATGCTTATACGGGTCACGGTGAACCAAATAAAGCGCTTGCTTGTAAAACTCATAACGAGTATACTGCCAATGCCGGGCAAGCCAATTAGAAGGCACAGCATCCAAAGGAAAGACATCTACATAGACACCACCCAGATACCTTAAATAAGGTCGCTCAATAAGAGTAGTTTCCGCATCTTGTATCTTACCAAAAGGAAGAGGATAATCAGGATCATTCTCACTGCACACAAATTCATATTTTCCAGGGAGCCATTCCTTAGAATGCTGAATAAACTGCTCATAGTCCGGACGGGGCATAAGCACATCCATATCGTCATCCCATGGTATAAAGCCATGATGGCGAACAGCTCCGATAAGAGACCCTGAAAACATACCATAATGAAGTTTATGTTCTGACAACGTCTTGTCCAGAACAGTAATAATATCAAGCATCCGCATCTGCAGAGGCCTTATCTCATAATTTGCCATAATTGATATTCTATTTTTCAGAAGAATAAGGCTGTGTCCAAGGCGCATGGCCATCATTCCATAAATGATTCAGATAATCACGATCACGAACCGTATCCATACACTGCCAGAACCCTTCATGTTTATATACAGCAAGCTCACCCTCTCTGGCCAATGATTCAAGTGGTTCTCTTTCGAAAACAGAGGAATCATCCTTAATATAATCGAAGACTTTCGGATTCAGCAAAAAGTAACCTCCATTGATCCAACCTTGGTTTACTTGCGGTTTCTCCTTAAAACTATGAGCAACATTATTCTCATCAATAGAGAGTTCACCAAAACGGGCCGTGGGGTGCACAGCTGTAACCATGGCCAGTTTTCCCGATCGATAGTACCGGTCAACTAATTCATGAATATTCACATTAGATACTGCATCACCATAGGTAAGCATAAAATCCTCATCTCCGATTAAATCTTTCAAACGAAGGATTCTTCCGCCAGTCATTGATTTCTCACCAGTATTCACAAGAGAAACTTTCCAATCCAAAGGTCTCTCCTTGATATAAGAAATTTTATTACCTTTTAAATCTATAGTAAAATCATTACTCAACGTATAATATTGAAGGAAGTAATTTTTAATTACCTCTCCCTTATAACCCAGAGCGATAATAAAATCTTTATAACCATAATTTGAATAATGTTTCATGATATGCCAGAGAATAGGTTTACTACCTATCTCTACCATAGGCTTTGGTATCAATTTTGTATATTCTGACAAACGAGTCCCAAAACCTCCTGCTAAGATCACAACTTTCATGGATAAGATGATTTTATTTGATAATATATAATTTCATAATTAAATTCTTCTTGTAAAGAGGCATCCCATATCATAGATTATTAATAATGGAACAAATCAACTTTATATCCTCATCCGCCAATTCCGGATGCATTGGGAGAGATATAATCCTGGAATAGACATCTTCTGTCACCGGCAGAGCATAATCGGTCTTAAAATAAGTAAGCAAATGATTAGGGCGGTATTGAATGCCATACTGAATATCATACTTCTTTAGTTGTTTTATAAGTGCATCGCGTTTTCCGTGAAGCATCAAAACAGGAAATATATGAGGAACAATCTCATCATAATTCATTGGAATGAGACATACGTTCTTATTTCCACAAAGAAGTTGAGTATAAAGTCTCGCGATATGCTGCCGTTTAGGAGCAAATTCTTTTTCAAAACGAGAAAGTTGCACCCGGCCAATAGCCGCGAAAATATTACTCATGTGATAACGATAGCCCTGCGCCACAACATCAAAAACATAGCTACGCTGACCTTTATAACGCTTTTCTGAGTCTTTCATGACTCCAAGAAGACGAGCATCACTAACGGCATTGATAACCTTAGAGTCCGCAGTAAATATGGCACCTCCTTCTCCTGATGTAATATTCTTGATGCCATCGAAACTAAAACAAACGATATCACCAGTCGAACCAACTAGTTGTCCATTATGACGACAGCCAAAAGCATGTGCAGCATCCTCGATCAGACGAAGATGATGTTTACAAGCAAATTTTCTATATTCATCCAAAAGAGCAAGATTACTGGCAAAATAAACTGGCAACAGCACTTTCGTTCTTGACGTGATCCTGCGTTCAGCATCCTTCAAGTCCAACAACAAAGACGTTGGATCTATTTCACAACTTATCGGCACACAACCAGCAGCAGTAATTGCCTGATAAGTTGCAACAAAAGTAAAGGAAGGTACCAGTACCTCGTCTCCAGGATTTGTTACAGCCTGTATCGCTAAATGTAATGCAGCCGTGCCACTGTTCACACAGATACATTTCATTCCTCCACCTATATAATTTTCCAGATCTTTTTCGAAAAGCCCTACAATTTCACCCATGCCCAGATAACCTATATCATTGATAACATGGGCAACGGCAGCAGATTCTGTCTTACCGACAACAGATTTTGATAATCTTATCATTTTAAGTATTTACTTATATCTTTTAAACTATCTCTAAAGAAGATACCATCACGGCCTACTCTATTTTATGCAAACTTACCTAAAATTATTAACATATTAATATGATATATAAAAAAAAAGGTAATTTAATAAGAATTTCAAGACCAAACAACCAACAAACTCTCTTTCCAAGCCACATTTCTGAAGCTCTTAGCTGAGGACCATTTTAGTTTTATCCCTTATAATAAAATCAGCTCCGTTTAATCTAAAGATTAAGGGCATTACCAAGTGCAGTCTTTAAATATTCACCTGTACGGAGTCTTTCACTAATACGATACACATTTTGTTGCATTTGATAGATCTTTTTCGAAGATAGACTCTGAAAAAGTTCATCCAATTCCGACAGATGATCAATACAAATACCTATCCCTTCTTTTTCAACAATCGGCGCAACTGCAGCTTTCCTCCAGATAACAATCGGCAAACCGGCACGAAGGTAAAAAGAAACCTTATGAGGACTATTCCAATGAAGATACTCTCCGAAAGAACCTGTACAAGTATCCAGACTATCTCCATCCCAGACAAGTCCAAAATCGCCTTTGACATGATCTATGAAATCCTCAGAGTTCATAAAACCATTAATATGTAAATGATCTGATTCTGTCAGACCTGGCAAACCTTCACTATTACCATAAATCTGAAGCTGGTAATTTTTAATTTTAGATTGTGCTTTCAAAAGAAAACTATTTTTACGCATTGCCAAACTGCCTGCATAAACTAAAATAAGCGCATTTGGA
Organism: Prevotella sp.; assembly: GCA_022486815.1. Lineage (GTDB taxonomy): Bacteria > Bacteroidota > Bacteroidia > Bacteroidales > Bacteroidaceae > Prevotella. The sequence goes on along the minus strand of JAKVJW010000001.1, from coordinate 81,646 downwards.
TTTACTTTGTGCTCGCTTGGAGAGCAACAACTTTTACTACGATAATCGAATAGTCCTAAAGCACTTAAAGGATGTTTATAACCATGATCTCTAAGCCAAAAAGCCATTGCCTCATTGGAGGCAATTACAGAATCACTATGCATAAGACGATGAATTTCCTGACTTACGGTCAATTTCTTACGTCTCATGCTGCCTAAATCATGAATTACAGTTACGACTCTTGCCCCATGTAAATGAGCACAGTTACAAATAAAGGAGTAATATTTTTTTACAGGATATTGAAGAACTAGAATATCCTTTGATTTAAGAGTCACAGCTAATTTAATAATACCGAATAAGTCCAAAAAAAAAGTTATAATCATACTGTGATAATAGGTAGAAGGAAGCCCTAAATTATGAGCACCCATTTCGCGCAATGTAATTTCATTATCACTCTTGGCTTTACTTCCAGAACTTGAAACACCCCGATAATTACGAGATATATAACAAAGTCGATTTGCCATTATTATAGATTCCTTTTTTACTCTTAAATAATAGATAATAAATAACTTGTTCCCAAATGACAAATATTTATTTCTTTTAATTATTTACAGCAGTTATTGTAAACTCTAGATTTAACCAATATCTTCATTCTCATAAATCATCCAAAAATATATTTCCAATAAATACAATCTACCTCTCCCAATCTTGCAAAGATACAAAAAATTCTTGTATTATTGAAACCTAATAAATCTTTATATATAAAATCACTTTATTCAACCGTAACCATCCTTCAAAGAAATCATATCTCTAATTTAAAAGGAATAATATGTTTTTTTCCATATCTTCGCCAAAATGCTGCCCTTGCAGGCATAAAGATAGATAAGGCCCATCCTTCATCAATTTTTCGTTCACGAGCATACTCTCTTACAAGAATCTCCATAAATAGTTTTGGTCCCCACAACTTCTTTAGATTCAGCAATCCTTGTTTTGGGCTCACTTTCCCAAAATACATCCGGTTAATATCCACAATACTGAAATGATAACCATTTTTATCATATTTCCAAAGGATATTTCCAGGTGTAAAATCTTTATGCATAACATTTTTCAAATGCATCCCTGCTGCAAAATGAGCTACACTCTTAGCCAAAGCCTCATAAGTTCCACTTTTCGAATCACCTGCCTCATAAAGGGTATGTTCATAATCACATTGTACACTCAGCAGATAGGTAACTCCCAATAATCCTATCTTATTACGATATTCAATATAAGCAATTGGCTCAGGTGTTTCTATACCCTTATCTGAAAGAATAGCAGGATACTCGTATGCCCGCATCCCCTTAGGTTTACGAATGCCATAAGAATATACATATCTATTAATCGAAGAAGGAGCATGATAGCGCTTGACATTAATTTTTAGTCCATCAATATCAAACACCTTAATAAAATTCCGCTTCTGATGAATAACCGTTCCCTCTACTTCAAAAACAGAAAGAATGTGAATGATAGCAGATTTTAACGCTTCATACTTGGGGTTAACAATAAATTTCGAAATTCTCATAATATTTCATACAAAATTTCATCCACAGTATCTTAATAATAAAAGACTCTTCAACTCATTTTAATCAAAGAATATGGTATTTATCAATAAATTTTAAAAATTTCTCCCATACCATCTCTTTTTTTATAAACTCGTATTGCCTGTCTAGAGGTATTTTTTCAAGTTCACTTTTTGAGACAATATCTTCTACACTTATTCCTTCAGCCGGTATTCCATTCTGGGGTAGCCATATCCTTTTACTATTCTGTGGAGCCATAACAACAAAAGAAGGTTTATTCTGTGAATGCACAATATGGCGTGCGCCACCTTCATTTCCAAAATAGAATGTAATACAAGAGGACATAGCTAGCAATTTCCGAGGGCTACTAGCACGAATATTGATAAAAATATGCGGATCATTATTTAATAATTTATAAATTCGACGAGAATCCAACTCTTCTACGCCTGGAGCATAATTAAAGATAATCTGAACCTGTGGATAGGTTTCTATCAGATTCCTGACAATATAAACCATTCCCTCAATTGACCATGTTTTATTATGAAGTTTTGAGGTCACCCCCATAAGAACAACTGGTTTGGAAAAGTCAATATTCATTCGAATCATATAATCCCGAAAATCCTTTTTTTCTTTATTTGTTGCAGAAAGTAGAAAGCTCTGATCCAGATCTGTATAATTCAATGGAGACAGCAACATCAAATCATGGTCAATTGCACTCTCATTATCTCTTGATCTGTCAAAAAGATAATTAAAAGCACCATGTGTATACCATTTTTTCAATCCGATACGATATGTGGTAGAAGGAGAAAAAACAGAGAAGAACATACTCTTTAATGTTGACCTCATATCTATAATAACATCATAGTGAGTTTGATGGACAACGGTCCATACTTTCTTCAAATAACGCCAAAACGTATAGTTTTCAGATTCAGAAAAAGTAACAATATGATTTATTGCAGGATGATCCTTAAAAAGAGGAGCCAATCTTTCATTTAAAATGAAAGTTGTTTCAGCTTCAGAATCATTCCGTTTAATCGTATTAAAGATGCATGTTGCAAGAATAGCATCCCCCATCTGTCGGAATCGAACAACGAGTATCTTCATGATATTACTTTTTATTCAACACACTAATAATCAGAAGAGTTTTTCTTAAGCACTTTCCCATTGACAACTTCAAACCTACGATCAAACTCTTCATGAGTCCGTTTCCATCGATTATGGCTCCATAGATAATAACGGGGATCTTTACGAATCGTATTCTCTAATAAAGCAAAGAATCTACGGGTAATTTCATATTCAGGAAGGCTGTCAGGATCTTTTGTAATCAATCTGAAAGTAGCAGTATAATATCCACGTCTAGGACGGCTCATCTCTACATAGAACACAGCATCATTAACTTTTCTCATGATACGTTCTGCTCCTGTAAAAACGGCTGTATCATGGTGCATGAAATTCAGCCACAGATGAATATTCTCCCATTTCGGCCCCTGATCAGAAATATATCCAAAAAGACTCATTAAGCCTTTCTGGCGATATTCTACGAGTTTACGAAGTATATGTTTTTTAGAAACTATCACACCATTCTTGCATGTGGAACGAATTTTCTTAAATAGTTCGTTAAAAGATCGATTCGCCAGTGGATGATAAACCAGACCCATCATCCTATTTTCAGAAAAATAGAATCCCATACAGGAAAGCCACTCCCAATTACAATAATGTCCTAGCACTGCAGCTACATTTTGTCCATCATTGAAACAAGCTTCAACCTCTTTAACATTATTAACCTTAAAATGCTGTTTCAATTTTTTATCACTGATACTTAAGAGTTTCACAGCTTCAAAAAAATAATCACAAAACCAATGATAAAAACCTTTTTCAATTTGGATAATTTCATATCTGGATTTTTCAGGAAAGGAAGAGACCAGATTTTTCCGAACAATACCTCTACGGTATCTCAGAATATAATATACAATAAGATATTCCAAATCAGAAAGACCGTAAAGCATCCAAAAAGGAAGTAGCGAAATCAAATAAAAAAAGCCATATACGATCTTCGATATCATCATATTTTATCCTTCTTAATTTATTTCTTCTTTTATCGGTCAGATTTATACCATGAAATCTTCATTTAATAGAGAAAACAATCTTTCAGACTCATCAAAGGTAGATTAAACTTGTTGTAAATCATGTAACCGTTTATAATAGCCATTCTTACGAATTAATTCTTCATGCGTGCCACGTTCCACGATAACACCTTCATGTAAGACACAGATTTCATCTGCATTTTTAATTGTAGACAGCCTATGAGCAACAGCAATGGTCGTACGAGTTTTCATCAATCGCTCCAATGCATCCTGTACAAGCCTTTCACTTTCTGTATCCAAAGCAGAAGTTGCTTCATCTAAAATCAATATAGGTGGATTTTTAAGAATTGCCCTTGCGATACTGACACGTTGACGTTGTCCTCCAGAAAGTCGCGAACCACTATCACCGATCTTTGTATCAAAACCATTTTCTGATTCCATGATAAAGTCGTATGCATTAGCAATCTTTGCAGCCTGAATGACAGTTTCATCAGATGCATTTTCCGAGCCAAACTTTATGTTATTCTTAAATGTATCATTGAATAGTATCGCCTCTTGGTTGACATTACCTATAAAAGAACGAAGATTATGTACACCCAAATCCTTTACGTTAACACCATCTATAAGCACCTCACCCTCTTGCACATCATAATAACGTGGAATCAAATCGACCATCGTAGATTTACCACTACCGCTTTGCCCTACAAGAGCGACCGTTTTACCTTTCGGAATAACGAGGTTTATGTCTTTAAGCACATATCTTAACCCATCAGACTTCGTATCTGTATAAGCAAAAGACACATGACGAAATTCTATCTGATGCTCAAACGAAGGAAGAATGACCGGATTTTTCTTCTCTTTAATTTCGATTTCAGCTTTCAGAATTTTATCTACCCGCTCCATTGAAGCAAGTCCCTTGGGAATGTTGTAACTTGCTTTTGAAAAATCTTTTAGAGGATTAATAATACTATAGAGTATCACCAGATAATAAATGAAAACAGGTCCGCTTAGTGATTGATAATTTAAGACCAGCATACCACCAAACCAAAGAACAATGACAATCATCACTGTGCCAAGAAACTCACTCATCGGATGAGCCATCTGCTGACGGATATTAACTTTCATAATATCACCCCTATAAGCAGAATTAACATGATCAAAACGCTTATTCATGAGCCCTTCAGCACAGAAAGCCTTTACTATCCTCAAACCACCCAAAGTTTCTTCGACCTGACTCATCGTATCACTCCAAAGCCCTTGGGCCCTCATACTCTGAGCCTTCAACTTTCTACCAACAAACCCCATAAACCAGCCGAATATAGGAACAAAGACAATGGTAAAAAGGGTCAACTGCCAAGAGACAACGAGCATCGTGACAAAATAGAAGATGATAAGAATAGGATTCTTAAATAACATATCCAAAGATGACATGATCGAATTTTCTATCTCTTGTACATCACCACTCATACGAGCTATTATATCCCCTTTACGCTCTTCACTGAAAAAACTCAGAGATAAATCCGTGATTTTCTTATACATCTGATTGCGAATATCCCGGACCACCCCAGTACGTATAGGAATAATACTGGCTGATGAAAGAAAATAAGCCCCTGTCTTGAGAAAAGTCATAAAAGCAAGAGCCAAACCTATAATCAGTAGTGTAGATGATGAACCAAAATTTTTCACCATCTCCTCAACAAGATAATTTATATTATTCGAAAGTACCTTTTTGCTGAATGACCAAGGCATAAGAACAGCAGCACTCACAGTTCCCCCTGTCTTGAAAAGAATCTGAAGTAATGGGATAATCGCAGCAAAGGAAAAGATATTCAGTATTGCTGAGAGAATATTAAAAACTATCGACAATATTAAATATTTCTTGTAGGGAGGTATAAAACGCCTAAGCACTTGCAGGAATTCCTTCATAATGTTGCAAATATAATAGAAAAATATAAAACTGCAAAATGATTTTCAGTTTTTATCCTTCTTGTTGAATTGATTAATACCTATAGAACTAAAATAATCTCTTTTAGAACAAAACAAAAATCACGATACTTATCTGAACCTGTTTATGCCTCATACATCTATCCGTCAGCTTTCCTCAAGATCATCCTCTTGCCTTGTTTATGACTTACTAACTACTACATCACCTTTCCTAAAAGTGTAGCAGAAGTAGAACCTATAATCTGTACATTTACAGATTCTCCTATATGACAATTCCCACGATCGAATACCACCATTTTATTTTGCTCTGTACGCCCACAAAGTTGCTTTGTAGACCGTTTGCTAAAACCTTCCACCAATACTTCAAATGATTTTCCTTCATCGTTCTTGTACTGTTGGGCACTGATTTCATTTTGCAACTTAATCAGAATTTCCAATCGACGCACCTTTTCTTTTTCCGGAACGTTATCGGGAAGGTGTTTGGCAGCAAAAGTCCCCGGACGTTCAGAATATTTAAACATAAAAGCAGAATCAAACTTTACTTCTTCCATCAAACTGAGCGTTTGCTGAAAATCTTCTTCTGTTTCGTCATGATAGCCTAAGAAAACATCAGTAGTCAACCCACAACCAGGAAGAATCCTCCGTATGGCATCAACCTTTTCCAAATACTGTTCACGAGTATATTTACGATTCATCAATTTCAATATCTTATTACTTCCACTCTGTACAGGAAAGTGAATATGCTTACAGAGATTTGGGGTTTCAGCCATGACATGAAGAATATCCTCACTCATATCTTCAGGATTAGAAGTTGTAAAGCGCACACGCATATCAGGTACAGTTTTTGCGACTTTATACAGCAGTTCTGCAAAAGAAGTTTTCCCTTGTTCATGTTTACCTGAAGGTGAAAGTCCATAGCTATTCACATTCTGTCCCAGTAATGTTACCTCTTTAAAACCCTTATCTTGCAAATCACGCACTTCGCTCAGTATACTCTCTACATCACGACTTCGTTCACGCCCACGGGTATAAGGGACAATACAGTAATGGCAAAAGTTATTACAGCCTCTCATAATACTTACAAAACCACTGACATGGTTATTGCCAATACGTAAAGGCATCACATTACGATAGGTTTCAGTAGTGGAAAGCTGGACATCTTCTGCAGAATGTCCCAGCTCACACTGTGCAATCATATCGGGAAGATTCAAATAACTATCCGGACCACAAACAAGATTGGCATGGTGATTCTGAACCAAATCATCTTTAACACGTTCTGCCATACAACCCAGAACGCCTATAATCAATTTTCTGCCCTTCTTCTGTTCCGCATGAAGTGAATCCAGTCGGTTATAGATTTTATTTTCTGCATTCTCACGTATACTGCACGTATTAAGAAAAATGGCATTTGCATTTTCCTCTTTGTCACAAAGATCATAACCAGCCATCTTCATTATTGAAGCGACAACCTCACTATCGGCTACATTCATCTGGCAACCATAAGTCTCTATATACAGTTTCTTATTCATTATCCCTTTATCTATTTCATATTGGAGGCATTCCACCTGAAAGACTACAAAGGTACGAAAAAATATCCGGTTATTGACAAAAAGTCAAAGAACAACCTATACCGTCATTTTTATATCTAACCATCTATTGCTATCATGTGTCGTGTAGAGAGCAGCAAGATCAAGTAAAAGATTGCTCCAGTTATAAATCCAGCAATGGCGTCAATCATGTAATGGGCTTGAATATAGACCGTTCCCATACAGAGAAGAGCATAGACAGGAAGCATCCACCAAAAAAACCTTTTATTACGTGAATGCAGGATAAGCAACATACAGATGGTGCTGATTCCAACATGTGAGCTTGGAAAAGCCGCTGTCGGACGTTCTCCTTGCGCACGAGCATCTTCTACCAGATGATAGAAAAATCCATTCGGATTACCAGGTGAAGGAAGACAATCCGTATGAGTGTTAAAATAATCACCTAAATGAGGGAAGATGCCTTTGGATATACTATCTTCTCCTATCACATTATAATAAAATGTAGGGCCAACAACCGGTAAAACATCAAATATGATATAATAGATAAAAAAAGCAGTTATAATAATAAAACTACAACGCTCAAATTCACGATAATTAATGAAATAATAATACACACACACAATAGCTATCATCGGATAATACATAAAATAGCCAAAATGCATCAACTCACTTACGAACATCCATGGGAGATGTTTTGCAAAGACCAGAGCAGGCTGAAATCCAAAAATAAGTTGCTCCCAACTTGCAAAAAGATAGTCAAGATTAGGCAATATCCGATTCAGCTCATAGGTATCCGGATACCATTGTGCTAGAAAAAGCATTTGCACCAATACACGTATCATCTCTATAAATCGACAAGGCAAAAGACGATAAACAATCCATATAGCAAAAGTGGTTACTAAAATACGAATCCTCAACTCAATCATAGAATGAGGATTAACCATCTTCGTATAAGAGAATAACACCCAAAGAAGAGTAAGAACCAAATAGATCAGGGTAGCCCATTCTAAAGGAAGCAATCCCTTTCTTGGATTCTTCTCCAACTTGAATATTTCTTTAATGGTCGTCATCTCTATCTTTTTATCCTATTGATTTTTTATATTATACTCTTTTGGTAAGCAGCATAAATTGCAACAATCACCGACTCTGAAAAAATATTGATAAAGCATCTTCCTATTAGAGCCAGCTATTTTCTTTATACCACTGAATGGCACGCTTTGTTCCTTCTTTAAGTTGGACCTGAGGTTTAAAATCAAGATCCTGAATAGCCGGTTGAATATCACAACGCCAGTTACGTTGTTTGAGAATTGGATATTTATCATGATTCAGGGCAGAAAGGCGCCCTGTTATTTTCCCAATATACTCCCCTAAAAAAGTAACTAAATGTAGAAGCCATACCGGAGCCGTAATTCTAAACCACCATTTGTTCCCCAACTCTTGATGAATATAGTCACTAAAGTCACGTGATCTATAAACATTTCCGTCACTAAGGAAATATTTCCTCCCTTGTTTACCACGGTCAAGAGCCTGAAAAACAGCTTGAACAACATCACTTACATAGACAAATGTAATATCCTGACGTTTGAAACCGACCGCAAAATCAATATGTTGCTTGATGCTTTTCATCATCATATAATAATCCCTTTCCCGTGGTCCATAAACTCCAGTAGGCCGTAAGATAACATAAGGGAATTTATCACCGATAGAATCCAGGAAATTTTCAGTAGCTAGCTTACTCTTACCATAATTTGTATTTGGTTGTGGCCTATCAGATTCTCTTATCTCCTGGTATGGTTGCTGTTCCTTGATTGCGCCAAAAACACTTAAACTACTCATATAGACAAAGCGTTTGACCGGCATCTTTAAATTCATGATAGCTTGGACAAAGTGCTTGGTTCCCTCTGTATTTACCTCATAGAAAGTTTCTGCATGCAAAGCTTTTGTTACACCGGCAGCATGGACGACATAATCAAAATCGTGCCCTTCCAATTCCTTCTCAAGTTTCTTTTCCGAAGAGAAATCAAGTTCTATAAAATGAATACGAGGATCCTTCAGATAACACCGGTCCGTCGTCTTTCGGACAGCAGCCCATGTTTCCATTTTTCTTCTCAAAGCCTCTTCAACAATAAAACTACCGATAAAGCCAGAAGCACCTGTTATCAATATCTTCATCTACGAATAAATTTGACGACAAAGATAACCCAAATTGTTGTGAAACACAAATTTAATGTGAAAATATCGTAACAAAACAAAGTTATTTGCAAATAATTTTGTTTATTTGTAATATCGAAAGAAAAGACGATTTGCTTCTACCCCAAAAGCGTTTATTTCTTTAACAATAAAGCTTTTGCTCTCATAAGCAGAAGAACATCTGGTTCTAAAATTATAACACACCATTATGGGAAAAAATAAAAAAAGTGGCAAAAGTATGTCTAAAAAACAGATCATTGAAATTCTGGAGAATTTCTTTTCTAATGAGCCTAATCGAACATTTAACCTAAAGGAAATATTCCGAATACTGAAGTTCAACACTCATCCCCTCAAAATGCTTGCCATTGATGCCATGGACAATATGTCTTACAATGACTACCTTACGAAAGTGAATGATACCAGCTATAAACTGAATCAGAACAGTCAGGTTCAAGAAGGTACTTTCGTCAGAAAAGCAAACGGGAAAAACTCATTTATTCCAGACGAGGGAGAACAACCTGTTTTTGTTTCTGAACGCAATTCTCTTTTTGCAATGGGAGGTGACCGGGTGAAGGTTTCCATCATGGCTCGTCGGCCAAATAGGATAAAGGAAGCTCAGGTCATCGAAATTCTACAACGGACTAAAGATACCTTTGTAGGGAAGTTGAAAATTGGTAAAGATTTTTCTTATCTGGTCACACCCCAGACAATTTTCTCTAATGATATTATCATTCCAAAAGGAAAACTGAAAGAAGGTAAAACAAATGATAAAGCTATCGTAAAGATTACCCAATGGCCTGATTCGAGTCATAAAAATCCTGTTGGAGAAGTTGTTGACGTCCTTGGACCTACAGGAGACAACAATGCAGAAATGAACTCTATTCTGGTACAATATGGTCTGCCTTACATTTATCCTAAACCTGTGGAATCGGCTGCAGACAAGATTTCCGGAGAAATACTTCCAGTGGATCTGAAAGAACGAGAAGATTATAGAAAGGTATGGACATGTACTATTGATCCTAAAGATGCAAAAGACTTTGATGATGCTCTTTCTTTTCGTAAAATTAAAGACGGACTTTATGAAGTAGGTGTCCATATCGCTGATGTATCTCATTTCGTTAAAGAAGGAGATATCATTGATAGAGAAGCACAGAAACGTTCTACCAGTGTTTATCTGGTAGACCGTACTATTCCGATGCTTCCGGAAAGACTCTGCAACTTTCTTTGTTCATTACGTCCTGATGAAGAGAAATTCACTTACAGTGTTATCTTTGAGTTGGATGATGAAGCAAATATAAAGAAATACCATATTGCACACACCATCATAAAAAGTGACCGTCGCTTTTGTTATGAAGAAGTACAACAGTTGCTTGAAGATAATGGCGTCATTGACAGTACCGGGCAGCCGGCACCTCCAGCACCAGCAGATGGTTATAAAGGACAATTTGCGAATCAAATCATCTCCCTTGACCGACTTGCTAAGAAGCTACGAGCAAAACGATTCAGAGAAGGTTCCGTAAAATTTGATACAGAAGAACTCCATTTTGATATAGATGAAACGGGCAAACCTATCCGTTGTTACTATAAACATTCAAAAGATGCAAATAAACTTGTAGAAGAATTTATGCTGCTGGCAAATAAGTCAGTTGCAGAAAGTGTCGGAAAGGTATCAAAAGGAAAGAAAGCTAAAACATTCCCTTATAGAATACATGATAATCCTGATCCTACAAAATTTGAGACACTCAAGGATTTTGTCGTTAAATTCGGCTACCGCATGAAAAGCAGCAGCACGAAAGGGGCTACAGCACGTAGTCTTAACAAATTGATGGATGATGTGGAGGATAAACCGGAAGGAAAACTTATTCAAACCATAGCTTTAAGGTCAATGATGAAGGCTAAATACAGTATTCATAACATAGGCCATTTTGGTTTGGGATTTGAATATTATACTCACTTCACTTCCCCTATTCGTCGCTATCCGGATTTATTGGTTCACCGTCTGCTTACTCGTTATGCAAATGATGGTCGCAGTGCAAACGAAAAGCATTATGAGGATCTGTGTGAACACTGCTCTGACATGGAAATTATTGCCCAGAATGCAGAACGCGATTCCATCAAATATAAGATGGTAGAATTCATGGGTGAGCACTTGGGTGAACAATATGACGCTCATATCAGTGGCATCACAAGTTACGGCATCTATGCAGAAATAAATGAGAATCACTGCGAAGGTATGATACCTATGCGTGATTTGGATGATGACTATTACGATTTCGATGAAAAAAACTTTTGCTTGATTGGACGGCATCATCACCATAAATACCAATTGGGTGATCCAGTACACATTCAAGTCGCTCAAGCTAATCTGGAAAAGAAACAACTCGATTTTCTACTTTTGAGCAACAAAGAAAACAAAAAAGGAAAAGAAAAAGAACAGGTAGAAAGAAGCTACTCAAAAAAGAAAAATGATAGAACAAATAGAAAATATTATCAAGACAATGATAAAAAGAAAAGAAAACATTCCGGAAAATAGTTATCTTCTTAATACTTGATTATTAAAAGGAGATTGTCTTGATATTAAAATAAACCCTGAAAGTTTTTTATCTAACTTTCAGGGTCTATTTTAGTTATTACTTTTTATACTCTTTCTCTAGATTATATTCAAATACTCTACTTTATTTGTGCCGACATTGGATTACGAATACCCTTCATGCTCACCAAATAAGCTTTGGCATGTCCAAACCGTAGGTACATATCCAGAACCACCGGTAAATGATTCAAATCATCAGTAACATAAAAATCAACTATACGTTCCATTCTGCTCTTTTTCCTGTCCCATTCAAGATAAGCTAAACGGAGGCAACGATATTCATGGCCATTATCTGCTTTGATATTTACAACTTTATCAAATTTTAATTCTGCCGTATCACGGCTGTTGCCATCAACTATAGGAAACTTTATCTCATGTCCTCTCTTCCAGCCCTTTGGATTGAAACTACGTGCCCGCATATAAATACTAAGCATATCATAGACACAATCATTATAAGTGTGACTCCCCCATTCAGATTTTCCATTATGATGAAGACGATGCTGGCGAATGTGACACTTACCTCTGGGATAAGTATAAAACACCTGATCAACAGTGTATCTGTTACCCTCGTGCGCTCCTTTACGATAATATAATGGCACCAGATCCAAAGTGGTATAGCTTAGAAGCGTATCCCTCAGAATATAAAAATCATCAACATTATTGTTACCCCGACAAGTCAGACTACTGCGATAAGCATCACGGCCATTATAATGACTGGCAACAGTATACATGCTGGCTGTTCCAGCTTTTACCCATACAAATTTCCAATTATAATACATATTATAGACTAGAAATTCACCAGATTGAAATGCTGTATTCCTAAAATTACACTGTGCAGAAACTGGCAGAGCAGTTATCAACAATAGACAAAAAGAAATCAAATATCTAAATTTTTTCATTACAATTTTTCTTTATATCATATTATAACTCAAAAAACTTATGGTTTTGGAGGAGTATACGGAATCCCCAGTTTATTAGCACGTTCTAAATTACGATGCTTTATTTTTCTTTCTGTATCCGGCTTCTGTTTGGTTATCGCAATAGGCTTCTGCTGATATAAAGGACGTCCCAGCGGAGTCCAGTCCCGACTGACATCCCATTTAGCACGGCAATCAATTGACTCAGGGTAATAATATACCGGTTCCGGCTGGTTGTCAGTATTATAATCACCAGTATCCCAACGACCGTTTTTATTCCGGTCAACATACATTCTCATATAATAAGTCCCCGGATTAATATAATAGAATTCTGCTGTCCCTGTCTTAGTACTCACTTCTTTAACTACCTTATCCGACTGATCAAGAAGTTGTACTACAACCGTTGAGTCAGCCATACCATTCACAGTAACAAATAGCGAACTAAATTGATCATCTGATGGAATTTTAATCCCTTGCTTATATTTCCCTGACACAGTACCATAAATATCCGTGAATGCCGCAGAATCGATTTCAAGAGAGTATTCTATTCCCGGACGCCATTCCGCCAGCAACTTATACTTCCTATCTTTTATTTTCTTGAATTCAAATGGTGATCGATACCAAAGTGTATCATGTTTAGCATAAAGGTGGACTGCAGAAGTATTTATATTTGCCAAAGGTTTGGGAAATGTAAATAGAATATTCTGGTCCGGGGCCATATTTGTAGGAATATTGATCTCTACAGACATGGCTAATTTTGGCATGATCGTCTGATATGGTTCTTCTTTATCCTTCAATTTTTTCTGTTGTTTTTGCCAGGTTTCAAAAGCCCTTTGCTCCCGCTTCATCCGTTTCGCATAGGTATCTTTTGAAAGAATTTCCAGAGTATCTGTCTTATTTTCAAGTTTGCCTAAACTATCAGTTGCAAGATAGTTCACCGCCATACGAAGTGTATCTTGGTTAATAAGAGAAGAATCCCGTAACCAGTAAGTAATGGTATCTTTTTTTTCTGCAGGCTCCACTATAAAAGCATTCTTTTCATTAAAATTCAAACCCTTTATCACTGGCATTTCCAGACTTCCATAACTAAAATACAAAATGAAATGATCCGCATTCTTCCGCTCACTCTTCAATAGATACCGATCCGTCATTTCCTCAGTAAATGCATTTAAACAAATATTATCAGGTAAAAAATGAGTATAAGATACACGGCCAATATTCTTAATATGCAAAGAATCTGTCCAAATGGTATCCTGACGAATATCAGATTTATTAGATGGTACTATAATCTGATGAGAATAAGCGATTTTCTCACTTTTTTGACTGAATTTATAGTCACCATCAGCATCTTGCAAAGCATAAATACGATAAGATCCGGGTGCAACACCTTTGATAACAAACCTACCCCGGCTATCTGTTCGACTGACCCGAAGCATCGGAAGTTTTATAAATGCTGAATCGGAAAGATCCTTATACATTCCGACAAGGATACCTTTAATGGGTTCGAGATCCTCTGCATTCAGCACATATCCGGACACCTCCAGTGTATCAATATGATCGCCAGTAGAAAAACTATATGTATAGTTACCTAAAGGATTACCCTCATTGTTATCACTAATGGCATCACTGAAATCAATCGTATAAGTAGTATTCGACTTTAAAGAATCTGCAAGGGTCACACGAATACTTTTCCCTTCACTCTTAATCTCTGGTGCCTCCAGTTGCGGAGGAGAAACTACGATTTTGCTCTGATCATTGTCCAGTTTGATGAATTCACTAAAAATAATATTGATTTTTTTGGAATTCACATTTTTAGCACCGTCTGTAGGATGAGCACCGACGACTTTTGGAGGAATTTCATCATACCATCCCCCATCAGGCTGTCCCATTCTTGCACAACTGCCGAAAATTTGGGATAAGACCGATAAAAACAACAAGCTAATGACCGAATATACTCCCTGCTTTATTGAAAGCTTTAAATGATGATATTCAGATGTTAACATGAACCCAATAATCTTTATATCTATTTCACTACTACTCGCTTTAACCTTGAATTGATTCACTCTAAACCTAATCCCCATTCATAGCTAGAAGTTCGTCAATATTTTTACGGTTATTACTTAAACGAGGCACTTTGTGTTGTCCTCCAAGTTTCCCTTTAGACCTCAGCCAGTCATTAAAAAGATTAGGACGAGCCTTGATAATCTCCAGAGGTTGAAGTGTAATATCATGAAAACGCTTAGCTTCATAATCACTGTTTATTTCCTGAAGTCGTTTATCTAGAATCGTAGTAAATTCCTGTAAATCTGAAGGCTCTTTGGAAAATTCTATCAGCCACTGATGACGACAATGAGCTTTATTATCCATATAAACAGGAGCAGCTGTATATTCTGATACTTGAGTACCTGTTTTCTCACAGGCATAAGCCAGGCCCTTTTCAGCATTGTCCATAATCAATTCTTCACCAAAAGCATTGATAAAGTATTTTGTTCGACCAGTAATAATAAATTTATAAGGATTCTTACTTGTAAACTGAATCGTATCACCAATCGTATAGCGCCAAAGGCCACAAGAAGTTGTAATAACCATTGCATAATTGACACCTGTTTCTACTCCCCACAAAGGAACAACTGTAGGTTGATCAGCTCCAAATTCATCCATAGGAATAAATTCGTAAAACTCATCATAATCAAGCATCAGAAGCATAGAATGATCATCAGGATCATTTTGTATTCCAAAGAAACCTTCACTGGCATTATAGGTCTCCATATAATGCATCTTAGACGAAGTAATCAGATCTTCATATTGTTTACGATAAGGAGTAAAAGCTATTCCACCATGAAAAAACACCTCCAGATTCGGCCATACATCTTCCAGATGATTTTTCCCGGAAAGTTCCATAACCCTGACTAAAATCGACAACATCCACGATGGTACACCAGAAATATTCGTCACATTTTTGTGTATTGTTTCATGGGCTATACGGTCACGTTTTACTTCAAAGTCACTCAACAGAGCTGTTCCCTTTTTCGGAACACGGAACAAATTAGCCAGAGGATTAATATTTTCAATAAGGATAGCACTTAAATCTCCTACCAAACTACCCGGCAGATTATAATTAGAGGCATGACTACCTCCTAATATCAAACTGCAACCATCAAAAAGGTGGCTTTTAGGATTATTGAACAAATAAAATGCTACTACATCAGCACCACCTCTATAATGAATTCGATGCAAGCCATCATTAGAAACAGGAATGAACTTACTTTTATCATTTGTCGTACCTGATGATTTAGCATACCATTTTACCACCCCAGGCCAGAGAATATCACTTTCTCCATGACGCATACGATCAATATCACTCTTCAGTGTCTCATAAGAATTAAGAGGCACGTTTTGAATAAACTGGTCATAGTTTTTAGTTGTATTAAAAAGATGCTTGATGCCATATTCCGTGTTTTGTCCTTTAGAAATCAAACGGCGGAGAGCGTTTTGTTGCAGCCCTTCTGCATCAAAATCATACTTCTCCAATTCTTTCATTCGGGGCTTAAAAAATGGTCTTATTATGCTTGTTAGACTCATTGTTTCATTATTAAACTTTAAGTTACAAAAATAACCTAAACTTTTGATAAAGATGCAGTTTTTACGATTTTTAATAATTAAGTATTAAAAACAATTCAAAATAAATGGAAGCTTATAATAAATCATCCAAATCCCATTATTTAAAAGGGAAACTATAAATAAATAATATCTGAAAGGGAAGAGAATACAAGTTGGTTGTCCTTTTCCCTTTCAGATAAACAATAAATTCATCATTCTCCCTTATCAAAAGCAACATCTTCAGCAGCAGCTATAATATTTTCCTTTGATTTAGAAGATAACTCAGAGCCAATATGAATATCCTTTAAATCAAGAGACTCTTCTTCCTTTGTTTTATCTTCAAATATTTTACTTCCGGCTACTTCATTATCAGAAGCATACATAGGAGTATGACGAGAATTTTTCCCAGATTCATCTATAAAGACCTCCTCACTGAAAACATTTTTATGTTTTTTTGAGTCCTCTGGTTTATTTTGAGAAATGATAAAATCAGTTTTTTTGTCTGTATCCGGTACATTTTCAACCGGTTCTTCCTCCATTTTTGTACGATTCCCTTTCGCGGAGAACACAGAATCTATAAACTGGGTATCTGTACGGAGTCTGTCCAAAGTACATTTTGAAGCCTTTTGCTGACTTTCCTTTTTGGTATATCCTTCAGCATCTCCACCCTTAATGCCTTCCATTATAACCTGATAATGAAAAACAGGACTTCCATTCTTGTCTTTTGTCTGAGCAAGAATATTAAATGTCAGTTTTACCTTATTTTTCTGACTCCATTCTATCAGTTTACTTTTAAAATTGACCTCTCTATAAGCCACCTTATCGATATTAATCATTTGGGCCAATATACGTTTTTGCATAAATTTCATACACGCATTATAGCCATGATCCAAATAAAGTGCACCTACAAGAGCTTCAAAAGCATTCCCGCCCAAATAACTATTGTGGGAAATACTATGTCCACTTGAAAGTATCAACTGATTGATTCCCATTTCTTCAGCTAATTTGTTCAGCGTGTTACGCTGAACAAGTTTACTCCGTGTATTGGTGAGAAAACCTTCCCTTTTTCCAGGAAAATGACGATAAACAATATCCCCTACAATCGCATCAAGAATAGCATCACCCAAAAATTCAAGTCGCTCATTGTTTATCAGTTTCCCCTTTGCATTACGATGCATGATACTTTTATGCATCAATGCCATCTTATAAAGTGTAATGTCATGAGGATAGAAACCGAGAACACGGTGTAAAGACAAATAGAGCTCCTTTTCTTTACAGAAAAGAAGCCCTAACCTATCTAAAAAATTATTTAACATATTTCTTGAAAATCACGCAACAATTATGACCACCAAAACCGAACGTGTTACTCAAGGCAGCATTTACTGTACGCTTCTGAGCCTTGTTAAACGTGAAGTTCATCTTATAATCTATATCAGGATCATCATCACCTTCTTTATGATTAATAGTAGGTGGAATGATACCGTCACGGATACTCAATACACAGAACATTGCTTCCACAGCTCCAGCAGCACCCAAAAGATGACCGATCATAGACTTTGTAGAAGATATATTCAATCTATAAGCACTATCACCGAAAACTTCCTTGATGGCTTTTGCTTCAGAAAGATCACCTACATGTGTAGAAGTCCCGTGGACATTGATATAGTCAATCTCAGAAGGTTTCATTTCTGCATCATCAAGAGCATCTTTCATTACAAGTTTTGCACCCAGCCCTTCAGGGTGAGAAGCTGTAATATGATAAGCATCTGCACTCATACCTTCACCTACCATTTCAGCATAGATATGAGCACCACGAGCCTTAGCGTGATCAAGTTCTTCAAGAACAAGACAGCCAGCACCTTCGCCCATCACGAAACCATCACGACTTCCACTGAATGGACGAGAAGCATGCTCAGGGTCATCATTACGTGTAGACAAAGCATGCAGAGAGTTGAACCCACCTAACCCACAATCACAAATTGCAGCTTCGGCACCTCCACTTACTATGATATTAGCTTTACCCAAACGTATCAGGTTATAGGCATCAGCAAGAGCATGACTTGAAGAAGCACATGCTGAAGTGGTAGTATAGTTAGGTCCATGAAAACCGAAATGAATAGAAATTTGACCAGCAGCAATATCTGCAATCATCTTCGGTATAAAATGAGGACTGAACATCGGTCCTTTTTCAAGATTCTGGCCATAATAGATAACTTCATCTTGAAAAGTATGAATACCACCAATACCTACACCATAGATGACACCTATTCGGTTTCTATCTTCTGTTTCTAAATCAATTTTGGCATCCTTCACACCCTGAATGGCAGATACCATAGCCAATTGGGTATAACGATCTGTAGTACGAATAACTTTACGATCCAGATAATCCTTAAGATCCAAATTCTTTACCTCACAAGCAAAATGAGTTTTAAATTTGGTTGCATCAAACTGGGCAATGGGTGCAGCACCACTTTTTCCTTCAACAATATTCTTCCAAGTTTCCTCAGGAGTATTGCCTACAGGTGTTACTGCACCCATTCCTGTTACTACTACTCTTTTTAATTCCATCTATAGCAGATAAGTAACAAATTATTTGGCAGAAGCGTTATCTTCAATATACTTGATAGCATCGCCAACAGTTGCAATCTTTTCAGCTTTATCGTCAGGGATAGAGATGTTGAATTCTTTCTCAAATTCCATAATCAATTCTACTGTATCCAAAGAATCTGCACCGAGGTCATTTGTAAAACTAGCTTCTGGCTTAACTTCAGACTCATCAACACCGAGTTTGTCCACGATAATAGTTTTTACTTTCTTTTCAATTTCTGATTCTGACATAATTGTAACCTTTAAAAAACGTTTATAAATAATTTCTTTCTAATTAAAAATCGGGTGCAAAGAAACAAATTTTTCCTCACATTAGCAAACTTTTTTAATAAAAAAGCATTTAACTTTGCACAAACCTATCAATATTGTGCACATTTCAACGCCTTTTTTGAAATTTTAGTTGGATATTTAGAATAAATTAATTACTTTTGCGCAATTAATAAATTCTTACAAAACTGATGTCATTTACCAAAATTGCAAACCAAATTTTTAATAGAGCTATAGTGGATTATCACTTTGAAGATAATATTGATACTCAAATCAATAATCCTTATTCCAAAGACACTATTGAAAACAAGCTCTATCGTAAATGTTGGATAGATACAGTACAATGGCATTTTGAAGATCTTATCCGTGATCCAAATATTGATCCGGATAAAGGTATGCAACTCAAGCATCGCATAGACAAAAGTAATCAAGATAGAACAAATCTTGTGGAACAAATTGATTCTTATTTCAGAGATCTATATAAAGATGTGAAAGCACTGCAAAATGCTCATCTAAATACAGAAAGTCCGGCATGGGCTATAGACCGTCTAAGCATCCTTGCAATAAAGATCTATCACATGAAAGAACAAGCAGAACGGAAAGATGCTTCACAAGAACATCGAAATAAATGCCTAAATAAACTTCATGTTTTATTAGAACAACAAAAGGATTTAAGTCTATCTATAGACCAACTTCTTGATGATATTAAAACAGGAAAAAAGTTGATGAAGGTTTATCGACAGATGAAAATGTATAATGATACAGATACCAATCCTGTCCTTTATAAGAAGAAAGAAAAAGAAGATAAATTATAATCTCTCATGAAAACTGAGCATATTCTAATCATTCGTTTCTTTGCAATAGGTGATGTGGCTATGACTGTTCCCGTAATCTATTCTTTAGCAACCCAATATCCAAATTTGAGGATTACTGTACTCAGTAGACCATTTGCAAAACCTTTTTTTGAAAATATAGCTCCAAATGTAAGTTTTATGGGAGCAGATGTAAAAGGAGAATATAGTGGAATAAAAGGTTTGAATACACTTTATCGTCGGTTAATTGCCAAACAGTTTACATGTGTAGCTGATTTTCATCAAGTCTTACGTTCCAATTATCTTCGCTTACGCTTTAACATGAGTCATTTTAGGGTAGAACATATCAATAAGCATCGTGAGGGAAGAAAAAAATTAATTGCTCAAGATGGAAAAAAACTCATACAACAACCAACCGAAACACAAAATTATGCTGATGTATTAAGAAAGCTTGGTTATCCTATACAAGTCAAATTTACTTCTCTTTTTCCACCTGAAGGAGGAAACATCCGTCTTTTACCGGAAAGTATAGGTGTTAAAAAAGGATTTCAACAATGGATAGGTATAGCTCCTTTTGCTGCTCATGTTTCAAAAACTTATCCGCTCGAATCAATGGAAAAAGTTATTCAACTTTTAATTCACAGACATCCTTCATGCCGTATTTTCTTATTTGGTGGAAAAAGAGGTAATGAAAAAAAATATATGGACAACTGGAATAAAAAGTATCCATCTTGCATAAATGCTTCCGGACTTCTACAAAGTTTAGATAAAGAGCTCATATTGATGAGCCATCTTGATGTCATGATCAGCATGGATAGTGCAAACATGCATCTGGCTTCACTGGTAAATATCCCTGTTGTAAGTATATGGGGAGCAACTCATCCTTATGCTGGTTTTATGGGATGGGGACAAAATCCGGATAATGCTATTCAATTAAACCTACCATGTCGTCCTTGTAGTATCTACGGAAATAAATCTTGTTTAAGGGGAGATTATGCTTGCCTTATAAATATTTCTCCTAAAATGATAGCAGATCGCGTAGATATCAACTTACAAAGAAAAAAATAACTTAATCTTTTATTATTTATCAGAAGCATTTTATAAGAAATAAAATGTTCCTTACCATGTAATTTTTAATATCAAATTCTACTTTTCAACAGTTTATATGGAAAACTAAGTTTATATCTATGGCATAATCCATTCATAAAGTAAAAGATATCCATAGACAAATAAACAGCACTTATCCTACTGAGGATATCCATAGGTTTATAAGATCATTTATCTACCTTTTTCCACATAAATAATCATTAAAATAATATCAACTTATTATTATACACATAGTTAGTAAATTGGTGCATAACTATTTAATTAACTGAAAATCAATAAGAAAGTATAAATAATAATTGTGCATAAGAAAGGTAATTATGAGCATAATTAAATATAGATATTATCTTATCAAAAATTATTAACATATCCACAAGATATCATACTTAATCATTATATATTTTTATAAATAAAATAAGATAATAATAATATAATAGATGAATAAATAAAGATGTATTATTAATAATAATAGGTTATCTTCTTTGTAATAAAGAAACAACAATTAGCCTGGATACGTTTTTAAGCCGTTCTGTAATGTTTTTTTGTGTCTTATGATAAACTTAAGCAATAAAGAATATTTACTCAACAGAAGAACGCTGTACTCTGTTTTTTAATATTGACTCTATTATGGAAAAGTTCCGTTATAAAGGTACGAATTATAATATGTAGAGATGAGTCTAAATATTTTTTAGAAATATATAAAATATGGAATAAAGACATTGTCTTTATTCCATATTAATACAAGTAACCTGTTTTTTAAGAAATTCTACGAGTTTTGAAACAGCACGTGCCCGATGTGATATTTTATTCTTTTCTATATCTCCCATTTGAGCAAAACTTTCTTTATATCCTTCAGGGATAAAAAGAGGATCATATCCAAAACCAGCTATACCTAATTTATTTTTAGCTATAGTGCCTGATATTTCTCCTTCAAAACAATTTATAACTTGTCTGTGGGTAGGATCTGGGGATCTTTGTATTAACGTAATTACAGTACGAAATTTTGCTTTACGATTATTCTTGTTTTCTAACTTTGATAAAAGTTTTTTTATATTAGCTTCATTGTCATGATCTGTATCTTCTGCATATCTGGCAGAATGTACACCTGGTTCACCATTCAAGGCATCAACTTCCAGACCGGTATCATCTGCAAAACAATTTTGATGATAATGGTCATAAACATATTGAGCTTTTAAAAGTGAATTTTCTTCTAAAGTTTTACCTGTCTCAGGAATATCTTCATGGCAACCTATATCAGATAAAGAGATAATATTGAATTCAGGTTCGAGAATCTCACGTATTTCACGAAGTTTATCTTTATTGTTTGTAGCAAATACTATATTCATTATTATTAAATCTATTATTTTATCTATTGGCGGAATTAAAAATGAAAGAAGAAATGAGATAAGAAGTAGTATATATATAATTTTCAGCCACTTTTCAATTCATCCTTTAGACTGTCAAAATCCTAAATTACCACAGCGTGGTAATAAGTTTTTCAGTACTATTAAAATATGTTTTCCAATACTGTGGTAAATTAATTCCGCCAATGAGTTATTTTTTATTATTATTTAATGGTGAAGGAGCTTTTAATTTTGATGCTTTTATTATGGAATCCTTTTCATGTTTTGGTATTTTTACCTTCATTTTATCAAATCCTTCTCCATAGACGCCGATGACAGAAGACTGAGATACGAAAGCTTTAGGATCAATAATTTTGATAAGTCGGAAGATAATAGGACTTTCTCTCTTTCTTGCTAATATACAAAGAACTTTTACTTCATTACCTGTATACCAGCCATGACCATCAAGAATAGTTACTCCGTGTTCCATTTTTGTTCCTATAGCATTTGCTATTTCCTGATATTTACTGGAAAAGACCATAAATTGTACACTTTCTCTTCTGGCATTCATTACATAATCAAGAACAAAATTTTCTATGATCATAGTACAAAAACCAAATACAAGTTTTCTCCAATCATAAAATATAGGATAAGAACTGCTTATTATACAAATATCAACAAATATGAGGACGCGACCGAGTGAAATATTACGATATTTGTTAACACAGGCGGCAATAATATCAGTACCACCTGTTGAACCATTATGTAGAAATACGATAGCCAGTGCGGTTCCGGTCATCGAACATCCTATAATCAATGACATAAAATCCTGACCTTTTCCTAAAATCTGATACATAGAATGATCTGGTAGTGTCATTGCTTGCTGACTAAAACTGAGTAAGAGAGAAAGTACTATTATGGCATATATTGTTTTTATTAAAAACTTTAAACCGAGTATTTTTAATGCAAATACCAATAATATGACGTTAATTATAAAATAAGTATAAGCAATAGGTATTTTAGTAGCATAGAATATAATAGCAGAAATACCCGTAACGCCACCTGTTACAATGCTATATGGTAAAAGAAATACCGTCCATCCAAAGGTATAGAGTATAAGACCAAAGGTTATATATGCATAATCCTTGATTTCATTTTTTATGTTACTACTATTAATTATATTCATACAGTTTAAAAGTTACAGATGTTGTTAAAACAACATTTGTATGTACTTTATAATATTTTATTTTAAATAGATTTTCTTATAATAAAGTATAATCAATTTTTTAAGACTACATTGACGATTTTTTTAGGAACAACAATTATTTTGATAATATCCTTTCCTGATATATATTTTTGGCTTTTTTCATCGGAAATCACTGCTTCTTTTATGCTTTTAGAGTCTGCATCGGCAGCAAAAGTCTTTTGGAATCGAGCTTTTCCATTAAAGGATATTGTGAGTTGTATTTCGTTTTCAACAAGATATTTTTCATCATAGGTAATCCACTGTGCATCACAGACGGATCCTTTCTCACCAAGTTCTTGCCAAAGTTCCTCAGCGATATGAGGACAGAATGGAGTGATTAAGATAACTAGATCTTTGAGTAGTTCATGATTATGACATTTCTGTTGATGGAGTTCATTAACAGCTATCATAAATGCAGATATAGCCGTATTATAACTGAATTTTTCTATATCTTCAGTTACCTTTTTTATTAGTTTGTGAGTAGATTTTAGAGAATCTTTACTCGGAGCATCCTCATTTACCAAGAATTGATCAGATCTATTATCCCAGAACAAGTTCCAAAACTTCTTCAGAAATCTATGACATCCATCAATACCATTAGTATCCCATGGTTTACTGGCTTCCACAGGACCCAGAAACATTTCGTAAAGTCGGAGTGTATCGGCACCGTATTCTTTTACAATATCATCAGGATTAACCACGTTAAACATACTTTTACTCATCTTTTCAACAGTATATCCACAAATATATTTACCGTTTTCCAAAATAAATTCAGCATTTTTATACTCTGGTCTCCATGCCTTGAAAGCGTCCGTATCGAGTATATCATTTTTTACGATATTGATATTGACATGAATGGGAGTAACATCCTTATAGTTCTTTTTCAAGTTAATACTTACAAATACGGGCTTATCTTTTGTACTTTTATCGTTGACACGGTAAACGAAGTTACTACGTCCTTGAATCATACCTTGATTGATAAGCTTTTGGAAAGGTTCTTCTTTGCATGAATAACCGTAATCATGTAAAAATTTGTTCCAGAAACGAGAATAAATCAAATGTCCGGTAGCATGTTCAGTACCACCCACATATAAATCAACATTCTGCCAATATTCATCTTTATTCTCACTTACCAGTTCCTGATTATTTTTTGGATCCATATATCGTAAATAATAAGCAGAACTTCCGGCAAATCCAGGCATTGTACACAAATCCAGGGGAAAAACAGTTTTTTGATCTATAAAGGATTTGTCTACGACTTTATTATTTTCTGTATCCCAAGCCCATTTTTTTGCACGGCCTAATGGTGGTTCTCCCGTTTCCGTTGGTTTATATAGGTCAATGTCCGGAAGAGTCAAAGGAAGGAATTCTTCGGGAATGACATAAGGCATTTCATCTTTATAATATACAGGGAATGGTTCTCCCCAATATCTTTGACGGGAAAAGATGGCATCACGAAGACGATAATTGACTTTTATGCGGCCAATACCCTTTTCAGAAACAAATTTCTTTGTAGCAGCAATAGCTTCTTTTACAGTTAGTTCGTTAAGAGAAAATCCATCCAGCCCTCTTTTTCCAGGAGCAGGAGAATTCATCACTATTCCCTCTTTGGCATCAAAACTTTCATTGCTCACATCTGCACCCTCAATTAAAGGGATAATGGATAAATGAAAATGTTTGGCGAAAGCATAATCACGACTATCATGAGCTGGTACAGCCATTATGGCTCCTGTACCATATCCTGCCAGGACATATTCTCCAACCCAAATAGGGATGGCTTCTTGGGTAAAAGGATTAATGGCATAAGAACCGGTAAATACGCCTGTAACTTTCCTGTCACTCATACGTTCAAGTTCTGTACGACTCTTTACATAACTCAAATATTTTTCAACTTTAGTTTTCTGTTCAGGAGTTGTTACATAAGCTACTTGATCAGATTCTGGTGCCAGTACCATAAATGTTACACCAAACATGGTGTCAGCACGTGTAGTGAAGATCGTAAATTTAACATCACTATCCTTTACCTTGAATACAACTTCTGTTCCTTCTGAACGGCCTATCCAGTTACGTTGAGTCTCTTTTATGGAATCACTCCAGTCTAAGGTATCCAATCCATCCAGAAGTCTTTGAGCGTATGCTGAAACACGGAGACACCATTGACGCATTTTTTTTTGTATTACAGGATAACCTCCGCGGACACTCACCCCATTTACTACTTCATCATTGGCAAGGACAGTTCCAAGACCGGCACACCAGTTAACCATCGTTTCACCCAGATAAGCAATCCGATAGTTCATTAGTATATTTTGTTTTTTTCTACTATCCCAGGTATTCCATTCATCTGCTGTGAAAGAAAGTTCTCTGCTCTGTGCTGCGTGAATGCCTTCTGTCCCCTTTTCTGAAAAATGGCGAATTAATTTTTCAATAGGTTGTGCCCTCTGTCCTTTATTGCAATAGAAACTATTGAACATTTTTTCAAAGGCCCATTGTGTCCAGTGATAATATTCCGGGTCACAAGTACGGATTTCACGTGACCAGTCAAATGAAAAACCGATTTTATCAAGTTGTTCTCTATAATGATTAATATTTTGTTCAGTAGTTATGGCGGGGTGCTGACCTGTTTGAATAGCATATTGTTCAGCAGGCAGACCGTAAGCATCATAGCCCATAGGATTCAGAACATTAAAACCTTTCAGACGTTTGTATCGAGCATAGATATCACTGGCTATATACCCTAAAGGATGTCCTACATGAAGTCCTGCACCTGATGGATAAGGAAACATGTTTAGTACGTAATACTTTTTTTTATTTTTGTCTTCAGTAACTTTATAGGTCTTGTTTTCAACCCACTTTTGTTGCCATTTCTTTTCGATCTCTCTGAAGTCGTAATCCATCTTATTTAAATACTTTTTATATTTGCTTTTTTATGAACATGTTGGGGTATATATTTAATATGCAAAGATATAAAAAAAATAATTGTAAATTAAGTGCTTTTTAAAAAAATATGGTAACTTTGAAGCGCAATACAAATTATTAACTTATAAATAATTAAGCATTATGGAAAAGTATGTATGTGATGTATGTGGATATGTTTATGATCCTGCAGAAGGTGATCCTGATAATGGTATAGATCCTGGAACGGCTTTTAAAGATCTTCCAGATGATTGGGTCTGCCCACTTTGTGGTGTTGGAAAAGATCAGTTTACTCCACAAGAGTAATATTTACATTAGAAAGACAGATTTGTAATAACTAATCTGTCTTTCAGATTAAAAATGTATCTGTTTTTAATCTGAATATTCCGGCTTTTTCCTTCTATAAAATTGTTTCATAAACAAATTTGTAAAATAGATAAGGAAATAGTTTTCTTGAAAATTATAAATTGACAGTTGTCAATTAAAAATAAAGTCGCAACAAACTTTTCAGCTTGTTGCGACCTTCTACTTGATTTTTTAATTTTTCCTGAATTTGCCGAAAATATTATCGACGTTCGATAGTTGAACTGATTACACCCGCAAATACGAAGAATAGTATTGCATAGCACATCATACTTCCACTTGTCAACATAATTTTTTCCTTTCTTTTTACCTTTTACTTCAGACCTTTCGGCCCTCGTGTTTTATTTTATACTTATCCTGTTTTGTATCCTTTACCTTGTCATCCTTGATTGTTCGTTCTTGAACTTATCCTTCAAACTTACTTTCTTTTGATGACACTGCAAAGTTAGTACTTTAGATATTAGCAAGTGATAATAACGAAGTAAATCCTTGTTATTTGTTGTTTTTCTTGATATGTATCAATCGTTTTGTGTTCGCACACAAAATGGAACTTAATAAAGTTTATAGAGAATGAATGTGACACATTGATTATATACTGAAACTGATTTAGAGAAAATATATGTTTAATATGGATAATAATATCTATTTGTGGTTATTTTATGTTACATTATGATAAAATGGATAGAATGAATCGGTAAAAGATTATTTTTTCAATATATTCAAAAATTATTACTTAATTCCAGATTAGGAAGAGAAACTAAAAGGGATCAAGTGAATCCGTCATACTCTTAGGAAGTTGTATCGTAAATTAGCAAATAGAGTATTAAAAGTATAAACCAAATCCTTTCATAGTCACTGCCTTCCAAGTTCAAAAATGATTAAAAGTTGTTTATCAAAATTTATGTATCCTTTTTTAGAGGATTATTATAAATACCATGAATAGGTTAGTACTCAACTATACAGTTATAGATAAGTCAAGTGGATTAGTCATAAATCCTGAAAAAAAAAGGTTCTATGATTGTCATTTCGAAAGAAATGTGTAAATTTGCATCTTGAATTCAAATACATTTATAATAATGAGTATTCAATTAGCATTTTTGCTTTTTATTGTTGTGGCATTAATTGGTTGGGGAGTGTGTGAACTAAAGTCCAAATCAACTTTTACTCATTCTGAAGCTGAAAAGAAGGAAGTAGAAGAGATGGATGCTGCAGATAAAGCTAACGGTGGTTATCATGAGATGGATATCCACGAATTGATTAGTCACAACTCTGCAAAAGGTTATGATGCCGTTGACAGTAAGGACGCTGTAGACTGATTTATCAGATCTGTACTTTATATGTTAGAACGTACAGAAATGATAGAGATTTAGAATATTTGTGACTGTGTCTTCAATCCATTTTTGGAGACACGGTTGTTTTAATTTTAAGGGATAGGATAACGGGGTATATTTTATCTGAGGGTTTTTAGGATTCTATACCCATTTTTCTTATTACTTGATGATTTTGTAGTGTTTCAGAGCATAGGCCAGACCATTATCATCCACATCCTTTGTGACGAAGTCAGCTGACTTCTTAGTAGTATCTGATGCATTCCCCATAGCTATCCCTATTCCTGCCTGTCGGATAATAGGAATATCATTTCCTCCGTCTCCTAAAGCGATAGTATGACTGATATTTATTTCTTCATATTCAGCCATTTTCAATAGCCCTTTTCCCTTGTCAGCATCAGCATCTGTAATATCTAAGAATTTCCGGGTCCAGCGGCCACCATTGCAATGCTTGAGATATGGCATGATCTTTTTTTCCTGAGTCGGAGATATAAAGGGTGTCAACTGTAAAATACGTTGTCCCTCTAAAGCATCTGTTGATGGTGCTTTGTCGAGTCCGGGTACACCAAGTTGGTTATAGAACACATCATTGACTTCAGGAGTATTGTTATATACAGCAACAGTCTTTTCTCCGACGACAATGCAAGGAAAACCTAACTGGTCAGAAAAATTCAACAGGGTATCAACATCTTCTTGTAAGATAGAACGACAATAAACTTCCTTTTTCCCGATAAAGCAGTAGGCTCCATTTGCGCTTATATAACCATCGATAAGTGGTTCTACCTGTTTTAGATTTGTGATGAAGCAGGGAGGTCTGCCGGTAGAAATATAAAAATGATGCCCTCTTTGGTGTGCTTCTGTAAGAGCCTGAACGGCAGATTCCGGTACGCGATGGGTCTTGAAACTAACTAATGTTCCGTCAATATCACTGAAGATGGCGTATTTATCCATGTTTTTATTTGTAAGATTTGCTGAATGTTTGCAAAGTTACTTAAATTTTGATGGTAGAAAAGGTAAAATCGCAAAAATCGTTTTTTTATTTTGTCCTCTGCTATAAAAATCATATATTTGCATATCAGAAAAATAGATTTATGATGGAACAAAAACTGATTGTTTATAATACACTTTCTCGTAGAAAAGAAATTTTCAAACCCTTGCATGCACCGCATGTAGGCATGTATGTTTGCGGACCAACTGTTTATGGTGATCCACATTTAGGACATGCACGTCCGGCAATAACATTTGATGTCCTTTTCCGTTATTTGTCCCATCTGGGTTATAAAGTACGTTATGTACGTAACATTACGGATGTGGGGCATTTGGAACACGATGCTGATGAAGGTGAGGATAAGATTGAGAAAAAAGCCCGTCTGGAGCAGTTGGAGCCTATGGAAATAGCACAGTATTATACCATTCGTTATCATCATGCTATGGAAGCACTGAATGTTCTTTCACCTTCCATTGAACCCCATGCTACAGGACACATCATAGAGCAAGAAGAGTTGACTAAAGAAATTCTGAACAATGGTTTTGCCTATATCAGTAATGGCTCTGTCTATTTCGATGTCGTGAAATATGATCAGAAATATCATTATGGCATTCTTTCAGGCCGTAATCTAAAGGATATCATCAACAACAGCCGGGAATTGAATGGCGTTGGCGAGAAGAAGCACCAGTGCGATTTTGCCCTTTGGAAGAAGGCTCAACCTGAGCATATCATGCGGTGGCCAAGTCCCTGGAGCGTAGGTTATCCGGGTTGGCATTGCGAGTGTACAGCTATGGGCAGGAAATACTTAGGTAATCACTTTGATATTCATGGAGGAGGAATGGACCTGGTCTTTCCTCATCATGAATGTGAGATAGCACAAGCTGTAGCCAGTCAAGGTGATCAGATGGTGCACTACTGGATGCACAACAACATGATTACCATCAATGGCCAGAAGATGGGGAAGAGTCTGGGTAATTTTATTACTTTAGAGCAATTCTTTACGGGTAATCATCCGACCCTCAAACAGGCTTATAGTCCGATGACAATCCGTTTCTTTATCCTTTCTGCCCATTATCGTAGTACGGTTGATTTCTCTAATGAAGCCCTTCTATCTGCAGAAAAGGGCTATAAACGTTTGATGGATGGTATCAATGACATCAAGCGTATTCAAGTTTCTAAAAGCAGTGATGACGGCACGACTGGATTTGTGAGTGGACTTCGGCAGAAATGCTATGATGCCATGAACGATGATTTACAGACTCCTACGGTTATCAGTAATCTGTTTGAAGCTTGTCATCTGGTCAATACCATTGTAGATCACAAGGCGAAAATCAGTTCTGAGGATCTGAAAGAACTTTCAGATACTATGAATCTATTCACCTTTAATATTCTGGGATTGAAGAGTGAGACTGGTGCTAATAATAGTGAGCGGGAAAAATCCTTTGGTAAAGTAGTGGATATGGTCCTCGATCTTCGTGCCAAGGCTAAAGAGGCCAAGGACTGGACCACAAGTGACCAGATTCGTAATGAGTTACAACAGGATGGGTTTAAAATTCAGGATACTCAGGATGGAGCTACCTGGAAGTTGGATAGATGACCATTTGGGGAAAGGATAGTTTGTTAATCCATAAAATCGGTTTCTGGTATCCGTTTCCCAATTTTGCTGTTCATGGATGTTTAAAAGATAAGTTAGGCATTCTTATGGGGTAAACTATGAAAAGCAGGGATTAAGTTCTAAAGTGATGCAGAATGTCCCTGATAGAAAGAAAAGAGAATGCCTGTCGAAATCATTGACGGGCATTTTTTTATTACTTTTGTTTGTTTTTGCAATAGGAGGTAATGCTATGAATGGAATACAAGAAGGGGAGACAGTACGCCCGATGGCGGTTGCCGGTCAGTTCTATCCTAGAGATCAACAAGAACTGAAAGTCTATCTAAAATCCTATTTTGCCAGTGCAAAAGTTCTTTTTGCTGATCAGTATATCCAGTCGGTGATCGTACCTCATGCAGGGTATGTGTTTTCCGGTAGGGTAGCGGCAGACGCCTTTGCCCAGATCTCTACGAATGTCCGTTATGATCATATTTTCCTGATAGGACCTTCTCATCACGTAGCTTTTGATGGTGCCTCTGTCTGTAATGCTTTTGCCTGTTATGCTACTCCTTTAGGCAAGGTAAAAGTAGATACAGTTCTTTGTGATCGCCTCATTACGGAAAACAGGGTGTTTCAATATTTGCCTCAGGCTCATGACCGTGAACACTGTCTGGAGGTTCAACTTCCGTTTTTACAGTATCATCTGAAAGATGTCCCGCCTATTGTTCCTATTATTATCGGAACAGAGGACATGAATCGCCTTCGTGAAATAGCCAAAGCTTTACAACCTTATTTCAATTCTCGGAATCTCTTTGTAATCAGTAGTGACTTTTCTCATTACCCTTCGTATGATGATGCAGAAAAAGTGGATCATCGGACAGGAGATGCAATTGCAACAGGTAGTCTGGAAAAATTTGTCAAGACCCTGTCGGATAATCATTTCCTCGGTTTTCACAATCTTGCTACCAGTGCTTGCGGACAATGCGGTATTGCCGTTCTCTTGATGATGAGTGAGAACAATCCGAAGTTAAATCTTTACAAACTCATTTATTTGAATTCCGGTGATTCTCCATACGGAGAGAAAAAGGAGGTCGTAGGATATTATGCGCTTTGTCAGACATTATCGGAGGAGCGATCTGCTGATATTTTCTCGAATAATAGGGATTATGTACAGTCAGAGAAAGATTCTGACCATATAGCATTGTCTTCGGGACAGCAGACTCTTTCTTCTAAAGAATTTTTGACTTTAGAGGAGAAGAAAGCGTTGCTGATTCTTGCCAGAAGAAGCATTTCTTCGGATTCAGAAACTTCTTCAGGACCGTTTTCTGCACGTCTCATGCGCAAATGTGGAGCTTTCGTAACCTTGAATGAAAACGGCCGTCTCCGTGGCTGTATAGGCCATTTTGGAGCAGATATTCCATTGACTGATGTAGTCAGAGAGATGGCGAGGGCGGCTGCTTTTGAAGATCCACGTTTTACTCCTGTTAATAAAGAGGAACTTCCAAAAATTGATATTGAAATTTCTGTTCTTACGCCACTTCATAGAATTACAGATATCAGTGAATTCCACTATGGTAAACAGGGTATTTATATGCGGAAAGGTTTTCGTAGCGGAACATTTCTGCCACAGGTAGCAGATGAAGTCAACTGGACCAAGGAAGAGTTTCTCGGGCATTGTGCCCAGGATAAGACAGGAATAGGCTGGGACGGTTGGAAAAACGCTGAACTTTATACCTATGAAGCTATTATTTTCAGTGAGAAATCGATGGGAATAAAGGTTGGGAAGGAGAATCAATAATGCTATATGAAGCGAAATTTTATGAAAAGGTAACAGAATCCGTTTCAGACCAGCCCCGTGTGGTAGAGAAAACACCAGATATTCAAACTTGCCGGGATATTTCCGAGATGAATAGCAGAAAAAATGATGTCCGCTGTCTGCTCTGTCCTCATGAATGCCTGATAAAAGTAGGGCATACCGGTATTTGCCGGAGCCGGAAAAATATCGGAGGTAAGCTTTATTCTATGGTATATGGCCGGCCTTGTGCGTTAGCAGATGATCCGATAGAGAAGAAACCGTTATTGCATTTTCATCCCGGTAGCAGATGCCTATCCCTTGCTTGTGCGGGGTGTAATCTGCGTTGCAAGAACTGCCAGAATTTTGATATTTCCCAAACTTCTCCAAAAGATGTTCCTAATCAGGAATATGCTCCTGAAGATATTGTCAATATGGCCTTGCAAAACCATCTTCCGACCATAGCTTACACCTATACAGAACCGCTTACTTATATTGAGTATGTACATGATATAGCTGTATTGGCGCATCGACATCATCTCTATAATGTCCTTGTGTCTGCTGGTTATATCAATCCGGAGCCCCTCCACTGGCTGATTCCTTATATAGATGCTGCCAATATCGATCTGAAGTCTTTCAGTGATGAGATATACCGGAAATGGAACGGAGCGACATTGGAACCAGTTCTCAAGACTTTGAAGATTTTCCTGAAAGCAGGGGTATATCTGGAAATTACGAACCTCCTTGTACCCGGAGTTAATACAGATAAGAAGTTAGTCTCACAACTGTGTGAATGGCTTGTCGGAAATGGTTTTGCAGACTGTCCTCTTCATTTCAGTCGTTGCTTTCCGATGTTTAAGATGGAGAATCATGGGCCTACATTGCTGGAAGACATGTATGCAGCCAAGGAGATAGCCCTGAAAGCTGGCATAAGATATGTTCATTTGGGTAATGTGTGACGGATTGGATTTGACGAAAAAAGAGGTATGAAAAGGGAGTATGATCAAAAATACTATTCTTCGTCTGAATCAGTCATCATATCATCGTCCCACTCATCCAGATTATCCTTGTATCTGACGGTATCATATCCGTGGGCAGTAATCTGATAGATAATATGAGCTGCTGCTTCTGCAGATGTAAAATGGTCTTCTTTTCTGATTTTTACAGTTCTGCCAGCAAGGTCACTGATGGAGCCGAGATGTGTATTGGTAACCATAACACGCCCATTTAACCTTTTTACATTGATAATCATGTCAAAATAGTCAAAGGTGGGCTTGATATTTCGTAATACATTGAAGGTCTTTTCGCACTCTTTTAATTCTTTTAAATTGAAGTCAGATTGCTTCAAAGTATCTTTAATATCGTCGAAACGGACGGTTTTCATTAATTCCTGTATTCTCATGTTTTTAAGTAGGTTTCTTATAACAGTATATCAGTTTGTTTAGAATATATTCTAAACAAACTGATATACTAAAGGATTTGTCATGAGCGTTTTTCCTTGTCTTTCCTGATTAGTGCCAGCAGATGGTCTACGGCATCTTCCTCAGGGATATTCTTCTCCACGCAAACTTGTTTGCGATAGAGGGAGATTCTATTGAAACCGGCTCCGACATATCCATAATCGGCATCGTGCATTTCTCCAGGACCATTGACAATACAGCCCATAATACCTATTTTAAGGCCTTTCATATCCTTGGTGGCTTTTTTGATTTTTGATATCGTGCCTTGAAGATCATACAGGGTACGACCACAACCTGGACAACTGATGTATTCTGTTTTGGATGTCCTGAGGCGACCGGCTTGAAGAATATCAAAAGCTGTTGACACGATATCCTCATCTGATAAATCGCCGCCATCCAGCAGCCAGATGCCGTCAGTAAGACCATCCATCATCAATGCTCCCATATCTGCTGCTGATTCAATCTGGAAGTCTTCTTTTTCCGTTTGTGAATGACTGTACATTTGGGAAAAGATGACAGGATTTTTCAAGCCTGCAGACCACATTTCATGCACAAGGGCGCGCTGGTCACCCAGACGGTTCTTGTGGTGACTCATACAGATAACGACTGCTTCAGGGTGATATTTCAGGCAGGTCAGATATTCAGCAGCAGGAGTACCAAACTGAAGGACTAAAAACTTCAATGGTGACTGTACCATAGCCATAAAAGGCATGGCATTGACTGGGAAGATCGGATAGAATCTTGTACCGTCCTTCTCCAACTCTGTCAATTTGCCTTCTCCCTGTAGCTCTCCGAATTTATTGTAGTCAATGATATACTTCTGTTGAGGAACGGGATGTTCCGGAATAGTAGAACCTGTATACCAATAGTCTGCTTTTGTGCTCTTGCCAATGACGACAGGTACTTGGTCTCCGCCGATATTTTCAACAGCTTTTGTCTCGCGCCGTTTAGGATTGATCCAGTTGAATTTCTTTGCCTGTGTTGCCGGAATCAATACATGTCCGGTACGCATTGTGATATAATTGACGAGATGGCGTGCTACAGGGATTTCAGCTTCCGGTTCTTCACTTAAACTGACCCTGACGGTATCTCCGATGCCGTCAGCCAGTAATGCACCTATGCCTACGGCACTTTTTATCCGTCCGTCTTCGCCATCTCCTGCTTCCGTCACTCCCAGATGGAGTGGATATTTCATGTGCTCCTTTTCCATTTCAGCGACCAAAAGACGTACAGAGTGTACCATGACGACGGTATTGGAAGCTTTGATGGAAATGACGACATCATTGAAATGTTGTTTTTTACAGATGCGAAGAAATTCCATGCAACTCTCGACGATACCTTCCGGTGTATCACCATAACGATTACGGATACGGTCTGAAAGAGAACCGTTGTTGACTCCGATGCGTATAGCTGTATGATTCTTCCTGCAAATATTCAGAAAGGGGATGAAGCGATCTTCAATCTTCTGGAGTTCCTGAGTATACTCTTCGTCAGTATATTCTTTTTTGATGAATCTACGTGCAGGATCCACATAGTTTCCTGGGTTAATGCGTACACCTTCGGCGTATTGAGCAGCCGTATCAGCTACATCAGCTACGAAATGGACATCTGCCACGAGAGGTGTACTGTATCCATCAGCAAGTAGTTCAGCTTTGATATTTTTCAAATTCTCAGCCTCACGTTTACCCTGGGTTGTCAGCCGGACCAGTTCTCCGCCTGCCTTGATAATCCGTTCTGCTTGAGCTACAGAGCCTTTTGTATCATCAGTACTGGTAGTTGTCATAGACTGAATGCGGATAAGATTATTTCCACCCATATCCAGTACGCCGACATGTATGACATTTGTTTCCCGACGATTATAATTGAATAAATCCAAACTCATGAATGATATTTTAGAGTTGGTTAATTAAAATTAGTTTGATTCGTATGACTTATAAATCATACTTACTTTTGTTTTTTTAAGAGAAACAGACTTAATTACATTTAAACTTATAAGTCTTAATTTCTGCCAGATCTTTATTCGCTTTTTCTATTTTTAGGCCTAATCCGGCTTTCCATTCATCTACTTTTTTCGCAATATTCTCATCACCCAGGGCGATCATCTCTGCTGCAAGGATAGCCGCATTTTTGGAACCATTTATGCCCACTGTTGCTACAGGAATCCCAGGAGGCATCTGGATGATCGAAAGCATTGCATCTAGTCCGTCAAGCATACCTTTGATGGGCACACCGATCACAGGTAGTGAGGTAGATGCTGCAATGACTCCCGGTAGGGCAGCAGCCATACCGGCTCCGGCAATGATCACTTTTATACCCCGGGCTTTGGCCCCTTTAGCAAAGGACTCCACGGCATCCGGTGTACGGTGAGCAGAAAGTGCATTTACTTCAAATGGAATCTGATAAGTTTCCAGCCACTGGCAAGCTTTTTCCATAACAGGAAGGTCGCTTGTAGAACCCATGATAATACTGATTAATGGTTTCATATCGTTTGGATTTTATTATTTATCGTTTCATGAATGATCTCAGATAACTATTTGTTTTATATTCTTCTTTGTTGATAGCCAAAGCCTTCTTTGAGGTTTCTCTGGTTGTCTTTTTCTTTCTTGATAATGACGTACCCTTCTGAATAAATATCAAATGATGATTAGGGCGCAGAAGAAACCGATCAGGAATCCTGCTGTAACTTGTGATAAACTGTGCTGTCTCAGTATCATCCTGCTGGAACACACCATCCCTGCGAGAATGAGAGCCAGGCAAAGCCACCAGGTAGGATTATAGGAGAATATTTCTGCGAAGGCCAGTATTGCCCCTGCCACTCCTCCTATAGCTGCGGAATGGGTGGATATTTTCCACCAGACATTGATTAGGGCACACGCCATCTGCACGATTAAAGCCGCAACAACGATAATACTGATGTATCTTGGAAATTGAAGCCGGTTCATGATATAGATGCAGATGAAATAGCAGAGGATAGAAATGATATATGGGATAATACGCCGTTCTTTTCTTCCAAGGTCAATAGGCTTCCATCCCTGATATTTTCTATATAGATGAATAAGAAGGGTAGGGAGTAGAATGGTCAACAGGTATACAAACAGGAGTACCGACAATTTATAGGATAGAGGCAGTAAACTCATATAACTGAATAAGAAAAGGATGACAAGTCCTAATAACGGTAGATAAAATGGGGTGAAAATCATGCTCATAACACGTGCAGCCTTGATGATTTGTCTATCTTTCAAGACATTTGTATTCATTCCATTTTCAGATTCCATCTTTAAAGTCATTTGAAGTTCCTTTCTCTTGATAATCTCTCTGTTTCTAAAACTTTGAATTCTCTCTTTGACTTTGAATATCCTAAAATAATATTTCGCGTCATAATTCCCGACGAAGTCGGGCAACGGGTATACCGAGTTGTTCACGGTATTTGGCCACTGTCCTGCGAGCTATCGGGAACCCCTTTTCTTTCATAGAAGCAGCTAAGATGTCGTCACTCATCGGCTTTTTCTTATCTTCTTTCTCTACAAGGCCCTTTAGCGCCAGTTTTATCTTACGTGTAGACATTTCCTCACCATCTTCTGTCGTATAACTGTCGCTAAAGAAAAATTTAAGGGGAAATGTGCCCCATCTGGTCTGAGCATATTTCATGCTTGCTATTCTGGAAACGGTAGAAATGTCCAATTTAGTCTGATCGGCAATATCTTTTAAGATCATAGGGTGTAAATCAGCTTCATCACCGTCTTCGAAAAATTTCTTTTGCCAATTGATAATCGATTTCATGACGATAAACATGGTATGCCGACGTTGCTTTACTGCATCAATGAATCCTCTGGCTTTTTCTACCTTTTCTTTTGCATAGAGCAGAGCTTCTTTTTCCTGACGGTTCATGTTCGCTTTATTATTCTTATAACTGTCAATCATGTCCTGAAAAGATGACGAGACAGTGAGGTCAGGAATATTACCACGGTTGATATAGAAAGAAATATCTCCATCATCAGTAGTGTCAATGATATAGTCAGGTGTGATCTGTTGAGTATTTCTACTTTCAGCCTCTCCAAGGGAAGAACCGGGTTTAGGATTCAATTTCCTGATTTCTTTTTGGAGTTCTTGTATTTGCAGATCATTCAGAGACATTCCTTCCTGAATTTTATCCCAATGCTTCTTTGTAAATTCGTCAAAATAATCCTTTATGACTTTGTGTATTACGGTCTTCAACTTACTTTCTTTCATTCTTTCAATTTGAAGAAGAAGGCATTCTTGAAGATTCTGGGCACCGATACCTGCCGGATCGAATTGTTGGAGAAGATGCAGAACGTCTCTGATTTCTTTCTCGGAGGCATCGATATTATGATAAATGGCAAGTTCGTCACTGATGGTACCAATATCCTTTCTGAGCAGTCCATCGTCATCCAGCGAACCGATGATATATTCCATGATGTCATGCTCTTTATCAGTAAGATGGAGCATATCCATTTGCTCTTTTAACCGATCATAAAAGGAAAGGGTATCTCCGTAAACCATATTCTGGTAGTCGGGATTGTTTGATAGTCCCCCTCTGTTAATGTTATACGTTGGCTCTGGCATCTCATCATCAGCTCCCATATCCTTTAGGGCTGAATCAAGGGCATCTTCACGTTCCTCGCGCTCATTGCTTTCCGTATAATCTATATCTTCAGTATCATTACTATTACTATCCTGAGTGTCGTCATTATCATTTCTGACTTCACCGTCCTCGTCCGAACATCTTTCCAGAGCCGGATTATCATCTAATTCCGCATTGACATTCTCTTCAAGTTCATTCAGAGGCATCTCGAACAATTTTACCTGGAGCATCTGCTGGGCAGAAAGCCTCTGGACTTGTTGCATCTTTTGTGTCTGTGTCTGAATTAATTTCTGAGTCATTTCTTTCTATTTAAACCTTCTCTTTAAAACGTAATTATACTCTTAAATTTTAAAATAGCGATCTTAAATACCTGTCAGTTTAGAGAAAATAGAACATGAGTTCTTTGGATAAGTCAGAGAGAGTCTTTAAATCTCCATTACCATAGTGTTGCCATGTTTCCTGGCAGTGTCCCATCAAAGGATTGATGATGATGTCCTCATTTTTGAGACATGGATCACAGTATTGATAAATATCCATGATTTCTACAATCAATTCAGGCTTCACTTGTATGAGTTTACCGAGATCGATAATTTCCGGTGTATCCGTTACCATGGTAAATGGAGTAAGACGAAAATAAAGATTGAGGATCAGTATCAGTTTGACAGGTGTGAGTGTTGGGCTTTCCTCTAAAGGTTTGAAAAGTTTCTCGAATGATTCGCGTATTTCAACACCTTCATAGAATTTTTCAGCATGGTTGAACCCATCCATCTTCTTCAGAAGTTTTACCTCATGTAAAAGTTTTCGGGGATTTTTTCCGTAAGTTTCCCATAACTGTTTGATACGAGGTGTCTCCAACAGTTGTAAACGTGTCATCTGCTCATGAAGATAACGAGGAGGGATATGTAGCTCTAAACTTAGATCTACTAATCCTTTTGAATACAGAGGCTTTATGCCAACTGGTTTATTCAGATAGAGTTGCATAAGCAACAACCAGTATTCATCCGACCACAATGGATTCTTTGCCATATTCTTCCAATTAACGTTCTACCTGAATCGTTTTAAATGACTATTTGAGTCTATTGCAAAAATAGTAAAAAGGCAATGAATAACAAAATAAATCAGGCTTTTTCATGTTGAAAAAATGATTAAACCAAAAATAGCTTAAAGGATAAGCTTAATCCCCTAAGGTTTGCCTCATTTTTTGTAGATATATAGATACGAAAAACGCGCGGCCTGAGTCGCGCGTTACCTATTCTTTGTTCTCAAATTTTTCATAACTTAAGGATGGTCTGAACTATTTATTGAAGTTCTCCATCACATAGCCTGTAGTTGCTATAGCTGCAACCCAGGCAATCATTACTGTCATACTCATTATCCTGTTCCTTTTTAACCTATTGAGATTTCTTTTATCTTTTTACCTTTTTCTATCGACCGTCTCTCCGACGCCCCTGTTACCTTACTCACAACCTTTATCTTTTACCTTACTAATACCATCACCTTACTTTACAATCTTTCTTTACCTTTAACTAATACTT
Source organism: Prevotella sp. (assembly GCA_022486815.1). Taxonomy (GTDB): domain Bacteria; phylum Bacteroidota; class Bacteroidia; order Bacteroidales; family Bacteroidaceae; genus Prevotella. Next base: position 41,284 of record JAKVJW010000001.1, on the reverse strand, counting down.
GTCGTCCTTCTATACAATCTCTCTTACTACCTTAATCAACATCAATTATCCTTTATCGCAATCCTTTATTACCTTACGAATACCTATTTATCTTTTGTATTCTTGTTTCTTAACGACACTGCAAAGATAGTGTGATTTCATGTTCCAGACAAGAGTTTTCAGGTAAAATGATGGGTTCTATTGTTCTTTCTTGACTTATATCAAATATTGTGTGTTCGCGCACAATATGCTTTCTGGTATTATATTGATAGTAATCAAACGACTGAACTTGGGTTTTAAGAAGAAAGTGCTAACTTTGCTATTGGCTATAGATATTATGGTTCTATTCATTATTGGTTATGTATCCGGAAACCTCATTACCACAGTATTGGAAACTACATTACCACAGTATTGGTAACCACATTACCATAGTATTGGAAACTACATTACCATAGTATTGGAAACTACATTACCATAGTATTGGAAACTACATTACCACAGTATTGGAAACCTCATTACCATAGTGTGGAAACCCCATTACCAATGCGTGGAAACCTCATTACCACTGTATGGAAACCTTATTACCACTGCGTGGTAATTACGGATCAGGTATAGCTTAAAGGCTAAATGGTATAAGTTGCTTAAAATTAGATATATGTACAATTAGTTAGACCTGTTTTTCCTTCATGTTTAATTTCTCTAGCGGGTATCAGGACGTACAATCATAATAGATATTACCCGTTGGCGGAATTAATTTAGTTCATACTTAATTCTACCAATGTGCTTGCCATTAATGTAATTCATATATTGTGAAACAGGCAGCGCACTGATTTTGCCGATTATTCTGGCAAACAAACCATTTGTTATCTTTGCATAGTTTCTGATGACCTGGAATTGGTCTGCCAGTTGCGAGAACAGCGTCTCAACCCTTTTCAGGGCCTTGGCAAATGGTATAAATGTTGGAATCCTGTCTCTCTGATTAATACGGTAGGGACATTCAAGTCTGATGGGTGCCGTTTCGAAAAGCCATTTCTCGCTGTCAATGCTTTCTGCTTCCGCTGCGAGCGACAGTGCCACAATCTCCAAATCTGAGAATCAGGGAACAGGACCACGACGGGGAATGTTACGTTGTTCAATTACCAGATTATTCGAAAATTGTTTGCATATCCCAAGGATTTTGCCGAACTTTGTATATAGGTTGTGTATACGATGATTTGAAATTAACAGCTTTGAAACTACTAATTTACTAAAAATCAGTGATATGCGTAACTTCTTATACATCATTATTTAATGAATTTAATTCCGCCAATGGGTAAGTAATAATAATTATTTATATTATATGAAGAAGTTTACATCATTTATGATTGTCCTTTGCTTTGCCTTGACGCTGAGCGCGCAGCAAGCAAGGAAGGATTTTAGGATTAACCGGTGTATGTCAGCCAGTAACTATTATGCCTATCCCGGGCCACAACAGAAGGTATACACACAAGCGCCAGCAGGTTATGTTCCATTTTATATCAGTCATTATGGTCGTCATGGGAGTCGTTATCTGATAGGAAATGATGTCTATGATTGGCCTTATTTTACGCTTTTAAAGGCTGACAGCCTGAATGAACTTACTCCGAAGGGGAAGATATTACTGAGAAAACTTCGTGTTATTCGTGATGAAGCCAGGAATCGTGAAGGTGAGCTTACTTTGCTGGGTGCCCAACAGCATAAGGCCATAGCCTTGAGAATGTATAAGAATTTTCCACAGGTATTTGCAGGTAAAACAAATGTCGATGCAAAGAGTACGACGGTTATTCGTTGTATTCTCTCGATGGAAAATGCACTTCAACAGTTATTGCTTGAGAATCCACGTTTGCAGATCCGTCATGATGCCAGTGTTCATGATATGTATTATATGAACTATGATGACAAAGCTTTGCGCAAACAGAGATATTCCGGAGATACGAAATCTGTATGGGATGCTTTTCGTAAGAAGCATGACCATTATGAACGGGTTATGGGCGAAATATTCAAGGATGAAGGCTATTGGCGGAATCATGTGCAGGGTTCACTTCTGAACCGTGATCTTTTCTCACTTGCCGGAGATATGCAGAGTACGGACTTGCGGAATAGCATTTCTTTGTATGATCTCTTCAATGATGATGAGATATACAATGACTGGTTAATGAATAATGCTTATTATTATATTGAATATGGAGCTTGTCCATTGAATGGAGGCAATCAGCCTTATTCCCAGCGTAATCTTTTGCGTAATATTATTCATCAGGCTGACAGTTGTATTGTGTTGAAGCATCCTGGAGTGACCCTGCGTTTTGGCCATGATACCATGGTTATGCCACTGACTTGTCTTCTGGATCTGGACGGGTTAGGACTTCAGGAACCTGATCTGGAAAAACTTCCGCAAGATGGTTGGTGTGATTATAAAATATTCCCAATGGCTTGTAATATCCAATTTATTTTCTATCGTCGTTATGTTGGAGACAAGGATATCTTGTTCAAGGTGCTTCGTAATGAAAATGAGGCAACACTGCCGATTAAGACAGATCGTGCACCTTATTACCACTGGAAAGATTTTAAAACTTATTTTCTTAAGAAATTAAATAATTATGATCAGAAGTGTTCAAAAGACTGACTGATACAGAAACAAAAAAGGCAGACCTACACGATCTGCCTTTTTTGTTTTCTAGTATGCCATCTTACTCATGGTTACAGCTATCGTGTAGAGATAAAGGTAGTTTCTACTTAGATAGATGGGCCTGGAATTAGAATACTTATTCTGCGGATTACGGGCTATAAAGTATTCGTGGTGTGCTGAATCATGGGCAATACCGATGAGTTCAAAAGCCTGGTCGTCTGTGGTGAAAAGTTGCTCGAACAGCCTCTGCCGTTTTTGTGGAGTACATGTTGCTTTCGAGATGCTTTGCCCTGAAATATTCTTATGATTATTAAAATCAGGATTCGTGATATCTCCTTCCCAGCAAACGGGATGACCATGTCGGAGAGCCTTTTCTATTGAGGTGAGCAAATGATCGATCGGAAGGTTGTAAAATCGGTCATTCATCACATTATTAGGAGTTTCAAGGACGAAGTATTTGTTGTAAGGATGGTGTGTAAAACTAGTTAGCCAGAGATATTCATTTGGTGCACATACACTTCGAGCAAACTCTCCTTTTGTATATTCGGCTCCTAGAAGAAATACGTCTTTTCCTGGAAGGAATCCCATATACCGATCAAGACATTCTTCGGAAGACTGGTGCAAATAATCCAGGCTCGTATGGCGTCCTGCATATTCCTTGGCAATTTTTTCTAAAGACCGGCAGATAACGTTATAGTTAAGGTTAGGTGCATCAGGATAGGAATCGTATGGTACGGTTCCATATTTTTCTATCAGATGAATAACAGTCGGAGCCATACCTTGAACGGAAGGAGTGAATTTACCTTTGCTGAAATAGCATTTCTGAGTTTCTTCAGTGAGTAACATTCGCAAAGGAAAGGATATGGATAGATTGACGGAATCTCCTTCTGTAAGATGTTCAGACTCGATAGTTGATAACATAGCGTATGCCCAGGATGGGCTATCTTCACAAGTCGTTTTTGCTTGGGTTGTCGGGATAAGTACTTCCGTCTGAAGATATTCAGTGGAAGATGCTGGCCTACGGTTATGGCAGTCTGTCAGGATAAGACTTGTGACAAGTATAGTGATAAAAGTGATTTTCTTCATATATACTGGCAAAAATACTAAAAATCATGCATAATACAATATGAGTTTGGCCAAAAAATAAAGAAATATTTCTTCCAGAGCAAGAGACTCTGAAGTTGGCCATTTTGCAAAGATTAATATGGTGGTAAATGGATGCTTTTATCTGTATAAAAGAAACGGTGAACCTGCTTCCCTTATTTGGTTTAGTTCCTAAATTTTAATCCTCCCGCGATAAGTTCCGAGGATATTTTGTATCTTTGTAAGCATGAACGCAAAAGTAGAAGATTTTGAAATTATGGCACCCGTGGGATCACGGGAAAGTCTGGCTGCAGCTATTCAAGCTGGAGCAGATTCTGTATACTTTGGCATTGGTAAATTGAATATGCGGTCACATTCGGCCAATCATTTTGATATCAGTGATCTGAGAGATATTGCTGCTACTTGCCGGATGCATGGGATGAAGACTTATCTTACTGTCAATACAGTTATCTATGATGAAGATGTAGAGACGATGAAGTCAATCATTGATGCGGCAAAGACAGCCGGAGTCAGTGCGGTTATAGCCAGTGATGTGGCTGTAATGAACTATTGCAATAAAGTGGGTGAGGAAGTTCATCTGTCTACCCAACTGAATATCTCAAACACTGAAGCATTACAGTTTTACAGTCATTTTGCTGATGTTGCCGTATTAGCCCGAGAGTTGAAACTCAGTCAGGTAAAACACATTCATGATGAAATCATCAGGCGCAATATCTGCGGTCCAAATGGAAAGCAGGTCCGTATCGAGATGTTCTGTCATGGGGCTTTGTGTATGGCTGTGAGCGGAAAATGCTATATGAGTCTGGGTCTTGCCAACCGTAGTGCCAACCGTGGGGAATGTGTACAGATTTGCCGGCATTCTTATACGGTAACGGATGACCAGACAGGTAACCAACTGAATATTGACAATAAGTATGTCATGAGTCCGAAAGACTTGAAGACCATCCGTTTCATTGATCAAATGATGGATGCGGGCGTGAAAGTCTTTAAGATTGAGGGACGTGCACGTGGTCCTGAATATGTCTATACGGTAGTGAAATGTTACAAAGAAGCGATCCAGAGTGTACTTGACGGTACTTTTACAGAAGAGAAGAAGGATGATCTGGATAAACGGCTTGGAACAGTTTTCAACCGTGGATTCTGGGACGGATATTATCTGGGTCAAAAGTTAGGTGAATGGAACAAGCATTATGGATCCGTAGCTACGGAGAAAAAAGTGCTTGTAGGCAAGATTACAAAATTCTTTTCAAAACTCAAGGTTGCAGAAGTAGCCGTTGAAGCTTCTGAAATAGAGTTGGGCGATCGGTTACTTATCACTGGTCCTACAACCGGTGTGATGTATGTGGATTGTGAAGAGATCCGTTATGATCTCAAACCCGTTCAGAAAGCAGAAAAAGGTTGGAAAATATCTATTCCCGTCAAGGATAAGGTCCGTCCGCATGATAAAATATTTAAATTGGTCAAAGTACAAGAAATAAAGGAGATAAAATCATGACGATTAATGAAGCCCAGGATGAGGTTGTAGATGAATTTGCTGACTTTACAGACTGGATGGACAAATATCAAATGCTTATTGACATGGGTAACGATTTGGAGTCGTTGAATGACCAGTACAAGAATGACTCTAATCTGATAGACGGATGTCAGAGCCGGGTGTGGCTGCAATGTGACTATAAAAACGGGCAGCTCGTCTTTACTGCTGATAGTGATGCACTCATAGTAAAAGGTATTATAGCGTTGCTGATTCGTGTTCTCAGCGGTCATACCCCTAAGGAAATCATAGATGCCAAACTCTATTTTATTGACAAACTCGGGTTGAAAGAGCATCTTTCTCCGACGCGTAGTAACGGACTTCTGGCTATGATCAAGCAGATACGGATGTATGCTTTAGCTTATGCTGCTAAGGAAAAAGAGGCTTAGAAATGGATGATAAAAGTTTTTCTCTTTGATTATGCGAAAGTTAAAAACGGTAGAAATGCACCGGTTATCAGTGGGGGAGTTTAAGGAAGCAGAGAAACTGCCTTTGATAGTTGTTCTTGATGATATACGGTCTCTTTATAATGTAGGAAGTGTGTTTCGTTCTTCAGATGCTTTCCGTGTAGAAGCTATCTATCTATGTGGAATTACAGCCTGTCCTCCGGATCCACAGATCCATAAGACGGCATTGGGAGGGGAGGATAGTGTCAACTGGAAGTACTTTGAGAATACGGAGGATGCAGTAAAAGAACTGCATGATAAGAACTATTTCGTTTACAGCATAGAGCAAGTTGAAGGATCTACAAAGCTTCAGAACCTGCAACTTACCAAGGACAGGAAATATGCGGTTATCTTCGGAAATGAAGTAAAGGGTGTCAAGCAGAATGTCGTTGATGCTTCTGACGGATGTCTGGAAATACCGCAGTTTGGGACCAAGCATTCTCTGAATGTGTCCGTGACAGCTGGAATAGTCGTGTGGGAGTTTGCAAAAAACTTGGCGCTGTTGCGCTAAGTTTTCTGCTGTTATTTCAAATATTCTCCAAAATCGACCAGTCTCATATCTCCCTTTTTCATCAAAGTATCGTGCATGGCAAAAGCTGCGCGCAAACTCTGGGGTTCATGACCGTGGTCTGAAATTTTCAGATATTCACGGAGAATCGGTTTGTAGTCCGGATGTACACAATGTTCTATGATCTCATGTGCACGATGTAAGGGCCCTTTACCCCGTAAGTCTGCTACTCCTTGCTCAGTAATGATGACATCTACATCGTGTTCTGTAGAATCTATGTGAGTACACATAGGAACTATAGAAGAGATGCGTCCGTCTTTAGCTGTACTGGCAGTAGTGAAAATACTGATATAGCCATTTCTTTCATAATCGCATGAGCCTCCTATACCGTTCATCAATTTGGATCCACAGATATGACTGGAATTTTCGTTTCCGTAAAGGTCACACTCGATGGCCGTATTGATGGCAATTACACCCAGCCGGCGGATTATTTCCGGAGAATTGGCGATCTCACTTTGACGGATTACCAAGTGTTTCTTGAAGAAATCCATATTGTCATAGATCTTCTGCAAGCATTCATTGGTGACTGTCATGGCAGTAGCTGATGCTTCTGTGATAATACCCTTCTGGATAAGATCAATGGCAGATTCCTGTACAACTTCTGAATAAACTTTAAAGTGAGGGATATGCGAATTCTGCCCTAAGGCCTGTAATACTGCATTTCCTGTAGCTCCTACACCACTTTGCAGAGGCAGGAACTGGGGAGGGATATGTCCCTTCTTCATGTCATTTACCAGAAATTCTGCTACATTATATCCCATCTGTCTGGTTTCAGGGGTCAATGGTTTAAATACCCTGGCTTCCTCTGGAATGTTGCATTCTACAACACCAGCGATTTTCTTCGGATCAATGGAAACATAATTCTTTCCAACTTTGTCTATGACATGTATAATAGGAATCGGCTGACGCTCGAATCCACATTCTCCTGGTTCATAAGTATCCTGCAGACATTTTGAATTCGGATTATGGAAGTGATTATATTCTATAATCACTTTCTTGGCTAATCGGGCAATCGTAGTCGATATTCCTCCAGCTGAAGAAAGATAGGCTTTGCATTCGTTTTCTCCTTCTTCCAGATCACTGACTTCTATAATGGCCCAGTTGACAGTTCCATAAAAACCATGACGAAGTCGTTCCGCCATATTCCCTAGGTGAGTATCTTCGTAATCAATCTCACCAAGGTTTACATGGGTACGGAAATCTTTGTTTGTAGAGAAGGGTGCTCTGAACTTAATAGCATGTGCATTGGCCATGTCCCCTTCAACACTCTGTAAAGATGAAGCACCGGTCAGGATACCTACCTGAAATGGCCTTCCTTCTGCATGATCTTTAACAGCGCGTTTGGACAGTTCACGAAAGACTGCTTTCGGAACTCCATTCGGGGTAAATCCACTTAATGCGATATAGTCGCCATCTTTAATCATTGCTGCACCTTCGGCAGCTGTTATTCTATTGTAAGCCATGCTCTGATATATTCGTTTCAGGGCACAAAGTTACATAAAATTTCATAAATCGGGCCATTTTGTGGATAAAAATTGCAAAAAAGCCGTAATAATGAATATTTATAAATTATCCTTTCACTATTCCTCGCATCGAGAGTGATATTCTATGACGTATGGTATCTAAATCTATGACTCGTACAGTCACATGCTGATGGAGTTTTACCACCTCATTTGGATTTTTCACGAAATGGTCAGCAAGTTGTGAGATATGGACCAGTCCATCCTGATGTACGCCGATATCTACAAAAGCTCCGAACTGTGTAATATTTGTAACAATTCCAGGAAGAACCATTCCCGGTTGTAAATCTTCCGGAGTTTTTACATTCGGGTCAAATTCGAAGACTTCTATCTGACTTCTCGGATCAAGTCCGGGTTTTTCCAGTTCCTTCATGATGTCAGAGAGTGTAGGAAGTCCAATCGTATCTGTAATATAATTTTTGATTTGGATCATTTTGCGTTTTTCTGGTTGGTGAATCAAGTCATTGACTGTACAGTTACAATCTTCGGCCATTTTCCCGACAACAGGGTAACTTTCGGGATGTACAGCACTATTATCAAGGGGATTTTTGGCATCAGGTATGCGGAGAAAAGCGGCACATTGCCTATAGGCAGCAGGACCGAGACGAGGAACCTTGAGCAGTTGGGAGCGAGAAGCGAAGGCACCGTTTTTCTTACGGTAATCCACGATATTCTGGGAAAGGACAGGTCCTAGTCCACTGACGTAAGAGAGCAGGTGTTTACTGGCTGTATTCAGGTTGACACCTACCGCATTGACACAAGAAATGACAGTCTGGTCAAGTCTGTTTTTCAGTTGGCTCTGGTCGACATCATGCTGATATTGTCCTACTCCTATACTCTTTGGATCAATTTTTACGAGTTCTGCCAAAGGATCCATCAATCGCCTTCCGATGCTGACAGCTCCACGCACGGTAACATCCTCATGAGGAAACTCCTCCCTGGCTGTTTCTGATGCAGAATAGACAGAGGCCCCATCCTCACTGACCACGAATGTCTGTACAGGATGGTCGAATTTTAATTTATGGATAAAGTCTGATGTTTCCCTGCTGGCTGTTCCGTTTCCGATGGCAATAGCTTCAATTTGATAATCTCTGACCATTCTTTCAACCTGTTTGGCGGCTCCAGACCAGTCGTTAACGGGGGGATGAGGTTTGATCACATCATGGTGCAGAAGATTACCCTGTGCGTCGAGGCATACGACCTTGCAACCGGTGCGGAATCCTGGGTCAACTCCCAGTACGCGTTTGGGACCCAGTGGAGGAGCAAGGAGCAACTGGCGAAGGTTTTCTGCAAAAACATCAATGGCTTCTTCACAAGCCTGATCTTTGCTCAAAGTACTGAATTCTGTTTCCATTGAAGGTTTGATGAGTCGTTTGAATCCATCTTCTACAGCTTCTCGGACAAGTTTCTGGCATGCTCCCTGACCTTGAATGAATCGACGGTTTAAACGGTGTACACATTCTTCATCATCAGCGGAAACAGAAACTCTCAATATTCCTTCTGATTCCCCTCTCCGCATAGCTAAAAGCCGAAAACTGCTACAGTGTTTCAGGGGTTCAGAGAAATCGAAATAATCGGCATATTTCTGTGCCTTCTCTTCCTTCTTTATCTTGGTTACAACTTTAGAAGTGATAATTGCTCCGTGTTTGTAAATGTTTCTGATTTCTTTTCTGGTTTGTTCGTCCTCACTTATCTTTTCGGCGATAATATCTTGCGCACCCTTTATCGCTGTGTCAGTATCTGTTATAATACCCTTGACAAAAGCACAGGCTTTCTCTTTAGGATGCGACTCCTGTTGCAGGAGGATCAAAGAGGCCAGAGGCTCAAGACCTTGTTCGCGGGCAATCTGAGCCTTGGTACGGCGTTTGGGTTTAAAAGGCAGATAGAGGTCTTCAAGTTCTGCAATTTCTACGCATTGTCCAATGCGCGATTTCAGTTGTGTAGTCAGTTTCCCCTGACTGTCGATAGATTTTAGGATGCTTTCCTTACGTTTTTGAAAACCTTCAAGCCATTGGCATCTTTCCTGAATGTGGCCGATAGCCACTTCATCAAGATTGCCTGTACGCTCTTTCCTGTAACGACTGATAAAAGGTATGGTACATCCAGTATTCAGGAGTTGTAATGTATTCTCTACGCCTTGGACTGGCAAACTCAGTTCTTGAGCTATTTGTTGGGTGAATGTGTTCATTATATCTTGTAATTAAGTGTTTGCAAACTTACAAAAAAATCCTGGGATAGAATGATAAATCGGGTCTTTGTCAATAAGCAATTATAATGACCTTATATGTCCTTTTCAGTACGAGCAGTAAGGACTTAAATAGCTAGATTGAATGAAAGGTATATTTTTCGGACAAAATGATATTTTTCGGAAAGGGTTAAGTTTTTATCTTTGCGCTCAAATCTATCAATAAAAGTAGTTATAGTAAGGAATCTACGTCTTAAAAATTAATAATCAAATGAACAAACTAAACAGAATCTATGTAATATTGTTAGTAACAATCGCAGAATTTTTATTCTTATCCTGTAGTAGCAGTAGTGATGTTCCTAATCCCAATCCGAAACCAGTTACTCCACCAACGAATACCAGTCCATCGAAGTTCTGGAAGACTCCTGTCTCAGAAATGGAGAAATTAGATCGTGGCCTGGTAGCATTACCGGCTCAGAACGGAAAGGGGATTTTTCTAAGTTGGCGATTATTGGGTACAGATGATGCGCAGGTAACTTTTGATATTTATCGCAATGGAACTTTATTTAAAAAAGATCAAGTTCTTACTAATTTAGTAGATCCTCAAGGTACGACGTCTAATCAATATCAAGTCGTTGCAAAGTTGAATGGAAAGGAGCTAGACCGAAGTGATCAGGTACGACCTTGGAGGAATATCTATCAGTCCTTTTTACTTGATCGTCCTGCCGATGGTGTAACACCAACAGGAGAGCACTATAGTTACACTCCTAATGACTGTTCTGTAGGAGATGTTGATGGAGATGGCAAATATGAATTGATAGTGAAATGGGATCCGTCCAATTCTCATGATAATTCCCAAAGCGGATATACCGGGAATGTCTATCTGGATGCTTACAAACTGGATAATAACCAGGGAACAGCAACAAAACTTTGGAGAATCGACTTGGGAAAGAATATCCGGGCCGGTGCTCACTATACCCAGTTTCTCGTCTATGATTTTGATGGTGATGGGAAAGCGGAGGTGATCTGCAAGACAGCTCCCGGAACGATAGACGGGACCGGGAAATATGTCTCGGAAGCAGCTGATGATCCTTCTATTCTGAAGGTGGATAATACAACGGACTGGCGTAATTCCAATGGGAAAGTGATAGGCGGGCAAGAGTATCTTACAGTCTTTAACGGTGAAACAGGTGCAGCCATTAACACAATTTTTTATAATCCGAATCGTGCTCGTACCTATGGTGGGGCTCCGGGGTGGGCAAATTGGGATGATCGTTCAGGGAAGGTTGATGCGGACTATGCAAATCGGGGTCAGCGCTATCTGGCATGTGTCGCTTATCTTGACGGACCCGATAAAAAACCATCGGCGGTCATGTGCCGTGGTTATTATACCTATGCGTATCTTTGGGCTGTAGATTTTGACGGCCGGCATTTGAAGACCAAATGGTTGCATGCCTCTGTCTCTAGATCCCAGGTACAGGTAACGGATGCACAAGGTAAGGTGACAACCACCAATTACATACATAATACGAGTGGAATTAATTCAAGCAATACCGTCTATAGTGAAGGAAATCATAATCTTTCCGTTGCAGATGTGAACGGAGATAGCTGTGATGAGATTATCTATGGTTCTTCAGCCGTGAACCATGACGGTTCTTTACTTTATGCTACAGGTTTCGGCCATGGCGATGCAATCCATCTGGCAGATATTGACCCGGATCGAAAGGGACTTGAAGTTTTTGAAGTTCATGAGACTCAACCAGCAGGTTATGGATGGGATGTTCACGATGCAGCAACAGGAAAGATTCTCTATAGAGGTCTTGGAAATGATGATAATGGTCGTGGGATAGCAGCTGATCTGATCAGTTCTGAGCGTGGGTACCAGTTTTGGTCTGCCAATGATGGGCAGATTCGGAATCGTTCCAATCAGGTCGTTTCTACAAAAAGGGTCAGCATTAATTTCAGGATGTATTGGAATGGTGGTCTTCAGGATCAGCTCCTGGATGGTACAAAACTTGATCAGTGGAATGGAGATGGTACTTCACGGTTGATGACTTTCTATGAGTATGGTAATTCTTCTGCTTGCAACGGTTCGAAATCTACTCCATGTCTGATGGCTGATCTCTTTGGAGACTGGCGGGAAGAAGTGATATTCAGGGATGCATCTAATCCTGCTTCAATCAATGTGTTCTCTACAAATATACCGACAAACTATCGTGTTCCTACTTTGATGCATGATCATGTTTACCGTATGGGGGTAGCCTGGCAGAATGTAGGATACAATCAACCGCCACATCTGGGATTCTATCTTCCCGACTATGTCAAATCAGTTCCGTCCAGTACATTAACTAAAAATATGGATAACTAGTTTTGAGAGTCTTTAGAAAAGATGTTTATTTCGTCAGATTTGTTTATAGGAAAGGGACAGCCGGAATGGTTGTCCTTTTTTATAGTTTGTCTGGCTTAATGTTTTTTATTATCTTTGCATGATATTTAAACGCGGAGGAAATCATGACAAATAATAAGGCTTTAACCCCAATGATGAAGCAGTTTTTTTCGCTGAAGGCTAAGCATCCAGATGCACTGATGCTGTTTCGCTGCGGAGACTTTTATGAGACTTATTGCGATGATGCCATTGAGGCTTCGAAAATTTTGGGAATTACGTTGACCAGGCGCAATAATGGAGGGAATCATGGCTCGGCTGAGATGGCCGGATTTCCCCATCATGCTCTTGACACTTATCTGCCGAAATTGATTCGGGCAGGTAAGCGTGTGGCTATCTGTGACCAGTTGGAAGATCCTAAGAAGAAGCGTGAAGAAATAAAAGGCAAGAAAGGGCTTACTGCGGCAGACAAGATGGTAAAACGGGGGATTACCGAACTTGTCACCCCTGGTGTAGCCATGAGCGATAATGTACTTAACTATAAAGAAAACAACTTTCTGGCTGCTGTGCATTTCGGGAAAAAGTCCTGTGGGGTGAGTTTCCTGGATATTTCTACCGGTGAATTTCTGACCGGTGAGGGCTCTTATGATTATGTAGAGAAACTATTGGGTAATTTTTCTCCAAAAGAGGTTCTTTTTGATCGTGCCAGAAAAACAGATTTTGAGAAGTACTTCGGCACAAGGTGCTGTACATACGAACTGGATGACTGGGTTTTTACTGAACAGAATGCCCGTGAACGGCTTCTCAAGCATTTTGGTACCCAGAATCTGAAAGGTTTCGGTGTTGAGCACTTGAAGAATGGTATTATCGCCAGTGGGGCTATCATGCAGTATCTAGTTCTTACACAGCATACGCATATCTCACATATCACTTCATTAGCCCGTATCGAAACTGACCGCTATGTACGTCTTGATAATTTTACGATCCGAAGTCTTGAACTTCTGCAACCGATGCAAGAAGGGGGAAGCTCGTTATTGGATGTAATCGATCATACGGTTACTCCTATGGGAGGGCGCATGCTTCGTCGTTGGATTATCTTTCCCCTGAAAGAATTGAAACCGATTCAGGAAAGACTGGATATTGTAGAGCATTTCTTTAAAGACCCGGAGTTTGAGCAGACTATCGATGACCAGTTGCAGACCATGGGAGATGTGGAGCGGATTATCTCTAAGGTTGCTGTCGGCCGTGTCTCTCCACGTGAGATCGTACAATTGAAGATTGCTTTACAGGCTTTGGTATCTGTAAAAAAAGTTTGTCTTGAAGCAGATGAGCCCACATTGAATCATATAGGGGAGAAAATAGATTGTTGTGAAGAGCTTCGTGATCGGATTGAGAAAGAGATTCAGCCTGATCCGCCCCAACTGTTAAGCAGGGGAGGAGTGATCGCACCTGGATATTCCCAAGAGTTGGATGATCTGCGTAATATCCGCGATAACGGTAAGGATTATCTGTTGAAGATACAGGAGAGAGAAATAGAGAAAACCGGTATCAGTTCCCTGAAAGTGGGATATAATAACGTTTTCGGTTATTACCTTGAGGTACGTAATACGTTTAAGGACAAGGTACCGGAAGACTGGATACGGAAGCAGACCCTGGTCAGTGCAGAGCGCTATATCACACAGGAGTTAAAAGAATATGAGGAAAAGATCCTCGGAGCAGATGAACGGATACAGGTCATGGAAAATGACTTGTATACTCAACTGATCGTCTATATGCAGGATTATATTTCCGGGATTCAATTGGATGCTAATCTTATCGCATATCTCGACTGTCTGCTGTCTTTTGCAAAGGTTTCGAATGAGAACCGTTATGTGCGTCCTGTTGTCGATGACACGGACGTAATAGATATTAAAAGTGGTCGTCATGCAGTGATTGAAACCCAATTGCCTTTAGGAGAGAAGTATGTTCCGAATGATGTCTATCTGGATACAGAGAAGCAACAGATCATGATGATTACTGGCCCTAATATGGCTGGTAAATCTGCTCTGTTGCGTCAAACTGCCTTGATAGTACTGTTGTCTCAGATGGGGTGCTTCGTGCCCGCAGAGGGCGCGAGAATCGGTATGGTAGACAAGGTATTTACTCGTGTAGGAGCTTCTGATAATATTTCGCTTGGGGAATCAACTTTTATGGTAGAAATGACGGAAGCGGCTAATATTCTTAATAATGTTACACCTCGTTCCTTGGTCCTTTTTGATGAGTTAGGGCGTGGGACTTCTACTTATGATGGTATTTCCATAGCCTGGGCTATCGTAGAGTATCTGCATGAGCAACCGAAAGCCAGGGCACGTACTCTCTTTGCGACACATTATCATGAACTCAATGAGATGGAGAAATATTTTCCTCGCATCAAGAATTATAATGTGAGTGTAAAAGAAGTGGACGGAAAAGTAATCTTTCTCCGAAAACTTATTCCCGGAGGTGCTGAACATTCTTTTGGTATTCACGTGGCAGAAATTGCCGGTATGCCGAGAAGTATCGTCAATCGGGCAGAGGAGGTGTTGAAACAGTTGGAGGAAGACAATTCTACCGTTGGCTCAGAGACGGTTTCCTCGAATGGTAAGAAGATGAGTGAGACACAACAGAAAAAAGATGATGGAATGCAACTGAGTTTCTTTCAGTTGGATGATCCTGTATTGTGTCAGATCAGGGATGAAATATTAGAACTTGATATCAATCATCTGACGCCTGTTGAAGCGCTTAATAAACTCAGTGATATAAAGAAGATAGTAACTGGAAAATAGGAAGGAAAAACTCCGATTTTCAGGTAATAAACTATATAAAATGAGCTTTCAAATTTCCTTGATTGGAAAAATCTGAAAGCTCATTTTGTTTATTTCCGATTTGATTTCTTCTTGTCAATAGAAGATGTTTCTTTTTCCTGAGACATTTTCCTTTCCTCATTGATGGAGAGTTTTGCATTGCGTTTCTTACTGGTGCAAATGCTCCATATCCCAATAGCAACGAGTGGGATGGAGAGAACCTGGCCCATATCCAGTGGCAGACCGGCTTCGAAAGGTTCTTGTATTTCCTTGGTATATTCAATCAGAAAACGGAAAGTAAATATGAGTGCCAGACATAGTCCGAAATAGAATCCTGATCCAATAGTCTTTGGACCCTTTTTACGATAGAAGGTATAGATAATCAGGAAAATTATCCCATAAGCTATAGCTTCATAGAGTTGTCCTGGATGTCGTGGATAATTATCGTCTTGAACGAAGATGAAAGCCCAAGGCACATCTGTGACACGACCGATAATTTCGGAGTTCATCAAATTTCCCAGACGAATGAACATGGCTGTGATTCCTGAGCAGATACCCATATTGTCAAGGACTATCCACCAGCCGACATGATTCCTGCGGCAGTAGAGATAGATTCCAATGAACATTCCTATAACTCCTCCGTGTGAGGCCAGTCCTTCATATCCAGTGAGTTTCCAGCCTCCGTCTGGCATGTGGCGGATAGGCAGGATCATTTCAATAATATGATCCCAACTGGTCAGGAAATAATCAGGTTGGTAGAACAGGCAGTGGCCTAAGCGTGCGCCGACCAGTACTCCGACAAAAATGTAAATGATCAAGGGATCGAATTTCTCTTCCGGGATATGCTGTTGCTGATACAGTTTCTTCATAAGAAGATAACCTAAAATGAGTCCTACCAGCCAGCACATAGAATACCATCGAAGTGTTACGGGCCCGATATGCCCTATAATAGGGTTAGGATTCCAAACGATATAGTTCAATAAATTCATATATCAGAATGTTTGATTTGAAATAAAAGACCTTGGATATGTGTTAGCAGGATAACTCTTATACTATGGAAAAATACTGTATCCTCCTACGATGATTTTAACTTTCTGAGGAATATTTATATAAGGGTGAACTTTGAGAATCGATTAGTTTTTTGATACATTGAATCGAAAGTGCATGATATCTCCATCCTGAACGATATAGTCTTTTCCTTCAATACCCATTTTACCTGCATCACGTATGGCTGTCTCGGAACCATATTTCAGATAATCCTCATATTTTATGACCTCAGCACGAATGAATCCTTTTTCAAAGTCAGTGTGGATGACACCAGCACATTGCGGGGCTTTCCAACCCTTGTGGAATGTCCAGGCTTTTACTTCCATTTCGCCTGCGGTAATGAAGGTTTGCAGATTGAGCAGATTGTATGCTTTCTTGATCAAGCGGTCAACTCCACTTTCTTTCAATCCCAGTTCATCCAGAAACATCTTCTTATCTTCATAAGTATCCAATGCAGCAATGTCCTCTTCCGTCTTGGCAGCAATAATCATGGATTCAGCACCTTCGGCAGCTGCCATTTCTTCTACTTTCTTGCTGTATGCATTCCCGTTTTTAGCAGCTGACTCGTCAACATTTGCGACATAAAGTACAGGTTTTGTTGTCAGGAGAAATAAATCATGGGCTATTTTTTGAAGTTCCTTATCATCAAAAGTTACCATACGTGCATTTTTGCCTTGCTCCAAAGCAGTTTTATAAGCATTAAGAACTTCCATAGATTCTTTTGCTTCCTTATTGCCATTACTGGCAATTTTCTCCTGTTTTTTGAGTTGTGACTCGATCGTTTCAAGATCCTTTAGTTGGAGTTCGGTGTCAATGATACTTTTATCCTCTTCTGGATCAATAGGAGCACCTCCTTCACGAATGATATTGTCATCATCAAAGCAACGGATGACATGAATGATTGCGTCACATTCACGAATGTTTCCGAGGAATTTATTTCCCAGCCCTTCTCCCTTGCTGGCACCTTTTACCAATCCTGCAATGTCTACAATCTCACAGGTAGCAGGAACGATGCGTCCCGGGTGTACAATTTCAGCCAGTTTATTGAGGCGATTATCTGGTACAGTAATCACTCCCAGATTTGGTTCGATGGTGCAAAAAGGAAAATTTGCCGCCTGCGCTTTAGCACTTGACAGGCAGTTGAAAAGAGTAGACTTTCCCACATTTGGAAGGCCTACAATGCCACATTTTAATGCCATTTCTTAATTTTTAAATCTATACTATGCAAAGGTAGCATAACTTGAACGAAAATCAAAAAAAATAGCTTTTTTTATTGAGCTATTGTCAATTATTGCATTTCTTTTTAATACCTATCAGGGTATGCTTTTCGGGCAATATCGCTATAATGCTTTACAAAGTCGGTTTTCTTTTCAGTATAAGCATCTCTGTTGTGTTCGTAAGGCTTCCATAAAGACAGTTTAAGCCGTTCGTATTTTTTTGCAATATCTGCATGGTCCCTTAAATAGTCCCGGAAATAGAGTTCATCATTATCGCCTTCATAATGGACATGCAGATGGAAAACTTTTTTTGAAAATCCTTGTATGGTGTATCCCTTGTTGAATGATAATCTTTTTTTCATCTTTCCCTGTTTCAATGGGCTTCCAACCAATTCTTTCCCCATCCTGCATCTGCAATGAGAGGCACTTTCAAAGTGTAGGCGCTTTGCATTTCTCCAAGGACTATTTCTTCTACTTTTTCCTTTTCATCGGGATAAACAGAAAAGTTGAGTTCGTCATGTACCTGGAGAATCATTTTCGAGCGGATTCCTTCTTTCCTGAAACGCTGCCAGATACGAACCATTGCCACTTTTATAATATCAGCTTCGCTACCTTGTATTGGGGCATTGATGGCATTGCGTTCTGCGAATCCACGGACCGTAGCGTTATGGCTTTTGATATCTGGCAAATAACGACGGCGATGGAAGAGAGTCTCGACATAACCTTTCTGGCGAGCAATTTCCTTGGCTTTTTCCATGTAATCCTTTACTTTTGGAAACGTCATGAAATAGTCTTTAATCAGATCACGGGCTTCTCCATTGGGAATATCCATTCTCTGAGCAAGTCCGTATGCGGTAATACCATATATAATACCGAAATTAGCCTGTTTGGCTTTTTTCCTTTCCTGAGGTGTGACATCTTTCATGTCTCTGTGCCATATTTTTGCTGCAGTTGCTGCATGGATGTCAAGACCATCTTTAAAAGCATTGATCATATTCTCATCTTCGGAGAGATGAGCCATGATGCGGAGTTCGATTTGACTGTAGTCAGCCGAGAAGAATAAACTTCCGGGTTCGGGGATGAAGCACCTCCGAATCTCTTTACCGTCATCATTCCTGACCGGAATATTCTGCAGGTTTGGATCACTGGAACTGAGCCGCCCAGTTGCTGTAATGGTCTGATTAAAAGAAGTATGGATGTGTCCGGTGCGTGGGTTGATCAGTTTTGGCAGAGAATCAATATATGTGTTTAATAATTTCCTCAAACCTCGGTATTTCAGAATTTCTTCAACAATGGGATTTTTGGAACGCAACTGTTGGAGAACTTCCTCACTGGTGACAAACTGTCCTGTTCTTGTCTTTTTCGGTTTATCAATAATCTTCATTTTATTGAAGAGTATTTCACCGACTTGTTTGGGAGAGGAAATATTGAAAGTTTCTCCAGCCAGTTCATAGATATGCTTTTCTACTTCTTGCATCCGATGTGTAAAACTGTCTGATGCCTCTTGGAGTGCCTTCGTATCCAATCTTACACCTGTCATTTCCATATCAGCAAGAACTGGGACCAATGGCATCTCTATTTTCTCGAACAGTTCTTCTAAATTCAGTTCTTTGAGTTTGGGTGCAAGGACATTTTTTAGTTTTAGAGTAACATCAGCATCTTCTGCTGCATATTCATATATATCTTCCGGTTTCAGGTCGCGCATGTTTTTCTGGTTCTTCCCCTTTGGACCGATCAACTCTTCAATATGTACAGTTTCGTAATGCAGATAAATTTCTGCCATGTAATCCATGTTATGTCTTAATTCCGGTTGGATAAGGTAATGGGCGATCATATCATCGAACATCTTACCTTTAATCTCTATACCGTAATTTTTCAGAACTTCATAATCGTATTTAATATTTTGTCCGATTTTTTGGATTTCAGGGTTTTCGTATATGGGTTTAAATATATTAACTATTTTTTGTGCTTCTTCACGATTGCTTGGAATCGGGATGTAAAAGGCCTGATTTTCTTCTACAGAGAAGCTTAAACCGACCAATTCTGCATCTATAGCATGAGTAGAGGTTGTTTCTGTGTCTAAACTGAGAATCTTTTTTGTCCTAAAAAAATCACATATTTCTTCCATTTTGTCTTGACTATCAATAAGTTGATAATCATGTATTATCGTTTTTAGGCTCTCTAAATCGGATCTCTCAAAATTTTCTTTCCGATCATCCGATTCATCTGCAAAAAGATTTAGTTGCTTGTTTACATTTTTTTTCTTGTTTTCACCTTTATTTAAGGTTTTGCTCTTTAGTGAATTAAATTCAAGGTGAGTGAATATCTCATCGAGTTTTTTCTCATCCGGAGTTACGATCTTCAAATCTTCAAGTTTCAAGTCTATTGGGATGTCAGTTCTGATGGTAGCCAGATATTTTGACATCTTAATATTATCGATGGCATTTTCCACTTTCTCCTTCATCTTCCCTTTGAGTTGATTTGTGTTGGCAAGGAGTTCATCAACACTACCAAACTTACTGATAAGTTTTACTGCCGTTTTTTCTCCGATACCTGGGCACCCTGGAAAATTATCAGCGGAGTCACCCATCAAGGCCAGGAGGTCGATGATCTGCTTGGTAGAAGAAATGCCATATTTAGTTTCTACTTCTTTTTCGCCCATTTTGTCATATCCTCCTCCATGTCGTGGACGGAACATATAGACATTTGTGGCAACGATTTGTCCGTAGTCCTTATCAGGAGTCAACATATAAGTTTCTATATCCATCTTACCTGTATGGGTAGCAATGGTTCCGATTACGTCATCTGCCTCATATCCTTCTTCCTGCAAGATCGGGATGTGATAAGCGTTGAGTATTTCCTTGATGATGGGTATGGACCGTTTGATATCTTCGGGTGTCTCCTCACGTTGTGCTTTGTAGTCTGGGAATACCTCATTACGAAAGGTTTTGCCATGATCGAAAGCTACACCGATATAATCTGGTTTTTCTTTAGTAAGTACTTCGTTAAGAGTGTTACAGAACCCCAATATTGCAGATGTGTTCAGCCCTTTTGAGTTGATTCTCGGATTCTTAATAAAAGCATAATATGATCTATATATAAGTGCGTATGCATCTAAAAGGAACAATTTCTTCATAATATTTTCTGTTTAATGGCGTAAATTTACAAAAAAATTACTGTAAATGCGATAAAATCACTATTTTTGTAGCAGATTTAGATTTCCATGGACTATCTTTCGATTATCAGACAACCGATACAAAAAGAGTTGGATGACTTTATTGTATTGTTCAATAAGGCCCTTTCACATAGTAACGGCTTACTTTCTCAAGTGCTGGACCACATCCGTCAGCGAGAAGGTAAACGGATGAGGCCTATGCTAATTCTGTTGATAGCGCGTAATTTCGGTAACATCAATGATGTTACATTGAACGCAGCTGTAGGACTGGAGTTGTTGCATACAGCCTCACTTGTGCATGATGATGTCGTCGATGAGAGTCTGGTACGTAGAGGGCAGGCATCTGTAAATGCGGTATATGATAACAAAGTAGCTATTCTTGTAGGTGATTACATACTTTCTACGGCGTTACTTCATGTTTCTTATACTCATTCTGAAGTGATTGTCCGCTATCTTTCTGAGTTGGGACAAACACTTTCAAATGGTGAAATCCTTCAGTTGACCAATATTCAGAATGAAGATATATCAGAAAAGGTATATTATCAAGTCATTAAACAAAAGACGGCCACTCTATTTGCTGCCTGTGCTGCAATTGGGGCGGAATCTGTTAAAGCTACGCAAGATCAGGTTATGGCAGCGCGTCTATTTGGGGAGAACCTTGGTATTATCTTTCAGATTAAGGATGATATTTTTGATTATTCAGATTCGAAAGTTATCGGGAAACCTACAGGGAATGATCTTTCTGAAGGTAAATTGACATTGCCGGTTATTTATGCTTTGAATTCTACTCAGAACGAGGAAATGATGATTTTGGCAAAAAAGGTGAAAGCTCATACGATTCAGCCTGATGAGATAGCTACATTGGTGAATTTTACAAAAGCAAATGGTGGCATTGAATATGCTGAAAAACGAATGTGGGAATTTCATGATGCCTGTGTCAAATTCTTGAATGATTATGTAAAGGATTTGGATGTAAGGACTTCTCTGAAAGCTTATCTGGATTTTATTATTAAGAGAGATAACTGATTTATTATTAAGTTACTTTACAAATATCAGTTTGATTGTTCTTGATAAATATAAATCGGGTATTTGCTTCTCATTTTCTTTGAGATGATAAATTATTAGAGTTGGAAGTTATAAAAATCCGGAGAAAAGTTTCTCCGGATTTATACATTTTACCACATCTGATAGGAATGATTTGTCCAAAAGTTTGTGTGATTTCTTTATCATTCAGTTCTCAGTTTGAAGTTAATAGCGGATAGTACCATTTTTTGTTTAAAAGTACTTGATATCCTTTTCAATGATCTCACTGAGCAACAGATTTGCCAAACTGCTGGTACCTAATCGTAACCACTCATTTGTAAGCCATTTATCGCCGAGTACTTCCTTGACAATGGTATAATAAATAACAGCATCCATGACTGTTTTCATGCCGCCTGCCGGTTTTAGACCAATTTGTATACCAGTTTGATCATAGTATTCTTTGATAGCCTGGCACATGATATATACGCTTTCTGGTGTGGCTCCTTCCTTCTCCTTGCCTGTAGAGGTTTTGATATAATTAGCCCCGGAATACATTGCAAGAATGGCTGCCTTCTTGATGTTACTATAACTGCCTAAATCACCTGTTTCCAAAATAACCTTTAGGGGAATATCTTTACAGACTTCTTTAAGTTCACAGATATCATCGCATACCCCTTCGTAATCGCCACTAAGAAACTTTCCTACAGGCATAACGATGTCGATATTGGTGGCACCGTCTGCAATAGCCAAGGAAGTTTCCGCAATCTTTACTTCCATGCGGGCTTGTGATGAAGGGAAATTACCACATACATTCGTAATTTCGACACCATCAACTTCCAAACTTTTGGCTACAAGTTCTGTGAATACCGGATAAACGCAGATGGCTGCTACATGTGGAAGTTCAGGATAATCTTCGTAGAATTTGTTGATTCTTTCCGTCATGGCAAGGATTTTTTCTTCGGTGTCTGTGGTATGGAGTGAGGTCAATTCTACACTTCCCAGAAGAAATTTCTTGACTTCTTTGGTGTCATTTTCCGGTACCTTTTCCGCAATGATCTTTTTTATTGCCTCGTTGATTTCTGTTTCATTGAGATGGGTATTATACTTCTCTAGAGCCTGATCATATTTACTTTTCTCGGGCTCTTCTTGTTTATTCTTTTCCTGTTCATTCAACTTCTTCGGGTCAACGGTGGGTTGAATCTTACTTCTGTATGCCATAATCTGCTTAATTTATGATAGTTTTATTTGTATGATTACCTTTTGGTAATTGATTTCTTTATTTTGGACTTTCCCTTAATTTTGGGTTATTGAGATGACGTGTTTTGTCCCTTTTCGTTTTTTTGTCGAAACTTTTATTGAGTTCATCAGTTAAATCTGTACCAGTTTGGTTTGCTAAACACAAGAGAACCCAGAGAACATCTGCCATTTCTTCACCTAAGTTGGCTTTTTCACCTTTTTTGAAGCTTTGGTCTCCGTAAGTACGAGCTATTACCTTGGCTAATTCGCCTACTTCCTCGGTCAGGCAAGCCATATTAGTAAGTTCACTGAAGTACCTTACTCCGTAGGTTTTAATCCATTTATCTACTTGCTCTTGTGCTTCTTTTATAGTCATCTCGTTACACTTCATTTTCGTGATCATGTTTTCTGTCCTTTTGGCTTAAAAACAATTCATTTGACTCTATACCTTTTAAATATATTGTTGATATGTTCCTTTAAATCATTCCTTGTTATGGGTATCCATAACGATTGTGACCGGGCCATCATTGATTAATTCAACTTGCATATTTGCTCCGAATTCCCCTGTGCCTATTGGTTTCCCTAATGCTGTAGAGAGTTGTTTGCAGAAGGTTTCATAGAGTGGTATCGATATCTCGTGTTTAGCGGCTCTGATCCAACTGGGCCTGTTTCCTTTTTTATAGCTAGCGAAAAGAGTGAACTGACTAATGACTAGAATCTCTCCGTCGACTTCTAATATTGAGCGGTTCATAATGCCATTTTCATCATCGAAGATCCTCAATCCGATAATTTTCCTGACTAACCAGTTTATGTCTTCCAGGCAGTCCTTTTCTTCTATTCCTATCAATATCAGATAACCGTTTCCGATTGTTGATTTTATAGTCCCCTTGATAGTTACAGAGGCCCTTCTGACTCTTTGTATTACGACTCTCATGTTACAAATATACAAATTTTATTTTATTTCTCGAACCGTTCTTTTTTCTTTAATTTTAGAGTAGACAAGTTCGTTTAGCAAGACAAGTTTTCTTTTATTAATTGAAATCCGGTTTGTCACAATTTATTTACTATAAGGAGTTAGGCTCGCTGTGAAAATAGCCATAGACAATTTTAGCTTTGTTAGGGCCTAATACATGTATAAGTGATTGCAAATCAGTGCTTTTTATTGTTTTTACGCTTTTGAATTCTTTATAAAGAATGTCCTTGCTTTTTCCACCAATCCCTTTAATATCATCCAGTTCACTATGCAATGCGTGTTTGGATCGTTTATCACGGTGAAATGTTATGGCAAATCGGTGGACCTCGTCTTGGATTTGAGTCAGTACTTTGAAGAGTTCACTTTTTATATCTAAGCCTATGGTTTGAGGAGGGAAACCAAAAAGAAGTTCATTAGTTCTGTGATGATTATCTTTTGCCAGTCCTGCAATCGGTATATCTAAATGTAATTCTCCTTCTATAACATTTCTTACTACGTCCATTTGTCCTTTACCACCATCAGTGATAATCAAATCGGGTAGAGGATGGTTTTCTTCTGTCATTCTTGTATATCTGCGGCGGACGACCTCTTGCATAGAACCATAATCGTCTGGTCCTGTGACCGTCTTGATGTTGTATTTACGATAATCTTTTCGTGATGGTTTCATTCCCTTGTAAACAATGCATCCTGCTACAGCATCTGACCCTGAAATATTAGAGTTATCAAAACATTCGATTGTATAAGGGAGTTTTGGCAATTTGAGAATGTCTTGCAGCTCTTTCATCAGACGAGTATGTTTCTGTTCGGGGTTTAACTTTTCGACTTGTTTTAATCGGTCAAAACGGTATTCTTTTCCATTCATTTCAGAAAGGTCCAAAAGGTGTTTCTTATCACCTCTTAGTGGGATGGTAAATTCTGCTTCTTTTATTTTCCAGTCCATCTTAAAAGGGACTATAATTTCTTTAGCATGACTCTCGAATCTGTTTCTTATTTCAGGTATGGCTGTATTCAGGAGATCTTCGTCACTTTCATCCAGTTTACGTTTATATTCATACGTAAAACTTTGATTGATTGCCCCGTTTTTAACATGAATATAGTTGATATATGCGTTTTTCTTATTTTCATCATCTGTAATAGTAAAGACGTCTACATCAGTTATGGTATGACTGACAACCTCACTTTTTGATACGAAATCTTGTAGTAAGAGGTAACGTTTCTTTAGTTCTTCAGCTTCTTCAAATTTTAATATTTTCGCATTTTGCATCATCAGTTTGTAAAGAAGCTCGCTGACTTTACGTGTATTTCCCTTTAATATCTCTTCAGCCTGTTTTATGTTTTCTATGTATTTATCATGACTAATTTTGTTGATACATGGAGCATAACAGTTGTGAATGTGGTATTCCAAGCATGGTTTGTATTTTCCTTCACGTATTCCGGCTTCCGTGATCGGTTGTCTGCAAGTACGCGGTTTATACAATTTATGAATAAGCCCGAGCACATTATACATGCCAGATATATTGGGGTATGGGCCATAGTAGGTTCCATAGTTCCTGTTGATGCGTCTCGTTTTAAAAATCCTGGGGAGATATTCGTGTGTGATAACAATACTTGGGTAAGTCTTGCCATCTTTTAGTAATACATTATACCGTGGATTATATTTTTTTATCAGGGAGTTCTCGAGTAGCAGGGCATCTTCTTCTGTGTTTACTACGGTATAAGTAATGTCACGTATCTTAGTTACCAATACCTTCGTTTTAAAACGGTCTACTTCTTTGTGGAAATAGGATGAGACTCTTCGTTTTAAATGCTTGGCTTTTCCTACATAGATAATCTTATGTTGATCATCATAGAATTGATAGCTGCCTGGTTTCTCGGGCATATTCAAAACTATATTCTTTAGGTAGGCTAAACGCTCTTCATTTTCTTTCTTGGTCACTTTGTATCTCCTTTATTCTCAGTTGGTTTGAATGCATTTGTTTCACGTGAAACTTTATGCCTGTACTCTGCTTCGTGGTCTTGTTATCTTAATTCCTTATCTTTTTTATCGAATACAAATATAGTATTTTTTCTTTTTTGCCGCAAATTTATATACTTCTTAATTGTAATAGAAATAATATGGTCCTGATCAATCTGACTGCTACGGGAGATGCTGGTTCTCTACCTCTTGGTTTATGCTTGGAGTTTCTTGAAATTTAAAGAAACCCCTTGGCCAAATCAATTTACATCTAATATTACCGAAAGGTGGTAACCACATTACCATAGTACGGTAAGCATATAACCGAAAATTGGTAACCACATTATCGCTAATAGGTAACCTCATTACCATAGTACTGGAAAGCACATTACCGCAGTATTGGTAATATTGGATCATGTGGCAGTTTGAGGGGGGGTGGTGTAAGTGACTGAAAATTAGTTATATAGGCGACTTCTTGCTTCTGCTTCTTCCGTCATGTTTGCTTCTGCTAATGAATAAAGAACCTTTCTGACTTTTTAACTTCATCAGAAAGGTTCTTTATAATATGATTTGTGTGTAAAAGGTTTTTCCTTTGATTATAATTTGAGGAGAGAAGTGATTTCGACATCGTTGTCAAACTTTTTTCTACCTTCTAATCCTTCGTGAATCAGTTCAATAATGAAATTGCAATATATTTTCTTCGGATGAAACTTTTTAACTAGTTTGTATGCAGCCTGCATAGTTCCCCCTGTAGCTAAAAGATCATCATGCAAAAGAACTACATCATCTGAGGTAATAGCGTCCTTATGGATTTCTATAGTATCAATGCCATATTCCTTTGCATAACTTTGTTGAACGGTCTGGCAAGGAAGTTTGCCGGGCTTTCTGCAAAGTACCACACCTGCTCCGATACGAATAGCCAGGGCAGAGGCCATGATAAAACCACGGCTTTCTATTCCGGCAATCTTTGTTATCCCTTTGTCTTTATAGAGGTCATACATTTCGTCGCTGATTTCTTTCAAGCATTCAGGATCTTTTAATAAGGTGGTAATGTCTCTGAAATTTACTCCTTTTATCGGCCAGTCCGGAACTGTCCGTAACTTGTCGATTAGCATTTGATTGTCCATTTTTTTATGTTTATTTATTATTTAGAGTTTGCAATAGAGAAATCTAATATTTCCCTCAACAACTACTCTTCAAAATTGATAGTAGTTTATCGGCTTATATTTTGATTATTTCCTTTGTTGATTTTTCTAACTTCTAAGTTCCTGTTGGATGGTGCCATTTTAAATTTTATTATTATATCTTTGAATTATATCTTCATGCTTCTCGTTTTACTTTAATATCTAAGTTTCAGGATAACAGGATGTTATGTGTGTCGTTGTTTCACGTGAAACATATATCTAAAAAGAAGTGAGCAGCCGCTTTGTGAATTGATATAGATGTATAGATGCCTGTCAGGGCATTAAAAAGAAGTAGAATCATTCTCATTACAAATCATTTCCTGGTAGGAATAATTATCTTCCCATAAGGATGAGGAGAACATTTATATCACTTGGTGAAACTCCTGGAATTCTGCTTGCTTGTGCTAGAGTCTCTGGATCTATAGTTGTTAACTTCTGTCTTCCTTCTGTTGAAATTTCTTGCAAATTATTATAGTTGAAATGTCCACGGATTTTAATGTTCTCAAGTCGATGCATCTTATCGGCTATAATGTTTTCGCGGTCGATATAACCTTTATACTTCATTCTGATTTCTGCCGCTTCAGCAATTTCTTCTTTTCGATCAGATGGGGATTCAAGAGCATTTTTAAGACCCGGTACAACTTCAGCGAGCTTTTTCAGGTTGAGTTGAGGGCGAGCAATAAGATCGATTAATTTACAACCGGTTCGTAATGGGGTGGAGCCCCAGGATTCCATATACGAGTTGATTTCCTTTGGCTTTATCGGAGTATTCTCGCAAAAATGGAGGAGTTGATTGATTGCTTCCTTCTTTTTTAACCACCAATCGTAGCGGTCGCGTTTGGCAATTCCAAGTTGATAAGCTTTTTCTGTTAATCTTGCATCAGCATCATCTTGTCGGAGAAGGATGCGGTATTCAGCACGCGATGTGAACATCCTGTATGGCTCATCTACTCCCTTTGTGGTCAAGTCATCGATGAGGACACCAATATAACTTTCATCTCTTCCCATTATAAAAGGCTTGCCGCCACCACAATGAATAGCTGCATTTATTCCGGCTACAGTTCCTTGTCCGCCCGCTTCTTCATAGCCAGTTGTTCCATTTACTTGTCCGGCCAGAAACAGTCCTTTCAAAATTTTCGATTCCAACGAATGATAAAGTTGAGTAGGATCGAAATAATCATATTCAATAGCATAACCGGGACGATAGATCTTCGCATCCCTTAAGGCTGGTATGTGATGAATAGCTTCGAGTTGGATTTCCATTGGCATGCTTGAAGAAAATCCATTTAAGTACATTTCGTTAGTATCAGTTCCTTCCGGTTCAAGAAATAAAGGATGCTGATCTTTATCAGGAAAAGTGACAAGTTTGGTTTCGATGGAAGGGCAGTAACGTGGCCCTTTACTTTTTATCTGTCCATCAAAAAGAGGAGAATCTTTCAGTCCGCTTCTCAAAATATCATGAACAGTTTTATTCGTATAAGTGGTCCAGCACGGTAACTGCTGTAATACTTTATGCGAACCCATATATGAAAACTGATGGAAGTCAGATTCTCCTTTTTGTTCCGTCATTTCATCAAAGTGGATACTGCGTTTATCAATACGTGGAGGTGTTCCTGTTTTCATCCGGTCAGAGTGAATACCCCAGCGTGAGATGCTTTCCGAGAAATGATGTACCGTTGGCTCAGCAATACGACCGCCTTCTAACATGTGTCGTCCGATATGCATAAGTCCATTGAGGAATGTGCCTGCAGTGACAATGACGCTTTTGGCATGAAACTCTACTCCCCAGACAGTACGTACGCCGGCGACCTCTTGATTCTCGACAAGTAGAATGTCTGCCTGATCCTGCCAGATGTCAAGATTCGGAGTGTTGTCAAGTGTGTGCCTCCATTCCCAAATGAATTTACCACGGTCACATTGAGCCCGAGGACTCCAGACGGCAGGACCCTTTCCTACGTTGAGCATCCGAAATTGGATTGCTGTATGATCCGTGACTTGAGCCATCTGGCCTCCCAAGGCGTCAATTTCGCGGACGATCTGTCCTTTGGCAATTCCTCCGACAGCAGGGTTGCAACTCATCTGACCGATCTTGTTCATATCCATTGTTATCAGGCAAGTTCTTGCTCCCATATTGGCAGAAGCTGTCGCAGCTTCGCATCCTGCATGCCCACCACCTATAACAATGACATCATAATTGAAACTCATTTCAGTATCTCCTTTTTCCGCAAAAGTAAGAAATTAAATTGAAATTTTATAGGAATTACTTTGTTTAATCGTCGAAAAATGGTAAATTTGCAGCAAACATGCTTTAGCGTATACCTTATATTAAGGAGTAGAAAACTCTTTAAAGGTGATGTTCGTTCAAGCACGTTCAATGTGAGTAATGACCAGTGGGTACTGTCAGGCTTTTAAGGCAATTGAAGATGGACCTTTTAAAATTATGAAACATTTTCAAACAGTTAAATAATTAAATTATAATCATTTATGTGGTTAATCAATTCACCTATCGGTAGAAAGGTGGTAATGGCCGTAACAGGCGTTTGCCTTATTCTATTTTTGACATTCCACGTATGCATGAACATGGTAGCCTTTTTCTCTGGAAATGGTTACAATGAAGTTTGTGCATTCTTGGGTTCTAATTGGTATGCCATTCTTGGTACTATCATTTTGGCTGCATTGGCCTGCTTTCACATCGTGTATGCCTTTATTCTGACCATTCAGAATCGTCGTGCACGTGGTAGTGAGCGTTATTCCGTGACAGCCCGTCGTCCTGAGGTTAGTTGGGCTTCCCAGAATATGCTGGTACTCGGACTGATCATTCTTTGTGGTCTTATCCTTCATCTGTTCAACTTCTGGTCGCACATGATGCTTGCCGATATTGCCGGTATACCTTCTTCAATTGCTGGTTCTACAGACGGTTTTGGCTGGATTAAGCATACTTTTGCCAATCCATTACTTGTCGTTCTTTATCTTGTATGGTTCTGTGCCATTTGGTTTCATCTTTCTCATGGTTTCTGGAGTTCGATGCAAACTTTTGGCTGGAGTGGTAAGATTTGGCTGAAACGCTGGCAGACCATTGGCATTATCTACGTGACCATCCTGATGGCTGTCTTTGCTATTATCGTCTTGTCCTTCGCTTTCGGTTTCGCACCCAGCCTTCGCTAATTCCTGATTAATATTATCATTTTAAGAATATCAGATTATGTCAGATATAAAGATTGATTCCAAAATTCCAGAAGGCCCTTTGGCTGAAAAATGGACTAATTATAAAGCTCATCAGAGACTGGTTAATCCAGCTAATAAGCGTAAGTTAGATATCATTGTTGTTGGTACTGGATTGGCTGGAGCTTCAGCAGCAGCCTCTTTGGGTGAGCAGGGTTTTCATGTTATAAATTTCTGTATTCAAGATTCTCCTCGTCGCGCACACTCAATCGCAGCGCAGGGAGGTATCAATGCAGCCAAGAACTATCAAAATGATGCAGATTCGACTTACCGTCTGTTCTATGATACGATCAAAGGTGGAGACTATCGTTCACGTGAGGCTAATGTCTATCGCCTGGCTGAGGTGAGTGCAGATATTATTGACCAGTGTGTTGCCGAAGGTGTTCCTTTTGCACGTGAGTATGGTGGGCTCTTGGCTAACCGTTCTTTTGGTGGTGTGCAAGTGAGCCGTACTTTTTATGCAAAGGGCCAGACAGGACAGCAGTTGCTGTTAGGAGCCTATTCTGCTTTAATGAAGGAAGTGCACAATGGTACAGTAGAGCTCCATACTCGT
Organism: Prevotella sp.; assembly: GCA_022486815.1. Taxonomy (GTDB): domain Bacteria; phylum Bacteroidota; class Bacteroidia; order Bacteroidales; family Bacteroidaceae; genus Prevotella. The sequence goes on along the minus strand of JAKVJW010000001.1, from coordinate 10,518 downwards.
ACAGAGATGGAAGATGTTGTCATCATTGACGGGCGTGCTCGTGGTATCATAGCCAAGAATCTTGTTACAGGAAAGCTTGAGCGCTATGCTGCTCATGCTGTTTGTATTGCAACTGGTGGTTATGGAAATACCTATTTCTTGTCTACCAATGCTATGGGATGTAACTGTACTGCTGCTATGCAGTGCTATAGGAAGGGTGCTTGGTTTGCAAATCCTTGTTTCGTACAGATTCACCCAACTTGTATTCCTGTACATGGAGACAAGCAATCGAAGTTGACTTTGATGTCCGAGTCTCTTCGTAATGATGGTCGTATCTGGGTTCCTAAGAAACTTGAGGATGCTAAGAAACTCCAGAGTGGTGAACTCCAGGGTAAGGATATACCAGAAGAGGATCGGGACTATTATCTGGAACGTCGGTATCCAGCTTTCGGTAATTTAGTACCTCGTGATGTTGCATCTCGTGCAGCTAAGGAACGTACAGATAAGGGCTTTGGTGTCAACTCGACCGGATTGGCAGTATTCTTGGATTTCAAAGAGGCTATCGGACGCTTGGGAAAGGACGTCGTTACGCAACGATATGGCAACTTGTTTGATATGTATAAGAGAATTGTCAATGTGGATCCATATAAAAACCCGATGATGATATATCCGGCCATTCACTATACTATGGGTGGTCTTTGGGTAGATTACGAATTGCAGACTTCTATCAAGGGCTTGTTTGCTCTAGGAGAGTGCAATTTCTCTGATCATGGCGCCAACCGTTTGGGTGCATCCGCTTTGATGCAAGGATTGAGTGATGGTTATTTTGTCATTCCTTATACAATGCAGAATTATCTGAGTGATCAGATTTCTGTTCCTCGTTTTAAAACAGATGCTCCAGAGTTTGACGAGGCTGAGAAGAATGTCAAAGCTGAGATAGACCGTATCTACAATATAAAGGGTGACGAGAGCGTTGATTTTATCCACAGAAAATTGTATAATATTATGTGGAACTACGTAGGAATGGCCCGTAATGAAGAAGGTTTGAAGAAAGCCCTTTCGATGCTGAAAGACGTGCGTCAGGAATTCTATTCACATGTTCGTGTACCTGGATCGGAAGAAGGATTGAATGTGGAACTTGATAAGGCTATTCATCTTCGTGATTTTATTACCATGGGTGAGTTGATAGCATATGATGCCTTGAACCGGAATGAGAGTTGTGGCGGACATTTCCGTGAAGAGTCTCAGACTGAAGAGGGTGAGGCTAAGCGTGATGATGAGCATTACATGTATGTAGCTTGCTGGAAATATGAAGGTTCAGATGATATTGCTCCTACGCTTTTGAAGGAGCCATTGGACTATAAGTACATTAAGGTTCAGGTTCGTAACTATAAAAAGTAATCCTTCATATAGGATTATTGATGTATCAATTTAATCAGATTAAAAAATGGACAAGAATATAAATTTCACGCTGAAGGTCTGGCGTCAGAACGGACCTCAGGCAGAAGGTCATTTTGATACCTTCCAGATGGAGGATATCCCTACTGATACCTCTTTCCTTGAGATGCTCGATATCTTGAATGAACAGTTGATAGAGGCTGATAAGGAACCGTTCGTATTCGACCACGATTGTCGGGAGGGCATTTGTGGTATGTGCTCATTGTATATTAACGGTTATCCTCACGGACCAGCACAAGGTGGCACGACCTGCCAACTCTATATGCGTAGTTTCAATGATGGAGATACGATTACAGTAGAGCCGTGGCGTTCTGCGGCATTCCCTGTTATTAAAGATTGCATGGTAGACCGTTCTGCGTTTGATGAGATTATGTCTGCAGGTGGTTATATCACCGTTAGAACCGGAGCAGCTCAAGACGCGAATGCAATTCCTATTCCTAAGGATAAGGCAGATGAGGCTATGGACTGTGCTTCTTGTATTGGTTGTGGCGCTTGTGTGGCAGCTTGTAAGAATGGCTCAGCTATGTTGTTCGTAAGTTCCAAGGTGAGCCAATTTGCCTTACTTCCCCAAGGCCGTGTAGAAGCAGCACGTCGTGCTAAATCTATGGTTGCAAAGATGGAAGAATTAGGTTTTGGTAACTGTACTAATACTCGTGCCTGTGAAGCTGAGTGTCCGAAGAATGAGTCTATTGCTAATATCGCCCGCCTGAATCGTGAGTTCATCAAGGCTAAATTGAATGACTGATATTCTTTCCATATAAAGAATATCTTACTTATAATGCTCTCACGAACTTGAGTTTGTCTCTTCGTGAGAGTTTTTTTATGTCTTTATGTTATTCCCTTCAAGGCTTTTTCTTTTTAGAAGGATCATACTTTTGATTTTATCGATCAGACTGCACAGAACAATAAATAATGCGCATAAACAAGCACGGTTCTGTGTAAAACTCTCTAATATTCCCCAAAAAAAACCTTGCTCTTTGCTAGTTTCCTTTTATTTTCTTACCTTTGTAAGTTTAAAGCAATATTTATATTAAATTATATGTCAGCAATAGAAATCAAAAAGGTCGAAACTAAAAGAGATCTCAAGCATTTTATCGATTTTCATTACGATCTGTATAAGGGAAGTCCATACGATGTGCCTAATTTATTTAGTGACGAATTCAATACGCTGGATAAGAATCATAATGCTGCTTTCGAATTTTGTGAGGCCGAATATTATATGGCTTATGAAAATGGAAAACTTGTGGGACGGATTGCAGCGATTATCAACCATAAAGCAAATAAAAAATGGAATTGTAAGTCTATTCGTTTCGGGTGGCTTGATTTTATTGACAAGAAGGAGGTCTTATGTTCTTTGTTGAGTGCCGTCGAGACCTATGGAAGAAGTAAGGGAATGACGGAAATTGTAGGACCTTTAGGTTTCACTGATATGGATCCTGAGGGAATGCTTACGTGGGGATTTGATAAGCTCGGTACTATGCCGACGCTTTACAACTATTCATATTATCCAAAATATATGGAACAGATGGATGGTTTTGTGAAAGATAATGATTATGTGGAATATTATTTAAAAGTTCCTGATGAAATACCGGAAAAGTATTCCAATATTGCCAAAGTGGTAGAGGAACGTTATCATCTTCGCATAAAAAAACTTACCAAAAATGATATATTCAAAGGTGGGTATGGTCGCAAGATTTTTGAACTCATCAATGAGACCTATGCTGATCTTTATGGTTACTCTGAATTGAGTGATGCTCAGATTAACCAGTTGATTAAAGAATATCTGCCTTTTATGGATTTAAATTTAGTCACACTCATTGAAGATGCTAGTGCAGGTAATAAATTAGCTGGCATCGGTGTTACTATGCCCTCTCTTTCAAAGGCCATGCAAAAATGTCATCGAGGGCGTTTGCTCCCGTTTGGCTGGTGGTATGTTCTTCGAGCTATCAAGTGGCATAAGACAGAAGGTGGAGATCTTCTTCTGTTAGGTTTCTTGCCTGAATACCGTAAAAAGGGTGCTAATTCATTACTTTTTGCTGATCTGATACCCAGATATCAGGCTTATGGCTTTAAATGGGGTGAAAGTCAGGTAGAGATGGAAAGTAATGAAGGTGTCCAAAGTCAGTGGGGCCCATTGAACCCCATCAATCACAAGCGCCGACGTTGCTTTAAGAAAATACTTGTTCCTTCGGAGGATACTGAGAACAACGGAGTAGAAGTTAAATGATTATTATATTATGTGAACAAAAATATTATGAGACAAAATCATGATATAATGTTAAAGTATAGATCACATTATGGTTTATCTGTTATTATGGATAGACATAAACTTTAGGAGATACTTATGCAGAAGTGCTGAAATAAAGATATTCTTAGATTTTACTATTTATAGTCCGGAAAACACAAATGCAAGAAAGGTATAGATGTCAGAAGAAAATGAGCATAATTTGAATCATCAACCGGCAATAACACCGGCATATACAGATGCGAATATTCGTCATTTGAATGATATGGAACATGTCCGTACGCGTCCTGGAATGTATATAGGGCGTTTGGGGGATGGTTCTTTACCAGAGGATGGGATTTATGTACTTCTCAAAGAGGTTATGGATAATTCCATTGATGAGTTTAAAATGAATGCAGGTGACTGTATTGAGGTGAATATTAAGGATAATCAGGAGGTGTCTGTACGCGATTATGGGCGTGGAATCCCACAGGGGAAACTGGAAGAAGCTGTAGCAAAGTTGAATACTGGTGGTAAATATGATACCCGTGCTTTTAAGAAAAGTGTAGGACTGAATGGCGTGGGCATAAAAGCGGTTAATGCTTTGAGTTCAAAGTTTGCCGTACGTAGTTTCAGAGATGGGAAAGTCCGTGAGCTGATATTTGAAAGGGGAGTGAAAAAGAGTGATAAGACAGAATCTTCATCAGATGAAACGGGTACTTATATCTTTTTTAAACCAGATGATACCATGTTCAAGAATTATGCCTTCCATGATGATATTGTCGAAACGATGCTCCGCAATTATACATATCTGAACTCTGGTCTTAGCATTATGTATAATGAAAGACGTATTCACAGCCGTAATGGATTGCAGGATTTGCTAACTGATAATATGACAGTAGATGGGTTATATCCGATTGTTCACATGAAAGGTGAGGATATAGAAATCGCTTTTACTCATACAAATCAGTATGGTGAAGAATATTACAGTTTCGTAAATGGACAGCATACTACTCAGGGTGGTACCCATCAGAGTGCTTTTAAAGAACATATTGCAAAGACAATCAAGGAATTCTTTAACAAGAACTATGATTATACGGATATTCGTAATGGGATAGTAGCTGCTATTGCCATTAACGTTGAGGAACCTGTATTTGAAAGTCAGACTAAGATCAAATTAGGCAGTACACAGATGTCCCCTGGCGGGGAGTCTATTAATAAATATGTTGGTGATTTTATCAAACAAAATGTAGATAACTATCTGCACATTCATCAGGATGTAACGGAAGTGATCGAGAATAAGATTAAGGAGAGCGAGCATGAGCGTAAGTCAATGGCAGGAATCACAAAACTTGCCCGTGAACGTGCGAAAAAAGCGAGTCTCCATAATCGTAAGTTAAGAGACTGCCGTATTCATTATTGCGATTTGAGAAATCCTCGTAAGGAAGAGAGTTGTATCTTTATTACAGAGGGAGATTCTGCCAGTGGAAGTATTACGAAAAGTCGCGATGTAAATACTCAAGCTGTATTTTCTCTTCGTGGTAAACCTTTGAATTGCTTTGGACTAACTAAAAAAGTAGTATATGAAAATGAGGAGTTTAATCTTCTTCAGGCTGCTTTGGATATAGAAGATGGACTGGATGATCTGAGGTATAACAAGGTGATTGTCGCTACGGATGCTGATGTAGATGGTATGCATATCCGTTTGCTGATGATAACTTTTTTTCTTCAGTTCTACCCTGAATTGATTAAGAAGGGGCATGTTTATGTGCTTCAGACACCACTTTTCCGCGTACGAAACAGGAAGACCAAGATCAAGGATAAGAGGACTATCACTGATTATGAGAAAAAATATGGGAAGAAGAGTGATTTTATAACTTCTTATTGTTATACAGATGAGGAACGCCGTAAAGCTATCGGAGAACTTGGGCCAGATCCTGAGATAACCAGATTCAAAGGACTTGGTGAGATTTCTCCGGATGAATTTGCTCATTTTATAGGTCCGGATATGAGGCTGGAACAGGTTACACTTCATAAAAATGACCAGGTTCAGAAATTGTTGACTTATTATATGGGTAAGAATACGATGGAAAGGCAGAATTTTATCATTGATAATCTGGTTATAGAAGAAGACCTTCCTGAAGAGGAAATACAAACCGAGAATCTGACCACTGATAAAGTAGATAAAGGGCAAGGACTTGAAGAGATGTAGGGTTAGGCAGTGGCTGGAAAAGTGAGCGGAGAATATGATTTTGAATCATCTTGAGAATAGGGAAATGGTAATGATAAATATAGCATTAAATTATGTCTTATAGAAAAAAAACCGTTCTGTTAGTTGTATTTCTAAGCTGTGTATTTTCTTTGTCAGCACAGTTTCGTATCCATTTAGAAAAGGGTTCTCCACTGGCGAAACTCAGTGCCGCTGAATTAGCTATAGATAATCTTTATGTCGATTCTGTGGATGAGAATAAACTGGTAGAGGATGCCATTCGCGGTATGTTGGATAAACTAGATCCTCATTCTGCTTATACTACTCCGTCTGAAACTAAAGAGTTGAATGAACCTTTGAATGGTGATTTTGATGGCATTGGAGTTCAATTTAATATGATGAATGATACATTGGTAGTTATCCAACCTGTCGTTAATGGCCCTTCTGAGAAGGTTGGCATTATTGCCGGTGATCGTATCGTAAACGTGAATGATACAGCCATAGCGGGCGTTAAAATGCCTCGAGAACAGATTATGAAGCGTTTACGCGGACCTAAAGGCACAAAGGTAAACCTGACAATTGTCCGGCGTGGTGCACCGGCTAAACTCCATTTTATGGTAATTAGAGATAGGATTCCTTTAAAAACCGTTGATGCCTCATATCTGATACGTCCTGGAATCGGTTATATACGTTTGGAGAGTTTTGGTATCCATAGTCCGCAAGAAATCTCTCAATCTATTGATTCTTTACAGCATGAAGGGATGAAGGACCTTATATTGGACCTTCAGGAGAATGGTGGAGGATATCTCCAGTCTGCTGTTGAAATTGCTCAGCAATTTCTTCCTGATCATGCTTTGATTGTATATACAAAAGGTCGTCGTTCTCCTAGGGAAGAATTTCATTCTAATGGAAAAGGCAAGATGCTTAAAGGGAAAGTCATAGTTCTTATTGATGAGTTTTCCGCTTCTGCAGCAGAGATTGTAACCGGAGCGTTGCAAGATCAGGATCGTGCCATCGTTGTCGGCCGTCGATCATTTGGGAAAGGTCTTGTACAGCGTCCTGTTCCTTTTCCAGATGGTAGTATGATCCGACTTACGGTAGCTCACTATTATACCCCTAGTGGCCGTTGCATACAGAAACCATATAAAAAGGGTGATCTGAAAGATTATGAAATGGATCTTGACCATCGTTATAAACATGGTGAATTCACTAATCGTGATAGCATTCATTTTGATCCCTCTCAGAAGTATTATACGCTTCGTAAACACCGTCTTGTCTATGGTGGTGGTGGCATCATGCCAGACTATTTCGTACCGTTGGATACCTTACAATATACAGCATTTCATCGGAAACTTCTTGTCGGTAATTCTATCTATACACAAACACTTTCTTATATAGACAATTATCGTAAGGAATTAAAGGCTAAATATCCTTCTTTCTCCAGCTTCCGCAAGAATTTCATGGTTCCTCAAGCGCTTATTGATAGTATTGTGGCTGAAGGAGCTAGACAAAAGGTCAAGCCTGCAGATGATAAGGAACTTCAAAAAACAATTCCAACACTATCTATTCAGTTGAAAGCCCTAATTGCACGTGACCTGTGGGGTATGAATGAATATTTTGAAATTATAAATGAAAAGAATCACACTGTTCAAAAGGCGTTGCAGTTACTCGCTGGAAAGAAATAAGGAAGTGATGATTTAGGATATTCTGACCTTATCAGTTAGGTCTTAAATAGAATAATACCGTCTCAGTTTTTAGTTAGACTGAGACGGTATTGTTCATTATAGTCTGGTTGTTAAAATCAAGGGACTAGACTTTCCTGAAGATAAAGAATATAATTTGTGGTGGTTATCTTGATAGAAGTGAAAGTTTTAGTCTTTAAAGCATCTTTAAAGCTTCATTTTCATTAGCTTCCATAATCTCTCGTTCTCCAGGGCCTTTATCATTGATTCCGCAAAGATGCAAGATGCCATGGATGATTACACGGTGGAGTTCATCGTCATAAGTTTTATTGAACTTCTTGGCATTTGACTTGACCGTATCTAGGGAAATTACGATATCACCATTGAGTACATCTCCCTCATCATCATCAAAAGTGATGATGTCCGTATAATAATCATGCCCCAGATACTGTTTGTTCGTTTCCAGTATCTTTTCATCATTGACAAACATATAGCCGATTTCACCGACCTTTCGTCCATGTGCGGCTGCTACCTTCTTTATCCATGAGGTAGTATCTCTTTTCTTGATCTTTGGCATTTCAATGCCTTCTGCTTGATAGCTAATCATATTCTTTCTTTTGAATATTCATTTAAAAATGGAATGATTCTGTCATTTGTCTTTTTGAGGAAGGAATTCATGTGCATCATGACCGAAATGCCGAAGTTCACGAACCAGTGAAGAACTGACGATTCCTAACTGTGGTTCAGAAAAAAGCAGGATTGTCTCAACGCCACCAAGTTTTTTGTTGATATCTGCCTGTTCCCGTTCGTACTCAAAGTCGCGCAAGTTCCGAACTCCACGGACAATGTATTTGGCATGTTCACGATGCGCCAGATCAACGGTAAGGTCACTATAAGGTACTACCTTAATCCGTGGTTCATTTGCATAGAGGAGTTGAATGTCTTTTACCCTTTGGTTTATTTCCTCTTCTGTGTGCTTGCGTTCATTTACGGCTACAGCGATGACTAGTCGGTCAAAGAGTGGCATAGTACGCTCTACGATATTTTGGTGTCCTGTCGTAAATGGATCAAAAGTTCCGGTATATAGTCCTGTTTTCATCGCTTTATGATTACTGTTTTATTACTTATACAACTTTCGGATTTCAATCTGTTTTTTTATTATTAATTTTATCTGTTAAAAGAGATTTTGTTCCATGGAATTACTGCTTTGGTAATTCCTGCCTAAATGTTCGTAGGCCAATAAAGTGGCGATTCGTCCGCGAGGTGTCCGCTTAATAAAGCCCTCCATGATAAGGTAAGGCTCGTAAACATCTTCTATTGTTCCGGAATCTTCTCCAATAGCTGTCGCTATGGTTGAGACTCCAACAGGACCACCCCGGAATTTATCAATGATTGTCGTAAGTATCTTATTGTCGATTTCATCGAGACCATATTGGTCTATATTTAATGCTTTTAGACCTATTCGTGCAATGCCGCCTGTTATGGTTCCATTGCCTTTTACCTGAGCAAAATCACGGATACGACGTAACAAACTATTAGCTATACGTGGCGTACCTCGTGATCGGCGGCTTATTTCCTCTGCTGCATCATCGTCGATTTTTACTTTCAGAAGTTTTGCAGAACGCATAATGATCTTCTTGAGAGTTTTTGGTTGATAATATTCTAGATGCAGATTAATTCCAAAACGTGCCCGTAGGGGAGCTGATAGCAAGCCACTTCGTGTTGTAGCACCAATAAGCGTGAAAGGATTTAAATCTATTTGTATACTTCTTGCTGAAGGACCCTTGTCAATCATAATATCGATTCGATAATCCTCCATAGCTGAATATAAGTATTCTTCTACAACTGGAGAGAGACGATGGATTTCATCAATGAACAGGACATCCTTTGGCTCCAAAGAAGTTAAAATACCCGCAAGATCTCCAGGTTTATCTAATACCGGTCCGCTTGTGATCTTAAATCCTACACCGAGTTCATTGGCGATAATATTGCTTAGTGTAGTTTTTCCTAAACCTGGTGGTCCATGAAGCAAGGTATGGTCAAGTGGCTCTCCTCGGAATTTCGCGGCTTCGACAAAGATTCTAAGATTCTCTACAACTTTATTTTCTCCGCTGAAATCATCAAATCTCAACGGTCGTAGTGCTTTCTCAAATTCTTTTTCTGCCGAAGACTCGTTTTCTTGATGGATATTAAAATCTTCGTCCATTTTTTATGATTGATTTTCTTTGTATGCAAAGATACGAAAAAGAATTGATACTAGATCTGTGGGTACATCTTTTTGGTTTTATAAGGAGTTTCTAATAGTTTAGAATAATCTTTGCTATGTAGTTTGGCAATTAAAGTTGTATTCTTATATTGATTGGCAACGTTGCTAGGCCATAATAGAAGATTTTAAAAAACAATTGATAACTTTCATTAAAAAAGCAAAGATTTTCTTATCTTTGTGGCTGAAAATTTAAAACTGACAGAATAATGGAAAATGAAAAGATAAGTGATCAGAAAAGAGCTAAAGATTTTGACGATTGGTTGTTTGAATATATTGAAAGTCATTTTTAGGAATTCATTATATTCAATCTTCTTGATATGAGATCGTAAGTGTTTCGTCTTTTATCTGGAAGTTTACTGAAACTCTGATTCTATGGACAGAGATTTCAATCTTTATGTAATAGATCACTGGTATTACATAAAATTTCTTTTTTAAAGTTACTAACGACTAAGCTTGTTCTTGTATTTTTCACCTGGATAGGCCTCAATATATTTTGGCTCTTCGTATCATTATAAGTTGGTAAAGATGTGGCAGGAACCATCTTTGCAACTCAGTTGCATCTCTATTTATTTATCTTTGCAACAGAAAATAAAAGTTGTAAAGTTATGGATGAACAAAAAAGTAGTGATCAGCGGAGTGCCTGGGTTCGCCTTGTCCTTTCTTCCGTGATGTTGATAGCTGGGTTGGTCCTCTCGATAAG